>JAZRMY010000034.1:0-247351 GCA_045647925.1 Acutalibacteraceae bacterium | reverse complement strand
TTTGCGATAGCTTCGATATCCTGCATTACCCATACATTAAATGTATTTCCTGCAGCATTAAATGTAGCATCAGCATTTACTGCAGCTACTGCGTCATATACTGTTTTGTACGGGTTATCAACCGTTCCGTTTGTTCCGTATACGTCGGTATCTGAATACTCTGCACCGTCATAACGAACATAGTAATCTCTGATAGAGCCGGTATCCTGAGTTTGAGCGGATGGAGTAAATACGCCAAACACGCCGCAAACAGATAAAACAACCGCAATTGACAAAACAATGCTGAGAATTTTTGTGATTTGTTCTTTCATATTTTCTCACCTTTCAATGAAAATTTTAATATGCAACAAAAAGGTACAATGTTGCAACATATACACATTATATATTATAATGCGCCATTTTTCAAGGCACATTATTAACAAACTATTAAAAATTATTTGTGCATTTTGACTAATAAATTTTACGAAAATTCTTGTAAATTTATCAAAAAATTTTAAAGCAAAAACGCTATATTTAGCGGTTTACAACCACTTTTTGTGGTGAAAAAAATACAATTTTATATGTTTCCAAAATCTTTTTTACTATGTAGGGGACGGAGCCGTCGACGTCCCGAATAATTTTATGACAGGAATTAAATTGAAACGGTTGCAGCCTTGGTCGGCGCTTACTTCCGGCAGATGTGTCAACAAGACGCCCGCAACCATTCCCCGAAAAGTATATTTTAAATAAAAACGAGAGGGGAACACCCTACAATATACGCTTAATTTATGTTTTGAATTGAACGGGACCTCGAAGGCGACGTCCCCTACGGAATAATTATATAAAACAAAAAACTACCCCGTGTTCTTAAGCGCTCTATTGAACGCTTAACGGGATAGCTTTTGTTTTTTGTAGAAACTATTATTCGGCTGTTTCTTCTGCAGTAGCTTCTTCTTTCATTTTTGCAAAGCATTCGCTGCAGTATACCGGACGATCGTCACGGGGAATGAAAGGAACCTTTGCAACACCTCCGCAAGCGGCACAAACTGCTTCATGCAATTCTCTTGGTGCTCTTCCTGCGTTCTTACGCTTATCGCGGCAGGGTTTGCAGCGTTGCGGTTCGTTTACAAAGCCCTTAGATTCATAGAATTCCTGTTCTCTTGCAGTGAATACGAATTCCTCTCCGCAGTCTTTGCAAACTAGTGTCTTGTCTTCAAACATTTCTTTTACCTCACTTGGTCTTATTTAGCCCCGGACGGAATTGCACCGACATCTTTGTTTTCAACGTTCTTCTTTTAAACTACATGGGCATATTAAACGGCAGTTGCCGTTATTTCTTTATTTTCTTTCTTATTCTTGCCAAAGCATTATCTACCGATTTTTCGGTAATGCCTAAAGCCTTTGCAATATCGGAATAGCCTTTGCCGGATAAAAACAATTCAAGCACACTGTATTCCATGGCCGAAAGCTCAAGCTTTATATTGTTTGTAAGCGCTTTATAATTTTCTTTTTCAATTAAAATTTCTTCAGGGGTGTTAACATCGGTAAGCTCCACCTCATCAATAGAGCTTATAAGCTCCTGCGGTATGCTTTTTAACGCATTTGTTTTGCGTAACTGCGAAATAACCGAACGCTTAATGCAAAGGGTTGCAAATGTTTTAAAGGATGCTTTGCCTACCTCATAATTTTTAATTGCGGAATAAAGCGCAAAGGTTGCTTCCTGCACGGCATCCTCTATCTGAGCTGAAGGTAAATACTGCTTTGCAATTTTTACTATAAGCGGTAAATAACGTTCTATCACAACCGAAAGCAATTCATAATTACCCTCATTAATTTTGGTGATTACCTCATTATCCGTCATTTTATTGTTATTTTCGACAAAATTTATTCCCATTTGCGCACCAAAATAGCATTACTTAACAATATATATGTATGATACATTAAAAGCCTTTGTATGTCAAGTAGATTTTAAATGCCGTTTATTGTGCATTTTGCTATATTAATATTTCCGCAAAATTAAATGGAATAATATTGACAAATAAGTCTTAAAATTGTATTATTATACTATCGCATTACACTAAGGAGTTATATTATGATTAATGAAAAATATCTTCTTTGGTGCCAAAAGGCAACAAAGGACCCCGACTTAATAAAGGAATTAAAAGAAATTGAAGGTAACGAAGAAATAATTTCGGATGCTTTTTATAAAAATCTTGAATTTGGTACTGCAGGGCTTCGCGGAGTTATAGGCGCAGGCACCAACCGTATGAACATTTACACAGTAGGTCAGGCTTCACAGGGTCTTGCCGCTTACGTAAACTCGGTTACCAAAAACGGTAGCATTGCAATTGCTTATGACAGCAGAATTAAATCGGATGTTTTTGCAAAATGCGCCGCAGAAATTTTTGCCGCAAACGGAATTAAGGTTTATATATATCCAGAGCTTGTACCAACACCCATGCTTTCGTTTGCAGTAAGAAGACTTAAATGTGATGCAGGTGTTGTTATTACCGCAAGCCACAACCCCGCAAAATATAACGGCTACAAGGCTTACGCGCCTGACGGTAGTCAGTTAGGCCCCGAAGCCGCAGATTATGTGCTTTCTATAATGGAAAGTGTTGATATTTTTGACGGTGTTAAGTCAATGGATTTCGATACCGCGCTTAAAGAAGGCAAAATTGAATACATTACAGATGATATTGTAAAGGAATATCTTGATAATGTTGAAGCGCAGCGTGTGGAAAAGGATATTGATTTTTCGGCGCTTAAGGTTATTTACACTCCGCTCAACGGCGCAGGCAACAAGCCCGTAAGAGCAATTCTTGAAAGAATTGGTGTTAAAAACGTTACGGTTGTTCCCGAACAGGAAATGCCGGACGGTAATTTCCCTACCGCTCCCTACCCCAACCCGGAAATTCGCCAACCGTTTGAATGTGCACTAAAATTAGCCGAAACAGTTAAGCCCGATATTCTTTTGGCTACCGACCCTGACAGTGACCGTGTTGGTATTGCTGTTAACCAAAACGGCGAATATATACTCATAAGCGGTAACGATATGGGCGTATTGCTTTTAAACTACATTCTTGAAAGACGTACCGCAAACGGCACCTTGCCAAAGAAACCCGTTGCTGTTAAAACAATTGTTTCGAGTGAGCTTTGCCAAAAGATTGCCGACAGCTACGGTTGCGAGCTTATAAATGTATTAACAGGCTTCAAATTTATAGGCGAACAGATTACACTTCTTTCAGAAAAGAACGAGCAAGACCGCTATATCTTCGGCTATGAAGAAAGCTACGGCTATTTATGCGGTGACTATGCGCGTGATAAGGACGCTGTTGTGGCATCTATGCTTATTTGCGAAATGACTGTATTTTATAAAAATAACGGCAAAACACTTTTAGATGTTTTGGAAGAAATTTATCAAAAATACGGCTACTGCTACAGCACCCAAAAGAGCTTTACCTGTGAAGGTCAAAGCGGTATGGAAAAAATTAAGGAAATTATGTCTAGCCTTCGCAATAATCCGCCTATGGAAATTTGCGGCAGCAAGGTTGTTAAAATTAACGATTACGGCACCTCAATTTCGTATGATAAGCTTTCAAACACCGAAAGCGAAATTACCTTGCCGAAATCAAACGTGCTTTCATATTTCTTGGACGACACAAGCACATTTATTGTTCGTCCTTCGGGTACAGAGCCTAAAATTAAAACCTATATCTGTGCAGTTGGCAAAACCCACGCGGAAGCCGAAAAACGCCGTGATGATTTAGTGAATGCAGGAACAAAACTTTTAGGATTTTAAATTACCAAAATCACCCTGAAAAACAGGGTGATTTTTTTCGCCTTTTTTCTACATTTTTTATTGCATTAATTATAGAACTAAAGTATAATAGTTGTTAATTGATTTATTTTATATGGAGTTTAGTATGAAAAAAGCATTAATAATTATTTCTTGTGTTTTAGCCGCCGTTTTAGTGGCGCTTGCAATAGTTTTAATAATAATAAAGTCGGGCGAAAAAATGGCAATGGCTCCCCTGTCCTCTGGCGGAGATATTTCTTCTGCTATAGTTTCGAGTGAGTCTGTACCGAGTGAACCCGAGGTATTACCCGTTTTAACCTTTTCTTCACCAAAGAACGAAAAAATAAATACTACCGAGGATAAAATTACATTTAAAGGCAGCTTTGCACCGAATACAGTAATTACAATTGGCAATGAAACAATTACTACCGATAATAACGGTAGCTTTACCGTTACCAAGGATTTGCAGTTTGGCAATAACACCTTTACATTTACGGTAGCAGACCAAGTGAAAACCTTTAATGTATACCGCAGATTTGTTATTATTTCTTCCTACACACCGTCCACAAGCCAAATATATTCAGCGGGTGCTTATTTCCCTGTAAGCGTTGTGGCAAAAGAAAGCTCACAAATAACCGCCACCTTTAACGGCGTTACTATTACCCTTCAACCTCAAGGAACTGCAACCAACGGGTTTATCACCTATGGCGGTAAATTCACTATGCCTTCGGGCCATTTCCGTGATTTAAACCTTGGTTCAGTAGTATTTAAGGGTGTGTACGATTCTTTCAGCGAAACCTTTAAATCGAATACAGTGACCTGTAAAAAAGAAGATATTGTATTATCGAGCGACCCTAACGCCACTCCAAAGGGCGGAAAATACACCGATGTGGGCTCGGGAATAATAACAGAAATTGTTGCTTTCCAAGCCGAAACCTTTGATGCGGGAACAAATACCGATGCTTCTAAACCCTGGAACAATTATTTACCTAAGGGTACTGTTGACTATGGCTCGGCAAATAGCTTTAAAGTAAGACGTGACGGCGATGATTACCATCTTGTTACACTCCGTTGCGGAAGAACCCTATATAAATCCTATCGCGATAAGCCAACCCAAAATCACACAACCGTTATAAAGCAGTATGTAGGCACCTTGCCCGACCATAACGAAATCACCTTTAATTCCCTTGAAAACAAAGGCTCGCACACCGTATTAAGTCTTGACGTTAATTGGAAAGCACCTTTTTATTTCGAGCTTTTACCCCAAAGCTATAATAGCGATATGACTATTTCTAATGTTACGTATAATTATGTAGACATTACTTTTTGCTACGCCACTGTATTTACGGGTGAAATAGCAATTCCTGAAAATAACCCTTTGTTTTCTTCGGCTAAAGTGATTAAAAACCAAAACGATTATACGCTAAGGCTATTCCTTAAAAAACCGGGCGCATTTTACGGTTGGGATTCTTATTATGACAGTAACGATAACCTTTGCTTTGAGTTTTTGAACCCCGCTAAAGTCACATTAACCGATGCTAATGCTTACGGCGCAGATTTAAGCGGTGTAAATATTCTGATTGATGTAGGGCACGGCGGAATGGACTGCGGTGCATTAGGCTCTAAGGGTGCGGCCTTCAGTGAAGCAAACCGCAACCTTAATCTTGCAAACAAAATTAAGGCAGAGTTGGTTTCAATCGGCGCTACTGTTCATATGACAAGAACAAGCGATATAACCTCTACCTTTGATGACAAAATGAGTATGATTAAACGTATAAAGCCCGATTACTGTATTGCAATACACCACGATTCCAACAATAAAAAATCTCTGAACGGTTTTGGGGCATACTACTATAATCCTTTCTCTAAAAAGGCTACAGAACTTATTTTAAATCATTCGTTTAATACGGGCATATACGCAAACAAAACCTTTAAGCTACATAAATATTTCACTTTAAGAAGCTCGGTTTGCCCTGTTGTGCTTACCGAAAATGGATATATGTCCAACAGTGGTGACTATGCAAAAATTATTGATGAAGCTATTAACGTCAAAAAAGCGCAGGCTTTAGTGCGAGGTATTGTGGAATATTTTACCTCTATTCAATAAATATTAAATTTTTTTATAAAAAGGTTGCTTTATTTATATTTGTGTTGTATAATTTAAAGGTATATGTATATTAATTATTTTCTTTTGGAAAGAAGGATTCTGTGAACAACTTATCTTTTTACCACTTGGTTAGAATATTAACTAAAAACATTCTTGTTATTATCTTGGTTTCTTTGGTTTCAGGTGTTGCAGCTTTCTCTTACTGCCAATACTTTGTTGAAGAAAAATTCGCGGCAATAGGCTCGGTTTTGGTAACCAACGGCGCTATTTTGTACGAGAAGGACGATAAAACCAATTCCGTACAAAGTTCCGATATTGCGGCTTCAATAAACCTTTTAACAACCGTTGAGGATATTCTTTCTACCAACGATATTTATAAAAGACTTGCAGAAGAGCTTGGCGGACAATATTCATATTCGGAATTGAAAAAATGCGCAACTATTGGTAAGCGTGATGATAATTCATTGTTTATTGACGTTCGCTTCCAAACCTCAAGCAAATCCGAAACGGTTAAAATTACAAATACGTTCTTGGAATTAGCACCCGCTTATATAAGCAAGTTTATTCCCCATTCTGCTACTACCGCGGTAACTATGGCGGATACAGCGGTTAAAACCGCTCCAAGAACTACCTCTGCAACCGTTTCCGCTATGATGATTGGCGCTATTATATGCTATGCAGTCGTATATTTGATTTCTTTATCAAATGTAACTATTGAAAATGAAAGCGATTTTAAGGATCGATATGACATTCCCGTTTTAGGAAACATACCGGACTTTTCTGAGGTTGACAGTAAGAGCGCCTCAAAATACGCTTACAAGAGGGGGTAATGGCTGTGAATACAAAAGTAACTCCTAACGAAAGAATAATTATTCCAAACAGCAATAAAAAGGTTCCTTTTTCTGTTGTTGAATCCTACAAAAACTTAAGAACAAATATTATTTCCATCCTTTCAAAAAGCGGAAGCAACGTTTTGGCAATTACAAGTCCTAACGCTTCCGAAGGTAAATCTACAACCGCAGTTAACGTTGCAATCACCTTATCCCAATTAAGCAAAAAGGTTGTTTTGGTGGATGCCGACTCACGTCGCCCAAGTATTAACAAAAAATTAAAGATTGAAAACCAAAAGGGTTGTATGAACATTCTCCGCGGCGACATTGAGTTAGACCAAGCGGTTATTCACTACAACAAGTTTCTTGACGTTATTACTTCAGGCACAAAGGTTAAAAACCCCACCGAACTTTTCAGTGACGAAAAGTTTGACGATTTGCTTGACACTTTAAAGGCTACTTACGACTATGTTATACTTGATACTCCTCCCATTAACCCTGTATCTGATGCGCTTATTATTGCTCAGAAATGCGAATCACTTATTATGATTGTTCGCGCAGGCGGTACCTCCTTTGAATCCTTTGAAAAAGCATATAATGCGCTTAAGGTTTTGGAGATTAAGCTTAACGGTGTAATTATCAACGGCTTTGATTCTACAAGAAAATACTTCTATAACAACGGCTATAAGTACGGATATAAATATAAATCCAAAGGTTATTCACAATACTATTAAAATTTCAAAAGGGAGATTGCATATCTCCCTTTTTTCATACTGAATACAAACGTAAAACGAGGTGACAATTTAAATGCTTGATATACATTCACACATATTACCCGCCGTTGATGACGGTGCTAAAAATATAAGCGAGTCTATAGCCATTCTTGAAGCAATGCACTCTCAAGGAATAACAAGCGTTATTGCTACCCCTCACTTCTATCCGCATGAGGATAATCTTGAAGATTACAACAAAAAAATTCAAACTGCATTCAGTAATTTGAAGCAACACATTGCAAATAAAAATCTACCGGAAATTTATTTAGGCTGCGAGATACTTTATTATGCCGGAATAAGTAAAGCTCAATCTATCGGGCATTTTACAATTAATGAATCTGACTATTTGCTTTTGGAATTAAATCCCTTTTCAATAGACCAAATGCTATTTGAGGAATTACTTTATCTTAAAGATGTTCGCGGAATAATACCTATAATCGCCCATGTGGAGCGCTATTATAAATCACGAAAATATAAGGCGCTGCTTGATTTTATAAGGAAGAACAATATTCTCTGCCAAGTTAACGCTACCTCATTTTTTTCGAAAGATTATACGAAAACCTTAAAAAAATTATTTGCTTTAAATTGCGTAACCTATATTGGTACTGATAGCCATTCTATGCAAAAAAGACCACCCTTATTAAACCGCGCTTTAGAAAAAATCACTGCGGAATATGGCAAAGCAGTAACAAATAAACTAATTCGTAATGCAGATGAATTATATCTTGAAATCACAACTGAGAGGCATGATAATGACTTCGAAAACACTTAATATTAAGCAAAACGGTAAGCTTTCATATATCACCTTCCCTAAATTAGAAAAAACCGGAGTTGTAAATCACCTTTTCACTACCCGTCTTGGCGGTGTAAGTAAAGGTCAGTATGAAAGTATGAATTTAAGCTTTTTAAACGGTGATGAAAGGGAATGCGTCTTAAAAAACTATGAAATTCTGTGTAATGAGCTTGGCACAAGCACCAATAATCTTGTTTTAAGCCGCCAAACACATACCGACAATATAAAGCTTGTAACTAAAGACCACCGCGGAACAGGGATATTTAAAGAATCCTTTTCGGATATTGATGGACTTATTACAAACGAATCAAAAGTTGCACTTGTTACCCAATATGCCGACTGCACTCCCCTTTTATTCTGTGACCCCGTTAAAAAAGTTATCGCTACTTCTCATTCGGGTTGGCGCGGCACAGTAAAGGAAATCGGTAAAAAAACGGTTGAAAAAATGGTTAGTGAATTCAACTGTAATTTGGACGACATTATTGCCTGTATAGGCCCTTGTATAAGTGACTGCTGTTATGAGGTTGATGACCCTGTATATAACGAATTTAAAAAACTTGAATATCTTGATTTAAGTAAAATTTTCACACCAAAACAAAACGGCAGATTTATGCTTGATTTAGTAGAGGCTAACCGCCAAATACTAATATCCGCCGGTATTCTACCACAGAATATGGACATTTCTGATATTTGCACCTGCTGTAACAGCGAGCTTCTTCACTCGCACAGGGCAACAGGCGGAAAACGCGGTAATCTGGCTGCAATAATAGAGCTTAAATAACAACAAAACCCACGACAAATTGTCGTGGGTTTTATTTATTTTACAAACTTTTTATATCCGTTACCGTACTGTACACAACGGGAAACACGGCTTAAGGTTGCAGAGGAAATATCAGTCTTTTCAATCACTTTATTGTATGTATTACCCTCGATTAATAGCCTTGCCGCCGCTATGCGTTGTGCCATCTGCTCTACTTCCTTATTAGTACAAAGGTCGCAGAAAAGTAACTCCATATCTTTCGGGTCATTAACTGACGCCAACAGATTATATAAATCGCTAATCATTTCGGGGGTTATCTTTTTTAACATAACGCTCACCTAAAATTCTTCTAAGGATTTACTTAAAAAATGTTTGGTTTTTTGTGATTTTGGATTTTCGAATATTTCTTCAGGTGTGCCAATTTCTTCAATAACACCATCGGCCATAAAAATAACCTTATCCGAAACGGATTTAGCAAATTCCATTTCGTGAGTTACGATTATCATTGTACTGTCCTTGCTCTTAAGATTTTTAATAACCTTAAGCACTTCGCCCGTAAGCTCAGGGTCTAAAGCCGAGGTAGGCTCGTCAAAGCAAAGAATATCGGGGTCAAGCGCTAACGCTCTTGCAATGGCAACACGCTGCTGCTGACCGCCCGAAAGCTGACACGGATAAAAATCAATCTTATCCGAAAGACCTACTCTTTCAATTAGTTCTCTTGCTCTTTTTTCAATATTTTCAGGTGTATCACGCTTTAGAAGATTTGGTGCTAAGGTAATATTTTCCAGAACATTGTATTGCGGAAAAAGGTTGAATGACTGAAAAACCAAACCGAAATGTAAACGATTTTCCCTTATTTCCGAATCCTTAATGTTTTCGAAATGCTCACCGTCGAAAATTTGTTTTCCGTTTATGGAAATAGTACCCTCTTCGGCAATTTCCAAAAAGTTAAGGCAACGAAGCAAGGTAGTTTTACCGCTACCCGAAGAGCCTATTATAGACAAAACCTCGCCCTTTTCAAGCGCAAAGCTTATGCCCTTTAAAACCTCGCATTTTGCGAAGCTTTTTCTTATATTATTTACTTCAAGAATAGCCATAATCAACCTCTGTAATAATCAAGTTTCTTTTCAATATAGCCGAAAAGCAGTGTTAAAATACCGTTAAACAAAAGGAAAAATACGCCTGTGTAGAAAAGCGGCCATATAATACCTTTTCCGGCATAACGCTCTGCCGCCATAAGAATTTCACCAACTGCAATAATTCTTGCAAGCGAGGTATCTTTAACAAGCGTAATAATTTCATTACTCATTGGCGGTACAATTCGCTTTATAACCTGCATTAAAACTACTTTAAAAAAGATTTGGCTTTTGGTCATACCAAGCACTTGACCTGCCTCGTACTGACCCTTTGAAACACCCTCTATTCCACCGCGATAAATCTCACTGAAATAGCAAGCATAGTTAATTATAAACGCTATAAGTGCTGCAACCATACGGTTACGCATAGGAACGCCAAAAATCAACCCGGGTACATATAAAACTACAAAAAGCTGGAGCATCAGAGGGGTACCTCTGATGATCCAGACAAATACTTTTGTAATAGCCGATAAAGGTTTGAATTTTGACATTGAACCGAATGTTACTACTAAGCCTAACGGAATTGCCATTAAAAGTGTTAGTGCGAAAACCTCGCAATTTTCCAAAAAGCCAAGCAGTAAATCCTTAGTTATAACTTCAAAAGACATTTACCCTACTCCGATTATTTTTCTTTTACAACCATTACCTGCTTATTAGCCATATAAGGAATTGTAATGCTCATTGCTTCTGCACGTTCTTCGGTAATTGTCATACCGTTCCAGATACAGTCGATATTCTTAGCAGCAAGCTCAGTTTCTTTTGCAGTCCAGCTGATTTCCTGGAATTTAGCTTTAACGCCTAAAACATCACAAACAGCCTTTGCAAATTCAGTTTCAAAGCCAACAAGCTCGCCCTTATCATTTTCATAGTTCATAGGTGCAAAGTATGTAATACCAATTACCAATTCGCCCTTGTTTTTGATGTATTCCCAGTCAGAATCCTTTTCTGCTTGCTTGAAGGGTTCAAAGGTATCGTTTGCTGTGATAAGCTCATCAAGCTTATAATTTTTAGCGATATTCTTAAGCTTACCATTATCACGCAAGGTAACAATTGCTTCGTTTACCTTTGCAGTAACATCAGAGCCTTTACGGAAAGCAATACCGTAGTTTTCAGGGGTGTAACCGTCACCTGTAACAATAAGGTCTTCATAGTCAGTACCTTCGCCGATAGAACCGATAGACATTACATAGTCAACAATTGCAGCATCTGCGGTGCCTGCAGCTACTTCCATAATAGCTTTTGCCTGAGTATCTACTGCGGTGTATTCGTAGCCTTCTAAATCCTTTGCTACTGCTTCACCTGCAGATTCCTTTTCTGCTACTATTATTTCTGCCTGTCCTGTACAGCCTGCAAAGCATAAAAGCATTGCTAAAGCCATAATAATTGCTAATAATTTTTTCATTTTATTTTCCTTCTTTCGAAATATTTGATGACCCCATTATACTTTATTAAGATAAAGTTGTAAAGTGTTTTTTGAGATTTTCAAAAACTTTAGCACTTTATACAACTAAATCGGTTCTATTTTGTATAAATTCTATATTTCTTCTTAACAATACGCTTATAAAGCGACTTTAAATACTTTTTTAAGGCGAAAATAGGTATAATAATAATTGCCGCTACCCCAATACTGCATAAAAATCCCCACATAAAAAACACCTGCTTTTTCTTTACATTTTATTCAAAACAAAAATAGTTGTTATTATGAATAAAATATGGTATAATCCTAATATTGTGAGGTGCATTAGAAATGGATTTCAATAATGTTAAAAACGGTGTTGTGAAATTTTGCAAAAATACTTTGCCTGATTTCTTGAAAAACACCTTTGAAATAAAATATTCCAAAGCTTCAAAAATAACAGGAAGCATACTTTGTCTTGCAGCGCTATTATTAGTGGTTTTAAGCGTTAACACTTATAAAACACTACAGTTTTCTGTACGTTGGCTTCTTTTGGCGGTTGACCTTGCGTTGCCATTCATTTTAGGTCTTTCAACCATTTTTACTATTAAAATAAAGAATGATTTATTTAATAAAATTTGGCAATTTGTATTTTTTCTTTTAATGCCTATTGTTACAATAACTATGACCGAATGCCTTAATAATGTCTTTATATACGATATGACTTATCTTGGTTTCTTCGGTAATTATATAGTGATTTTGGTATTCAATTTCGTATTTTTCGCTTTGACAGGTAGTTTTAGAATATCCTACCTTATTGTAAATACGGTATTATTCGGGCTTGCGTTAAGCCATAGCTATGTTATGGATTTCCGTGGTACACCGTTTCAGCCTATGGACTTTTTAAGTGTTACAACAGCCGCTAATGTTGCTAACACCTATAATTTCGCACCCGGATATAAAGTAATTACCGCACTGTTTATATTTATATTTATTGTTGTAGTTGCTATAAAAACCCCCGCACCAAAATACAATATACTAACCAAAATAATATCCCGTAGCTTTACCGCTACATTTGCGGGTGCGCTTATAATAATTTTCTATGCAACAAGCATTTTTGCTGATATGGGAATACGCCCTGATTTTTGGAATCAAACAAGAGGTTATCATAACTACGGCTTTGTTTTTAATTTCTTTGCAAACACTAAATATTTGTATATGAATAAACCTTCAAATTACGACCCTGATGAAATTGAAAACATTATAAATAAAAACGAGCAAAACCAACAGGACTCTACCACTCCCTCTAAAAAGACACCTAATATTATCTGCATAATGAACGAATCCCTTTCAGACCTTAAGGTGTTAGGTAATCTTACAACAAACGAAGATTATATGCCCTTTATGAATTCACTCAATGAAAATACCATTAAGGGTAATCTTTATGTTCCGGTTATAGGTGCAGGTACCTCTAATACCGAATTTGAATTTTTAACAGGCAACACTACTGCATTTTTACCGTCAGGCAGTAATGCATATATGCTTTATGTTAAAAATCCTATGGCTTCATTGGTTTCAACCCTTGAAGCGCAGAATTATTCCTCTTACGCGTTGCATCCTTATTATTCTTCGGGCTGGAAAAGACCTGAGGTTTACAGTAATTTCGGCTTTAATAAATTTACCGCGCTTGAGGATATTATTGATATTTCATTAATGGAGCAGTATCAGGATAACGGAAACGACCCCAATTATTTACAGCAGCTTGTAGAACAAACCTATCCCGATACACCTAATATGTTTGTACGCCAATATATAAGTGACTCGTATAATTACAGACTTATTATAGATGATTTTAAAAACCGTGATAAATCAAAGCCATACTTCACATTTAACGTAACTATGCAAAATCACGGCGGTTATACACCAAGCGCTATCAATTTTAATGAATGTATTTACGCTACATCCTCTACCCAAAACTATAATAAGGCAAATAAATACCTTTCTTTAGTAAAAGCAAGTGACGATGCCTTTAAAGAACTTATTGAATACTTTAAAAAGGTAAAAGAGCCTACAATTATTTGTATGTTCGGTGACCACCAACCAAATATTGAAACCGAATTTATTTCAGAATGTTTAGGTGTTAACAATCTTTCTAACCTTACGGTAGAGCAAGAGCAAAACCGTCATATAACTCCATTCTTCATTTGGGCAAACTATGACATTGAGGAGCAGTATATCGAGCGCCTTAGCAGTAACTACCTTTCTTCACTTGTGCTTAAAACAGCGGGTGTTAAATTAACAGAATATAACAGATACTTGCTCAGTCTTTCAAAGGTTCTTCCTGTAATAAACACCGTAGGCTATATTGATAACCAAGGCGTTTATTATAAATGGAGTGATTCTTCACCCTATACCTCTATTTTAAGCGAATACGAAAAAATACAGTATAACGGTATATTCGACCAAGAAAACACCAATTTAGAAACCTTCTTTATTGACGATTATGTTCACGAAGCCTCTGATTTAATACGTGAAGGAAAAGAATAATTATGATAAATACAACCCTTTGCCATATCGAAAAGGACGGTAAGTATTTAATGCTTCACCGAATAAAAAAGGAAAACGACCTTAATCACGATAAATGGATAGGTATTGGCGGCAAATTTGAAGATAAGGAAAGTCCCGAGGAATGTAACAAGCGCGAAACACTTGAAGAAACGGGACTTACCTTAAATTCTGCCCGCTACTGTGGGATAGTTACCTTTGTGTCGAATGAATGGCCAACCGAATATATGCATATTTTCCATTCACTTGATTTTAGCGGCGAAATAAAGCCTTGTGATGAGGGTGAGCTTTGTTGGGTAGATAAAAAGGATTTATATTCCCTACCACTTTGGCAGGGCGATAAAATATTTTTAAAATTAATTGAAGAAAACCGACCCTTTTTCTCCTTAAAACTTGAATACGAGGGTGAAAAGTTAATAAATGCAATTTTAGACGGTAGGTGTATTTTATGAATATATGTGTATACGGCGCTTCAAGTAACAAAATTGATGTTTCGTTTATGCAAAGCGCAGAAAATTTAGGTGAAAAATTAGCTTCGCGCGGCCATGCGCTTGTTTTTGGCGGTGGTACTAACGGTCTTATGGGTGCCGTTGCGCGCGGATTTTCTAAAAAGGACGGCAAGATAATTGGAATTGCGCCGTCTTTTTTTAATGTTGACGGAGTGCTTTTTGATAAATGTGATGAATTTATTTATCCCGATACTATGAGAAAACGAAAAGAACTTATGGAACAAATGTCGGACGCTTTTATTATGACCCCCGGCGGTGTTGGTACCTTTGATGAATTCTTTGAAATACTTACTTTAAAGCAATTAGGTCTTCATTCAAAGCCTATTGCAATTTTTAATATAAACGGATATTTCAATAATTTAATTGCAACACTTAATTCCGCGGTAGATACAAAGTTTATGGACTCTCGCACAATAGACCTTTGCCCCGTTTTCGAGGATGAGGACGAGCTTATTACATATCTTGAAAATTACAAGGGCGAAGCAAAGCTATATAAGTGTATTGCAGGTGAAAAATAATATTTAAAGAGGTAGTTTATGAAAACTAAATTAGGTTCGCGTTTTTGGTTTGCCTTAACGCTTTTTAGCCTTATAGGTCAGGTGGCGTGGGTAGTTGAAAATATGTATTTTAATGTTTTTATATACAAAATGTTCAACGCCTCGGCAGATAATATTGCAGCTATGGTTTCGGCATCGGCTATTGCCGCTACCCTTACAACCATATTTATTGGCGCCCTTTCCGACCGTATAGGCAAAAGAAAAGTTTTTATGTGCTCGGGTTATATACTTTGGGGTATTTCTATATTCAGCTTTGCATTTATTAAAACCGATATCGTAGGTGCTTTATTCCCTGCTGTTACCTCTGTTTCGGCATTGTGTGTAACACTTGTTATTATTTTAGACTGTGTTATGACCTTTTTCGGCTCAAGCGCAAACGATGCCGCCTTTAATGCATGGATTACCGATTCTACCGACTCTACTAACCGAGGTGCCGCAGAAGGTATAAACTCAATGATGCCTCTTGTAGCAATACTTGCCGTATTCGGCGGCTTTATGTTTTTTGATTTAGAAAAGGCTTCAAGCTGGGTTTTAATTTTTTCTATAATAGGTATAATCGTTATTGCTATTGGTATTCTTGGTATTTTCCTTATTAAAGACAGTAATGTAAAACCTGTTAAGGAAAGTTATTTAAATTGTATTTTCTACGGCTTCTTCCCTAAAACTGTTAAGAAAAACCCTCTGCTTTATATTGTGCTTTCAGGCTTTATAATCTTTAATATATCCATTCAAATATTTATGCCGTATTTGATTATTTACTATGAAAAAAGCCTTGGTATGAGCGATTATGTATTTATAATGGCACCCGCCATAATTATTGCTTCAATCGTAACTGCATTCTGGGGCAGGGTTTATGATAAAAAGGGTATTAAATTATCCCTTTTATTACCGCTTTTATGGTTAGCTTTGGGATATATTATTCTATTTTTCACAAAAACCACATTACCTGTATTTATAGGCTCGCTTTTTATGATGTGCGGTTACCTTTCCGGTATGGCGGTATTTGGCGCTACAATACGCGATAACACACCCGAAAACAAAGCGGGTATGTTCCAAGGACTACGAATTTTTTCACAGGTTTTAATTCCGGGAATAGTCGGTCCATTCATTGGTTCCCTTGTGCTTAAAAATTCAAAAACAATACTTAATAATGACGGTACAACCTCATTTTTACCAAATGAGAATATCTTCTTGGCAGCACTAATAGCCATAATTGTTTTAATCCCGTTACTTATTTTTATTTTCAAAAACAGTAAGCCAAAATTCAAACAGCTAAAAACACCCTTTGAAAAAGACTTGACCGATACGCCTTGGCAAGAATATCCACGCCCACAATTTAAGCGCGATTCTTACTTTTCATTAAACGGCAAATGGAATTTAAGTCTTTTAAGAAAAAATAAAACCGTATATTCGGGTGAGGTTTTAGTTCCTTTTCCTTTAGAATCACGCCTTTCGGGTTTTGATGGTATAAAGAAGAAAAACGATATCCTTGTTTATTCAAAAAGCATTGATATAAAAAACAAGCCAAATTATAAAACTATTTTAAATTTTACCGCGGTTGACCAAGAATGTGAGGTTTATATAAACTCAAAGCTTGTGGGGGTTTACAAAGGCGGTTACCTACCCTTTAGTTTTGATATTACCGAATTCTTAAGCGACGGCGAAAACTTACTTACCCTAAAGGTTACCGACAAGCTTGATACCGATTTTGCATACGGCAAACAACGCAAAAAACGCGGCGGTATGTGGTATACCGAGGTTAGCGGAATTTGGGGCTCGGTATGGGCAGAACAAGTGCCAAACAACCATATAGAAGCCATTAAAATTACACCTGACCTTTCGGGATTTGATATTTTGGTAACAGGCGGCGAAGCCGAAAAAACACTTAAAATACAAGATAAAGAAATTACCTTTACGGGTAATACCGCACGAATAGAAATAGAAAATCCTGAAAATTGGAGTCCCGAAAATCCAAAACTGTATGATTTCGAACTAATTTCGGGTGAGGATAAAATATCATCATATGCCGCGCTTCGCACCGTTACCATTGAAGGCAATAGCATATGCTTAAACGGTAAGCCTTATTTCTTCCACGGGCTTTTAGACCAAGGATATTTTAGTGACGGTATTTATCTTCCCGCCACCGAAAAAGGCTTTGAATACGATGTACTTACTATGAAGGAATGCGGTTTTAATATGCTTAGAAAACATATTAAAATAGAGCCCGAAATTTTCTACTATTACTGCGATAAATACGGAATGGTTGTTTTTCAAGATTTTGTAAATAGCGGAAAATATAATTTCTTTATTGATACTGCTCTGCCCACAATAGGCTTGAAAAAAGGAATTACACATTTTGCAAACAAAAAAAGGCGCGAAGCCTTTGAAACCGATTCAAAAGAAACTATATCACTTTTATATAACCACCCGTGCGTTTGCTACTATACAATTTTTAACGAGGGTTGGGGTCAGTTTGATGCTATAGAAAATTACGAAAAAATCAAACAGCTTGACAAAACGAGAATTTGGGATGCAACATCAGGCTGGTTTCAGACAGGTAAAAGTGATGTTTTGAGCGAACACATTTATTTCAAACCGCTAAAGCTTGAAAATGACGGCAGACCGCTTGTTTTATCCGAATTCGGTGGTTATTCCCTTAAAATAGAAAATCACTCTTTTAATACAAATTCCACCTACGGATATAAATTTTTCACTGATTGTGATAAATTTAAAACCGCACTTAAAGAGCTATATCTTAATCAAGTGGTACCACAAATTAAAAACAATAATCTTAATGCTACTGTATTAACTCAGGTTAGTGATGTCGAAGACGAAACTAACGGACTTTTAACCTATGACAGACAGGTTTTAAAGGTCGATAAAGCCGAAATGCTTGAAATTTCAAAAGAACTGTTTAAAAGCTTTAAAGGAGATTGCTAAAAGCAATCTCCTTTAATTTATTGTTTTATTTCAGGCAAGCCTTTAACCGAAATTAAAAGTGAAAGTAAGCCCGATAATAGCGAAGCAGATATTACAAGTTTCCAATCAACCGCAGATATAACTGCCGAGGTGCCTATAGTAGCTACCGCAGTTTCTGCTACTGTTTTAATAGCACGAACACCTGCCGCTTTTAACCATTTTAATATTTTATCCTTCATTTTTATACCCCCAATATCTTTTTCCAGGTATTAAGCCCTACGCACCCGTCAGGCACAAGTCCTGTCATTCTTTGAAAATTTATAACCGCATTTTTGGTGTCGCTGCCGAATTTGCCGTCCATAGTTACGCCGACAGCATTTTGAACGATTTTTGTAAGGTGTACATATTTATATGTGGTTCGCTTTTTGCATATAGCTTGTTTTGCAACGCCTATACACTCATTTCCCCACTTGCCGTCGGCACCGTATTTTTGAAATTTAAATCCGTCTGCAATTGCGGCTTTTTGCCATTCTAAAATAGGATTCTTTTTTACTGTATCAGGCGCAAGATAACTCTCTACAAGGGCAATGAAATTATCCCAACCGTATTCATCAAGTATTCTGTGCGGACAGTGCTTACCGCTATAATCCTTATGTTTTGTAACCTTATCAATTCCAAAGCCATAATCCTTAAGCAATTTTGCAGTCAGCTTAGCGGCGTTCTCCACCGCTTTAAGCCATCTTTCACCGCCCGACCTTGAATAGCATATTTCAATAGATATACCTTGCCGGTTTCCTTTACCGTTGCTGCCGTCACCCGCATTCCAAGAATTTCTATCAAGCGGTAAAGCTCTAATAATCTCTACATCATCAACCGCAAAGTGAAAAGATACCTTGTTATTGTTTCGGTGCATATACAAAACCTCATTTTGAGCCGATGCATCATTTGCAGTGTTATGTATTATTATTCTTGTAGCCTTCAAGGTATGCGGACATTTTATAGAATATTTTTCCTTTGGACATTCAATATTTTTAATTTTTAGCATTGTGTTTCCTCTCTGTAATTCCATACGCATTTCTTTTTGCTATTATAAACATTACATTCGGACTTTTTCGCGGCGTCTACCGCATTTTCAAATAACAAAAATGCTCCTACCTGAGAAGCAATATCAAACCAACTTTTTCTAACACGAAAAAGCTCTATATCATCTTGTGTTTTCATAAGCAGTTTCCCCCGCTAAAAAATCCCGAAGGCATATAAGTGCTCGGTTTTTAAGACGATTGACAGCCTGGCGGCTAATACCCAACAAAACCGCAATTTCAAAATCGCTATAACCGTATATGTATTTATATATAACTATCTGCCTTTGCTTATCCGATAATACATTTATACTTTCGAGCAACGAAAAACGTTCTTCAAAATTAGGTAAATACATTTCAAGATTATCGTACAGCTTATTAGATACTTTACAATAACGGTCTTTGTTTACAGATAATGCAATATATCGGTTTTTTATAGCCACCGCTATATATTTTTTTATCGAAACCGAATCATCACTAGAAAATTTAGATAAATCTATATTATAAAGCAATTCTATGAAAAATAAAGTCAGGTCGCCCGCCGCATCGTCATAATAAAGCTTTTTGGAATAAAACATTATAAGACGCTTGAATAAATCATAAAGCGGCTCAAAAACTGTCATGTCTTGTTTTTTAAATTTTTCAATTATTGGTTTTAAACATCTGTTACACACTTTTACCATCCTTACATAATAACATAAAGAAGATACCGCCAATTTTGTAAACCTGTTATATTAATAGAATGTTTTCAAAATTGGCAGTATCTAGCAATAAATGTCATTTTATGTATTTTTTTAAAAAATATGTAAAAAAACAGAGTAAAAGGTCAAATTTTAGGAGTGAAATCGTTGTTTTTCCATAATCAATAGTTAATTATTGACATTTTCTCACAAATGATATATAATATAAAATGAAAAAACAACAGTCTGCTCGGCTAAGCGGACTGTTGCCATATAGTTGCATTTTAATTTTTTAAAAACCTACACTGCAACCTTTCACATTTTAAAAAATGATTGGAAGGTTGTCAATTAAAATGGAGCAAAAAGCAGAATTTAAGGAGCAAAAGAAAAAAATAATATTTTTCAATAAGAGTTTAAAAATGAGAATAGCAATTTGTGATGGCAATACTGCCCATATAAAAAAGTTAAAAAATTTGCTTTACCGCTATTCAAATTCAAACAAAATGGAATTTATTGTTGAAGAATTTTCAAGCGGTGAAGAATTATTAAAATCAAAAAATAAATATTGCCTTATTTTTATTGAATATTTCCTTTCGGGAATTAACGGTCTTGAAACGGCAAAAAAATTAAGAGCAAAAAGAATTGAAAGCGAAATTATTTTTTTAAGCCAAACCACCGATTTTATTTTTGAATCCTTTAAGGTTTCGCCGTATCGCTTTTTAACTAAACCGTTAAATACCCAAACACTTTTTGAAACATTAAACGACTTTTTTGTTTCATATAGTGAAAACTACCCGCTTTGGATAACAAACTATGTAACCACACACTGTATTAATACGGCAGAAATTTTCTATTTAGAAGCCAATAACAAGCATTGCTTTATTCATTTAAAGGCCGAGAGTATCCCCTGTAATAAAACAATGGCTCGTGTTTTTAATACGTTACCTCAAAAATATTTTAGTAAAATCAACCGCGCATTTATAGTGAATTTGAATTGCATTTCTGGCTACGATAATGAATATGTATTTTTAAAAAACGGTGAAAGTATTCATATAACCCGTAAATATTTTAAGCCCTTTAAGCAAGAATATTTTGAGTTCTCAAATCCAAAAATACCGTAAAAAAACTGCCCCAACGGCAGTTTTTTTAATCTCTTAAATAAATTGTACGGGAATTTCGGTGCATATAAACATTAAGCACAAGACCAATACCCAGGAATAAACAGAACAGCGATGTTCCGCCCGCACTGAAAAACGGAAGCGTAATACCTATAACAGGTGTAATGGATGTACACATACCGATATTAATTACCGTTTGTGCAAAAAGCATTGCAAAAACACCAACACAAATGTACTTACCTTCATTTTTAACCGAAAGCTTTGCAATTTGTAAGCATCTGAAGCATATTGCACTTAAAAGCAGTAACACAACAAAGCAACCTAAAAAGCCAAGTTCTTCGCCAATGCACACAAAAATAAAGTCATTATGTCCTTCGGGTACGCCTCGCTTTCCTATTTGCGTAAGGTCGCCGTTTAAATAGCCTTGTCCGAAAAAGCCGCCGTTCGCAAGCGCTATTCTTCCGCGGTACTGTTGCCAGCCTATACCTTGAATATCACCGTCAATATCAAACATATTAACAATTCTTTGGCGGTGGTCATCATTAAGTATAAAGAAATATGCTATTGGCGAAACCACAACCGCAGCCGAAAAAGCGGTTAAAAAATATTTCCACGAAACCCCTGCTGCCATAAGCATAAACAAAAACATAACGGTAAATACAAGGGCTGTACCCGCGTCACCCTGTATAAATATAAGCAAAATCGGAACCGCACCGTGCAAACAAACCGGAATTAAAACCTTAAGCTTGTTTATATCTCTTTTCACCTTTGCCAAGTGATAGCTAAAGGTTACAACAAAGCAAATTTTCAAAAGCTCAGATGGTTGGAACGTTGTAAAACCTAAATTAAGCCAAGCTCTATCGTCCGTTCCCTCGGGCGCAAAGCCTATAAAAAAGGTAAGAATAACAGGTATTAAGCCTATTGCTGCCGCCAAGTACCAACGACGTAAATAATTATCATAATCAAAAGCCGAAATAAACATAGCTGCGCCTAAACCTGCCACCATACAAAACGCCTGAACTATTACCGGTCGGTAGCTTCCCATATAATTAGTAGCAGAAAATACTGCCAAGCAACCGTAAGAGGTTGCAAGAAAACATAATATAAGCAATATTTTATCAGACTCTCGAAAAAAGTCGGCTATTTTCACCATTAAATGTCTCAAATTATAAGCCTCCGTAACAAATTATCCACTAACATTATAGTTTATTTTTAATAAATATTCAAGTAACACTTTATTAATCTTATAAAATGTGTTATACTTATGTAGAAATAATAACAGAAAGGGTATTTTATGGAAAAGTATTTATCCTTAAGTCCTTGCGATACTGAAGAAATTGGTCAAAATTTAGGAAAAAAATTAACAGAAGGTACCGTTATTGCCTTTCGTGGCGGTCTTGGAATGGGAAAAACCTGTTTTACAAGAGGACTTGCAAAAGGGCTTGGATGCTCTGACCAGGTCACCTCCCCCACCTTTGCGCTTGTTAACGAATACCTAAGCGGCAGAATACCGCTTTATCATTTTGATATGTACCGTGTTTCAGGTTGGGAGGACCTTTATTCCACAGGCTTTTTTGACTATATTGCCGATGGCGGCATTTTAGCGTGTGAATGGAGCGAGAATATTGAAAATGCCCTGCCTGATAACACAATTTATGTAGAATTTACAAGAATTGACGACGATAAACGAGAAATTATTATTACAAAAAAAGGTGAATAATATGAAAATTTTAAGCCTTGAGTGTTCTGCAACACCTGCTTCGGTTGCTATTATAGAAGACAGTAAGGTTCTAGCCTCATCCTATGTTAATGTAAGGCTTACACATTCGCAGACACTTCTTCCTATGATAGAAAGCTCACTAAAATCCGCTTTACTTAGTATTGATGATATTGACGGCTTTGCAATTTCAAACGGACCCGGTTCATTTACGGGTGTAAGAATTGGCATAAGCGCAATTAAAGGACTTTCTATTGCAAAAAAACTACCTTGTGTCGGAGTTTCTACCCTACGTGCTATGGCAGAAAACTTTACCGATAATGAATGTATTGTTTGCGGCGTTATGGATGCACGCTGTAATCAGGTATATAACGCTTTGTTTGATATCACGGACGGTAAAATCACCCGTATTTGCGAAGACAGAGCGCTTATGTGCGATGAGCTTGTAAAGGAGCTTGAAGCACTTTCAGAAAAAGGAAAAAATATTATTGTTACGGGCGACGGAACTGACATATTCTACCCTAAAGCTCAGCATATTAATAACGTTAAAAAATCTCAACCCCAAAGCCGTTATCAAAATGCGGTTGGTGTTGGGCTTACGGCTTTAAGTGACTTCGAAAACGGCAATACCGTATCTTCGGAAGAACTTTTGCCGCTATATTTAAGACTGCCACAAGCAGAAAGAGAATTAAAAGAAAAAAAGGAGAAAAAATTATGATTATTGCACTCGGTTGTGACCACGGCGGATTTGAACACAAAAACGCTATTGCAGAACATTTAAAAGAACGCGGATTCGAGGTAGTAGACTACGGTATCCACGAAAACGTATCGGTAGATTATCCCGATATTGCAACAAAGCTTTGTGACGGCATTTTAAAGGGCGAAGCTAATTTAGGTATTTTAGTTTGCGGAACAGGTATTGGTATGTCAATTGCCGCTAATAAGCACAAAGGCATTCGCGCGGCTGCTTGCAGTGAGCATTTTTCCGCTAAATACACCCGTCTTCACAATAACTCTAACGTGCTTTGCTTAGGCGGCAGAGTTGTAGGTGTTGGCACCGCATTAGAGCTTACAGACCTTTTTGTTGACACCGAATTTGAAGGTGGCAGACACCAAAAACGTGTAGATAAAATTACAGAGATTGAACACAAATAATAAGGAACGAGCATAATGAGTATGTATTTCAAATGCGAGACCGATAAAAATCCGTTATCTTACAAATGCGGCGAGAAAATCACTTTTAAAATCAGCGCTATGAATAATACCATTAAAATTGCCTGCCCGTTTATTAAATGGGAAATAGCGGGTGATGACGGTAATCGCAGTTCAGGTCTTGGCAGTTGTACTAACCTTGAGCCATTGGTTTTAGAAGCAACACTTAAAACACCGGGCTTTATCCGACTTACCGCTACTGCTTATAACGGCGATAAATCAATGGTTGCGAATTTTGACGTGTTAGAAGCGGGTGCGGGCGCAGATGTTGAAAAAATACCTTATTGCGACACCTTGCCTGACGATTTTGACGCTTATTGGGACGAAATCGAAAAACTGGTTGCCGATTTTCCCGTTCAGGTTCTTGAAAAAAGAGAACTTGAAAACGCGCAACAAGGCTTTAAAGCTTATGACGTTAAAATAGCCGTACCTAACGGTAAAAATGCTTCGGGTATTGTAACCATACCCGATAAAGAGGGTCCTTTCCCCATTTCTGTATCTTTCCGCGGTTACGCGGTTTCCCCTGCTAATGTGTTTTATAAGGAAGACACTATAAGAGCAGAATTCAACGCCCACGGTATTAATAACGATAAATCGGCAATAGAAATTGAATTCGATAATAAGGAGCTTTTAGGTTACGGCTTTTCAGATACCGAAAATGCCGATAAATACAAAACCTATTGGCGCAATATGATGATTCGCAATTTAATAGCAGTAAAGTTCCTTAAAACTATTGAGTGTTGGGATAAAAAAACTCTTATTGCTATGGGCGGAAGCCAAGGCGCATTACAAGCAACCACCGTTGCCGCACACGATAAGGACGTTACCTTCCTTGATATTGCTATTCCGTGGTTTTGTAATTTGAAGTCTATTGAACAAGGTTTCATGCGCGGTTGGCGCCCTAACTTCGCCGAAGGTTTAAGGTATTTTGATACTGTAGCCCAAGCCACCAAGGTTAAATGCCCCGTAAAAATTATTGCGGGTCTTGGCGATTATATTTGTCCGCCATCAACCGTTATGGCGCTTTATAACACCTTTAAGGGTATTAAGTCTATTGACTTTATTCAGGCTAAAACCCACCAATATAACCCACCTGAAAAGGATGTATTCACCCTTAATTTCGACCCCCAAAACCCTACGGGAGAAATCAAAAAAGGTGTTTACCGTCACTTTAAGGGTAATGAATATGAAGTTATTGACTTCGGTTACCATAGCGAAACCACCGAAGAATACGTTATCTATAAAGCACTTTACGGAGAAAATGATATTTGGTTAAGACCAAAGTATATGTTTAACGAATACGTTATAGTTGACGGCAAACCCGTAAAACGCTTTAACTTTATTAAATAGTAAAAAGCCAACCTTTTCGGTTGGCTTTTGATTTTTAATCTTCCCACTTTTCTATGTTCTTAACGTAATTTCTAACTGCATTTTCCATAATTGGTATTAAGGTTAACCCACGGCTTTTACGTTGCGGCACAGAACTGCAACGGTTTAACGATAGAAAGAAACCGCCCAATAAAGAAATTATAACAATCGGAACATTAAATTGTGCTTTTTCAAGCAGTAATAAAACAAAAAACGGAAATAACAAAACCGCCAAAAATGTCCAAAAAAATTGTGCGTATATTTCGGATTTTTTGTAAACCGAGTTCATTTTTATATAAGTTTTATTATCCTTAGAAATTACTTGACCGTATACGTAATATAGCGGATATAAAGTATCGTAACTTTTAGCGCGTCGAGTTATCCTTCGCGGTGCCGTGGGGTCATAACTCCAAACTGTAATCTTGCCTTTTTTTGAGCATTTAAATGAAATACCTATATCATCAGGCAAAGATTCTCTTATCGGCCCTGAAATTTCGCTTAAATATTGTATAGTTTTTGAAACGCTTTTATTAACTTCAATATACTCTTCATTAAGAACTTCACGAAATATATTCGATTTCATTTAAACACCACCTGACTTGTAATTATTATACAAATTTTCTTGTTATTTGTCAATTAAGCCTAAATGCAAAAGCCAACCGTACGGTTGGCTTTTATGTTTAATAAATCATATTGACTATATTTGACAACAAATATCCATTATGTTATAATCTAGAAAATTAAAATACTAAAGAGGAACTATCTTGGTTATTGATAAAACACAAACAAAACCCTTTATAAAGCTTTTAAATTTGCTTTGCTTATATCTGCTAACAGGTGTTTTTTGCGGTATTCTTGGTACACTGTTTTCAAAGGTTATATCATTAGTTACAGGTATACGCTCACAAAACAATTGGATTATTTGCCTTTTACCGATAGCAGGTCTGTTAATTGTATTTACATATGATAAACTTAAGGTCACAAAGGTTGGTACAAATCAAGTAATTAAATGTTGTACGGGCGAAGAAAATCTATCACCGCTTATAACACCTGCTATATTTATAGGCTCAGCTATTTCGCATTTATTTGGCGCATCGGTTGGCAGAGAGGGCGCAGCGCTCCAATTGGGCGGCGGCTTAGCCTCATTTTTAAGTCGTGTTTTTAAGCTTGATGCTACCAAAAAGCAAATTCTTACATATTGCGGTATGGCAGGATTATTTTCTGCCGTTTTCGGCACACCGTTTGCCGCATTAATATTCACTCTGCAAGTAGCTTATGTATGGAAAATACGATTAAGCGCAGTGTTTCCCTCATTAATTTCTTCACTCGTTGCATATTTGGTTGCTACAAGCTTGGGCTCCCACGCAGAACGCTTTACACTAAGCGGCGTTCCCGCTCTTTCATTTACTGTAATTTTTAAAGTAATTATTATTTCTGCACTTTCGGCACTTATTGCAATGCTATTTTGCCACTCAATACGATGGCTTGAAAATTTGTTTAAAAAATTATTTAAAAATGCATATTTACGAATAATTGTAGGTGGTGTTATTACAGTTTTTATTACCTTTTTAATAAAAACCACCGATTATAACGGCGCAGGCGTAAGTATAATAGAAAATATTTTTGAACACGGCTCCTTTAAACCCGAAGCGTTCTTTATAAAGCTTATGCTTACTTGTATTGCAGTAGCTTCCGGCTACAAGGGCGGAGAAATAATCCCTACGCTTTTTATTGGCGCAACCTTTGGAAGCCTTATTGCATCCCTTGTAGGACTGCCTGTTACTTTAGGCGCCGCTATTGGTATGACCGCATTATTCAGCGGTGTTACTAACTGTCCGCTTGCGGCAATAGTGCTCTCACTCGAAATGTTTTCAGGTAGCGGTATTCTTTACATAGTGCCGGCATCTATTATATCCTTCTTATTGTCGGGAAGCATTAGCCTTTATTCTGCACAAAAGCCGTATAAAATCACTGTTTTTTTTACTACATTAAAAAAATAATATAAAAACCACTTGACTTGAATGCATTTATATGGTATTATAATTGTCGTTCAAATGCGGGTGTAGTTCAACGGCTAGAATCCCAGCCTTCCAAGCTGGTTGTGTGGGTTCGATTCCCATCACCCGCTCCAAAAGAGAAGTTGTACCTTTAGGTACAACTTCTTTTTTTATATAGATGGGAATCGAACCTTCGGTTCGCTCTCTTGCGGTGCCCGACATTGCGCTCGCTTGTAGCGCGGCGCACTTATCGACCACGGCGCTTCCTTTTACTCCCTTTCTCCGTCACCCATCACCCACTCCAAAAATCCTTTAGAAGATAAGTCTGAGGGATTTTTACTTGTATCTACTTACTTCTTTTCACTATTCACTTGAAATTTCACTTTAAAAGGTGTATAATACCAATATACAATTTTCAGAGGAAAAAAATATGTCTCAAAAGCATGACAAACTTAATTACATAATTCACTCGGCTCTTATTGCTGCAATTTATGTTGGCTTAACCTTTTTAAGTAATATTTTTAATTTAGCGTATGGACCAATACAGTTTAGAATTTCGGAAGTACTTACTATTTTACCGACCTTCACGCCTGCCGCTATACCCGGTCTTACAATAGGGTGCTTTATAGCCAACTTTGCTTCGTTTAATATTTTGGATATTATCTTTGGCTCTTTTGCCACCTTATTTGCCGCAATTCTCACATACCTTTTAAGAAATATTAAATTTAAAAACATTCCTTATTTAGCTTTTCTACCGCCAATTTTAATTAATGCATTTATAATTGGTCTTGAAATTGCAATATTTTTCTTACCCGAAGGCTTTCACCTATATGGCTTTTTAATTTCTGCTATACAGGTAGGCGTCGGTCAAACCCTTGTTTGCTACGGTTTAGGTATTCCGTTTTATATAATTGTTTCAAAATATTCAATATTCGATACTATTAAAAAATAATATTACCCTTAACAAAAAGGCATAATACATTAAAGGACGTGATTATTTGAAAACCAACGAACAGTTCAAAAAAATCTTACGTACAATGCTTAAAATTTTATTGATTTTCTCTGAAACGGCAGTGTTTGCTTATATTTGGATCAACCATTATAACGATTTTATTTCTGCTCCGTTTTTTAGAAAAGGTAACTGGTTTTTCTATTTGGTTTATATAATTATTTTCTCGCTCTTCCTCTCCGCGTTTGACGCTTTGAAATACGGCGTGTACAGAAAAAGTAATCTTATAACTGCACAAATTTTATCTACCCTTGCTACACTATTTATTATTTATCTGCAAATCGTACTTCTTTCCTATGAATTTGTATCGGTATTGCCTTTAATTTTTGGACTTGTGATAGATGTTATTATAATACTAGCCATTACAGTAGGCGGAAACTGGCTTTTAAGAAAGCTGTTTCCTGCCAAAAAAACACTTATTATCTATGACGAATATTCGCCCGAAACATTTATTGAAAAATTAAAAACCAGAAAAGATAAGTTTGTTATCAGTAATATTGTAAATGTTAGTGAAGGCGTTGAAAATTTAGAGGAAATTATAAAACAATCCGAAACTGTTATTCTTTATGACATTCACTCTGAAAAGAGAAATAAAATCCTTAAAATATGTTTCGAAAATGACGTAAGAACATATGCCACAACCAAGGTTTCGGATATTTTGGTGCGCGGTGCGGATACACTTCATTTGTTTGATACTCCGCTGCTTTTATACCGCAATATAGGTTTAACCTTTGAGCAACGCTTCTTAAAGCGCTTAATGGATATTGTGATTTCATCAATAATGCTTATTCTCTCATCACCGTTTTTACTTTTATCTGCAATTGCAATTAAATTGTATGACGGAGGCCCCGTTTTCTTCCGTCAAGCAAGAAGTACAATCGGCGGAAAGGTATTTTATATCCATAAATTCAGAAGTATGATTGTTGATGCTGAAAAGGACGGTTCCCCCCGCCCTGCCGAAGATTTTGACCCAAGAATCACACCGGTAGGTCGATTCTTAAGAGCTTCCCGTCTTGATGAACTACCTCAGCTTATTGATATTCTAGTAGGTAATATGAGTATTGTTGGCCCCCGTCCTGAAAGAATAGAACACACCGAACAATATAGCGAAGAAATCCCCGAATTCCAATATAGACTTAAGGTTCGCGGTGGCCTTACAGGCTACGCCCAACTTTATGGAAAATACAATACCACCCCTTATGATAAGCTTCAGCTTGATTTAATGTACATTCAAAACTATTCGCTACTTTTAGATTTAAGATTAATTTTAATGACCGTTAAAATTATGTTTATGAAGGAAAGTACCGAAGGCTTTACAAAGGAAAACAGTAAAAAAATAAGGGATAAGAGCCAGAAATAACGAAAAGCCACACTTTCGAATAAGTGTGGCTTTAATTTATGTTAAATATTTTCAAAAAAACTCTTCTATTTTGCAACAATATTTGGTATAATAAATGTAAATATGTCTATATATTTTCGAGGTATTATATGAATATTAAAATTGATGGACTAAATATTGAATATACCGAGGTTGGAAACGGCACTCCCGTACTGCTTTTGCACGGTTGGGGTTCTTCCTTTGAGGTTTATAATGGAATTATAAATACCCTAAAAGACCGTTGCCGTGTTGTTGCTTTAAACTTCCCCGGTTGCGGTAATTCGCAAACTATGGAAACCCCTTGGACTTTGGACGATTACTGTGATTTTGTACTTAAATTTATGAAAGCCGTAAATTTAGAAAATCCAATAATGTTCGGCCATTCACACGGCGGACGTGTTACGCTAAAAATGGTGGCAAGCGGTATGGTTAATCCACCTAAAATAGTTTTGCTTGACTCTGCAGGTCTTATACCCAAGAAAACCTTTAAGCAAAAATACCGTGCTAAAAGCTTTAAGCTTATTAAAGGTGTGCTTACTTTACCAATTCTTAAGAATTATACCGAATCCTTACTTGATAAGGCAAGAAAGCACTATGGCTCGGCAGATTATAACGCCGCACCTGAGGTATTAAGAAAAACCTTGGTTTCGCTTGTTAATACTGATTTGAGAGATATTTTACCTAATATCGAATGTCCTACTCTGCTTATATGGGGTGAAAATGATACTGCAACCCCACTTAGTGATGCCAAAATAATAGAAAGTCTTATTAAAGATTGCGGACTTTGTGTTATAAAAGGTACAGGTCATTATTCCTTCTGTGAAAGACCGTATGAAGCTAACGCCATAATTAACAGTTTTATATAAGGGTGATAAAATGATTTTTTACTTTATATCTACCATATTAATTGCGGTATCGGCACTTTTTGCTGTAACCCGCCAATACCAAATGCTACAACAAAATTCCTACTATCCCTCACGCTATTTGGGTTGGATTTTTTCAAGCTATATAAATACTCTTTTAATTTCTTCAGCGCTTTATTTGATTTCATCAATATTTTATATTTTCGAGTTTTACATAGCTCAGGCTATTTTCATTGCTTTACTAACAGTATTCAGAGTTATACTCTGCTTTAAAGACCAAAAGAAATCCATTAAACCGATTGTATTTACAGCAAGAGTTAAACGTCTTTACGCTGCCACAATAATTTTATTGGGCGCTTTACTTACAGTTTTTATTATTTACAACACAACCTCTTTAGGAAGATATATTTCCGTAGCATTATTCTTAATTTCCTTTTTCACACCTGTTTTAACCCTTATAATATGGTGCCTTACTTTACCAATTGAAAAGCTTGTTAACGCTTGGTATATCTTCGATGCTAAGAAAGTGCTAAAAAAGCATAGCGGTATGAAGGTTATTGGTGTAACGGGAAGCTACGGTAAAACCACAACAAAGTTTATTTTAACACGAATCTTAAGTGAAAAATTCAACGTTGTTTGTACACCTCACAGCTTTAATACACCTATGGGTGTAGTTAGAACTATACGTGAAATGATTCCTCCGCAAACCGAAATTTTTGTTTGCGAAATGGGTGCTAAAAGCGTTGGAAATATTAAAGAGGTTTGCGATATTGCAAGTCCCCATTACGGAATTATTACATCAGTAGGTCCTCAGCATCTTGATACCTTTAAATCGGTTGACAATGTATTTAAAACCAAATTTGAACTAGCCGATGCCGTAGCCAAAAACGGAGGTTTAACCTTTGTAAACGGCGACAGTAAGGAAATTACAAGCCGTATAAAAGGCGATTTTAAAATTTACGGCACAAAGAAAAAGTTCAAATATCACGCCGAAAATATTTCATACGGCAGATTCGGTTCGGAATTTGATGTTGTTTTAGGCAAAGAAACAGTACACCTTACAACCAAGCTTTTAGGGCTTCACAGTATTATTGATATTGTGGGTGCGGCCGCTTTAAGCTATACCTTAGGCGTAAACGCTACCGATATTAAATATGCCGTAGCATCCTTAAAGCCTGCCGAGCACCGCTTGGAAATGAAAAGCTTTACAAACGGCTCCTTACTTATTGACGATGCTTATAACTCCAACCCCGAGGGTTGCTTGGAGGCAGTACGTGTTTTAGGCTCGTTTGACGGTATGAAAAAGGTTATAGTTACACCCGGTCTTGTTGAGCTTGGCGAAAAGGAATATGAATGCAACTACGCCTTAGGTAAGGAAGCGGCAAAAAATTGCGATGTAATTATACTTGTAGGTAAAAATCGCTCTAAACCAATGGCGGACGCTGTAAACAAAAGTAAATTTAAAAAAGAAAATTTGCATATAGTAGCAAGCTTTAATGAGGCTATGGAAATTTACTCCAAAATAGCCGACAATAATACTGTTGTATTATTTGAAAACGACTTGCCTGACAATTATCTGTATTAAGGAGAATTATTATGAAAACAAATATTGCATTCTTTTACGGTTGTCGCTCGGTTGAACACGAGGTTTCTATAATTTCTGCCGTTCAGGCTATGCGTGCAGTTGACCGCGAAAAATATGATGTTACCCCCGTTTATGTTACCAAAGACGGTGAAATGTACACAGGCGACTGCCTTTTTGAAATCAGCGAATACAGAAATTTACCCGAGCTTTTTGAAAAATGCAAAAAGGTAACCTTTATAAGAGAAAACGGCACGGTTATAATGCGCGAACTTACAAAGAAAAGATTCGCAAAACCAAGTGAGACCCGTATTGACGTTGCCTTCCCCGTTGTACACGGCACAAACTGTGAGGACGGTACAATTCAAGGCTTCTTTGAATATTTAAATTTACCTTATGTTGGTTGTGATATTATTTCTTCTGCAGTTGGTATGGACAAAGCGGTATTTAAGGATGTACTTAAAAATGCCGACTTACCTACGCTTGACTGTATTTGCATAAGAGCAAAGGAATACTTGACCGACAAACAGAATTTACAAGAAAAAATCGAAGAAAAAATAGGTTTCCCCCTTATTGTTAAACCCGTTAATTTGGGCTCTAGCGTTGGTATTACAAAGGTTAACACCAAAGAACAGCTTGACGATGCTATTATGTTGGCGCTTTCCTTCACAGACCGTATTTTAATCGAACACGCTATTACTGCCCTTCGTGAAATTAACTGCTCTGTTTTAGGCGACGCAGATGAATGTGAAGCCAGTGTTTGTGAAGAACCCTTTATGAATGATGAAATCTTGTCTTACGAAGATAAATATATGGGTAATTCTAAAAACGGCGGTGCTAGTAAAGGTATGGCGTCTTTAGGCAGAAAAATCCCTGCAGATTTAAGCGAAGAAAAAGCGGAAGAAATACGCGAGCTTGCTTGTAAGATATTTAAAGCAATCGGTGCAAACGGTGTTGTTAGAATTGACTTTATGATTGATACCGATACCGACACTGTTTACGCTAACGAAATTAACACTATCCCCGGCTCACTTGCTTTCTATTTGTGGGAAGCTACCGGTGTTAAATATCCCGAGCTTATTAACCGCCTTGTTGACCTTGCTTTTAAAAGACAGCGCAGCCGCGGTAACCTTACCTACACAATTGATACTAACATTTTATCGGGCGTATCTTTTGGCAGTAAAGGCGCTAAGGGAGCTAAAATGTAATGAGCGAGCTTTTAATAAGGTTGTTTATTAAAAATTCAAACGAGGTTGCGAACAACGCCGTACGAAAAAGCTACGGAACACTTGGAAGCATTGTTGGAATTATATGTAATCTTATACTTTGCATCTTTAAAATCGTTGTAGGCGGTATTACAGGCAGTATTTCCATTGTAGCGGACGGGCTTAACAATCTTTCGGATATGGGTTCCTCTGTGATTGCAATGCTTGGCTTTAAGCTTGCAGATAAACCTGCAGACGAGGACCACCCATTCGGTCACGGAAGAATGGAATATATGTCGGCATTTATTGTGGCGGTTCTTATATTCCTTGTTGGCTTTGAGCTTTTAAAATCCTCTGTGAGCGCCCTTATAAACGGTGATAAACAACCCGAATACACCTTTTTTGCTTTAATTGTATTAATAGTTTCTATACTTATCAAATTTTGGTTATTCTTATTCAACCGAAAAATAGGCAAAAAAATCAATTCAGATACATTAATCGCCACCGCGCAGGATTCACTTAATGATATGGTTGCCACTAGCGTAATTTTGCTCTCGGCAATAATTTCTTACATATTTACCCTTCCCTTTAATCTTGACGCTGTAATGGGTATTTTTGTGGCAATATTTATTCTTCTTTCGGGAATAAATACCGCAAAAGAAACTATTAATCACATTTTAGGTAAACCACCCGAAAAATCCTTGATAGACGATATTGAAAACACAATTTTATCATTCGAGGAATTTGTAGGAATACACGACCTTATTGTACATAACTACGGTCCGGGACGACTGTTCGCATCTGTCCACGTTGAAGTTCCACAGGATATTGACATTGTAAAATGCCACGAACAAATCGACCTTTGTGAAAAGCTTATAAATGAAAAATCAGGCGTTTCACTTGTTATTCACATGGACCCAATTGATATTAACAACGAAGCCGTAACAAATACTAAAATGTCGTTAATAGAAGGTCTTAAAATAATCGATGAATCTCTTACCCTACACGATTTTCGTATGACACCACAAAGCGATACAAGAACTAATTTAATATTTGATGTTGTTGTTCCGTCTAATCTTAAGATTAAAGAAAAAGATTTAGAACAAAAAATCAATTCTATGGCAAAGCTTATTAACCCAACCTTTTGTTGCGTTATAACCTTTGACAGAGATTTTACAGGAAAATAAAAAAATCACCGCTTTTAAGCGGTGATTTTTATTTGACTAATTATTCAGCAGCTTCTACTGTTTCTTCTGCTGCAGCTTCTTCGGTTGTTGCTACAACAACTTCTTCAGCAACATCTAAAGCAGGTTCTATATTTTCTTCGGGAAGTAAAGCACGGATAGAAAGGCTTACGCGCTTCTTTTCTTCGTCAATAGCGGTAATCTTAGCTTCAACCTCCTGGCCTACAGTAAGCTCGTCCTGAGGCTTGTTGATACGCTTATTAGCGATTTGAGAAATGTGGATAAGACCATCTACACCGGAGATAATACGAGCGAATGCGCCGTATGTAGTCATACTAACGATAGTAACCTTTACTACGTCTTCTACGTTGTAGTTAGTAGTGAAAATTGCCCACGGATTTTCTTCAGGCTTTTTGTAGCCTAAGGAAATCTTTTTCTTTTCAACGTCAAGCTCTTTTACATATACTTCAACAGTATCGCCAACAAGAACTACTTCAGACGGATTCTTAATTCTGGACCATGAAAGTTCAGAAATATGAACCATACCGTCTACGCCGCCGATATCAACAAAAGCACCGTAGCTTGTGAGTGACTTAACAGTACCTGTAAAGCGGTCACCTACTGCGATATTTGCCCATACCTTTTCCTCTGCAGCCTTTTTCTGTTCGCGAAGTACACTTCTAACAGAACCGATTGCTCTGCGGCCTCTTCCGATTTCAATGATACGGAACTGAACTTCCTTACCCTTAAGTTCTTCAAGAGAATCGTTTCTTGAAGCAGTAGCCTGAGAAGCAGGAATAAATACTCTAACATTGTTTGAATAAACAACAACGCCACCCTTAATGATATCCTTAACAAAGCCTTTAAGTACTTCGCCGGATTCCTTAGCAGCAACTATATTATCCCAACCGGCAATCGCATCGTAACGGCGTTTTGAAAGCATTGCGGTTCCTTCCTGGTCGCTGATTTTCATAATGATAAGATTAATCTCATCGCCAGCCTTAACCTCTTCAACAAGATTAACGTTTGGTTCAGAAGAGTATTCATCAGCTGTAACATAGCCTGTTACACCTCTGCCGATGTCCACAGTAATCTCTGTGGGATTAACAGCAATAACTGTACCTGTTACCTTCTGGTCGCCTGTTAAACTGTTAAGCGAAGCTTCGAATGCTTCCTCATCTGTCATTTCCTCGAATGATTTTTGTACAGGTTCTTTTACCTCCACCTGTTCTTCTACCGGTTGTAAATTTTCCGACATGGTTTTAATAGCCTCCTTTATTATACCTGCAGGTGTTGATGCACCCGCAACGACTCCAACATTCTCGCATCCCTTAAGACAGTCTATTGGTAATTCTTTGGCTGTTTCAATGAGATACGTTTTGTCACAATTAGTCTTACATACTGTAAATAGCTTTGCCGTGTTAGAACTATGTCTTCCACCGATTACTATAATAGCATCGCAAAACAATGACAGCTCGTAAGCCTCTTTTTGACGCATTGCAGTCGCATTACATATTGTATCAAATATTTCTGCATTTGTACACACTTTTTTTAAAAAAATTTGAAGTTTTTCCCAAATTTTTGCATTAAAAGTGGTTTGAGAAACCATAATGACCTTTTTTTGAGCAAAATTTTGCTTTGTTTCGACTAATTCCTGTAATTCTTCAGGCGTTGCAACCACATAAACCTCGCCTTCGGTATGGCCTACAATACCTATAACCTCTTGATGATTTTTATCCCCCGCGATTATTGTTACGTAATCTTGCCCACTTTTTTCGCTAACAATTTTATGTATTTTAGAAACAAACGGACAGGTAGCATCTACGAACTCTACCTCTAAATTATTGCAGTCATCAATCACGGCTTGTTCAACACCGTGTGAACGAATCACTAGGGTTTCGCCTTTTTGTACTTCAGTTGGCGATTTTACAATACGAACACCTTTTTGTTCTAATTCTTCGACTAATTGCGGATTATGAATTATAGGACCTAAGGTACATACCTTTTTTCCCTTTTCCAATAATTCGTACACCGTATTGACTGCGCGGTTAACACCAAAGCAAAAGCCTGCTGTTTTTGCCAGAGTAATATTCATAATTAAATTCTTTCCTTAATGATATTTAAAAGCAATTCCAAAGAGCCCTCTAAATCACATTCAGTAGTATCCGCTAATACTGCATCGTCCGCTTGTTTAAGCGGTGCGATTTCACGGTTCATATCGTTATAGTCACGCTTAACCATATCATCGTAAACCTCTTGGAAGGTAACAGTAGTTCCCTTTTCCAAAAGCTCTTTATAACGACGCTCGGCTCTTGCCTTAGCAGATGCAGTAAGATAAATTTTTACAGTAGCGTTCGGAAGTACTACCGTACCTATATCCCTACCGTCCATAACAACGTTATTATCCCTTGCAAGCTTTCTTTGCATTTCAAGTAAAAAAGCGCGCACAGGCGGTTTTGCGGACACAGCAGACGCCATCATAGAAGCGTTAGGTGTGCGAATACTGTCAGACACATCCTCACCGTCTAAAAATACCCTTTGTTCACCGTCTACAAAACGAATATCAACAATTGTGTCCTTTAAAATTTCTTTAATGTCGCAATTAAGCTCGGTATCAAATCCTAAATTTGCAAACTTAAGTCCAACTGCTCTGTAAAGAGCGCCGGTATCAACGTAAATGAAGCCTAACTCTTTTGCCGTTTGGCGTGATAATGTACTTTTTCCTGCGCCTGCAGGACCGTCTATTGCAATAGATATCATAATATTCTCCTTTAGCTAAAGCTAAGCGTTTTCGCCCGCTAAAAAGCCGGTAGAAAATGCTATTTGTAAATTAAATCCGCCTGTATAGGCATCAACATCAATTATTTCTCCCGCAAAGAAAAGTCCGTTTACAAGCTTTGACTGCATAGTTTTTGGATCTATTTCCTTTACAGAAATTCCGCCGCTTGTGATAATTGCTTCTTCAATAGGTCTAAAGCCTGTTATATGCAAGGGTAATGACTTAATAATGCCACACAGTCTTTGTCGTTCCTCACGGCTAATTTGATTAACCTTTTTATTATTCGGAATACCAGAAAGTTTTATAATGACAGGAATTAAACTCTTGGGTAAAAGCTTAGAAAGCGAATTTGCAAAATCCTTATTTTGTTCTTCGGAAAAATCCCTTAAAACTCTGTTATCAAGCTGTTCCAATGTAAGCGCAGGTTTTAAATCAATAAATGCCGTATATTCCTTTTTACCCATATATCTGATATGCGATGAGGCAGACAGCACAAGTGGTCCCGAAACGCCAAAATGAGTGAAAAGCATTTCGCCCATTTCAGAAAATAGCGGCTTTTTCTTGCCATTTTCAAAAACGGTAAATGTAACATTTTTAAGGCTAAGTCCCGCAAGATGTGTACAAAAGCCTTCGTGTATGGTAAGCGGTACTAGTGATGGTTTAAGCTCAGTTATTGTATGACCTAATTTTTGCGCCATTTTATAACCGTCACCCGTAGAGCCCGTAAGCGGATATGACATACCGCCCGTAGCCAAAATAACGCTATCGGCAGGAATAATTCGTCCGTCAGTTAGCTTTACACCGGTAACCGCACCGTTTTCCGCTAAAATTTCTTCTGCTTTTGCATTAATTATTTTAGCACCAACCGCTTTTACATTCTTTACTAAAGCATCTACAATATCGACCGCCTTGTCAGACACGGGAAAAACCCTGTTTCCTCTTTCGGTCTTAAGAGGTACGCCAACACTTTCAAAATAGGTCATAACGTCCTGTGGGGTAAAAGCCGAAAATGCCGAATATAAAAATCTTGCATTTTGCGGAACACTTGAAATAAGGGTGTCAATATCACAATTATTAGTAACGTTACATCTACCCTTACCGGTTATCATAACCTTTCTTGCAGGGCGTTCATTTTTTTCTATAACAGTAATTTGAGCATCCGTATTACGATATTTAAAATTTGCGGATATTGCCGCCTTAAGACCGGCAGCGCCCGCGCCTATAATTACTATTTTTTTCAAGTGCTCACCTCTTTTCACAATAAATATATTTTACACTAAAAATATAGAAAAGTAAAGTGAAAAAGCCTTCCAAAAGGAAGGCTTTTAAATTAAATGATTCTAACCTTTATAACGCCCTCAATAGCGCTGATTTCCTGTTCTAACTGTGCAACATCTGCACCGTCAATATCAAGCATTGTGTAAGCGTAATCGCCGCGTGACTTATTAAGAAGATTTTCAATGTTAATACCGTCATCCGAAATAAGACCTGTAATCTTAGTAAGCATATTAGGAATATTCTTATGGATTACGCAAACACGGTTTTCACCACTTCTTGGCATTGTAACCTCAGGAAGATTAACCGAGTTTACAATATTACCGTTTTCAATATAATCAATAAGCTCTTTTGCAGCCATAGAAGCGCAGTTATCTTCAGATTCAGGTGTAGATGCGCCCAAGTGAGGAATAGCAATAACACCGTCAGTATCTAAAATTTCGTCGGTTGGGAAGTCTGTAACGTAAGCCGCAACCTTGCCGGATTCTAATGCAGCTTTAATAGCATCGGAATTAACAAGACCTGCACGTGAATAGTTAAGAATTCTAACTCCGTCCTTCATTTTTGCAATCGAATCTGCATTTACAAGGTCCTTTGTAGAATCTGTAAGCGGAACATGAATAGTAATATAATCACACTTTGCAAAAATTTCATTTATATCGTTAATATAAACTGCATTATGGTTTAAGTTCCAAGCGGATTTAACCGACAAATACGGGTCATAACCGTAAACGGTCATACCAAGGTGGTTAGCGGCATTTGCTACCATAACACCTATAGCGCCAAGACCGATAACACCCAAGGATTTACCCTTAATTTCGGGGCCTGTAAATGCACCCTTGCCCTTTTCAACCATTTTGCCAACCTCGGCGCCGTTACCCTTTAAGGTTTTAGCCCATTCAATACCGGAAATTACACGGCGTGACGAAAGTAAAAGACCTGCTAAAACAAGCTCTTTAACCGCATTTGCGTTTGCACCCGGGGTATTGAAAACAACTATACCCTGCTCGCTGCAACGGTCAATCGGAATATTGTTTGTACCTGCGCCTGCGCGGGCGATTGCCTTCAAGGTTGCAGGAAATTCTGTATCGTGAAGCGCTGCAGAGCGAACAATCGCACCGTCTGCATTTTCTACTTCATCGCCAATAGTATACTTATCGTCAAATACCTCAAGACCTGACTTTGAAATTTTATTGTAAGTTTTAATCTTAAACATTATGAATTCTCCTGTTCAAATTTCTTCATAAATTCTACCAACTTTTCAACACCCTCGATTGGCATTGCATTGTAGATAGAAGCACGCATACCGCCAACACTGCGGTGACCCTTAAGGTTAACAAAGCCTGCTTTTTTAGATTCAGCAACAAATTTAGCATCAAGCTCATCATTACCTGTTACAAAAGGAACGTTCATTAAAGAACGGTCTTCAGCAACAACTGTACCCTTAAACATTTTGCTGTTATCAAGGAAATCGTAAAGAATTTTTGCCTTCTTTTCGTTAATTTCCTTCATTTTTTCAAGTCCGCCCATTTTCTTAATCCACTTAAATGTAAGACCTGCAATATAAATTGTATAGCAAGGCGGAGTGTTGAACATTGAGCCGTTTTCGCTGTGTGTAGCATAGTTAAGCATTGTGGGAGTGATATCCATAGCGTTACCGATTAAATCCTTACGGATAATTACGATTGTAACACCTGCAGGGGCTACATTCTTCTGTGCGCCCGCATATAACATACCGAATTTAGATACATCAATCGGTTCTGATAAAATGCAGCTTGAAATATCTGCAATAAGCGGAACATCACCGGTATCAGGGATGTAGTTATATTTTGTACCGTAAATGGTGTTGTTCATACAGATATGAACATAGTCAGCATCCTTATCAAAGTCCTTAGCATCTACCTTAGGAATGTAGCTAAAGGTCTTATCCTTAGAGGATGCAACCTCACGTGCGGCGCCGTAACGTGCAGCCTCCTTGTAAGCCTTATTAGCCCACTGACCTGTGATAATATAATCTGCCTTGCCGTTCTTGGTCATAAGGTTAAGGGGTACCATTGCAAACTGTGTAGAAGCACCACCCTGTAAGAAAAGAACCTCATAATCATCGGGAATGTTCATAATCTCACGTAAGTCTGCCTCTGCCTCATCAAAAATTGCTTGATATTCTTTTGAACGGTGGGACATTTCCATTACAGATTGACCGCTAGTACCGTATTCCATCATTTCCTCTGCTGCAGTTTTTAAAACCTCCTCTGGTAACATAGAAGGGCCTGCGCTAAAATTATATACTCTTGCCATAATTAAACCTCCAAAATTAACTTTTGTAAATATGTATTACATTATATTCTATTTCTAACATTATGTCAATAGGTTTGTTAAATACTTAACAATGTTTTTTAAATTTTTTGTCATTTTTAGAAAATATTGTTAATCTTTTAACAATATTGCTTCGTTGATTATATACTACCGCTTTATACCTCGTTGCATTTGTTAGTATAAATAATAAAAACCAACCTTTAATTAGGTTGGTTTTATTTAAATATCTTTCTAATTATCAATTTAGGATTGCGTTTTAAAAGCACAAAAAAACTTTTGATTTTTTTAAACAGTCTTCGTAAAGGATAACTAACCCTTATATATATAATGTATAATTTATACGTAAAACTCTTTTGACAATCATAATGCTTACCGTTACGCTCGAAGGAAACCATAACACCGATTATATCATCATAAGAAATAAATTCCTTACTGTAACGGTTATCGCCTCTTATAACAAGATGTTCATAAGTTATTTTTAATACACGATGAAGAATAAATTCATCGGTTTCTTTTTTGCGATATAGTACAACATCATTAACATTATATCTACCGTTTACGGCTTTAATAATTGCAATATCTTTATTATTGCGAAAAAGCGGTAGCATACTGTTGCCAACGGTTAATCCTCTAATTTCGCCTTTTTGCTCTAATTCAAGCTTTGCATTTTTAAAATTAGTATCCATTATTCTAACACATCTGCTTCTTTGAGGGCGTTTATAAAGGCATTAACCCATTCGGAAACCTCAGTAATATTATCAACTGCAAAATCTTTTTGAATATTTGCCACAATATACTCAGGTGTGACATCCTCTTTAAGTAGACTTAAAATATAAACACCGGTGTCATTAAGCTGCATAAATCCGCCTTTATCCGCATTGTCGCCTACAACCATCGCAACCTTTTGACCCGCAACATCTTCTATTATAAAATCATATTTAAGCTTCATTAATGTTCTCCTTAAAAATAGTATTATACGCTACCTCGGCAGCAGAAATATCCATATTGCATTTGATTTTCCAAATAGAAACATTTTTCAGAAATTTATCTGCAAGATTTAAAGTTTTAGCAACTGCCGCAGGGTTGTTTCTTTGTAATAAAATTTGTTTAAAAAACAAATTTAAATATTCCGAAGCCACAACCTTTTCGCAAGAATTTGTTTCACTTCTTTCAATAAAGCAAAAATGCTTAATTTCCACCTTATCATTAATTTCATAACGTTCCTTGCCACACCACGGTAAACCATAGCCAATAGGATATTGCTTATCATAAAAGAAACGAGCAATCGGTTTATCGCCATTAATTATTCGCATTTTATCGCCTAAAAGCTCACCCCAAAGGCGCATATGAGTAGTCTTACCCGTTCCGCTTGGAGCTGCAAAAGCAACACCGACTCCATCAACATCAATTAATGCAGAATGCAGATAGAAAGCATCGTTAGCTAACGTCCACATAGAAAACTTCCTTAGCATTGCCGAAAGCTCTGCGTTAAGACGAGTACATTTGCCGTTAATATTACTTATTTCATACTCAATGTCCTGTGATGTTATTTCAAAGGTGACCTGAGGATTTTCATTTGATAAATAGTTTTCAAAATAATTTTGAGCTTCAGGCGTTATATTTATAAATTCAACAATAAAATCCGCCAACTTGCATATCATATCCTCATCTCCCTTCAAATATAAATATATAATACTACACTTTCAAATATAAGTCAAATCTAATTCCATAATTAAAATAAAAAACAAGACCGCTTTAAAAGCGGTCTTGAGTTTTAATTATTGCCAAGGTTTAAAACCATCCATTGATTGCTTATTAGCATCTGATGAATTTGAAGATTGTTCTTCACTTGAGTTTGAACTATCTTTATCATCAGAGGTGGTTTTATCAGAATCTGCCATATTCTGTTCGCCAACGATTTCATTACCTAAAATCTTGTCGCTAACAGATGTGTTAGATTCGGTTTTTGAAGAATCTTCAACAGTACTACCGGTTTCAAGGTCAACAACAATACCTGTTTCGCCATTACTGTTAACAATAATATCATCAGTAGCACCTTTATTGTCCGGTTTAATGATTTCAATCACTGCAATTGCGGCTAATAAAACAACCAAAATTGCAACAAGAATAATAACGACTCTTTTATTCATTATTAAATACCACTACCGGTACCATTGTCTTGCTTGTTTTCGATTGAAATAAAATCAGGATTTTCAGCGAGAATATCATCGCATAAGAAATTTAAAATTTCGGGTTTAGTGAACTTTTCCATTACTAAATATCTCCTTAAAAATTATTTTTTGTATTCAACAGACTTAACTTCTTTAGCAACTGTAACAGTAGAACCTTCTACGTTGTAAGCAGCTGCAGCATATTCTGCGTCAATAAGACCATATACGCGAACTGCATATTCTAAAGCAGTAGCGCTCTTCCACATGTAGTTCTTTTGATCTACGTTATATACCTTGATTCCAGCGCCGTTGCCAGCTTCAAAAGATACGAAGTCATATGTTCTCTTACCATCTTCATCAGCAGGGTTAGCTGTATTGAAAGCAGCATAAATTTTTTCAACGATTGTTGTATCAGAGTAAGCTTTGTTAGAGAGATAGTAATCTCTGAAATCAGACCAATCACCAACGATGATTAATGTACCGTACTTCTTAGCTTCTGAGTACTTTGTATCAACGTTACCAAACTGTTTAGCAGGCTTGGTAGCAACAGCAGAATCACTTACACCGAAAGTACCAAAACCATTTTCAGGAAGCTTAAATGTTTTAACGCTTGTGCCGGCAGGTGCATCGAAAGTACCGTCAGCCTTCTTAGATACATAAACAGGTTCGCTATCTGTACCGGTGTAAACCGAACCGAAAGGAATGAAGTATTCATCATCATTTTCGTTTTCCTTAACAGGTTGTGTTACTGTTGTAGCTTCAGCCTTTACTTCTGTTGTAGGAGCTACGTAAGGAGCGATTGTAGCAGGAGCGATTGTAGCGGTTGCATATAATTCAGTACCGCTCTTAGCGAGGTCGCAAGCAGTAACCTTAACTTCTACTGCTGCTGTAGCATCATCTGCAAACTTAGCTGCAACAGTGATGATGTCGCCTGTGAGAACCTTTGTAAGTTCAACAATATGTAACTTGTTGTCAACTATTGTGTAGTTAACGTCTTTTTCAAGGTCTGTCTTAGCGTTTAAAGCAGAAGCGCTTAAAAGTTCTAAGCCAGCGCCAGCTTCAACAACTAAATCGTAGCCCTTGAGTGATTCAAAACCGCTAAGGTTAATAGCAAAATCTGTTTCGCCGGAAACAGCAGTGCTGTGTGTCACGATTGTAACGGTTGGGTTTTCATCAGCAAATACATTAACTGTAAGTGCAGTGAATAACATTGCTAAACATAAGAGAAGTGCTAATGTTTTTTTCATTTTGGTTTTCCTCCTAAAAAAGTTCCCCACTCCGTGAGAAACTTTATTTATTTACATTTAACATTATAAAGCAACATTTCACAAAAGTCAAGAATATTATTTCGGCACTTTGCAACAAATTAGCCATACTCTATTGTGAAATTCAACGAAACAACTACATATATATCGCACGCGCGTGAAACTTGCTTTATATACAATTTGTAGGCCTTTAAATTAGAAGCTATGCAACTCCTTGTGCATTTCCTCTTGTACACATATATATTGTGTAGGACTTTGTCCTAAATAGCTTTTAAAAACTCGTGAAAAATAATTCGGGTCATCAAAACCAACTATCATAGCAACCTCTACAACCGAATACTCACCGCTTCGCATAAGCTCAAGCGCTTTATTTATTCGCAAAAGGTTTCTATATTTAATAGGTGACATCCCCTTAAGCTTTTTAAATTTCCGCCTAAACTGACTTTCCTTAAGATTTGTCATTTTAACAAGTGTTTCTATTTCGACATCCTGTAGGTAGTTTTCTTCTAAATAGAATATTGCTTTTAGCATATCACGATTTTCTTTACCTAATTCATGGCGTTCAGAACGTATCGCGATTTCACGCATTACATTTATTAAATGCGACATACATACAAGCTTATAACCTTGTGATGCTTTTTCCCAACCGTCGTAGGTTTCACAAAAGCTGCGATAAAGCTCACCTGATTTATCTCTGCAGCAAAGCGTAATGTCATCCGCAAGGTTTATAATGTTTTTATTTGAATCACTTATGAGAAAATTCAAAGAAATAAAGTAACCTTCCTCTTTGGTATCCCAACGCGAACGGTATACCGTATGAGCCGGCAAATAAATTATATCTCCGGCTGAGAAACTAAGATTTTTATGGCGTTCATCATCAAAAATTATTGTACCTTTAACAACATAGAAAAAGCGCTCGTAAAGTACCGAATTGTATGAACAAACAAAATCACTAGGTGGCGTCACACTTTTCTTGACTACCGAAAAGTCACTCATGCAAAACATTTGGTCGGTAAGTGCAAAAATATTCTCAGATATCGACATAACCTCGCCTCCTTTCCCACCAATTATGCTTTTTTCACATATTTTCACCTTTTCACGTTATGTATTATAGTCATAATACCCATTCTAAGTCAAGTATTAAAATGAGGATTTTATTTTTTTATGCGACAAAAGTACCGTTTTGTGCTTTTACATCCTATATGTATATGTTATAATAAAGAAAAATATTATTTGTAGGTGATATTATGTCAAACCAAAAACACAAAATATGTATCGTCGGTATGGGCGAGTTTTCAGATTTCTTTATTCCGCTTTGGAGAGACCATCCGGACATAGAGGAAGTATCTGTTGCCGATATTTATGAAGATCGTTGCGCTAAAGCGTGCGAAAAGCACGGTATTTCCCGTACCTTCTCATCACTTGATGACTTCTTGGCTAACGGTAAGGATATTGACTGTGTTGCAATATTTACACAGCGTCAGCTTCACGGCAGTATGGTTATCGACTGTCTTAAAGCAGGCAAGCACGTTTACAGTGCCGTTCCTATGGCAACAAGTGAAGAGGATATTGCGAAAATCATTGAATTAGTAAAAGAAACCCGCCTTACATATATGGCAGGTGAAACTTGTTACTATTTCCCCTGTGCTATTTTCTGCCGCGAAAACTATCGCCAAGGAAAATTCGGTAAATTTGTTTACGGTGAGGCACAATATTATCACGATATGGCTACCTTCTATTATGCTTTTGCAGCTTCAGGCGGTAAGGATTGGAAAAAGGTTGCAGGTATTCCCCCTATGTACTACGGTACACACTCAACCTCAATGATTTTATCTGCTGTAGGCGAACACGTTAAGCGAGTATCCTGTATGGGTTACCGCGATACTCACGAAGACGAGGTTTTCGGTGAAGGCAAAAACCATTGGGATAATCCTTTCTCTAACGAAACTGCTCTTATGGAGCTTTCGGGTGGCGGTATTGTACGTATTAACGAATTCCGTCGTGCAGGTATTCCACATAAGCCTTCTTCTTACATCACTTGCTTCTACGGTGATAAGTGCGGTTACGAAGGCTCTGTTACACAGCACGTATTCATTAAGGGTACCGCTGCAGGTGTTGACAGTACAAGAATCGACTATGTGAGTGACCTTCTTAACACCAATACATACACAAGACTTAAAAATGAAAACGCTTTCGATATCAACGAATATCCGATTTCAGAACCTGCACACAGAGGCTTCGCTCCCATTCATGATGTTGAAAGACTTCCTCTTGCTTTTAGAAGCTGCCCCGATACAGTTCACTATAATTCACATCCCTTCTTGGTTGATGACTTTATGCGCGCAGTAGTTTCCGGTAAATTACCTCCAAACAATGCTTGGGATTCAGCAAGATATACCCTACCCGGTCTTACCGCTCACCTTTCTGCTATGCAAGGCGGTATGCCATTAGATGTTCCGGATTACGGCGATGCTCCTGAAGATTGGGAAAGACTTACTTTTGAAAAGAAAGACTACTACGAATTTCTTAAATAATTTTTAAAAAGGTCGGCGTGGTGGATTTTCTGCCACGCCAAAGGTATAATATATGAAAACAAGTATTTGCATTGATATGATGTTTGCCGATACCGAATTTATGGATAAGTTTGAGGCTGTAAAAAAATGCGGCTTTAATACAATCGAATTCTGGAAATGGACTAACAAGGATGTTGACGCTATTGTTAAAACCCTAAAAGAAAAGGATATGACCCTTTCTATTTTTAATATTGACAGTACCGATGAGCAACTTTCCTATGATTTATCACGCGGAATTTTAAATGCAGGCAGAGTTGACGATTTTCTTAAAGCACTTAAGGAAAGTATTCCCGTTTACAAAAAATTCGGCGCCTTTGCTATGATAGTTCTTATAGGCGAACACGCCCCTTACGATAAAGAAAATGTTAAAAAATGTCTTACTGCGGCTATTCCGATTTTGGAAGAAAACGATATGACAATTATTGTTGAACCTCTTAACAACATCGACCGTGTAGGCTATTCTATGCCCTACGCCACCCCTGTTTTTGAACTTTTACGCGAAATCAATAATCCACACGTAAAAATGCTTTACGATATTTATCATCAAAATATGATGGGCGACTTTGATATGGAAGAAATTCGCGAAAACATTAAGCATATCGGCCATTTCCATGTGGCAGATGCCCCCGGAAGACATCAGGTAGGTACAGGCAATGTGGATTATAAGACTATTATAAGTGAAATATTGAAGCTCGATTATGACGGACATATCGGTGTTGAATACCGTCCGACTGTACCGGACGAACAAACACTTGACTTTTTTAAGGAGTTTTAAAAATGTTAAAAGTTGCTATTATCAGCTGCGGAATGATTGCAAACAGCGCTCACATTCCCGCATATAAGGCATACCCTGACAAATACGAGATTGTTGCAGTTTGTGACGTTGTTGAAGCAGCAGCCAAAAGCACCGCCCAAGAGCACAATATTCCTAACTATTATACAGATGCAGAAGAAATGCTTAAAATTCACAAGCCCGATGTAGTATCTGTTTGTGTGCCTAATCTTTTGCATAAAAAATTCACAATGTTAGCACTATCTTACGGCGCAAACGTACTTTGTGAAAAGCCTTTGGCATTTACATATAAGGATGCAAAAGAAATGTTCGACTATGCCGAAAGTCAAGGTAAAAAGCTTATGGCTTGTCAAAGCATTCGTTTCTTGCCCGAAAGACTTGCCGCATATAATATGGTTAAAAATGGAGAAATCGGTGATATTTATTACGCCGAGCTTTCCCGTATCCGCAGACGCGGTATTCCCTTCTGGGGTAAATTCCATTTAAAATCCGCAAGTGGCGGTGGCGCTTTTACCGATATAGGTGTGCATGGAATCGACTCTGCTATTTGGCTTATGGGTAACCCGAAATGTGTTTCTGTAAAAGCCACTATGGATAAAGTTCACGCCGATGAAATCGGCTCTGCCGCAGGCTCAGGCGCTCTTGTAGGCAGCGTTTCAGCCAGCAACTTTAATCCTGACGAAATGGACGTTGAATCCTTCGCAAGCGGATACGTTAACTTTGAAAACGGTTCCGCATTAAGCTTTAAGGTTTCTTGGGCTGCAAATATGAAGGATGAGAACAATATTGTACTCGCAGGTAAAAAATGCGGTGTTGATATTAAAAACGGCAAAATTTACTCAGGCGAAAGTGATGTTTTTGATGCTAACGTTTCTCCAAACGGCTTTAAAGACCATCCCTTCTACGGTCATTTTTGTTTAGTGGAAAACTTTGCAAATGCACTCAGTGGCAAGGAAGAACTTTTCGTAAAACCCGAAGAAACATTAAATGTAACGGCAATCATTGAAGCCGCTTACCTTTCTGCCGAAAGTGGTAAAGAAATTAGCGCCAGTGAAATTATTAAGTAGGTGAATTATATGTTTAAAGCAGTAATAATCGGTTTTGCTCATATGCACGCAAACGAAATTGCGCAGTATATTGATGAGCAAGAGGATTTTGAACTTATCGGTTTTGCAGATGTTCCTGCAGAAGTTCCTGAAAAGACCGAGGCTCGCTATACAAGAGCTTGGAATATAAAAAACAACAGCGAAAAATACAGTATTACCCCGTATGATGATTACAAACAGATGTTGGACGAATTAAAGCCCGACTTAGCGTTCATTATCTGCGAAAACTACCGCAAACCTCAGATTGTACTTGAATGTGCAAAGCGCGGTATAGACGTTAGTATTGAAAAGCCTATGGCAGTAAGCTATAAGGATGCGCTTGAAATAAAGAAAATTGTAGAAAAGTATAAGATTGAAGCTATTGTAAACTGGCCTGTTATCTGGCGTCCTTATATGCACAAGCAGATTGCCGCTTTAGAAAGCGGTGTTGTAGGTAAGCTTTTAAAGGCGGCTTACAATAACGGTCATACAGGTCCTTTAGGTAAGGGCGCTAAACACCGCGGCGTTACCGAAAAGGCACAGGAAATGACCGATGAAGAAAGAGCATCAACCTGGTGGTATAAAAAAGAAACCGGCGGCGGTGCATTCCTTGATATAGGTTGCTACGGTTGTTTCTTTAACGAATGGGTTAGAGATAACGAAAATGACCGCCCTGTTTCGGTTATGGCTTTTGCCGATAACTATAATACCCCTTATATGAACTGCCCCGATAATATGGCAGGTATTATTGAATACAAGGATTCTTTTGGTATTGTTGAAGGCACTTGGACCTTCCCACAAGCAGCATTGCCTACAGGTCCTGTTTACTACTGTAGTGACGGTGTTATCTTCAGTGACGCTAACCGTGAGGTAGTGGCTATGGATATTTACGGCGAAAAGATTGATTTGCCCGAATATGAAATCACACCCCATATTGCAAACATTGTTGACCATTACGCATATTGCAAAAAGAACAATAAGCCTTTCATCAAGACAATTACCCTTGACTTTAACGTTAAATTAATGTCACTTATTGATTCTGCAATGAAATCTGCTAAAACAGGTAAGAAAGAAAAGGTAAAATGAGCGAAATAAAAGCTATTGTTACAGAGATTGAACGTTCAAGCTTTGAAGACGGACCGGGACTTCGTACGGTGGTTTTCTTTAAAGGTTGTCCGCTTCACTGTAAATGGTGCCACAACCCTGAATGTATAAAAAAAGAACCGCAAATTATGTTCTACCCCGAAAAGTGTATAGGCTGCGGTATGTGTGATAAGGGTTGCTTTGCGGGTGCTAAGGTGCTTTGCGGCAAAGAAATGACCGACGACGAAATCTTTAAACAGATTTTGCTTGATAAAGATTATTACGCTAAAGACGGCGGCGTAACCTTTTCGGGCGGTGAACCGATGATTTATCCCGAAATGTTAAAAAGTCTTATATTAAAATGTAAGAAAACAGGTATTAAAACCGCCGTTGAAACGTCTCTTTGTATTTTTAATGAGGAGATTTTTGGGGACCTTGATTTTGTTATGGCCGATTTCAAGATTTTTAATAATGAAAAGCATATAGAATATGTAGGCATTGATAACGAAATAATTAAAGAAAACTTTAAAAAGCTTGATAAACTCGGTGTACCCTTCTTAGTAAGAACACCTATTATTCCGGGTGTTAATGATACTAGGGAAGAAATATCTGCAATAAGGGACTTTTTAAGCCAATTTAATAATATTGTAGACTATGAGCTTTTGCCCTATCACCCATTGGGTGTAGCAAAACAAAAAGCATTGGGACTGCCTATTACCCAGTTCCAAATTCCCACAGATGCACAAATGGAGGTGCTTAAAGAATATGCTAAGTTATAAAGACAGAATTGATTTAATTCGTAAAAAGAAGATAGACGATACTCTTAAAAAGAGGGACCAGAACGGTTATACCGACCTTGACGACTTTGGTACGGTACCGCTACCCGAAGGCTACATAGTAGAGCCTTGGTATAATAGTGAAAACGGAAGCTTCTACGGGCTTGACGGCATGAGCGAAAATTTCTGTCGTGTTATGGACGCTCACCCCGCTTATGTTGACCCGCTTGAAATGCTTTGCGGCAGATGGCGTGATATGCTTGTAAACTACCGTGGCGACCTTCACTATATGCCAAATTGGCGTAAAAAGCAGTTAAAGGAAGAAGACCTTTCGGGTGTTACTAATCAGTGGAGTAAGCGTTGGGACGAAAAACGCTTCCCTTACGATGATTTAAAGCCTTTACAAAAGAAATATAATATTCAAACCGGTATTGACGGTGACGCTCACTTAGCGTGTGACTATACCACAGGTCTTGAGTTAGGCTTTGGCGGTTTGCTTGAAAAAATAGAACATTTCAGAAGCGTAAATCCCGATAAAAAGGCTTTCTATGACGCTGAACAAAAGTGTGTAGAAGCAATTATTCGCTTTATTGACCGTCATACAGAAGAAATCAAGCGTCTTATTGAAATTGAAACACGCCCCGAAATTAAGGAAAATCTCGAACAAATGCTTGAAACCAACCTTGCAGTGCGTTTGGATGCACCCAAAACACTCCGTCAGGTTTGTCAATGGGTTTCTTATTTCAACTGTGCTTCCCGTGTTTATACACGTGACGGCGCAGGCTTCCAGCTTGATACCATTCTTCTTCCCTACTACGAAAATGATATTAAGAACGGTATTTTGGATGACGAAACCGCTAAATTCTTAATAGCAAACCTTTTGCTTATCGACCCGCATTATTATCAGCTTTCGGGCGTAGATGAATTTGACCGTGATTTAACCAATCATCTCTCCTACCTCATATTAGAAGCGGCAGATATGATTAACATTTCCGCAAACCTAACAGTTCGCGTTCACGATAACTGCGATAAGGAATTTGTTAAAAAATCTGTTTACTATTTGCTTAAAAATAAGAACGCTTGGCCGCGCTTCTGTTGCGATAAAACCCTTTCCGAAGGCTATATGAAAAACACAGGCGTTACAAAGAAAATTGCCCGTAGCCGTATTGCCGTTGGTTGTAACTGGATGTGCGTTCCGGGTATTGAATTCCCGATGAACGATACCGTTAAAATTAATATCGCAAAGGTTATGGAAAATGCTCTTCAAGATATGAAAAACCTTGAAGAAAAATCAACCGCAAAGCTTTTCGAGCTTTATAACGCTCACTTAAAGGAAGCGGTTAACGTTACCGCAAAGGGTATTAACCTTCATATCGACCATCAAGCAGAGGTTACTCCCGAGCTTATTATGAACCTTATGATGAAGAACACCATCGAAAAAGGTCTTGACATTTCTCAGTGCGCAGAGCTTTATACCGTTGGTATTGACGGCGCAGGTCTTGCCGTTGTGGCTGACTCTTTCGGCGCAATGCAAACCCGTATTGAAGAAGAAAAGGTTCTAACTTGGGATGAGCTTTACGAAAACCTTGAAAACAATTTCGAAGGCGTTATGGGCGAACGTGTAAGACTTATGCTTAACAGCAGTCCTAAATACTGCCAAGGCGGTACCGCTTCGGACGAATGGGCAAAAACCCTTACTGAAAGTTGGGTAAAGGCTCTAAGAAGCCAAGAAATGCCCGAGGGCAGACAGTTGGTTCCCGGTTGGTTCTCTTGGGCGCGTACAATCGAGTACGGCTCGGCGGTAGGCGCAACACCAAACGGCAGACGCGCAGGTGAGCCTATTTCCCACGGCGCTAACCCCAACCCGCACTTCAGAGTTGACGGTGCTGCAACAGGTCAATCAAACGGTATTGCTTCCGTTCAATGCGGATACGGTAATACAGCACCCTTACAAATTGAATTCGACCCGCAAATTGCAGTTGATGACGACGGCATTGAAAAAATAACCAATTTCGTTCTTTCTCACTTCAAGCAAGGCGGTACTCTTATCAATATCAATATCCTTGATACCGATAGAATTATGGAAGCGCATAAAAACCCTGATTTGCACGCAGATTTAGTTGTTCGTGTAACAGGCTTTACCGCTTATTTCGCTTCCCTTTCGCCCGAGTTCAGAGAGCTCGTTGTTGAACGCTTCTTAAAAGGAATTTAACCTGTGAAACCACTTCGTTTTCGAAGTGGTTTCTTCTTTTTGGCATTAATGGCTTATATTTCCTCAAAAACAACAACATTTAGTGATTTTCTATAAAAAAAAACAGAATTTGTTGTGTTTTTCTAAGAAAAAATATATTGGCAATTCAAATGTTTGGTGTTATAATAATTTGTAGCAAATTATTTCTTTTTAAGGAGAGTAAATATATAATGGATTACAAGTATGAAGGATGGTCAGGTTTCGAGGGCGGAACTTGGGTAAAAGAAATTAACGTACGAAGCTTTATTCGTCATAATTACACACCTTACGACGGTGACGAATCTTTCTTGGTTGGTCCTACCGATGCTACTAAGGAATTATGGGAACAGGTTCTCGACCTTACACGCCAAGAACGTGAAGCAGGCGGCGTTTTGGATATGGATACAAAGGTTATCTCTACCATTACCTCCCATGGCCCCGGATATTTAAACAAGGACAAGGAAAAAATCGTTGGTTTCCAAACCGAAAAACCCTTTAAGCGTGCACTTATGCCCTACGGCGGTATTCGTATGGCCGAAAAAGCTCTTAAGGATAACGGCTATGAAATCGACCCTGATGTTAGAGAATTCTTTGAAAAACACAGAAAAACTCACAATGCAGGCGTATTTGATGCTTACACCCCCGAAATGCGTGCTTGCCGTTCAAGCCACATTATTACAGGTCTTCCTGATGCTTATGGCCGTGGCCGTATTATCGGTGACTACCGCCGTGTAGCTCTTTACGGTGTTGACCGCTTGATTGAAGACAAGATGGAACAAAAAGCTACTACACGTTCTGCAATGTATTCACAGGTTATCCGTGACCGTGAAGAATTATCCGAACAAATCCGTGCTTTGCAAGACCTTAAAACTATGGCTGCAAGCTATGGCTTTGATATTTCTTTACCCGCTCGCGATACTAAGGAAGCTATCCAATGGTTATACTTTGGTTACTTAGCAGCAGTTAAGGAACAAAACGGTGCAGCTATGTCATTAGGCCGTACCTCTACCTTTATTGATATCTATTCAGAACGCGACTTAAAGCTTGGCAGATATACTGAAGAAGAATTACAGGAAATGGTAGACCATTTCATTATGAAGCTTCGCCTTATCAAGTTTGCTCGTACACCTGAATATAACGCATTGTTCTCTGGCGACCCACAGTGGGTAACAGAATCTATCGCAGGTGTTGCTATCGATGGTAGACACATGGTAACAAAGATGTCTTACCGTTATTTGCATACACTCAACAACCTTGGTGCAGCTCCGGAACCGAACCTCACAGTTCTTTGGTCTACAAGACTTCCCGATAACTTTAAAAAGTTCTGCGCTAAGACCTCTATTGAAACATCATCAATCCAGTACGAAAACGATGACCTTATGCGTTTCACCCACGGTGACGACTATGCAATCGCTTGTTGCGTATCTTCAATGCGCGTAGGTAAAGAAATGCAGTTCTTCGGCGCTCGTGCAAACCTTGCTAAGTGCTTACTTTACGCTATCAACGGCGGTGTGGATGAAATTTCGGGCAAACAAATTGGTCCTGAATACCGTCCTATCACAAGCGAATACCTTGATTACGATGAAGTTATGAAAAAGTACGATGAAATGATGAAATGGCTTGCTAACGTTTATGTTAATACATTAAATGTTATCCACTATATGCACGATAAGTACTGCTACGAAAAAATCCAGATGGCTTTACACGATAAGCACGTTACCCGTTGGTTTGCAACAGGTATTGCAGGTCTTTCAGTTGTTGCTGACTCACTTTCAGCTATCAAATATGCTAAGGTTAAGGTTATCCGTAACGAGCAAGGCATCGCTACCGACTATGAAGTTGAAGGCGATTTCCCCAAATACGGTAACGATGATGACCGCGTAGACTCTATCGCTTATGATATAGTACATCGCTTTATGGAACACATCCGTAAGAACCACACCTACCGTGGCGGTATTCCTACCACATCAATTCTCACAATCACTTCAAACGTTGTTTACGGTAAAAACACAGGTGCTACACCTGACGGTCGTAAGATGGGTGAAGCTTTCGCTCCCGGTGCTAACCCAATGCACAGACGTGATACTCACGGCGCTGTTGCTTCTTTGGCTTCTGTTGCTAAGCTTCCGTTTATCGATGCTCAGGACGGTATTTCAAATACCTTCTCTATTATCCCCGGCGCACTCGGTAAAGATGACAAAATTTTCGTTGGCGATATCGATGTAGACCTTGACTGTGAAAACGGCGCTTGCGCTTCACCTACCCTTTTCGAAGGCTTAGACACTGACGAACAATAATTTAAAACTAAATTTTATAAAGGAGAAATTATCATGGCAGCTACTCAAAACCAAATCGACAACCTCGTTTCAATGCTTGACGGCTATGTTAAAAAAGGCGGTCACCATTTAAACGTTAACGTTTTTACAAAAGAAACCTTGCTTGATGCACAGGCTCACCCCGAAAAATACCCACAATTAACTGTTCGTGTAAGCGGCTATGCTGTAAACTTTATCAAACTTACAAAAGAACAGCAGGATGAAGTAATCTCCCGTACCTTCCACGACCAAATCTAATTATGACCGGTAAAATTCATTCGGTTGAATCCTTCGGTACTGTTGACGGCCCCGGCATAAGATATGTAATCTTTATGCAAGGGTGTCCGCTACGGTGCCTATACTGCCACAATCCTGATACTTGGGATTTATCGGCAGGGCGCGAAATTACGGTTCCTGAAATTCTGAGTGAATATAACAAAAACCGCGATTTCTATTCTAAAGGCGGCATAACCGTTACAGGCGGTGAACCGCTTTTACAGGTTGATTTCTTAACAGAGCTTTTCATACAGGCAAAAAAGCAAGGAATCCACACCTGTATTGATACTTCGGGCATAACCTTTAACCCGAATAACACCGAAAAAATTGATAAGCTTCTTGAATACACCGATTTAGTTATGCTCGATATAAAGCATATTGATGATGACGAGCATATTAAATTAACAAGTAAAAGCAATAAGAGTATTTTGCAGTTTGCAAAGCATCTTGAAGAACTTCGAAAGCCTGTTTGGATAAGGCATATTATTGTTGAAGGTATTACCGATAATACCGAACACTTAACCGAGCTTGGAAGATTTATAGGTTCTCTTAAAAATCTTGCGGCTTTGGATGTTTTACCCTATCACACAATGGGTGTTAATAAATATAAGGAGCTTGGCATTCCCTACGCTTTAGAGGGTGTTCCCGCTTTACCGCTGAAAGAAGCAGTAAAAGCAAAGCAACATATCTTAAAAGGTATATATGAAGTTAAAAAAAGGTAGTAAACCGTTTGGTTTACTACCTTTTAATTATTATACCCTACTGCAAAGAATTTGCGCTTTACCGAATATATTTACTTTAAAGTCGGCAGGAACAAAAATGCTATCGCCTTTTTTGGCTTTAATTTCATTTTCTTCCCATTTTACAGTTGCTTCACCGTCTAATACAACAAGAGATACAAAAGTTTCTTTTTCGTATATATCCATACAATCGCTAAGTTCTATAACGCTTGCGGTAAATAAATCGCAGCTTGCAAGCTCTCTGAGTGAATTATTACCCATTTCGGTAACCTTTCCTACATTACCATATGGTACGGTTGGTTTTTCACGCTTAGTTACAGCAACCGCTTTTTCTATGTGAAGTTCTCTCGGTTTACCGTCAACACCAACTCGTCCAAAATCGTAAACACGGTAGGTTGAATTGGAATTTTGCTGAACCTCGGCAATTAATATGCCGCCGCCTATTGCATGAAGCGTACCCGCAGTAATAAAGAATACATCACCCTTATTAACCGGAACCGAATTGCAAACCTCAGTCAAGGTATTGTTACTTATTCGGCTTCGGAATTCTTCTTCGGAAATTTCATTTTTAAAGCCGTATATAAGCTCGGCACCTTCCTCACAGTCAACCACATACCACATTTCAGTCTTACCGTACTCACCCTCGTTTTTAAGGGCATATTCATCATCGGGATGTACCTGAACCGAAAGACTTTGCTTCGCATCAATAAACTTAATTAAAAGCGGAAAATAAGTGAATTTCGAAGCTTTTTTACCCAACGCCTCTTTACCCCATATATCCAATACCTCGGGTAAAGATTTTCCTGCGTGCTCGCCGTTTATAACAATATCAGAACCATCCTTATGGCAAGAAAGAAGCCATGCCTCTGCCGCGATATCCTTATCGGTTTTAAAACCGTATTCTGTTTTAAGCTTTGTTCCACCCCAAAGATAATCCTTAATAGGCGCTTTTAATAATAAAGGATACAAAAAATTCACTCCTATTCAAAATTCACGATACACTCTAAGCCTTCAACCAAAAGCTTATGCTCGCCATTGTGTTTTACAGTTTTATAATCTTCATCAATATAAGAGAAATCCTCATCTGTAAGAATAAATTCAACTGTCTTTTTATCACCTTTTTTAAGGAATACCTTATCAAACTTACGAAGTCTCTTTTCAAACGGTGAAATTGGGCACCAAGTAGCTCTTACAAACATTAATACTGTTTCGTTAATATCATAGTCGCCCTTGTTTTCAACCGTAATACTTGCCTTAACGTCGCCGTTTTCAAGCACTTCGGCCTTCAAATCGCTATATTCAACATTTGTATAGGAAAGACCGTAGCCGAATGACATCCACGCGTCAGACGAGCCCCAAACATAGTCACGTCCGGGTGCTTCAGGTGTACCGCGTTTCTTATAATAACCTCTTGCAGATTGCTTGTGGTTGTAATAGCACGGAATAGAGCCAGTAGATTTCGGGAAAGAAATAGAAAGACGTGCACTCGGGGTCTTATCACCGAATATAAGGTTAGCAAAAGCAATACCGTTTTGCTCACCGCCGCCCCAACAGTACATAAATGCGTCAACCTTCTTAACATCTTCTTCCAATGCATACGGTCTTCCGCCATAGAACACTAACAAGGTAGGCTTGCCAAGAGCTGTTATAGCATCGAATAAGCGTTGCTGTGAAGGTGTAAGACCTAAATAGTGTGTATCAAAGCCTTCACCAACGGTGGTTTCGTGCTTAACATTCGGGTCACCGCCAACCTCACCGCCGGCGTGGATACAACAGTCACCAATTGCTAAGAATACGGTATCAGCCTTCTTTGCGGTTTCAACTGCTTCTTCAATCATTTCATCGGTGCAGGTTAAGGCATTACAACCAAGTGAATAAAGAACGTTTTCTTCACCCAAGCGGTCCACCATACCATCATAAAAGCTAACGCAATAATCAGTATGGTTAATATAGTTTCCTAAGCTACTGTTTTTAGCGTTATTACCAATAACTGCAACCTTGCCAACCTTTTTCTCATCAAGAGGAAGCATACCGTTGTTTTTAAGAAGAAGTATTGATTCTTCATCAATTTCGCGTGCCAAATCGATTGCTTCTTTACTATGTACAGATTTAACAAGCTCGGCATCGGTATAAGGATTTTCAAATAGACCCAACTTAAATTTCAGGGTTAAAACACGCAAAACGGCTTCGTCTACTAACTTCATATCAACCTCGCCGTTAAGGATTGCCTGTTTGAATTCATCGTCATAGCCAAACGGGAACGGAGATTCTATATCCATACCTGCCGCAACACAGCGTTTACCGATTGTTGCGTGGTCGGGTACTACGTGATGCACCTTACCAAAGAATTCCATACTGCTAAAGTCAGATGTGGTAACACCGTCAAATCCTAATTCTTCGCGCAGTATTTGACGAAGATATTTTTTAGAAGCGTGTGTAGGAATACCGTCAATTTCATTATGTGAAGGCATAATTGCCATTAGCCCTGCATCAATACACTTTTTAAAGGGCTCAAGCATAACCTCGCGCACCTCACGCTCACCGATATGTGCCGGTGCAATAAGAAGTCCGCCTTCAGTAGCGCCAAATGCAATATAATGCTTAGCACAGGCCGCAACATCCTCAGACTGAACACCCTTTACGTATTCGCTACCAAGCTCACCTGTAGCGTATGGATCCTCACCGTAGCTTTCCATATTTCTTCCCCAACGAGGGTCACGCGGAATATCAATGTTAGGAGCATAAACAAGTCTTATACCGTATGCCTTAGACTCACGACCGATAATTTCGCCCATTTTTCTTACATTTTCACGGTTAAAGCTACCACCGATACCTGCACATTGCGGAAATTTGGTAGAATTTGGATGTATAAGACCGTGAAGCGCTTCATAATGGCACAAAAGCGGAATACCAAGACGAGTCTTATTAAGATAGTAATCCTGTAAATCATCTATAGTTTCCAAGCTTTCAGGACAAGCAAATGTAGAACCGTTAGCCTGAAGTGTCGGTTCGCCGCCGTTTTCCTTGAGATTCTTGTGAAATTCATTAATCGGCCATTGCATATTCATCTGCATAAGCTTTTCATCAAGCGTCATTTTAGATAAAAGGTCTTTTGCCCTTACCTCTGGTGATAAATCTTTGTTTTTGTACATGTTCTTACCTTACATTAAAAAACTAACACCTACATCGAGTGCCAATTTCATTATACTACATATAACAAATTTTTCAACATTTAAATAAATAATTTCTTATTATGAAATAAAATAAAATCCGGTTGAATTTTAAGTATAAAAATGTTAGAATTATTTTAGTATTTAATCAGGAGAAAACTTATGAGAAATCCTTATGTACAAAACCATTTTGGTGCTATATGGATAAACCTACAAAAATCATTATCCCCCATTCCCCACCTTCATAAGCAGGTGGAAATGATATATGTGAAAAAAGGCTCTGCCGTAGCGTATACAGACAATAAATCGGTTAAAATAAACGACGGAGATATTCTTATAGCCTTTCCAAACCAAATTCACTACTTTCTCAATTCGGATATAGGCGAATATTATGTTTTAATATTTAACACCGATATTTTATTTGGTGTGAACGATATTTTTTATAACAAAATTCCAAAAAGCAATGTTATCAGAAGCAGTAAAAAAATGAAATAGCTGAGCTTTTCCTGAAGGTAATTAATCAAGGCGATACCTTCCGTGAAACCTTTCAAGCAGGATATATAAATCAAATTATAGCGTTGATTTTATCCAATAAAACCCTTATTACACGTACAAAGTCAAGCAACCACACCATGCAAAATATTTTTGAATACTGTGCAAATAACTATACCGAAAATATTACTCTTGATTCTGTAGCGCAAGACTTACACCTTAGCAAATACCACATTTCTCATCTTATGAACAGTCAACTGGATATGAACTTTAACAATTGCATTAACACCTTTAGAATAAATAAATCGTGCGATCTTTTAAGTGAAACCGATAAAAAAATATCCGAAATTTCGGAAGAAGTTGGCTTTGGTTCTATTCGTACCTTTAACCGCGCTTTTATTCAAATTATGAACCTAACACCACTTGAATACCGCAACCGAACCCAATCAACAAACTATAACCCTATATAAAACAGAAATCAACCGCAAATTGTGGTTGATTTTTAATTTTTCAGCCATTTAAGCATTGACTTTTTATGCTAAATACATTATAATAAACTTACTAATTTTAAGTAAAAAATAGGGGGATTTTTTATGCAAAACGGTTATTTTATCGATCATAAAAAAGAGTATGTAATCACCAACCATTATCCAAAAAGACCACTTATGAACTATATGTGGAACGAAACAACCCTTGTGGACGTTGACCAATTTGGTTTTGGTCCTACCGCGATTTTCGATGAGAATCGCACACGCCGTAATTTGTACTTTGTAGGTGACAACCGTCTTATCTACATAATGGACAATAACGACAAGACCTTCTACGCTGCAAACCGCAATTACGGTAAGCTTCCCTTCTCAAAATGGGAAACCCATGTAGGTCAGGGTTATTCGCTTTTTTCATCCTCATACAACGGTTTAGACGTTGATTACACAATCTTTGTGCCAATCGAAGGCTATACCGAATGTTGGGAAATTACTCTTAAAAACACAACCGATGCCGTAAAGGATTTTTCCTTATATACTATGGCTCATCTAATTTCTAACTCTTCAAACCATAAATCCTATGCTATAACCGATTTTGATAAAGATTTCGGCGGTATCTTAGGTACATCAAAAGGCTTTGCTTTGGAGACCGATTTCACCGAATGCTATATGGCTTCTGACTATCCTGTAGAATCCTTCGAAATCGCAACCGATAAATTTATAGGTCATTACAATTCTCCCGCTAACCCTGTAGCACTTGAAAACGGCGGTGTGCTTTCTTCATCTGCAAGCTGTTTTGAAAATGACCAGACATACACTTTATGCCATAAAATTGTTTTAAATCCGGGTGAGGAAAAAACCATTCGCTTGGTTGTAGGTATTGCAAAATCCAAAGAAATGGCAATCGCAGAAAAGAATCGCCTCTTATCAGCAGAAGCTTTTGCTGCAAACCGCGCAGAATTATTAAAGCGTGTTAATCAGTATGACAATCAGGTTACAATCTGCACAGGCGACGAAACTATCGACCGTTTTGTTAACATCTGGCTTAAGCGTCAGATTGATTTAGGTAAAACCTGGGCTCGTTGTGACGTTGTAGGCTCACGTGATACAATGCAGGACGTTACCGCATTCGTACAGCTTGATTCCGCGGTTTCCAAAGAAAAAATCCTTTATGCTATGGACTTTGTTCGTCCAAACGGCAACATTATGCGTTCATTTATCCCGATTATGCGCCACTTGGCTCACGACTGCTCAAGCTGGATGATTACCGCTGTTTGCCAATACATTAAAGAAAGCGGCGACTATTCGATTCTTGATATTGACCGCCCGTATTTCGAATGTGACGACCACGGCACCGTTTTAGACCACTTATTACGTGCTGTTTACTTCTTGCTTGATTCTGTTGGTGAACACGGCTTAACCCTTTGGGGCGCTTGTGACTGGAACGACTCGCTTAATAACTGCGGTACAAAATTACGCGGTGAAAGTGTATGGCTATCCCAAGCAAGCTGTAAGTGCGCTTTAGAATTAGTAGAGCTTCTTGAAAGAATTGATATGGCTGACGAAGCTAAGAAGATTATGGCTAAACGCGAAGCTATGATGGAAAACATTTTGCGTCACGGTTGGGAAAAAGACCACTTCATTTACGGCTATAACGATTACGGCGAAAAGGTTGGTTCTTATGAATCAATTGACGGTAATAACTACTTGAACCCACAAACCTGGGCTGTATTATCACAGGTTCTTCCTGAAGACAAGTTAAACACATTAATGGATTTAGTTGAAGACAAATTACAGTGTGACTTCGGTTACGTTCAGGTTGACCCACCACACATTCATCATAACGATAATATCGGCCGTGTTACATATTTTGCACCCGGTTGTTATGAAAACGGTTCTGTATATAATCACGGTTGTACCTTTAAAATCGCTTCTGACTGTATGCTCGGTCGTGGTGACGAGGCGTTGAGAACCGTTAATTACATCTTACCTACCAATCCTCTTAATCCTTCTGAAAAATCGGGTATGGAACCATACGCTATTGCAAACCAATATTTAGGACCAAAGGCTCCTGCACGTGTTGGCGAATCACCAATGCACTGGATTACAGGTACTTGCGGTTGGCTCTTTAGAGGCGTTGTTGAATATATGCTCGGTATTCAAGCAGATTATGACGGTTTAAGAATCGTTCCTGCAATGCCTAAGGTATGGAAAAACACCACTGCTCACCGTGTTTACCGCGGATGCGCTTATGATATTACCTATACCCAAAACGAATACAACGGTAAGGTTGCTATCACTGTTGACGGTAATGCTATTGAAGGCAATCTCCTTCCCTACTTTACTGACGGTAAAGCACATAAGGTTGACGTTCAAATCGGTTAATTAAATTTAAATTTATAAAATCAACCCCAAATGATAAATAATAAATTGTTTTCATATAATTTATTATTTAAAGGGGTTGATTTTTTTGTTTAATCTTTTGGTACAAATAATTTCTAATCTATGCTATTTTGCTTTACACGTAACAGGAGCGGGGTCATTTCCTCCTCCGCTTTCCGCAAAAAAAGAAACCGAGCTTTTAGAAAAAAGCCGTAACGGCGATACTAACGCACGAAACAAGCTTATAGAGCATAATTTAAGGCTTGTAGCCCATATTGTTAAAAAATATTACAGTACCTTTGCCGAGCAAGACGACTTAATTTCAATCGGAACAATAGGCCTTATAAAAGCGGTAGAAACCTTTAAAGCCGATAAGGGCATACGCCTTGCAACCTATGCCGCGAGATGTATTGAAAATGAGCTTTTAATGTTTTTAAGAAATCAGAAAAAAACCTCGCAGGATGTTTTTATAAGCGACCCCATTGATACCGACAAGGACGGCAATGCTTTAACGCTTATTGATGTTATTGCCGATAAAAGCGATATTGTAGAAGAAATCGATACTAAAATCAAGCTTGTAAAGCTAAAGCAAATACTTACAAAGGTTTTAGATAAACGTGAGCTTGAAATAATTGAAATGCGATACGGGATAAATGGTAAGGATGAGCTTACACAAATGGAAATCGCAAAAAAACTTGGCATATCCCGAAGCTATGTATCAAGAATAGAAAAATCGGCTTTAGAAAAACTAAAAAAACAGTTTTAATAATTGACACATATAATCAATAGTGTTATACTTTTTAAAAAATAAAAAGAGTGATTAAATGGATATTAAGGAAATTAGAAGCTTAACCGAAGAATATAAATATAAAATTGATTTTCATACACACACTACACCCGCAAGCCCATGCAGTGAAATCACACCCGAAAGAATGGTTGAAGCCTACAAAGAAATGGGGTTTGACGGTATTGTTTTAACTAATCATTTTATTGATTTTTTGCTTAAAAGCGATGACCCTGATACAGTAAGCCAAATCTATTTAGATGATTATTACAAAACCAAAGAAATAGGCCAAAAAAACGGCTTAAAGGTTTATTTAGGTATGGAAGTGCGTTTCCCTGAAAACTGTAACGATTATTTGGTTTACGGAATTAAGGATAGTGATATAAAAGAAATTTTTTCTTATATACACAGCGATTATATTTCATTCTACAAAGCCTTTAAGAATGAAAAAAATGTTATTTTACAAGCCCATCCTTTCAGAAATGGTATGACATTACAAAATCCCGATTATATTGACGGAATTGAAACCTTTAATATGCACCCGGGCCATAACTCTCGCGTTGGTTTTGCTTCGCGATATGCAAATGATTATCCACACTTTATAAAAACCTGCGGAACCGATTTCCACCACGAAGGCCACCAAGGCTTAGGCGCTACACTTACAAAGACCTTACCCGAAGATTCCTTGGGTATTGCCGAAATATTAAAATCGGGCGATTATTTATTTAACGTAGCAGGAAACATTATAATACCATAAATTTTAAAGTCACGACAGATTACTCTGCCGTGACTTTTTTAATCTAAAATTTCGTAAATTAAGAGTGTATCTTCAATAATAATATATGAAACCTGTTTTCCTACCATTTCCTGTGCTTCATAAATGCCAAAATAGTTTGGACTGCTGTATTCTTTTCCATCAACACTTAATACAACACTTGCACAACGAGCCCGATATCCGGAAACATTCCAATTTTTTATGGTGCCTATCTGCGCTTCAATCCCTACCGCTTTTTTACTATATGAGTAATAAGAGTATATGTAATATATTATGCAAAAACCGAAGCCAAGTAAGCACATAACTAAACCAACATAACCCATTGCATTTACAATTCCTATTAATAGGCATAAAGCAACTGAAATAATTAATAATATACTGTAAAGCAAAGCGTAATTTCTATATTTTTTGAAGCATAATTTATCTTTCATTTTACTTAACCTTCTTTATATGCTCTCTCATATATTTCTACCGCGCTTATATCATCGTAAGGCGGGATTTTAACCGAAATAAATTCCGACTTTGCGGTAGGGACGTTTTTGCCGACATAATCCCCTCTTATAGGCAATTCACGGTGACCGCGGTCTACAAGAACTGCAAACTGAATTGAAGCCGCTCTGCCAAAGCGCAGTACCGCCTCCATTGCCGCTCTTGCTGTTCTGCCGGTGAAAAGTACGTCATCAACCAAAATAACATTTTTACCTGCTACAGAAAAAGGTATGTCACACGGATGAATTACAGGGTCAGACGCGGTAACAGTTAAATCATCGCGGTAGAAGGTTATATCAAGCACACCGGTAGGGATTTCCACACCTTCTATATTATATATGTTTTCAGCAATAATTTGCGCTAAGGGTACTCCCCTGCGCTTAACGCCTATTATACATAAATTTTCGCAACCATTATTCTTTTCAAGAATTTCGTGTGAAATTCTTTTAAGCGCACGGTTTATTGCTGCTTCATCCATTAAAATTGCTTTATATTTATCCATAAAAAAACCTTCCAAATAAAAAAGCCTTGATCTCCCCAAGGCAAAACAGAGTCATAAAACTATAATTTACACATATTATATATGTATATGAGCCTTGTCGATATCTCTGTACCGCCTTAAAGGAATTTACTAATATAATATATCATATCCGCTCATTTTTGTAAAGTTATTTCACACAACATTTAGTAACACGATTGTTTATAAACGTAATTTTACACAACCAATAGTATAAAAGGACCTTTTTTATGGCAACTTATCCACAAAGACTTTGCTCATTTTGTACGATTGCACAAGCCAAATGTAAAAAAATGTCAAAAAACAGTTATATTTAAATGGTTACAAACTTGTAACTTTTATGTTTCAAGGGTTTTGTTCGTCAACTTGCACAAAAATACACCTTGTTTTTAGTTTGACATTATAAAAACATTGGTCTATAATGAACGAGCTTTGAAAAAATAGGTAAAAATTGTTTTACTTAAATTAAAGGAGTTATTGGATGATAGAAAAAATAAAGTACCATTTGTCTTCTTTACTTAAAAGCAGACAGATGCGAGTAGGCGCTTTAAGTTTACTTACCGCTCTTACCATCGCAGTAGTTACTTTACTAAACTGCTCAGTCCACACAATTAAAATTTTCGATGGTGAAAAAACATACACCGTTCGCTCACTTAATAATAATGTAGCATCGGTTGTATCAGGTTTAGAACTTAAGTCGCAAAATTATTCTATTTTAAACACTAAGGTTTCTAATCGTTTAACACATGTAGAAATCTCTTACGGTTACCCCGTTTACATTACAATGGGCGACCAAACCTTCCAAATTGAATTCTTCGGCGGCACTGTTGCAGATGCTCTTAAATGCACCGATATTACAGTAGATGAATTTGATTTTGTAGAACCCGCACTTGATACCGAAATTACCGAAACTATTTATATTGATTATACCGATATTGAATACGTTAACGGCAGTTACCAAGAAAAAATACCCTTCAAAACCGAAACTGTATACTCAAACACTATGAGTAGCGGTACAAGCAAAACCACCAAAAAAGGTACCGAAGGAATTAAAAACGTAAACTATACCGAAAAGCTTGTAAACGGTGTTTCTGTTGAGAAAAACGTTACAAGTACCGAGGTTGTATCACAGCCTGTAAATGCACAGCTTACAGTTGGTAACAAAGCAACTGTTACAACCAGCAGTAACGTAAACTGCATTTCAACACTTGTTCCCTCTTCACCGATTGAGCTTGATGCAAACGGTGTTCCGGTAAATTATAAATCTAAAATGACCGTAAGAGCCACTGCTTACTCTTACACAGGTAATAACTGCTCAACAGGTGTTGCACCCCAACCCGGTTATATTGCAGTTAACCCTAAGGTTATTCCCTACGGAACAAAAATGTATATTAAAACGGTTGACGGAAAATACATTTACGGTTACGCTGTTGCGGCAGATACAGGCGGATTTATAAGAAAGCACCCCACAGGTGTTGACCTTTTCTTCACAACTGAAAGCGCTTGTGACGCATTCGGCGTACGCTACGCAGAAATTTATATTTTAGGATAATTTAAATCCCAAGAGTTAAAGCTCTTGGGATTTTTTATTTTGCCTATATTCTTTTGGGGATACACCTTTTATTTTCTTAAATGTGTACAGAAAGCCCGAAAGCGAACCAAAGCCTGAATTATAACAAGCCTCTGCCACATTAAGACCGCTTTCTAAAAGCATAGCCGCGCACTTAACCTTTTTGCGATTAACATAGTCTACATATTTTTCGCCTTTTACATTTTTAAATAAATTTCCAAAATATACGGGCGATAAGCAAACGTGCTTTGCAACCTCGCTAAGACTTGGATTTTCCCTAAAATGAGTTTCTATATATAAAGTTGCCTTACTTATAGGGGAAAGCTCCTTATAATCGCTCTTATTTCGTAATAAAATTAAAAGTAAATATTCCATTAAAAGTTTTATTGCATTTATATTTTCGCAATCTTGTTCTAAAAGCGAAATTACAGTATCCACCTTAAGCAAATCTTTTTCACTTAAAACGCGGTGCATACCGCCGCTTGAAAAAATACTTTCAAGTCTGCCTAAGGATATTACACTGTCGTCAAACGATATATTCCATACCATAAGGGTAGTATCGGTTTCGGCATAAACCTCGTGAAAATCAGACGGGCTTAAAACGGTTACACTTCCCCTTTGCAAAACACATTCGTTGCCGTTTATTCGCTGCGTACCATCGCCATCTAAGACTATTTCTACCTCAAAATAATCGTGTGCGTGAAGCGGAAAGCATTGTGCATACCTTTTATTAACCGAAATATGCCGGTTTTCACCTATATATTTCTCTTTTTTAAGACGTCTTTCTAACTCTGCCATAGCTAACACCCTATTAAATATTACCTTGAAAAACAAATAATTTCAATAAAAATCTTTATTTTTTGTGTATTTATCTTTTAAAATTAATTGATATTACCAAAAAAAAGTGTAGAATTAAATATGAGGTGGTATATATGTTTTTAGGCGTGGATATAGGCGGTACAAAATGTGCCGTAACCTTAGGCGATAAAGACGGAAACATTATTCTAAAAGAACGCTTTTTAACAACAACCGTAGAAGAAACCATAAATAATATCATTGCATCTGCTAAAAAAGTAGCAAAAAATCAAAATGTATTATCTTGTGGTATAAGCTGTGGCGGACCTTTAGATGAAGAAAAAGGTATAATTATGTCGCCACCCAATCTTATAGGTTGGGATAATATACATATTAAAGAAATACTTGAAAAAGAATTAGATATTCCTTGTAGTATTCGAAACGATGCTAATGCCTGTGCTATGGCAGAATGGTACTTCGGCGCAGGAATAGGCACTAAAAATATGATATTTATGACCTTTGGTACAGGACTTGGAGCGGGGCTTATATTAAATGGAAAGCTTTATTCAGGCACTAACGGTAACGCAGGTGAGGTTGGGCATATACGTTTAGGTGCATTCGGTCCTTCAGGCTTTGGTAAATGCGGCAGCTTTGAAGGCTTTTGTTCGGGAAGCGGTATCAAGGAATTAGGCCGTTCACTCGCCCGTAAAGCAATACAACGCGGTGAAACTGTTTTATGGGCAGAAAACGGAATTGATAATATCGAGGTAGCCGACATTGCCGATGCCGCGCGTAAAGGTGATGAAATTGCCTTAGAGGTATTTAATATTTCTGCAACAAAATTGGGTGAAGGACTTTCAATATTAATCGATATACTAAACCCCGAAAAAATTATTATAGGCAGCGTTTTTGCAAGATGCCACGACCTGTTTGCACCTATTATTGATAAAATAATAAATAAAGAAGCGCTTGGCATTTCTGCAAATGTTTGCGAGGTTGTTCCCGCAGCACTTGGTGAAAAAATCGGTGATATGGCGGCTTTAGCGGTCGCACGGGAGGTATATGATGAATTACATAACTGATACTTTAAACAGATATCCTACCCTTTCGGTTTGCGAAAAGAATATTATAGCCGCAGTTGATGCTATTTGTACTATGTATAAAAACGGCAATAAATTGCTTTTATGCGGTAACGGCGGAAGCGCCGCCGACTGTGAGCATATAAGCGGTGAATTTTTAAAGGGCTTTATGAAAAAAAGACCTTATGATGAAAACGAACTTAACCTTGAAGAAGATATTTTAACAAAACTTCAGAAAGGCATCCCTGCAATTCCGCTTACAAGCCTTACCGCTTCACTTTCGGCATTTGCTAACGATGTTGACCCTATGCTTTGCTACGCACAGTTAGTCGGAGCTTTAGGAAAAGAAAATGATGTATTTTTAGGCATTTCTACTTCGGGTAACGCAAAAAATGTTGCATTAGCTGCCAAAACTGCTAAGGCGCTCGGCATAAAAACAATTGCACTTACAGGTAAAAACGGCGGACATTTAAAGGATATATGCGATATAGTAATTATAGTCCCAGAAGACGAAACCTATAAAATTCAGGAGCTTCATTTACCCGTATACCACGCTATTTGCGCTCAGGTTGAAGAAAACTTATTTATAAAGTAGGGTGCTATTTATGGAAAAGATTTTAATAAATGATTGGTTGTTGTCCTACGCTAAACATAGTGAGATTGTAAAAAATAATATAAACCCAAAAACCGCCAAAGAAATAACAAACTTCTCACTCCAAACAATTAAGGCAACCGTGCCCGGTAATTTCGAGCTTGATTTTATAAAAGCGGGACTTTTGCCTGAGGATTTATATTTTGGCACCAATATTTATAAAACCCAAGAATTAGAAGCGACACACCTTTGGTATTTTTCTAAATTCACATTAGAAGAAACACAAAACGATGCATTTTTACTTTTTGAGGGCATAGATACTGCCGCCGAAATTTATGTTGACGGTACACTTTTAGCCAAAACCGAAAATATGCTTATTCCTTACGAATTTTCCTTAGAAAATTACAAAAGTGGCGAGCACGAACTTGTTGTTCACATTATCCCCGCAAGCATTTACGTAAGGGATATTCCTTTCGACCAAAGATGCTTTGCAAACAAATATAATACCGATTCACTTCTTGTAAGAAAAGCGCCTTATATGTACGGATGGGATATTATGCCCCGTGCAGTTTCGGGAGGTCTTTGGCGTGACGTAAGCATTGTTTACAAACCCAAAAACCGCATTAAAGACTATTTCTGTCGCACTTCTAAAATTAATGATGATTCTTGCGAATTGACTCTCGATTTTTCCATTACAACAAACGAGGATTTATTTACTGACTTTACTGTTAAAATAGAAGGTAGCTGTAACCAAAGCACCTTCTGTGAAACTACTACTCTTTATAATACAAATACCCGAATGAAAATCAATGTAAATAATCCATTACTTTGGTGGCCGAAAAACTACGGTGAACCTAACCTTTATGATATAAAAATAACACTTTACTTCAAAGGCGAAGTATGCGACACAAAAACCTTTAAAACAGGTATTCGTACCGTTTTTGTTGAGCGCACTTCCCTTGCCGCACCTGACGGCACCTTCCGCTTTATTGTAAACGGAAAGCCAATTTTTGTACTTGGTACTAACTGGGTGCCTACCGATGTTTTTCCATCTCGCCATGATAAATACACTTTACGTGGGCTTGAACTTACCAACAACCTTAACTGCAATATGATTCGTTGTTGGGGCGGTAACGTTTACCCAAGTAAAATGTTTTACGATTATTGCGATAAAAACGGTATTATGGTATGGCAGGACTTTTCTATGGCTTGCGGCGTTTACCCTAATGACGAGCGTTTTTGCCGCCTTATGAAAGAAGAAACCGAGGTTATAGTAAAACTGCTTCGCAACCATGTTTCGATTGCACTTTGGTCGGGCGATAACGAGTGTGACGCAATGTGCAAGCACGAAAATATTAATTACGGCAACTCGCCCGTTCACCCAATTAACCCTAACGACAATATTATAACCAGAAAAATTATTCCCGAGGTTTTAGCGCGTCTTGATTACAGTCGTTCTTATCTTCCCTCTTCACCCTACGTTGACGAGGTTGCTTTCAAATGTGGCGGTAAAATTTCCGAAGAACACCTTTGGGGACCGAGAGATTATTTTAAAGGCGATTTTTACAACAAAAATTCCATCTGCCACTTTGCATCCGAAACAGGATATCACGGTTGCCCCGCGCCCGAAACTCTTTACGAATTTATACCGAAAGACTGTATAAATAACCATGGCGACAACGAAATTTGCGAAGATAAAAATTGGCTTTGCCACGCTACTTGTATGGTACCTGATAATAGCGACACCTACGCGTACCGTATTCCGCTTATGACCCGTCAGGTAGAGCGTATTTTCGACACCTCATTAGGCGATATCGCTTCTTATGCCTTAAAGAGCCAAATTTCCCAAGCAGAAGCTATGAAGTTTTTTATAGAGCATTTCCGCATACAGAAAAACTACCGTTGGGGTATTATTTGGTGGAATATTATTGACGGTTGGCCCCAAATTTCCGACGCTATTGTAGACTACTCAGGCAGAAAAAAACTCGCATACGGTGTGATAAAACGCTCACAACAACCGTTTGCAATTATGTGTGATGAGCCGAATGAAAACGGTAATTTATCGGTTTATGCCATTAATGACACAAGAAATGCTTTAACGGTTGATTTTAAAATTACAGAAGCACTTACAAACACCGTTCTATTACAAGGCAAAACAACTGTAAACCCTGACACCGCACTTAAAATAGGCGAAATTAAAGAGAAAAACGGCGAATATTATATAATCGAATGGTCGGGCGAAAGCCAAGGCAAAAACCACTACACCGCCGCAATAGGCGATAAAATTTCCTTAAACGATTATACCGAATTTCTTAAAAAGGCTGACTTTTACAGTGAGCTTGAAGGCTTTTAAAATATTAAATTTATAAAAAAGTTGCATTTTTTGTTGGTTTGTTATACAATTAAATATGTAGAGAATTTCCATTTTCTATAAATTTGATTTCTGGAGGAGATTATTTTGAACAGAGCAGAATTAAAAGCGGCAGCTAAAAGCCAAATTAGTGGTAAAATAGGTATTCTTTTTCTTATCACATTAATCATCGGCTTAATCGCAGGTATTGCAGGTGCAATTCTTTCACTTATCCCATTAGGTAGTATAGCCTTATCCATCATCACCCCTGCCTTTACCCTTAGTATAATTCGCGTTTATATAAATGTTGTTAAGGGCGAATATCCAAAAGCAAGTGATGCTTTTTGCGGCTTTGATGATTTTTGGTCGGCTTTTAAAGTAAACTTCCTTGTTGGTTTATTTACTTTCCTATGGTCTTTATTATTTGTTATACCAGGCATAATTAAAACTTTTTCATATTCTATGTCTACATATATATTAGCAGAAAATAAAGGTAAGCCCGCTTTAGAATGTATAAATGAATCTAAAGCAATGACTGAAGGTCATAAAATGGATTTGTTTGTACTTGAACTTTCCTTCTTAGGTTGGGCTTTGCTTTGTGTAATTACTCTTGGAATAGCAGGTATTTGGGTTGTTCCTTATATGAATGCAACCTATGTAAATGCATATAATAGCTTAAAGCCTGTTGTAGAAGAACCTATTCCGGTTGTAGAAGAACAACCCACAGTTGAAGCCGAATAATAAATTATAGCCTATATACAAAATCCCCTTAGAGTTTAAGGGGATTTTGCTTTTTACCGTTTAAAACAACTTGAATTTTTTTACTTGGTATGCTATTATTTAGTCGTTATGTGACAAAACGGGGGTAATAATATTAATACTAAGCTTTTAAGCAATAAAACCGTAGTGTTTTTTATAGCGCTTTTTTGTTGCGCTTTGTGGGGAATTTCCACCCCCATAGTTAAAATGGGATACGCTTTTACAGATGCTTCACATGTTCCTTCCCTACTTTTGTGGGTCGGCTTACAATTTGCCGTTTCGGGCTTTTTAACGATAGTATTTAACAGTATCCTTTCAAAAAAAATTGTATATCCTAAAAAAGAAAATCTTAAAAGCGTTGTAATTATTTCGCTTTTACAAACCGTTATACAATACTCACTCATATATATTGGATTATTACATACAACGTCAGTTAAAGGTGCAATACTTAAAAGTACAGACGTATTTTTTGTTGCAATAATTTCAAGCCTTATTTTTAAATTAGAAAAACTGACCGCCAAAAAAATCATCTCTTGCATCATCGGCTTTTTAGGCATAATTATTATGAATCTTAACGGCCTTACACTTAATATAAACCCACTTGGTGACGGTTTGGTTCTACTTGCAATTGTCTCTTACTCCTTTTCTTTAATTGCAATAAGACTGCTTGCTCAAAAAGAAGACCCTATAACTTTATGTGGATATCAAATGACCTTGGGCGGTATTATACTTTTGCTTATTGGTGTTATATTAAACGGTAAAATTGATTTTATCGGTATGCTTCCTGTTTTTATCTGTTTATCAATTATATATAGCTTTTCATATACACTTTGGACCGTTTTATTAAAACACAATTCCCCTTCAAGTATAACTATTTACAGCTTTATCGTACCTATTTTTGGGGTTATATCCTCTGCTATGCTTTTAGATGAAAAAGGCGGTGTAGCAATAATTAATCTTATAATAGCGCTAATTCTTGTCTGCGCAGGAATTATTCTTTGGGGCTATGAGAAAAAACATCCCAAAAACGACAAATAGAAAACCGCCGACCTATTAGTCGGCGGTTTATCTCAATTTATTGGGAATTTTTCTTTATTTTCCTTTGAAAGTATGTTATTGTTTAAAAAAAGGGGTTGAGTTATATGTATAATATTAATTTAGGTAAAAGCGAATTATCAGTACCTACTATTGCAGTAGGGTGTATGCGAATTTCAAAAATGAACGAAAACGAGGTTAATGAATTTGTAGCTACCGCACTTGAAAACGGCGCTAACTTTTTCGACCATGCCGACATTTACGGCGGTGGTATAAGTGAAACCGTTTTTGGTAAAGCAATAAAAGGCTATGACCGCGAAAAAATATTTATTCAAACAAAATGCGGAATTGTACCGGGCAAAATGTTCGATTTTTCTTACGAGCATATTATCGATTCAGTAAACGGCAGTTTAAAGCGTCTTGATACCGACTATATTGATGTGCTCTTGCTTCACCGTCCCGATGCTTTGGTAGAACCCGAAGAGGTTGCAAAGGCATTTGCCGAGCTTAAGGAAAGCGGAAAGGTGCGCCATTTTGGTGTTTCAAACCAAAACCCATATCAAATGGAGCTTTTGCAAAAATATCTTGATATGCCGCTTTGCGCAAATCAACTTCAGTTAAGCATTATGCACGCGCCTATGATTCAGGCAGGTATAAATGTTAATATGTATAATGATTCTGCAATTAACCGTGATGGCGGAGTGCTTGATTATTGCCGTTTAAATAACATTACAATTCAACCTTGGTCACCTATGCAGCACGGCTTTTTTAAGGGTTGCTTTGTAGATAACGAGCAATTCCCCGAGCTTAACGCAGTTTTAGAAAGACTTGCCAATAAATACAGCGTTTCAAAAACCACCATTGCAATAGCATGGCTGCTGCGCCATCCTGCAAAAATGCAGCCTGTTACAGGCACTACCAACACACAGCGATTAAAGGATAGCTTTAAAGCAACCGAAATCACACTTACCCGCGAAGAATGGTATGAAATTTATAAATCTGCAGGTAATATTCTTCCTTAATCTAACTAAAAACGCTCATCAAAAGATGAGCGTTTTTTGATTTGTATTTTAAATTTTAATCTCGGTATAAGCGTAATTTTCAAATAGCTCGGGACGATGAGTTATAGCAATTATAAGTTTTTCCTTATACTCTTCACATATTTTGTCGATTATTCTTAAAGCAAGCTCGCTTTCAATACCGCTAAAGGCTTCATCCAAAATCAAAGCCTCACCGCCGAAGGCTAACGCCCTTGCTATTGCTACTCTGCGCTTCATACCACCCGAAAGCTCACTTGGTAAAAGCTCTGACGAATCGCCAAGCTCCATTTCACAAAGTCTTTTTTGGGCTTCAATGTTATTCGAAACAAGCGCAACATTCTGCCTTGCGGTAAGATTTGGCACAAGACGGTCCTCTTGAAACACTACTGCAATTTTTGCCTTATTTGTATTCACAATTCCGCTATCCGCCTTTACAAGACCCAATATAAGCCTTGAAAATGTAGTTTTTCCGCCGCCCGACTTACCCGTAACAAGAACAATACCTTTTTGGGGTAATTTCAAACTGAAATTCTTAAATATTTCTTTTTCCTCAAAGGAAAGTGATATATTATTAAGTTCAATCATAATTTTGCACTTCCCTTTTTAAAAATCAACTTAAAAAGCCCTTCAAAAATAAGACTAAAAGCAACAAGCGTAACCGTCCACACAAGTACCTCTGCAGTATCAAGCGTAGTTTTGGCATTATTCATCGCTTTACCTATTGCAACAGTGGGATAGCTTATTACCTCCGCCGCTATACCCGATTTCCAAGCTAACCCTAGGCTTGTAAGACATCCCGAATAGAAATGCGGTTTAAGCTGAGGTAATATAATTCTTACAAAGGATTTTCTTTGCGGAATTTTATATACCCGTGCCATTTCATTAAGCCCTTTATCAAGTGAATTAAATCCCGCAGAAAGATTTTCCCAAATTATTGGAAGCACCATTAAAAGCGCTATAAAAACGGGTATTGCATCATTATCAAGCCATAAAAATGCAAGCAGAATAAATGATACAACAGGTACCGCTCTTACAGTACGCAAAAACGGGGCAATAATCATTTTGGCAAGCGGAATATAATGGGTTAAAACCGCCGTTATAAATCCAAGCGCAACACCGTATAAAAAGCCCCTTAATATCCGCAAAAGTGAAACCGCGCAGGTAATCCAAAATCCGCTTTTTTGACAAAGTGTTAAAAACCGTAATGCAACCGTATGGGGAAATGGAAGAAATATCTCTTTATCTATAAAAAATGCAGCAAGATACCATATAAAAAGCCAAAACAGAAATACCGCTATTCCCTTTATAAATTTAAGGAACATAGTAGAATTCTTCATCGGGTAGATTTCCTCCTACCGAAACTTTATTTGCAGAATATAAAACCTTAAAATAACCGTCTATTGCGGGCTTCATATCCTTGCCCTTTATAACTGTAAGGTTGCAGTTTGGTATTGCCTTTGTAGCAAGTGCAGCCTTTGGAACAATACCGTATTTTTCGCAAAGCGCACCTGCATCTGTCTTATTTTCTACTGCATACTTAACCGAATTTTCAAGGTCTTCAATAAAGTTTGCAACCGCTTTCGGATGCTCGGCCAAAAATTCATTTCTTACAATAACACAACCCATTGTAAGTCTGCTATCCTTATCCGATACCTTGTTCCATTCTTCGTTAAGGTCAAGTGCTATACGAAGCTCTTTATTTTGTGCCATTGCAGAGGATACATTGGGTTCGGGCAGCATTCCAATAAGACATTGTCCCGATGCCATTAAAGCCGCTAATTCCGAATGCTCTGCTTTAAATTCAATTGTTACATCCTTGCCTACTGAAAGTCCGTTCTTTTCTAATATGTAATTAAGCACATATTCGGGGTTTGCGCCCTGGCCTGTAGCGTAAATGGTTTTTCCTTTTAAATCTGCTACAGAATTAATTGTATTTCCATTTTCTAAAACATAAAGCGAGCCTAATGTGTTTATGGCAATCATCTTAACTCCCTTTTCGGTTTTGTTGTAAAGGGTAGAAGCCAAGTTTGTAGGAACTGCGGCAATATCTGCCTTTCCGCCTGAAACCGCGGCAACCGCTTCGGTAGGCTGTGCAGCAACCGTAAAGCTATATTTTTCTTCCTTGTCATCCTCCATTATTTTAGCCATACCAATACCCGTAGGACCCTTAAGGGTAATTATTCTTGTTACTACAGCCTCTTCTTTCTGCGAACAAGCAGTAATGCCCAAGCATAAAACAAGTGTTAACAGAATTGCAATAATTTTTTTCATTTTCAATTACTCCTTTTAAATAATATTTTTCAAAGCATCACGGTCGATTATAATAATATCCTTATTTTCTGCCGTAATTGTCTTTAATTTAATAAGCTCATTTTTCACACGGTAAAGACTTGCGCGTCCAATATCAAGATTTTTTGCCAAAGCCGAAAAATTTATATTCTTGCAAACAAAATTTTCATCACAACTATCAAGCAAATATTTTGCCATACGTGATATTGCTTCCTTTGCAGTAAAGGTTGAAATACGGCGGTTAAGAAAGGCTACCCTATCTGACAAAAAGGAAATATATTTTAACGCCGTTTCGGGATTAGCGCATATAAGCTTTTCAACACCGTTTTTAGTTACAAAAAATACACGGCAATTACTTGTTGCCTTCATTATACTGTAAGGCGCGCCATCTGTTTGGTTGAATACATCTGCCACACCAAAAACATCACCCGAAGAAAAGGATTTTAAAGACCCCTTGTCACTACACAGCGCACTAGCCTTGCCGGACAGAAGTATACCAAGTAATTTTTCGCCGTCACCGCCTATAAAAATATTTTCTCCCTTTGAAAATGAGCGAACAAAACAGTCCTCGCCTTCCAAAAAACTGTTAAATTCATCATCTTCCAGCAGCGAAAACAAAAAACTAGATTTAATAATTCCCAACTCTTCCGTATTAAGCACAATCTCACCACCTAAAAGTGTCTTATTTGATACACTTATTTTAACACAATAAGAAATGCGTGTCAAACAAAACCTCTTTTTTTATATATTTTTCATAAAATATAATAATAAATGTGGACATTTATCTGTAGTTATGTTATAATTTTAACAAATATGTGGCAAAACACCTTGCCACCTTAATAGAATGTTTTTCTGGAGGAATATTAATATGAAAAAATGTCCCTGTTCAATGCCTTTTAACGGCACACCCGAACAAGAAGCAAAGCTAAAAGCCATTATTGAAGAAAAGAAGCATATTGAAGGCTGTTTAATGCAAATTATGCAGGATGCTCAGGAAATTTATGGCTACTTACCACTTGAAGTTCAGCAAATGATTGCTGAAGGTCTTGGAATTTCTATAGAAGAAGTTTACGGCGTTTCAACCTTCTACGCTCAGTTTGCACTTTCCCCAAAAGGCAAATACAACATTTCGGTTTGCCTTGGTACTGCATGCTACGTTAAGGGCGCACAAAAGCTTCTTGACCGTCTTGTTGAGCTTTTAGGAATTCAACCGGGCGAATGCACACCCGACGGAAAATTTTCTATTGAAGCTTGTCGTTGTATAGGCGCTTGCGGACTTGCTCCCGTGCTTACTGTTAACGAAGAAGTTTACGGACGCCTTACCGAAAACGATATTGAAGGAATTCTCGCAAAATATAAGGACTAATCTAAACAAAGGATTCTTAGTATGAAATTAAACGAGATTAAAGAAATTCTTAACGCCAAGGTAATATGCGAAAACAATATGCTTGACTGCGAGGTATCATCCGCCTTTGCAAGCGATATGATGAGCGACGTTTTAGCCTATGCAAAAACAGATTCCGTTTTACTTACAGGTCTTGTAAATCCGCAGACTATACGCACCGCCTTAATGCTTGATATGAAGGGCGTTGTTTTTGTAAGAGCCAAAAAGCTCACCGATGACGTTATTGCCCTTGCAAACGAAAGCGGTATTGCCGTTCTTTCAACCGATTACCGTATGTTTGAAACCTGTGGCAAGCTCTATGCGAAAGGACTAAAAGGAAGCGGTGAGGTCGATGGCTGAGCCTTTGAGATTTCATTTCGATGTTGACGGCGATAATTTCACAATGGCAGGTCAGGCATCTGTTGCGGTGAAGAAAAATCTACGTCAGCTTGGAATTTCGCCCGAAATAATCCGCAAGGTCTCTATTGCGATGTACGAGGGTGAAATCAATATGGTTATCCACGCCCGCGGCGGAACAGCAGAGGTTCTCGTTTACGAAGACTTTGTTGAAATTATTTTAACCGACCAAGGCCCCGGAATTTCCAATCTTGACCTTGCTATGCAAGAAGGCTTCTCAACTGCGCCCGATAATATCCGTTCTTTAGGATTCGGTGCGGGAATGGGTCTTCCAAATATGAAACGATATACCGATAAAATGGATATTGAAACCAACATTGGCAAGGGAACAAAAATTACTATGAGGGTAAATTTTTAATATATGAATACATATAAACATTCGGTTTCTCTTGATTCTTCAAAATGTACCGGCTGTACCACCTGTCTTCGTCATTGTCCAACTGAAGCAATACGAGTAAAGAACGGTAGGGCAGAAATAAATGCTGATAGATGTATTGACTGCGGCGAATGTATAAGGATTTGTCCCCACAATGCAAAAAAAGCCGTATGCAGCAAACTCAGTGATATGGACAGGTATAAGTATAAAATCGCTTTGCCTGCCCCAACCCTTTACGGCCAATTTGAAGAACTGAATGATGTTGATTATGTATTACAAGGGCTTATTGATATGGGCTTCGACCAGGTGTACGAGGTTTCGCGTGCGGCTGAGCTTGTAAGTGAATATACAAGAAAATACCTTGAGACTGACGGTATAAAAAAGCCTGTAATAAGCTCCGCTTGTCCTGTTATAACAAGACTAATCACCTTAAGGTTCCCGTATCTTAAGGATAATCTTATGACTCTTTTGCCGCCAATGGAAATTGCAGCTAAAAGAGCCCGACGCAGAGTACTAAGCGAGCACCCCGATTTAAAACCGGAGGATATTGGCGTATGCTTTATATCCCCCTGCCCCGCTAAAGCAAGTTATGTTAAAAACGGCTTTGGCAATTATGTGAGCGCGGTTGACTGCGTTGTTTCTATAAGCGATATTTATTTTGAACTTTTAAATCATATGAAACGGGAATTACCTGTTGATACTATTTCACGCTCGGGTGTTATAGGCATAAGCTGGGCCACATCCGGTGGAGAATCTGCCGCGCTATTTAATGAAAAATTTCTCGCGGCTGACGGAATTGAAAACTGCATTAAGGTGCTTGACCAAATTGAAAGCGGCGCTATACCAAATCTTGAATTCGTAGAGCTTAACGCTTGTACCGGCGGTTGTGTAGGCGGCGTACTTACAATGGAAAACCCCTTTATTGCAAAAGCAAGACTTCAAACACTTCGCCGTTATCTTCCTGTTTCGCAAAACTACCACGAAGGCAGAGAGTTTATACCCGAGGACAGCTTCTTTGAGGATGTTCCCGAATATAAGCCTATGAACCGCCTTGCAGACAGTATTGGCGAATCTATGCGTATGATGGCAAAAATGCAAAGCATACGCGAAACCCTACCGGGTACTGATTGTGGTGCTTGCGGCGCTCCTAACTGCAGAGCCTTAGCGGAGGATATTGTTAAGGGCGAACGAACTATAGATTCTTGCATTATTATGAAGCTTAAAACTTTGACAGAGGGTGAAACAAATGACAGCAAGACTTCTTAAAGAAAAATTAAACCTTTTAGAACTTGCTTTGCCTGACGGTGACCGCGAGGTTACAGGTTGCTACATAGGTGACCTTTTAAGTTGGGTTATGGGTGCCGCCCAATCGGGTGATGCTTGGATTACCATAATGTCAAACATAAATATTGTTGCTGTGGCGGCGCTGTGTGACACATCGCTTATAATTTTAGCCGAAGGTGTTACAGTTGATGATGCCGTAAAAAAAGCCGCTATTGATAAGGGCATAAATATTCTTTCTTCTAAAGAAAGCGCCTTTACCTTGGCTACCAATATTGCGGAGTTGCTTCCGTGAGCCGCTATTATTACGATTTTCATATTCACTCTTGTCTATCCCCTTGCGGCGATGATGATATGACCCCTGCAAGCATTGCGGGAACCGCCACTTTGGCAGGTCTTAACATTGTAGCGCTCACCGACCATAATACCGCTAAAAACTGCCCTGCATTTTTCAAAGCGGCAAAGCATTACGGTATTATTGCTATTGCGGGTATGGAGCTTACAACGCTTGAAGATATTCACGTTGTATGTCTTTTCGAAAAGTTAGACCAAGCGCTAAGCTTTTCGGATGAAATTGAAAATCACATTATAAAAATCAAAAACCGTCCCGAAATTTTTGGAAATCAACAAATTATGGACGAGGAAGATAATATTATAAGCGAAATTGACTACGTGCTTTCTAACGCTACCGATATTTCGGTTGAGAATGTAAGCGAAATGGTCGAAAAATACGGTGGCGTATGCTATCCTGCTCATATAGACCGAGTAGCCAACGGAATAGTTTCTGTTTTAGGTGTTTTCCCCGAAAATTCAAATTTTTCTTGTTACGAGCTTCACGATAAAGAAAACCGCCAAGAATACGAAAACAAATTCAAACACCTGAAAAGCAAATTAAGCCTTATCGGTTCGGATGCTCATTTTCTTTGGGATATTCGCGATAAGGAAGCTTATATTGAGCTTGATGATGAGCCGTATTCGAGCGACCTTGTAAGAAAAAGACTTTTTGAGTATTTAAGGAGAAGGAAATGAAGGAATTATCTCTGAACATACTTGATATTACACAAAATTCCATAAAAGCGAAGGCTACAAAAATTGATATAACCATTACCGAAACGGCTGATTTAATTGAAATTTCTGTTTTGGATAACGGTATTGGAATGAAGGCCGATTTTCTAAAAGCGGTTACCGACCCTTTTACAACCACAAGAACTACAAGACCTGTAGGACTTGGTATTCCGCTTTTAAAGCTTGCCCCAGAGCAAACAGGCGGCAATATTGAAATCACTTCTAAACACATTGAAGAATTTCCCGAAAGCCACGGCACCTGTATTTCGGCAAAATTTTATAAAAACCATATAGACGCGGCACCGCTTGGTGACATTGTGGAAACTATGGTGGCGCTTATTCAGTGCAACCCCGATACCGAATTCAATTTTCTTCATAAAAAGGAAGAAAAAAATATCAAATTAGCAACTAATGAACTTAAAGCAGTTCTTGGTGATATACCGTTAAACAACATTGAGGTTATTCTTTGGATAAAGGAATATCTCATTGAACAATATAAACATTAACATTTTTTATAGAAGGGAAAAACTACTATGAAGTCATTGGCAGAACTTGCAGCAATCAGAGACAAAATGAAGGACAAGGTTGTTATTCGTGAAGGCAGCACCCAGACACGCGTTGTTGTGGGAATGGCTACCTGCGGTATAGCAGCAGGCGCAAGACCCGTTCTTTCGGCATTTGTTGAAAAAATCAACGAATCCGGCCTTGCAGCTAACGTTACGGTTACACAAACCGGTTGTATTGGAATTTGTCAGTATGAGCCTGTTGTAGAAATCTACGAAGCAGGTAAAGAAAAGGTAACCTATGTTAAAATGAGCCCCGAAAAAGCGGCAGAGGTTGTTGAAAAACACCTCAAAGGCGGCAAGGTTATCGAAGAATATACAATTAAGTAAGGTAAACTTAGGAGGTTTTTAAATATGATTCGTGCACACGTACTGATTTGTGGCGGTACCGGCTGTACTTCCTCGGGTTCTAAGTCTATTCAGGGCGCTTTTGATGAAGCACTTAAGGCTCAGGGACTTACCGAAGAAGTTAAAATTGTTCAAACCGGATGTTTCGGTCTTTGCGCTTTAGGTCCGGTCGTTATCGTTCACCCCGATGGAACATTTTATTCCAGAGTTACACCCGAGGATGTAGAGGAAATCGTTTCCGAGCATCTTCTCAAAGGCCGCGTTGTTGAACGCCTTGTTTACAACGATTCGGCAGATACTACTGAAGCAACAGCCGAACCCGCTTCACTTAATGATACCGCTTTCTACCGCGCTCAAAAGCGTGTTGCTCTTCGCAATTGCGGTGTTATTAACCCTGAAAACATTGATGAATATATCGCAATGGACGGTTATGCAGCGCTCGGTAAGGCTCTTACCGAGATGACACCTGACGAGGTTATTGGGACAATATTAGCCTCCGGTCTTCGCGGCCGTGGTGGTGCAGGCTTCCCCACAGGTAAAAAATGGGAGCTTGCCCGTAACCTTGTTAAAGATGCAGACCAAAAGTATGTTGCTTGTAATGCCGACGAGGGTGACCCCGGTGCATTTATGGACCGTTCAGTTCTTGAAGGCGACCCACACGCACTTATTGAAGCTATGGCAATTGCCGCCTATGCAATTGGCGCAACAAAAGGCTTCGTTTATGTTCGTGCGGAATATCCTATCGCTGTTTCCCGTCTTGGAATTGCAATTAACCAAGCACGTGAATACGGTCTTTTAGGTAAGAATATCTTTGGTACCGACTTTGAATTCGATATGGAAATCCGTCTTGGCGCAGGCGCTTTCGTTTGCGGCGAAGAAACCGCTCTTATGACCTCAATCGAAGGTAAGCGTGGCGAACCAAGACCACGTCCTCCATTCCCTGCTGTTAAGGGTCTTTTCGGTAAACCTACCGTTCTTAACAACGTTGAAACCTATGCAAACATTCCGCAGATTATCCTTAAGGGTGCTGATTGGTTTGCTTCTATGGGTACTGAAAAATCCAAGGGTACAAAGGTATTTGCTCTTGGCGGTAACATTAAAAATACAGGTCTTGTTGAAGTTCCTATGGGTACAACCCTTCGTCAGATTGTAGAAGAAATCGGCGGCGGTATCCCCGGTGGTAAAAAATTCAAGGCTGCACAGACAGGCGGTCCTTCAGGCGGATGTATCCCTGCTGAGCATCTCGATATCCCGATTGACTACGATAACCTTCTTGCTATCGGCTCTATGATGGGTTCAGGCGGTCTTATCGTTATGGATGAAGACAGCTGTATGGTTGATATTGCTAAATTCTTCCTTGAATTTACAGTTGATGAATCCTGCGGTAAATGTACTCCTTGCCGTGTTGGTACTCAAAGACTTCTTGAAATGCTTGATAAGATTACTAAGGGTAAAGCAACTCTCGAAGACCTTGATAAAATGGAACAGCTTTGCTACTACATAAAGAAGAACGCTCTTTGCGGTCTTGGTCAAACTGCTCCAAACCCCGTTCTTTCAACACTCCGCTTCTTCAGAGATGAATACGTAGCGCATATTGTTGATAAGAAATGTCCTGCAGGCGTATGTAAGAGCTTACTTACCTACTCTATCGATAAGGACAAGTGCTTCGGTTGCGGTATGTGCGCTAAGCAATGCCCTGCTGACGCTATTGTTAAGACAGATTACGTTGCTCCCGGCAAGAAGCTTCCCGCTTGGGAAATCGATACAACCAAGTGCGTTAAGTGCGGTGCTTGTATTGCTTCTTGTAAATTTAAGGCTATAACAAAAGGTTAAGGAAGGAGAATTCAAATTATGGCTAATATGATTAATCTTAAAATTGACGGTATGAATGTCTCCGTTCCTGCCGGCACTACTATTCTTGAAGCAGCTCGTCAGGTTGGTATTGATATTCCTACCCTCTGCTTTATGAAGGAATATAACGAAATCGGCGCTTGCCGTATTTGCGTTGTTGAGGTTAACGAAGGTCGCGGCTTTAGAATTGTTGCTTCCTGCGTTTACCCCGTAACCGAAGGTATGGAGGTTAAAACAAACTCCATAGAGGTTCAAAAATCAAGAAGAACTACTCTTGAACTTATGCTTTCTACCCACGAACGCAAGTGTCTTTCCTGTGTTCGTTCAGGTAACTGCGAATTCCAAGCACTTTGTACAGACTACGGTGTAGCTGACGAATCTATATTTGACGGTATGAACCCCAAATATGAAATCGACTGCTCTGCACCTCATATGATTCGTGATAATAATAAGTGTATCCTTTGCCGCCGTTGTGTTGCCGCTTGTAAGGCGCAAAAGGTTGGCGTTATCGGCGCTAACGACCGTGGTATTGATACTAACATTGCTTGTGGTTTCAATCTTGGTCTTAACGAAACAGGTTGCGTATCCTGCGGTCAGTGTATTGTAAACTGCCCAACAGGCGCACTTCGTGAAAAGGACGATACCGATAAGGTATTTGAAGCACTTAACAATCCTGAAAAGGTTGTAATCGTTCAAACTGCTCCTGCAGTTCGCGCGGCTTTAGGCGAAGATTTTGGTATGCCTATCGGCACAGGTGCCCAAGGTAAAATGGTTGCCGCTTTAAGAAGACTTGGCTTCGATAAGGTATTCGATACCAACGTTGGCGCAGACCTTACCATTATGGAAGAAGGAACCGAATTTATTAACCGTGTACAAAACGGTGGCGCTTTACCGCTTATCACCTCTTGCTCACCAGGTTGGATTAAGTTCTGCGAAACCTATCATCCAAACCTTTTACCAAACCTTTCTTCATGTAAGTCACCTCAGCAGATGTTCGGTGCGGTTATTAAAACTTGGTACGCCCAGAAGAACGGAATCGACCCGAAAAACATCGTTTCTGTTTCTGTAATGCCTTGTACCGCTAAGAAATTCGAGCTTGCACGTGACGACCAAAGCGCTGCAGGTGTTCCGGACGTAGATATTTCAATCACAACCCGTGAATTAGCTCGTATGATTAAACGCGCAAGAATTGACTTTGTAAATCTTCCCGATGAAAAGTTTGATTCTCCGCTCGGCGAATCCACAGGTGCTGCTGTAATCTTTGGTGCAACAGGCGGTGTTATGGAAGCTGCTCTTCGTACCGTTGCAGAAGTGCTTGAAGGTAAAGAGCTTGAAAAGGTAGAATTTACTGCAGTTCGCGGTATTGAAGCAGTTAAGGAAGCAACCCTTAATGTTGCAGGTATGGATGTTAATATTGCCGTTGTAAGCGGACTTGATGCTGTTGATAAGCTTCTCACCGCAGTTGAAAACGGTGAAAAGACCTACCACTTCATTGAAGTTATGTGTTGCCCAGGCGGTTGCGTAAACGGCGGTGGTCAACCAATTCAACCCGCTTCCGTTCGTCAAAAGCTTGACCTTAGAGCAGAGCGCGCAAAGGCACTTTACAGCTACGATGAGGCTAACACCTTAAGAAAGTCACACGAAAGCCCCGTTGTTAAGGCTTTGTATGACGAGTATTTCGAAAAGCCAGGTAGCCATAAGGCACACGAGTTACTACACACCTCTTACGTAGACCGTTCGAAAGACGTTATAAAATAACATTAATAACTAAAAAAGCTATGCATTGGGGCACCCTCCGCAAGGAAGCGCTTTAACGACGATATACTAATTAATAAAGAAAAGCCGTGAATTTCACGGCTTTTCTTCGTCTAGAGCTTTTATGTGTTGTTTTAAGATGATGTTTATATATTGAGAAAGTGAACGATCATCCAGTTCGGCTCTTTCTTTTAATTTTGCTAAAACATCATTATCTATGGTTATGCTTATTTTCTCCTTCAAAGGTTTCATTTTACCACCTCAAAAATATTATAGGATAAAGAGCTCCATAATATTGACAAATCGCATAAAGTAGTATAAAATAAGATAAAATGTTGAAAGAGGTGATATTATGGCATTAAATGCAAAATGTCCTAAATGCGGTAGTACAAAAGTCCAATTATCTAACGAATCAAGTAAACACGGTTGTTTGTATATGGTTCTTTTTGGTATTTGGTATTTTATGTGGCTTATGTGTAAGTGGTGTATTGGTATGATGGTGTTCTTCTGCTATGATTGGTGGATGGCAATCGTACATAAGGCATCAGGTAAAGGTCATGTATGGCAATCAAAAAGATGGTTCTCAAATCGTAGAAAAATCTATTTCTGTCATGATTGCGGACATAATTTTAGAGCGTAATAAAAACAAACTTTATATTTTGAGATTAGTATAATTTCAAAGTATGTAACCCACTATGACACTTTCAAGTTTTGAAAGTGTCATTTTTATATACAAGAAAAGGGAGACAACTTCCTTACGAAGTGTCTCCCTTTGCATAGCTTTTTTATTATTTAATTATATACAATTTGCTCTATCATATCAAAAAACGCTTGATAATTAATCTTATCAAAAATTCCGCGGATTGAAAATACGTTATCGGGTATTTCGCTTGTTGCAGTGAAGGTATATATCTTTTGTGTTCCGCAATAAAATGTAAAAGCGCTACCGTTACTTGCTTTGTAAGCTCGGTTAAGCTTATTTTTACCCGATTCACTTAAAATAAAGTCGATAGAATACACCCCTGTTGTTTCGTAATCGTTAATATACGAAAGCGCGTGTATGTCGTCATCGGAAATTACCGTATTACCGCTTGAATCTATAATTCTTAAATACGGAATTAATTCGTAATCACAACTTGGATTAGTCTGCTTATTCTGTGCTAAAAGCCAGCTTATCGCATCACGGTCAGAGTAGGTTGGGTCCCAAGCGTTATGGTTTACACCCTCAAGTCTTATAAATTCAACCTTTTGCCCACCCGCATCTTTAATTGCATCATACATTTCTTGTGAAAAAGAATAATGTATAGTCGTGTCTGCAGTACCGTGGTATATTCTTATTGGTATATCCTTAAGCAACGCTCCCTTATTAGCATCACTATAGCCACAAAGAGGCATGCCTGCCGCAAATTTATATCCGTAATTTTCAAGCATATCCCATGTTGCGCATCCGCCCATTGAAAGTCCTGTCACATAAATTCGGTTAGAGTCACAAGAATAGGTGCTTTCTACCATTTCAAGTAAACGCAAGGCACTACTTAAGGTTCCTTTTGCATATTGTTTATCGAAATCAAAATTCCACCACTCATAAGACTGCGGGCAAATAACAAACGCACTTGCAGCTAAATCGCCGTTGTTTTTAAACAGTTTACTAATACCGCTAAGCTGATCTTGGTTATCGGTACCTATTTCGCCCTTTCCATGCAGGAACAAAATTACAGGATATTTATTTTTGGGATTATAATCGTGCGGCATAAATAATCTGTAAGGAAGTGTAACCCCGTTTACAGAATCGTAAAAGGTCTTCTTTTCGGTATCGGGCATTTTAAATTGGTTTTGGTAAGAATAAACCGCTACTACCTTTTCGGGATATACTACTTTAGGCAGTTCTACTTCAGATGTGGTTTCTGTCTTTTTAGAAGGTGTACTGCTAACGGTAGAGGTGGTTGAAGGTGTACTACTACTTACTGTTTGACTGCTTACAACAGTTTGTACAGAAGATGTATCCTCTACCACTTCGGATGAAAGCTCGCTTGTATTATTTTCTTTTTTGCAAGCCGAAAAGCAAAAAACAATTGCTAAAATTAATATAGCCGATAATAATTTCCTCATAAAACCACCCTTTTAATTTACATTCCTTTGTATTTTACTCCGAAAGTTCGGCTATGGTTACGCCGCTTTCGCCCTCACCAAAGGTGCCGAGTCGATATGATTTAATATTCTTATGCCTTTTAAGGTAAGATTGAACGTTCTTTCTAAGTACGCCCGTACCCTTACCGTGAATAATGCAAATGGATAAAAGTCCCGAAAGCACCGCATTGTCGATATACTTATCAAGCTCTAAAATCGCTTCATCTGAAGCCATTCCGCGCAAATCTATTTCGCCCGAAGTGCTTCTTTCAGAGCGCGACTTAATTCCGCTTACGTTACGGGTTTTCTTAATTTCGGTAGAGGGTTTATTCTTAGACTTACGTCTTAAATTTTCAAAATCAACCCACATTTTTATAGAGCCCGACATTACAAAAGCTTTCTTTTCCTTAAGCTTAACGTCAATTACCGTAGCATCACGGTTAATATCTGCAACAAGCACAATTTCGCCTTTTTCAACGCTTTCTACCGCTTCGCCTATTGCCTTTCTGCTTTGAACGGGGTCGGTTTCATCCTCAAGCTGTTTAAAGGTTGTTTTATAACTACCCCTCGCCTTTTCGGCAAATTTAGCGGCATTTTCGGCATCAATACTCTTCTTCATTTCTTCTAATTCATTTAAAAGCAATGAAGACTTATACCTTGCATTTTCTATTATTGTATTGGCTTTTTCGCGGGTTTGTTCCATTAGCTTTTCTTGCGTTTTTTGGAACTCTTGCTCGCGAGAATCCATTTTACGCTTTGCTTCGTCAAGTTGAATACGTAGCTTTTTAGCCTTTTGGCTTTCTTCCTCCGCCATTCTTCTTGCGCTTTCAAGCGATGCTACAACCCTTTCAAAACGGGTATCCTCTTCGTTTACTTGCTCCTTAGCGGTAGCAATTATATCCTCGCTAAGACCAAGCTTTCCCGAAATTGCAAAGGCGTTAGAGCGACCCGGCATACCTATAATAAGTCGGTAAGTAGGCTTTAGGGTTGCAACGTCAAACTCACAGGATGCATTTTGCGCACCGTCAGTATCAATGGCATAGGATTTAAGCTCGGGATAGTGTGTAGTTGCTACCACCTTACTTCCGTAAGCATAAAGTCGCATTAAAATTGCTTTAGCAAGCGCCGCGCCCTCAATTGGGTCGGTACCTGCGCATAATTCATCGAACAATACAAGTGAATCACTGTCAGCCGATTCAATAATGTTAATAATATTAACCATATGTGAAGAAAAGGTAGAAAGCGATTGCTCAATGCTTTGCTCGTCACCAATATCGGCAAATATTTTATTGTAAACGGCAATCTCGCTTCCCTCGTCACACGGAATCATAAGACCGCACATAGTCATTAAAGTAAGTAAACCAATAGTTTTAAGTGTTACTGTTTTACCGCCCGTATTAGGTCCCGTAATTACAAGGGTTTTATATTCTTTACCAAGCTCAACAGTAATAGGTACAACCTTTTTGGCGTGTATAAGCGGATGTCTTGCCCTTTTTAAATAGGTAAAACCGTTACTGTTTATTTTAGGCACAATCGCCTTCATTTTATAAGCCAAATTTGCCTTTGCGAATATTAAATTAAGCTCACACAAAGCCTCGTAAGAACCGATTATGCTTTGGGCAAAGCCACCTGCTTCGGCAGAGAGTTCGGCTAAAATTCTTTCAATTTCTTCCTTTTCACGAAGGCGTAAAACCCTTATTTCGTTATTGGTTTCAACCACGCTCATAGGCTCAATAAAAATAGTAGAGCCTGTAGCCGATGTATCGTGCACAATACCGCTTATCTGTCCCTTATGCTCGGCTTTAAGCGGCACTACAAAACGTCCGTCACGTTGGGTTATAATAGCCTCTTGTAAATATTTAGCGCTGGGGCCTTTTATAATTTTATCCAAATTTTCGCGAAGCTTTGCAGATTTGCCGGCAATTTTACGGCGTATATCGTAAAGCGTAGCCGAAGCGTTATCGTTAATTTCATCCTCGCTTTTAATAGCAAAGGTGATTTTTTCTTCTAAGTATTTATTAGGCACAAGGCTTAAAAATAAATCTTCAAGCGAGGTATTTTCCATACCGCTGCAATTTTCGCGCCATTGCCTTACGCTTCTAATAACCCTTAAAGTTTCGGCAATATCCAAAAGCTCACGGGTTGAAAGCACCGCCGAAGCGTCCGCCCTGTTAAGACTTGAAGCCACGTTTTTACCGCCCGAAAAAGAGGGTGCGGCATAGCGCGCCATAAATATGTAAGCGTCGTTAGTGTTAGCAAGTCTTCTTTGTACCTCTACAAAATCGTTAGTAGGCATAGTGGCTAACGCTAGGTCTTTTGCATCCTCTAACGCGGTTTCATCCGCAAGAAAATTTAATATTTTATCAAGCTCTAAGGTTTTTAAACATCTTCTGAAATTCGACATTGTTACTCCTTAATAATTTCATAATAGTTAAGGTTAGTCGAAACGTATACGTTTCGACCTGAAATCTTTGATTTCGGGACAAATTTTCAAAGAAAATTGCCCTTATCTATTACAATGGGTGTTGTGCAAAATCAAACCATAAAGTTTGATTTTGCTATAGCCGCTTAAAAAAGCGGCTTGTTGAAACGCTTTTTAGGGTTTCAACGAACTACAAGCATTATAGAAATCTAACGTAGAAAATTTATGGTCGGTTTGCACCGTTATATATCTACCCGTAATATCGGCAAGTATTTTCGCCTTGTTTTCGGGTATTTCAAATGAATAAAGCTTTGGGAATTCACAGAAAACGATATGGCGCATAGCCGAAAGTATTGTACGGTCAATCGCAACGTATTCGCCCAGCTTTTCACACGCTTCGCACTTAAGCTCGCCTGCATCTATTTCGAAATACATAATATTGTCTTCAAACTTGCCGCAACCGTCACACGCGATTAAATTCGGGCTATATCCCGAAATTGCCGCTATTCTAAGCTCGGTAATTGCTTTAATTAACGGCGGAAAACGTTTTTCTTTGGTTAAAAAATGAAGCGAATTTAAAATAAGTCGCAAAAGCTCTTGGTTTTGTGTACCTTCAAGCGCAAAAACGCCCGAAAGTTCGCAAAAATATTGGGAAAGCGCCAAAACCTCTATATCACTACCCGCGCCGAAAAACATAGTAATAGGCGTTGCTTCGTAAATTCGGTAGCTTTCGTTTTTTTGCTTTATTGTAAAGCTTCCGTATGTAAGAAGGCTTGTAGCCGAGCCTTTTTTAGACTTAATATTTTTAGCGCCGCTTGCAAAAGCCTTTATAATTCCGCGTTCACGGGTAAAAAGAGTAACCAAACGGTCACTCTCCCCCACGTTCATTTCCTTTATTACAAGTGCCTCGGTTGTAAAACGAGTTTGATTGTCCGTCACTTATTTTATTCTCCTTGCAAGAATCTACAAACGTTAAATAATCGCTAACCTTTCCGCTTTTCATAAAGCGAAGCCAAGCATTTTCCGTTTCCATTTTCATCACCTAAAATTAGTTTTAGATGATATGCACAAAATATAAAAGGTAAAAATTAGTCTAAACCGAAGGTATGAATTAAACCTTGTCTGTTACGCCAATCTTCCTTAACCTTTACCCATAATTTTACAGTAGCGCGAATACCAAAGAATTTTTCAATATCTTTTCGTGCCATAATGCCTATTCGTTTAAGCATTGTGCCGCCTTTACCTATAATTATGCCTTTATGGGAATCCTTTTCACAAATAATTGTGGCTTCAACCTCAACAATAGGCTCACCGTCTACCGTGTCACGCTCTACAAAACGCTCTAAATCAACCGCAATTCCGTGCGGAACCTCTTTATTAAGGGTTAAAAGAAGCTTTTCGCGAATCATTTCAGCAACCATTACCTTTTCGGGTTGGTCGGTTACGTCGTCATCGGGGAAATAGTGCGGCGAAGGCTTTGAAAACTTTTTAAGCTCTGAAAGTAGCGCGTCAACACCGTCACCGGTTTTTGCCGAAAGCGGAACAACTGTTTCAAAATCGAATTCCTTTGTGTAAGCCAAAATCATATCTAATAGCTTTTCCTTTTCAGGTAAAAGGTCGATTTTATTTATTATAAGCACGGCCTTTAATTTTCGTTTTTTAAGTTCTTTAATAAGTTCAACTTCGGCAGGTGGTAAATTTTCACCGTCGAAATTAAATTTCGGGTTAGCCTCAACAACAAGCACTGCGGCATCAACATCCGCCATACCGTCGCCCACGGCTTTGTTCATATTTTTATCAAGCTCGTTTCTCGGCTTATGGAAACCCGGTGTATCGATAAACACAAGTTGATTTTCTTTTTCGGTTTTAATGCCCATAATTTTAGTACGTGTGGTTTGCGGCTTGTCCGAAACGATAGCAACCTTTTGACCCAAAATTCTATTAAGTAAAGATGATTTGCCAACGTTTGGTCGGCCTATTATAGTTATAAAAGCAGATGTTTCTTTCATATTCCTAACCTTTAAATCTTTATTATTGCAAGTCCAAGCGCTTCGAGAATTGCTTCTTCCTTATCACGCATAATTCTTTGCTCAAGTCCACCGTTTACGTGGTCATAACCTAACAAATGAAGCATTGAATGTACTGTTAAAAATGCTATTTCGCGTTCAACTGAATGGCCGTATAAATCCGCTTGATGAAGTGCATGGTCTATTGAAATCACAATATCGCCAAGCATAAGCGCATCGGTTTCAGGGTTTTTATCGTAGTTTCCATCTTCACCCAAAGGAAAAGACAAAACATCGGTAGAAGCATCAATATTCCTGAATTCGCGATTCATTTCCTTTATCATATCGTCATTAACAATGCTAACATCAACCTCTGAACTATCGCTGAAGCCTTCGTAATTAAGGGTTGCATTACAGGCCTTTCTTATAAGCAAACGAGTTCCTGTCGGCAATTTTATGCTTTTTTGTTTTACTGTTATATTTACTTTAACACTCATTGTTTACTTTCACTTCTTTCATATGCTTTAATAATTTCCTGTACTAATCTGTGTCTTACAACGTCACGGTCATTAAGACGGATAATAGCAATATCATCTATATTTTTTAGAATTCTTACCGCATCCTTAAGACCGGACTTTTTACCGTCGGGTAAATCTATTTGGGTGATATCACCCGTTACAACCGCTTTGGAATTAAATCCCAAACGGGTTAAAAACATCTTCATTTGCTCACTTGTTGTGTTTTGTGCTTCGTCTAAGATAATAAAACTATCATCAAGTGTTCTGCCGCGCATATAAGCAAGCGGTGCCACCTCAATATCCCCGCGTTCCTGACATTTTTGGAAATTTTCTGCTCCCATCATATCAAATAGCGCATCGTAAAGCGGTCTTAAATAAGGGTCGATTTTCTGTTGCAAATCACCCGGTAAAAAGCCCAATCGCTCTCCCGCTTCTACTGCGGGACGGGTTAAAATAATACGGTTAACCTGCTTTGCGCGAAATGCCGCAACCGCCTGGGCTACCGCCAAATAGGTTTTACCTGTACCGGCAGGGCCTACGCCTATTGTGATTGTATTATTTTTTATAGCATCAAGGTACTTTCTCTGTCCCAACGTTTTAGGCTTAACAGGTCTTCCCTTAGAGGTTATGCAAACACAGTCCGCACTTAAAAGACTACCAATTTTGTTATCCTCGCCGTCCTGTACCAAATTAGCGGCATATTCAATAGTCTGGTCGGTTATCTGTTCGCCCTTGTTAATCATAGTAATAAGGCATTCTATTGTTCTTATGGCGTTTAAAACATTTTCCACTTCGCCCTTAACTTTAATCTGGCTACCATGCGAAGTAACTGTTACGTTATATTTCTTTTCAACCAATTTTATATTCTGGTCAAAATTGCCGAACAAATTAATTAACTGTTCAATACGTTCAATATCAATAGTTTTTTCAAACAACTTATCACATCCCAGCGTATTTTACTATCTACTTTATTATACCACAATTTTCATTATTTTCCAATAGTAAATATAAGATTTTCACTATAAGTTATCTCATCTACTTTAGAAATCACGGCACTAAGCACTACAGAGTTTTGTTTTTTTATAAATTCCTTTGATTTTACAGTAAAATTCCGTTTCTGACTTTCTAATAAAAGCCTTTCTTCAAGCAACTCGCAAAGCTTTTGATAATCTCTTTTTTGGCTTGTGTTTTTTATAAATATAAACTTTTTTGTGTGTAGCCTTATGGGTATATTTTGCGAAAAAAGGTTTAAATTTTTACACTTATTTTCGGTTACAAAATTCCCCTTTTCCCTACCAACATAAAGCGGTATTTTTAGGGTGAAAATTTCTAAAACGCGCCTTTTTTTCACCTTACCCGTAGGATACTCTATTTCTTTTATAAAGGGTTCTTCCAATAAAAATTCCTCGTCCGTTTGAGCTAAAATACTACCTATTGAATGTACAAATTTAGTTTCGTTCATATTTTCAATTATTCCTGAAACCAATAGGTCCCCTTTTTTAACCGTATCCCCCACCGAAACCACACAATTCCCCGAGGTTACATCTATTTTTTTAATAATTCCGTCGGCCTTGGCTTTAAGGTTAGTAGCAACCGAATTATCTTGGGTCTTAGGTGTGATTTCGGTTACATTTACGGTTAATTTACATCCCTCTATATTAAAGCTTGCCCACGAAAGCTTATCAGTTTTAAGTAATAAATCCTGAACGATATTTTTAGTGTCTATACTGCTGCTTCTAACCCCTATCTTTATTCCTAATTCTTCACAAATACTAATTATTTCACTTTTTTCCACGTTTTCGTTGCCTACAACATCAATAACCCAAACAAACGATGCCATAAACTGCAAAACCAAAAAGAACGTTATAATCCCCGCAAAAACACCAAAGCGTTTATTGTATTTTTTCATAAAAAAAGGAAAGCCTTTTTTAGATAAGATATGTAGCTTTACACCGCTTTTTTTCAATAACTTGGGCAGTTTTTTAAAATCCCTCACCGTAATGTTAAGTGTTATTTTTTGTTTTGAAAAACGGGTATTCCAAACAGTAATTTTGTTTTTAACGCAAAGGTTTAATATTTTTTCGGGGTACACTCCCCAAAATTCAAGCTCTAAAATTCCACAAAAAAATCTATAAAGATAAAGCATACATCCACCTACAAACAAAATTCAAGCGAACTTATTTTACCCTTTACTGTTATTGTTTTGTCCTCAAAGGTTAAAATATCAAAATTTTCACCGGTTAGTATAACCGCCCCTTTAGAAAGCCTTAATTTTAAATAGGTATCGTTATACTCGTATACGCCTATACACCCTTCAATAACCGCCTGATTATTATGAAACAGCTCTATATGCGGACCCTTTATTAAATCGTTATCTAAAACAGAAGAATCTATTTTAAACAAATTCCATTTTGTGTTTTTGGTTGACCTTTCAATTTTAATTTTTCTACCCAATATAAGACACTCCCTTTGTAATAAACCTATGAAAAATTTTATAAAATAATTCTTAGGTGATGATATGAAAAAGTTCATATTTTATATTGGCGTATTTTTTAGTTTTGCACTTTTAATATTAATACTTATTAATCCTGATATTTGCAAAAATGGTGCAGCTACGGGACTAATTATTTCCTGTAATATTATTATTCCCAGTATATTTCCTTTTTCGGTTTTTGTGTTACTGGTTCTTAAATCAAATTTTTTAAACAAATTCAAATTCCTTAATAAACCCTGTTTAAAGCTTTTCGGACTTTCTTTAAATGAATTTTCTGTATTTTTATTATCCTTAATTGGCGGTTACCCATTAGGTGCAAAGCTGTTAAATGAAGCGGTACAGCTTGAAAAAATCGAAAAAAACACGGCTTCAACTATGTTCAACTACTGTGTAAATGCAGGACCCGCTTTTATAATTTTAGTGGTAGGAAGCGGTATACTAAGCTCTAAAAAGCTAGGCTTTATATTATTCTTTTCGCATATTTTCGCTTCTTTTATATTGGCTTTTCTTTTAAAAAAATGCATAAAATCGCAAGAAAACATACCACAAAAGCCTAACCTTAGCATAATAGATAACTTTGTACTGTCTGTTTCCGAAAGTGCTTCTGCCACCATTTCAATATGCTCATTTATTGTGATTTTTTCGGTAATTTTAAGTTATATTAATTTTTATGCCATAAAATTTCCTATATTAAAAAGCTTAGGCTACTTGCTTGAGGTTACAAATGCAGTTACCCAAAACAAAAATATACTTCTTATTTCTTTCTTGTTGGGTTTTTCGGGATTTTGTGTTTGGTTTCAAGCCTTTAGCCAGGTTAAAAGCTTTAAAATCAATTATCCGTTATTTATAATCTTGCGTATTGTTCACGGTTCAATCAGCAGTGGATTAACATTTTTAGCTTTGAAAATTTTCAAAATAAATACGCCTACCCTTTCAAACGGTATAGGCGCTTGTTATAATTTTTCAAATTCTTCGGTTTCGGTAGCATTATCACTTATTGTTATGGGAATTGTTTTTATAATATCCCTTTATTCTAAAAATTTTGCTGGTAATTTACTTGAAGATTTGGTATGATATATTAAAAGGAAGTGTATTTATGCCAAAATCGGTTTTTAATAAAAAATTGCCTCGTTCTTGTGAGTATTGCGTGTACGGCAGTCAGCTTGAATATGCCAATGAAATTTTATGCAAAAAGCACGGTGTTACTGAATTACGTGATTCCTGCCGCAGTTACAAATACGACCCCTTAAAACGCACACCTAAAATGCCCCAAATAAGCAACAATTATAAACCCGAAGATTTTAAATTATAAAAACAAGGCTACTTTTTAGTAGCCTTGTTTGTTTTTTAAAGTTTCGCTTGGCAAAAAGCCAATATGTTTTTTATAAGTTCGCGAAAAATACGATAAATTGTCAAATCCGCTTAAAGAGGCCGCCGAGGCCACATTTTCTCCGTTTAAAATATATCTTTGTGCGTTCTTGCAGCGCAAAGAATTTATATATTCTACTATGGTAATTTTGGTGTATTTTTTAAATTCACGCGCTAAATGATTTTTGCAAACACCTACATTTGAAGCAAGTAGGTCAAGCGTAAGCTTATTTGCAGAGTTTGTTTGAATATATATCATTGTTTCCTTTACCCGCTCAAGCGCCATACTGTTTGAAATATTTCTTTCAATATTTTCACAAAGGCAACAGTCACACATGGCTATAAGCAATTGCAATACCTTAGAACGAATAAGTGCATAAATATAGGTTTCTGAAAAACTTTTCTTATTTTCAATGGTATTTACAATTTCTAAAAAAGCATCTACAAGACTCTGACTTTTAATATATTCGGTAAAAATAAGCTCGCTCGTATTAATACCGTTGGATTTGCAAAATTCATCATCTATTATCAAATAATAATATTCTACTTGTGAATCGGTTTTTATTCCGTGGGAAATTTGTGTGTTAATTACAACTATATCCCCTTTGGATATCGGATAGCTTCTTGTGTCGCAATCAACACTTCCCTGTCCCGAAACACAGTAGATAATTTCAATATTAGAATGCCAGTTCATTCCGCCTACTTCTAAAGGAGTTATTTTATTCTTATCAAAATAGAAAGGAAAAAGCGGATTTTGGAATATATGCGGTTCATACCAAGATTGAATCATAAAATACCTCGATATCAATATTGTGTTAAAATTAGTTGCTATTAGATATTGATTTTTACTGATATTTATTATATTTTAAAAGTGACGATATGTCAATAATATTAGGAAAGAGTGAAATTGAAAATGTACAAATTTCCAATTGGTGTAATTTTAGAGTCATTCCGTTGCGAAAGAAGTGAAGCAATTAAAAAAGCAGCCGCACTTGGTGCTAACGGTATTCAGATGTATGCTACAAAGGGTGCTAACTCTGCCGAAAACTTAACCGCTACCGACCGTAAGGAGCTTTTAAAGGAAGTAAAGGATAACGGTCTTGTATTTTCTGCACTTTGCGGCGACTTAGGTGAGGGCTTATTCAGACCCGAACGTAACCCCCAATTAATTGAAAGGTCCAAACGCATTATTGACCTTGCAAAAGACCTTGAAACAAATATAGTTACAACCCACATTGGTGTTGTTCCCGAAGACCCGAATCACGACAGATATAAGATTATGCAGGAGGCTTGCTTCGAGCTTTCACGCTATGCTGATAGTTTAAATGCTCACTTTGCTATTGAAACCGGTCCCGAAAGAGCAGCTACCTTAAAAAATTTCTTAGACGGTCTCGGTTCAAAGGGTGTTGCAGTTAACTTTGACCCCGCAAACTTAATTATGGGCTTTGAATGTGACCCCGCAGAAGAAGCACGCATTTTAAAGGACTACATTGTACATACACACGCTAAGGATGGCATAATGTACAAGCAAATCCCTGCAGAAATTGAATACGGTATTATAACACCAAGACCTGATGAATACAAAAATATTGACGAATTCTATAGAGAGCTTCCTTTGGGAGACGGTGTTGTTGATTTCCCGAGTTACCTTAAAGCACTTGAAGAAATCGGCTATAAGGGCTTCTTGACCATTGAACGTGAGGTTGGCGCAGAACCCCATAAGGATATTGAAAAAGCATTTAAGTTCTTAAAACAAGTTATTAACGAAAACTAATATAAGGGGTAATTATTATGTCGAAAATTAAAATTGCTATGATTGGCGCAGGTAATATCGCTAATCTACATATTGAATCCTATAAAGCAGTAGCAGATGCTGAAGTATATGCACTTTGTGATATTAACCCCGAGCGCCTTAACGAAACCGGCGACAAGCACGGCATTTCAAGACGCTATACCGACGTTGATACCATGCTTAAGGACCTTCCCGAGCTTGATGCGGCAGACGTTTGTGTTTGGAACTGCAACCACGCTGAATGCGCTATAAAGGCACTCGATGCAGGACTTCACGTTCTCTGCGAAAAACCAATGGCTTACAATACAGAGCAGGCAGAAAAAATGCTTGAAGCTGCCGAAAAGAACAAAAAGCTTTTAATGATTGGCTTTGTTTGTCGTTTCGAAAAGCCTTCTTTAATAGCAAAAGACTTTATTGATAAGGATTATCTTGGCGATATTTATTACACCAAGCTATTCTTTACCCGTCGCCACGGTAACCCGGGCGGTTGGTTTGCAGATAAATCTATGAGCGGCGGCGGCCCTGTTATTGACCTTGCAGTTCATTCAATCGACCTTATCAGATATCTTATGGGAAATCCAAAGCCTGTAAGCGTTTATGCTGTTACCTATGATAAATTAGGTAAACGCGACCACTTAAAGAACGGTGTTTCTTACAAGCCTAAGGATACTTCAAAGGATGTTTGCACAGTTGAAGACTTTGCAAGTGCTATGATTAAATACGAAGACGGTTCTGTTACATATATGGAAACCTCTTATAGCCTTAACGGACCTGATGAATATAAACAAATTCTTTACGGTACAAAGGGCGGTATGGAAATTACCGATAAGGTTAAGCTTTATACCGAATATAATAACTATCTTGCAGATATAAATGTTTGCGACGATAAGATTCACGGCTTAATGGAATTTGAAGGCGAAATGGCTCACTTTGTGGATTGCATTAAAAACGGCACAGAATGTAAGGCTCCCGCTAAGGACGGCGTAGATATTATGAGAATTCTTGATGCTATTTACGAATCTGCCGAAACAGGACATGAGGTACTATTATAAATGTGTAAATACAGTATTTATGCTAATAATCTTCTTTGTAGCGGTGAATGGTTAAAAAATAAGCTTGTTTGTGTAGAAAACGGCAAGGTTGTAAGCGTAACTGATTACAACCACGAAGATACCGACTATACAGTAGAATACCTTACAAATGCACTTATTGATAATCATATTCACGGTGGAGATGGCTTTATAGCTTCAAGTTCGGGTGAGAAGGCTCTTATAGAGTGGCTTGAAAAATTAAGCCTTAACGGTGTAGGTGGTGTAGCCCTTACCCTTTGCGGCTCGGTAGCTACTATACGGTCAGGTCTTGAAGCAATAAAAACTGTAATGGATGCACAAAAAAATGGCAAAGTAAAGGGTGCGCTTCTTTTAGGAGCGCACCTTGAAGCGCCTTTTATAAGCAGAGAACGTCCCGGTTCTATGCCGGAGGATGCCTTTGTTGCACCAAGCATAGAAGAATATAAAGCAATGGTTAAAGGCTTTGAAGACGCGGTAAAAGAAATAACCTTAGCGCCCGAGCTTGATGGCGCGGATGACTTGATTGGGTACCTTAAGCTCAATAACGTAAAAGTGTTAGCAGGACATAGTGACTGCGGTTATGATTATGCAACTAAAGCATTTGAATTGGGCGTTGGCGCAATTTGTCATACCTTTAATGCCATCAGACCTATTCATCACCGCGAGCCCGGTGTTGTTACGGCAGGACTTACAAATCCCGAAATTTATTGCGAAGCAATTTGCGACTTAGAGCATTTGCATCCCGGCGTTATTAAACTTATAATGCAATGCAAAGGCAAAAATAGAGTTATGGTTATATCCGACTCCGTTACAACCACCAACCTGCCCGACGGCGAATATGAAGTGGACGGCGAACCAATTGTTGTTAAAGACGGTGTTTCCCGCCATAAAATACACGAATGCCTTGACGGCGGTGGATGCTATATTTCAAAATCGGTTAAAAAACTTGTAAGCATTGGTATTCCCTTTGAAGATGCGGTGGTTTCGGCAAGCGTTACACCGGCCACTTGGCTTGGCTTTGATACTAATGAACATGTATTTTTACAGGGTTGGGATTCTGATTTTATACCTCAATACACTTTTATTAACAAAAATGTATATACTAACAAGTAAGGGGTAAGAAAATGTACAGATTAGGAATTGATTTAGGCGGTACAAATATTGTTGCAGGTGTTGTGGACGAAAAATTCAATATAATATCTACCGCTAAAAGAAAAACCAATTGCCCAAGACCTAGCACAGAAATTGCCGATGATATTGCCGCAGTAGCTTTTGAAGCAATAGAAAAAGCAGGTATTACACTCAGTGATATAGCAGTTGCAGGCATAGGCGCACCGGGAGATATTGACGTTCAAAACGGTATAATTCTTTTGGCAGATAATCTTGAATTTGTAAATGTTCCTATTGTTAGTATGCTTAAAGAACGTATGGGAATAAATTTCAACATTCAAAACGATGCTAACGCGGCGGCATATGGCGAATACATAGCGGGTGCCGGCAAGGATACCGAGGATTTTATTATGTTAACACTCGGTACAGGTGTTGGCGGCGGAGTTGTTATAAACCGAAAGCTATATGCAGGCTTTTCAAACAAAGGCGCCGAGCTTGGCCATTCGGTAATAAATATGGATGGTGAAATGTGCAGCTGTGGCAGACGGGGTTGCCTCGAAGCTTACGCTTCTGCAACGGCGCTTATACGCCAAACAAAAGCCGCCATGCAACAAAACAAGCAAAGTATTATGTGGCAAATATGTGATAATGATATAAACAATGTAACCGGAATTACCGTCTTTGAAGCTATGCGTAAGGGTGACCTAGTTGCTAAAGAGGTTGTAGATAAATATATTTATTACATTTCGGTAGGAATTGTAGATAATATTTATGCTTTTCAGCCCGAGGTTATTTGTTTGGGAGGCGGCATTTCAAACGAAGGCGATAATTTGATTGCGCCTATTATAGAAAATGTTAAAAAGCAAATTCCAAGCTTTAATCCGGAAGTTGATACTAAAATTAAAATTGCCGAATTAGGCAATGATGCAGGCATAATAGGTGCCGCGTATATATAAAATTAAAAGACCGTCCGTAAATACGGACGGTCTTAAATTTTTACAGATTAGTCATTAACATAAGGAAGTAATGCAATCTGACGTGCACGCTTAATAGCGGTGGTTAATTCACGCTGATGAGCAGCGCAAGTACCGGTAGCACGACGAGGTAAAATCTTTGCGCGTTCAGAGATGAACTTGCGAAGACGAGCTACATCCTTATAATCAATGGCTTCAACACGGTCAACACAGAAATGGCAAACCTTTTTACGTGGTTTTCTGTGCATAGGTCTTTCGTTTCTTTCTTCCATTATAAAGCCTCCTTACAATTAATATAAAATAAAATTAGAATGGCAAATCATCATCGCCGCCGCCTATTTCTGAAAATTCATCAACATCGGCATTGCTGAATGATGCACTCTCTACTGCAGGAGCAGAATCTCTTTTAGATTCAACAAACTGCACATTGTTTGCAACAACTTCGAATATTGTACGGTTGTTGCCGTTCTTATCCTGATATCTTCTGGTCTGAATAGAGCCTTCAATACCAATCATAGAACCTTTTTTGAAATATTTTGTTATGAATTCTGCGGTTTTACGCCAAGCAACGATATTAATAAAATCGGTCTGGCGGTCTTCACCCGAGCCATAATTACGGCTAACAGCAATTGAAAATGTGGTAACTGTAATACCGTTTGGAGTAGTTTTAAGTTCTGGGTCTGCTGTTAAGCGACCTGTTAAAACAACTAAATTAAACATTACTGTTCCTCCATTACTTTTTGATAATCATTAAACGAAGAACGCCGTCAGTAATCTTTGCGATACGCTCTAATTCTGCGGGGAAGTTAGCTTCGCTTTCAAAGTTGAAGAAAACGTAGTAACCCTCTGCTTCGTCGTTAATGAGGTATGCAAGACGACGCTTGCCCCAATCATCAACATTTTCAATGGTACCATTTTTAGCAATAAGGTCGTTGAACTTTTCTTTCAAGCTCTGTGTTGCTTCTTCACCGTTAGCTACGGAGAAAATCATAGCTGCCTCATACTTATTGGTCATTTACTTTGCACCTCCTTCTGGACTTTTGGTCCCGCAACTTTTGCGGAACAAGGAGCCAATGAGACCATACTGTCCCATTTAGCACTAAAGTATTATAACAACAATTAATATCTTTGTCAACAAAATTCTTGATTTTATATAAAAATCATATATAATGGTTAATGGAAAGGAATGATAATATGTTACTTGCCATTGATATAGGAAACACAAATATTACCTTAGGTGCTTATAATTCCAATTTTCTAAGCTTTACCGCCCGTCTTGCTACCGATACCCGCAAGACTGACGACCAATATGCGATTGAAATAAAACAGTTATTATCTCTTTACGATATTGAAACAGATGATATTGAGGATTGTATTATTTCCTCGGTTGTACCCGCCGTTGGCAAAAGTATAAGCCGCGCAGTTTCCAAGCTTTGTCAGATTGTTCCCCTAACATTAGGCCCCGGTGTTAAAACAGGGCTTAATATTAAAATAGATAATCCTGCCCAATTAGGAGCGGACTTAGTTGCAGGTGCCGTTGGCGCTATTGACGCTTATAAAATGCCCTGCGTAATTATTGATATGGGCACCGCTTCAACTATAAGTGTGTTGGACAGGCAGGGCTCCTTCCTGGGCGGTATTATTGCCGCAGGCGTAAGACTTACTCTAAAGGCATTAACCGAAAACACTGCATTACTTTCATCCATTCCCATTGAAGCGCCGAAATCGGTTATAGGAACCAACACAACCGAATCTATGCAAGCAGGTCTTGTTTTAGGAACCGCTTCTATGATTGACGGACTTTTGGAAAAAATCATTGCAGAGCTCGGCGAAACACCAACAGTTGTTGCAACGGGCGGCCTTTCTAAAGAGGTTATTGCCCACTGCAAAACCAATATAATATATAACGAAAATCTTTTACTTGAAGGGCTTCGTGTAATTTACGAAAAAAACCATCAGTAATTACCGATTAATTCGGATTACATAAATTATGAACTGTACCAGTAGTCATTGGGAGTTTAATCACGACAAGCCTGACAATGTAAATTTTGCGTCGTCACATTGTCTTGTCTCTTGATAGGCACCAGCCTATCTGCGTTTCGCATCTTCGTGACAACAAAAATTTATCATTGGCAGGTAATTCTTAGTTTCTGCTGTCGCATTTTTTATTCGGCGAAGTTGATAATTTGTAGTAAGGCTAACGCCTTACAAAAATAGAAACAAAGCCGAGGATAAAAGGCGACTAGCGAAACCTTATCGTGTTTAATCTCCCAATGACTAAGGACAGTATCGGAGGTAATTTTATGAAAAAATCACAGGACAGAAGAACACAAACCCAAATACTTGTATTTGGCGCCATTTTAACAGCACTTGTAATTGTTTTACAGCTGTTAGGCTCGTTTATACGCTTTGGTATGTTCTCTATTTCGCTTGTTTTAGTGCCGATTATAATCGGTGCGGCAACCTGCGGAACAAAAATAGGAACGTGGCTCGGGTTTATATTCGGCGTAGCAGTACTTGCAAGCGGTGACGCGGCAAGCTTTCTTGCAATAGATGTTGCAGGCACTATAATAACCGTGCTTTTAAAGGGTGCGCTTTGCGGATTGGCAGCAGGACTTACTTATAACCTACTTAAAAACCGCAACCAATATTTAGCCGTTATGGCCTCGGCCGTTGTTTGCCCCGTTGTAAATACCGGCGTATTCCTTTTAGGCTGCGTTCTATTCTTTTTTGAGGCCGTAGCAGAATGGGGAATGTCATTAGGCTTTACAAACACCGTAGAGTATATGTTTATAGGTCTTGCAGGCGGTAACTTTATTTTCGAGCTTATAATAAATATAGTTTTAACACCTGTAATTATAAGAGTTTTAAATTTTGCGAAAAAATAAATTTACTACAATTTAAAATGGCGGAAGCTTGTGCTTCCGCCATTTTTCTTTATTTTATAAATTCTACTATATCACCTATACACTGTTCAAAGTTTACTCCATAAAGCGAACATTTAGTTTCTGCTAAAGTAACCGCAATACAATGCTTTGTATAGTCACACGCAAAGCTTATAGCCTCCTGCAAGGTTTTGCCGTTCATTAAAGCACCGTATACTGTAGAGGAATAAATATCCCCTGTGCCGTGGAAATCCTTAACTTCCCTTTCGGTGTAATATTCATAAATTTCTTTGCCGTCAAGCAAACAAAAAGCGCCCACTTGTGTTTCGCTTTTTTTAACACCTGTAATCACTACGTCTTTAGCGCCGTTTTCGTGAAGTTTTTTACAAATTTCCAAAAGATAATCTTTATCGTATTCTTCTTTGTAGTCCATACCAAGCATAAAAGTAGCTTCGGTAATATTAGGCGTAATAACGTCCGCCATAGCGCAAAGAGTTTTAGTAGCCTTGACGTAATCCATATCAAAATTAGCGTAAAGCTTACCGTTATCCCCCATTGCAGGGTCAATCATAACTATACCGTCGTGAGCGTTAAATTCTTTTATTATTTCTTTAACGCTTTCTATTAAATCAATACCGCCTAAGTATCCTGTATAAATACCGTCAAACTTAATGCTTTCATTTCGCCAAGCGGTTGTAATGGGATTAATTTCATCACAAAGATTTTTAAAAGTCCAATGTTTGAATTGTGTATGGGTTGAAAGTAACGCAGTAGGCAAAGCACAAGTTTCAACACCAAATGCCGAAATTATTGGCATTGCTACAGTAAGTGAACACTTACCCACGCACGAAAAATCCTGAATTGTAAGAATTTTTTTCATTATATCGCCCTTCTAAAAAATTTTAAAACATTTTACCACATTCTAGTAAGAATTTCAATATTTATATAATGTTTATCACTAGTTCAAGTATAAATACAACCGCACAGGAGCATACCGCAACACCAAAAAGACTTACGCCAAAGTAAGCGAGTAATACACCGGAGATAAGCGCCGCTATTCCCGACCATACGTTGTTTGTAGCCTCAATTATTGCGGGAAAGGTCATAACAGACAATGTTACATAAGGTACATAGTAAAGAAACGAGCGCAAGGTTACATTGGTTATTTTTTTGCGAATCAAGGTTAAAGGTAAAACCCTTATTAAAAAGGTCACAAGTGCCATAACGGCTATGTAAATATAAACATTACCCTTCATTTTCTTCCTCCTTTACAGGAAACAGGATTGCCGCCAACAAGGCTATAACAACCGTTAAAACAATAACCCTTATTCCCGAAGACATACCGCTTATAAAGGGTATTTTTGTAAACAAGAAGCTAAATACCATTGATATTATAACAATACCGGCAATAATTTTATTTTTTCTGGCGGGCGGAATAACAATTGCTAAAAACATTCCATAAAGACCCACACTTAAAGCACTAACAAGGTTTTGCGGTAAAATATTACCCATAAGCACACCCATCATAGCGCCTGTTGCCCAACAAGGTATAGATACCGTCATAGCGCCGTAATTATAGTAAGGGTTAAGTGTGCCCTTAACCGCAACCGAAATGCCGAAAATTTCATCGGTAACATCAAAAGCAACTAACATTCTGTGTCTAAGCGGTGTATTGGGGGCTAGCTTTTGGCTAAGCGAAGCCGACATAAGCAAATATCTTGCATTAACAATTAACATAGTAAGCGCTATATCAATATAAGTGGAATTTTCTGCAATAGCAGTAAAACCCGCATACCCACCTGCAGATGCATTGGTAAGCGCGGTTGCTAAAAAGGTTTGTATTGCAGTAAGTCCCGCTTTCTTGGCAACTATACCTAAGGTAAAGGCTACCGCAAAATAACCAAGTCCTATCGGTATACCGTCACGAAGCCCTTGTTTATACCATTTCTTATTTTCCAAAACAATCACCTTGCATTATTCTACAATTTTTGAAGTCCCAAGTCAATATTTTAATTTTCACACCTTTTAAATTCATACATATTATGTTATAGAAGTACGTAGAAATACGGCTTAAAACTTATTAGGAGGCTATTTTATGGCAGATTTAAGAAACGGTTGCCCAACCGATTTAGACGCAAACCAAGCCGTTTGCATTGATGCCGGCAGAGTTTACGATTCTTGCTGTGACAGAGACTGCTTGGAAGATTTGCGTTGCTTCTTTCTTCCCGAAACCCAAGCGCTTATTAATCACGCCAAAAGTGTAAGATTACGCAGTGCCGAAGTACTTAATGTTTTTGTTGATGTAGAACCGGTAAATTTCAATAAAGGATTTTACTCTTGCGACCTTAATTTCTTCTTCCTACTTTCCTTTGACCTTTACACATCCTCACACTCTTGCCCCAAGGTTATAAACGGTATTGCCACCTTTAGCAAAAAGGTTATTCTTTACGGCAGTGACGGCTGTGTGAAAACATTCTCTAATTACTCGGGTACAGAATGCGGTTGCGAGAACGGAACAGTTAGGGGCAACAATATGCCAAAATGTGTTGTACAGACCGTAGATCCCGTACCGCTTTCTGCAAAGCTTTGTGAAATAAGAGATTGCTACGAAACTTGCTGTATACCTAAATGCGTATGCGAAGCACTAGGCGGTAATGTAGTGACCGATTTACAAAACGGCACACCCACAATTTATGCTACAATCGGTCTTTTCACAGTGGTTCAGTTAATAAGAAATGTACAAATGCTAATACCCGTTTACGATTTCTGCATACCCGAAAAAACCTGCAGAAACAGTGGCGCAGAGCCTTGCGATACCTTTAGCAAAATCAAGTTCCCTGTTGACGACTTTTTCCCGCCAAGACCCTGCAAGGTTGAAAACGGCCCTTCTTGCAGTTGTCACTCAGACGAAGAAGACGAATAACAATAAAAAGAGAGTCAAAATTTAAAATTTCGACTCTCTTTTAGTTTAATCTAACACATCTGCATTAATTTTATCAAACTGCATAAAGAATTCTTTAATACCCTTAATATCTTCCTTTATACCGCCTTCTACATTACTTTCAAAGTTCATCGGCATAACGGGGTCGTGAACAGAAAGGCGTAGTAAAAACCAACCGTTTTCGGTAGAAATACGAATACCCTCACGGTTATCGTCCGCTATTTTATACTGCGGCTTATCCTTTGCAAATTCGTAAAGCTTATCTATAACCATTTGACCGTATGCTTTAAAATCAGGCTCGGTTATATTAAAACGAACTTCCCTTTCTTCAAACGGCATTTCGAGTGGTTCTAATATTTTTTCAATTATTTTACCCTTAGCAAGTTCAATTACAATTTTGGTAACAAGGTAAGCACCGTCATCAAGGAAATAGTTTTCTTTCAATGCGGCATGACCCGAGGTTTCAATAGCAAGCGGACTTTCTATACCACTTTCACACAATTCAATTGCCTTATTTATAACATTTTTATAGCCTCTGCGGTAGCGGTAATGCTTACAGCCAAGGTTTTCTTCAATAAACTTTTTAAGGCCGTCACTTGTAACCGAGTCGGTAACAAAGGTAAGACCCTTTTTGCCGTTTGCGGCAATGTAAGAAGCCAAAGCAATAAGACGGTTGCGGTTAATTTCCTTACCGTCAGAACCAACACATCCCGCTCTGTCAACGTCGGTATCAAAAATAATACCTAAATCTGCTTTGCTTTGGGTTACCGCGTTACAAATGCTTTCCATTGCTTCTTTATTTTCGGGGTTTGGAATGTGATTAGGGAACATACCGTCAGGCTCTAAGAATTGGCTACCCGTAATATCTGCACCCAATTTTTCTAATACTTCACTTGCATAAAATCCGCCTGCGCCGTTACCTGCATCCACAATAATTTTATAATCCTTAAGTGGCTTGTCGGCTTCGGTTTTACCAACGGCATCGCAAATAATTTTGCGAAGATTTGCAGCATACTGTGTCATATAATCGGTAGGAATAACACTTCCCTTTTCTTCGCATATTATTTCTTGTCCTTGGTTAGCGATTTCGATAATCTCACTAATATCACCCGAATCAAGTCCACCGCTACCAACAAAGAATTTAAGACCGTTTCTATCAAACGGGTGGTGACTTGCGGTAATCTGAATTGCGGCATCGGTCTTTAAATCAACCGTAGTCATAAACATTGCGGGGGTTGAAGCCAAACCGCAATCAAGCACGGTAATGCCTGCTTTGGTTAAAGCGTTTTTAACAGTATTTGCTATGCTTTCGCCTGTTATTCTTGAATCGTGACCAAGTGCAATTTTAAGCGACTTTGAATCCTTTTCGTATTTATTTACAAACCATACTGCAAATGCGGCAGAAATATCATAAACCGCTTCTAATGTAAGATTTACGGCTTTCCCGCCTAAATCACTTGCAACACCGCGTATATCGGTACCGCTTTTAAGTTCATTATAATTCATATTTTCAAACTCCTTTAATTTCCACACGGGAGGTTTTTTAATGACTGTTACTGATTTAGAAAAAGGTAAAATTAAAATTACCCTTAATGATAAAGAGATTATTGCCATTTTCGGCACATATCAAAGGCTTTATGCTATGAATGAGGTTGTAAAACCCACCTTTGAAAGAATTTTAGAAAAGGTTTTACTCTCCCGTGGTCTTTCTTTAAAGGAAGAGCTTTTAATACAAATAAAAGCCAAGCAAAATGTAGGGTGTATTATATTAATTTCCCAGGTGGCAGAGTTAAACCGTAAAAAAGAATACCTTTTTATTTTTGAAAACAGTCATACCCTAACGGATGGAATGCTATTTTTATTTCGTAACAAGAATACACGCACTTTACAAAGTAAGCTTTATAAAACCTCTAACGATTACAGGCTAATCATATATTCAAAAAATGAAAGCCCTTACTTCTTAACCCTTAAAGAATACTGCAAAGAAAGCCTTTATTCACCTTTTTCTTGTGAATACACAAAGGAGCACGGCAAAATTTTAATAGCCAAAAATGCCATATCAACCTTTGGTAAATATTTTTTTAAAGGGATTTAAGATAAGCGTATCTTTCTTCCATTTGGTCACAGAAGAGATAACTGCCTGCTACCAATACATCTACACCTGCTTCAACCGCTAACGGTGCAGTTTCTTCATTTATTCCGCCGTCAATTTCAATATCGCACTTAATGCCTAATCTTTCGATTTCCTTCTTTAAAGCAGAAACCTTAGGAAGTGAATTTGGCATAAATGACTGACCGCCAAAGCCGGGCTCTACCGACATTACAAGCACCATATCACAAAGGGGTAAAAATTCGAAAATTTCTTCCGCGCTTGTTTTCGGCTTAATTGTAAGACAGGATTTACAGCCGAGGCTTCTTATTTCCTTTAAGGTTTCAGCCACATCGCTTCCCGCTTCATAATGGAAGCCTAAAATATCGGCATATTTTGCGAATTCCTTAATGTATCTGTGTGGTCTGTCAATCATAAGATGAACATCAAGCACCAAATTGGAATTTTCTTTTATTTTCTTAATAATAGGGTTTCCGAATGAAATATTCGGCACAAATATACCATCCATAACATCTAAATGAAGCATATCTGTTTTAAGTTCCTCAAGTCTTTTTAAATCTGACTTTAAATCAAAAAAATTCGCCGATAAGAGCGACGGTGAAATTTTAACTGACATAATAATCCTCCGCATATTAAACTACATATCAATTTTATACTTAAACCCTTGTTTTGTCAATGAAAAAGGCAATGTAATTTAAAAATTACATTGCCTTTTTGTTATCTGTTTCTTATAGCATCAATCGGTCGCTTAGAAGCAATCTTTTTAACAGGGAAAAAGCTTGCAACAAAAGCCACAAAAATACTCACTGCCAAAAGCAGAACAATCTGACGGGGTGTAAAACTCAACACTGTAATTAAAATGCCGATTTCGTTTCTTACAACACCGTTAATAACACTTGTAGCCGCAAAAACAGCCGCTGCCGATAAAACAAAGTTTATCATAGCAATAATAAAACTTTCCGAGAAGAAAATTCTGAAAACGTCGTTACTGCGTGAACCGATTGCTCTTAAAATTCCTATTTCCTGCTTTTTATAGGAAATACTCATTGCAATAAAGTTAGAAAGCATAAGCGCTGCAAACAAAGCAAAGCCTAAACCAATGTAAACAAATATCTTTGCGCTCTGCTCTAAAAATTCGTTTACAGAATCAAGCTCAAAAGTGATAGCATTCTGTATCTGATATCTAATATTAGTATCCTCTTTATAACAGAACGAAACCAAATCTTTGAGTGCTTCTCTATCACTTGGCATACTGCCTACCGCAAAATCGTAAAGCTTATCTACGCCGTCGGTCATTCTTTCAACCGTTTTGTCGTCGCAAATAACCGCATTTATATGTGTGTTATTTTCATAATCCACAGGAATAAAGCCTACGATTTTACACTTGCTTTCGGTACCCTTTCCGTTAAATGGATATTCCCATTTGGTATATTCGTTATTGTCTTTAAAATATGCCTTGTAATCAAATTCGCCCATTTCGTTATGGTATTTGTCAGGCATTTCATTAAGTCCCATATATTCCAGCGAAACAATTATTTCATTTTCTGCAAGTGAAGTCTTTGGCTCGTTTACCCAAATAATTTTCTGATTTTTCATATCCGATAGCTTTGCAACGTATGAAACATCAATATAATTGTTGTTTGAATAAATATCAATATGGCCTTCGTTAACTCTTGATATCGGCAAACGAGACTGTAAAATACGGTCAAGATGTCCGTCACCAAGCATAATTACGCCGGCATAGCTATAATCTCTGGCATAACTGAATTCACTGTAAAGCACATAATCTATAATCTGGTCGGCGTTAGTTTGCTCGTCCTTTTCCTCTGCCAAGGATGCGTATCTTTCCATATCAAGATGTGTGTCAATAACCGCAGTTACAATATATTCCGTATTGTTAATATTAATTGTTTTTCCTATAATATCACTGTAATTTGTAATTGTTGTATAGGTTAATCTGCCTGTTTTACTATCGGGCGTTTTGCCGTCGGTATATTTGGATTTTTTGAATACTTCGAAAACATATTCGCTTATCGCAATTTCGTTTTTACTGCCGTTAGGTAAAGTACCCGCAAGAACCGTAAGGCCTAAATCCTTAACAATTTGGTTGTTAATAGTGCCGAATCCCGAAAATTGCGGAGAATAGATATCAAAATTCCCGTTAATATCTGTAGACGTGTCAATATTTACCCTGAACGAAAGGTCTACATCATACGGATTATATACCCCGTAAACCGAACTTTTTGCATTATTTTTAAATTCTTCTAAATCTTTTTCTGAAAATCTATAATCATAGCTGCGCCAATAATCACTACCCTCGCTCTTTTTGGATTTTACTACCGAAAGATAGTTTATATCACTATCTACAAGCGAATTGGTACAGGTTTCAATATGGTTATAAGCCGCAAAGGTATCTGCTAGACCGAAAAGTCCAAAAGCAATACACGAAAGAATAATTGTAACAACTAAACGGAATTTTTTATATTTTAGTCCGTTTGCGCCTATTTTAAATGCGTTTTTAAGCGGTAATTTAGATTTTATAAGCTTAAATTTACTGCCGTCGTGCTGTATTATTTTGCTTTGATCGGTTTCTTTAAATGTCTTATTAGACTTTTTAACATTAACAGCAATCGAAACAGAAGCCTTAACCGAATCGATATATTCGTTGATTTTTACTCTGTCTTCTTCGGTTAAATGATATCCGCAAGGCACTTCAACAATATTCTGATTAAAAGATATGCCCTCGGTTCCGTTTCGGTTAATTTCCGTATCAAGTTCAACATCGCTGATAACTTTGCCGTCTGCAAGCTCTATAATGCGGTCGGCATACTGTTCTGCAAACTCACGGTCGTGGGAAACAACAATAACAAGCTTATCGTGTGAAAGCTTTTTAAGGGTTTCAAAAATCTGCTTACCGGTATTAGAATCAAGCGCGCCCGAAGGTTCGTCCGCCATAATAATTTCGGGCTTTTTAACAAGCGCACGGGCAATAGCAACGCGTTGCTTCTGTCCGCCCGATAATTCGTTTGGCTTACGGTCGCCAAAGCCTTCTAAATCAACCTCTTTTAAAATGGCGTTTATTTCCTCGTCGGTTGCCTTGCGGCTTTGAAGTTCAATTGCTAATGCAATATTTGCGCCAACCGTAAATTCATCAAGCACATTGTATTCCTGAAAAATAAAACCAACATAGGTGTTACGGTAGGAATCAAAATGACTTTGCCTAAAATCCTTTGAAGAAACACCTTTAATTACAATTTCACCGCTGTTGTAATTATCAAGTCCGCCAAGCAAATTCAAAAGTGTGGATTTGCCGCTACCCGATTTACCCAAAAGGAAAACCATTCCCTTATCGGGAAATTTAAGCGAAATCTTATCGAGCGCCGTTACAGGTACACCCTTTTTAGGTTTGTAAATTTTAACAAGTTCTTTTGTTTCTAACATATTAACACCTCTTGCTATTTATATGGTTATATATAATCCAACCAATAATACTTATAATTAATGTAACAGAAAAAACTATTACTGCAAATACATATTTTTCGGTTCCTAAAAGACTTCCGCCTATTGTAGATGTTATAACAGACGGTATTCTCGCTATACTTGCAAGAATTAACAAATTTCTTTTTCTTATACTTGTAAGCCCTAAAATGTAGGTAAGAAAATCCTTTGGTGTACCGGGTAAGAAAAACATAAAAAAGATAATAAGCTCAAGCTTTTTTTGGTCTTGCAAAAACTTTGCAGATTTTATTTTTTCGAATGTAAAAAACACCTCTACAAGCTTTATACCAAATTTGCGCACCAAAGCAAAAACTATTACGCTTCCAAGGGTTATTCCTATAATACAAAGAAGCGTACCTGTAACCGCGCCAAAGGCATACCCTGCGCCGATTTCAAGCGGTTCGCCCGGTACAAAGGCAATAACAACCTGAAAGGTAACCATTAAAACAAATGCCACCCTTCCCCATAAGCCGCTTGCATCTACCCAGTTTCTGAACTTTTCGGGGTCAGATACAAAACGTATCATCGGTCTGCCAATAAACCATCCCACCGCGGCGCAAAACAGTATAAACGCTAAAATAACACAAAAACTAATTGCCTTTTTCTGCTTTTCGGTAATCGTCAATTGCTTTTCCTACATCCTTTTTAAATATTTCCCATTCGTCCTCATTTTCTACATAGTATTTAGGACAAATTTTGCCTGTTACATCATAATGCCTTATAACATCATTTTCTGAAAGGTCGAACTGGTAACATAAATACGCCGTTAATTTAACAAGTGAATTGTATGTATCTTTATTAAATTTACCGCTTTCGTCAGGATGGCAGGTTTCAATAGAAATTGTATCCTTATTTCTGTGATTACTCGCCGCCGACCGCTCGTAAATTGGTACACACTGTATTACTTCGCCCTGAAGCCCTACAATAAAATGGGAGCTAACCGTTGTTGTAGGCTTGTCAAAATAATCTCGGTTATTTTTGGCAGTAGTATTCGGATTGCCAACATAATGAACTACAATATTATTTATATCCTCAAGCAAAATTCCCGTTCTTGCGGTTGTATGCTTATGAATTATCTGCCCGTCTACCCATTCGGGCAATTGTATTTCCCTAGCCTTTTCAACCTTTTTAGTATCAGGTACAAAAAGATTATAAAAAACGGCAGTTAAAATTACTATAATTAAGGCAAAAATCAAGAAAGGTAATATTCTTTTTCTCTTTTTCAATTATTTCACCTCAATATCGAATTGGCTTATATTTAATTTTATAATAACATTTCTTAAAAAATATTTCAACTTTTTAAGATTGAAATTTTTAAAAGATATGATAAAATAATTATATAATATATTGTACGGAGTTCTGATATGAAACTTGAAGTTCTGCAAAATTGTCCTATTGTTATAAGGGATTTTTTGACCTATAGCGAAACCATAAAGGGTAAATCCTCACGCTCGGTAGAGGGTTATTACCTTGATTTACAAACCTTTTTCCGCTATATATTAATGATACGCGGAATGATCGACAGTAAAACACCTTTTGAAGAGATTGATATTTCGCCCGTTGATATAAATTTAATAAAAACTATTACTCTTTCGGACTTGTACGCTTACTTGGTTTACTGCAAAAACGAACGGGACAACAACCCGGCCACAAGAGCAAGAAAAACCTCTACCTTACGTATTTTCTTTAGATTCTTATGCGAACAAACCCACCAATTAGAAACTAATCCCACGTTGATGCTTGATTCGCCAAAGGTTAAGCAGTCGCTTCCGAAACACTTAACACTTGAAGATTCCCTAGAACTTCTTAATTCGGTTGACGGTGCTAATCAAAAGCGTGATTATTGTATTTTAACAATATTTTTAAACTGTGGACTTCGTCTTGCCGAGCTTTGCTCACTAAATGTAGGTGATATTAAGGCAGACGGTACTATGACGGTTACAGGTAAGGGTAATAAAGAAAGGCTTGTTTATTTGAACAATGCCTGTCAGGACGCCATAAGAGATTACTTATCGGTCCGCCCGAATGAAAACCTACCGTATCCACACAGTAACGCATTATTCATTAGCCGAAATCATCGCCGTATAAGTCCCAAAACAGTACAGCACATTGTTAAAACCCACTTGCAAAAAGCGGGGCTTGGTGACCAAGGCTTTTCAACCCACAAGCTGCGCCACACCGCAGCTACCTTAATGTATCAGCACGGTCAGGTAGATATACGCGTTTTAAAGGATATTTTAGGCCACTCAAATTTGGGCACCACCCAAATTTACACCCATGTTTCCAATACACAAATTAAAAATGCAGTTGATTCTAATCCTTTAAGTAAGGTTAGCAATAAAAAATAATTTACAATCAATATTTTTAGTGATATAATATTTTTATTAATTACTTTTTGGGGGTAATATTTTGAAACTTAAAAAAATTACAGCAGTATTATTAAGTATTATAATGATTTTTTCAGTCTTCGCTTTTTCTGCTTCGGCTGAGGGAACCCTTACCTGCGACGGATATGTAAACGGAGAATGGTATTCATACGTACGGATTCCTGCCTTAAAAGGTGAAACCCTTAATATGACCGTTGAAAATGTGCGTTTAAACGGCGAGCTTGTCGACGAATCGCAAATTTCTTATCAATGGTACAGGTATGATTATGAAGAATACAATTATAGCGATAAAATTGAAGGGGCTACCTCTTCAGCTTTTACAGAGGTTTATTACGGCTGTAACGATTACGCTTGTGAGGTAAGGGTTGGAAAATACTTTTGTTATACAACAATTAGTTTTAAGGAAAACACTCTTATTGTAAACGCCACCTCAGATAAAGAATATTTTTATGACCAAGAAAACTTGAGATATATCGTAAACCCCGGTCTTGTAGGAAGCGAATGCAGCCTTATTGTTAACGCTGCTTCTACCCTACCAAATGCAGAAATCACTTACACCTGGGAAAGAACCCCTTATTACGATTATCCCGATACCATGCCTGGCTTCGTTACCCTTGATAATAAAACTAACACTTTAGATATTGTATTAAACGCTGGCGGTGCTCAATATATTTGTACTGTGAGTGATGGTGTGAATGAAGAAGATATTTATTTTGAAATACTGCCCGATACTACACTCGAGATGACCAATAATACAGTAAACGGCGAAATTCCTGTTACCTTTGCCGGCACATATATTTATGTAGTAAAGCCTAACCAAAAGGTTACTATTGATGTTACCTCTGCTTCAACCTATGGCGATGTGACATACACCTGGTTTGTACGAAATAATGATTTTTCTTTTACAAAATTAACTTTTGATGAAAGTGTAATCGAGGTAACAAAAAGCGATGCAAGTGAATACGACCCCTATGCAGAACAACCAATTGAATGCTATATTGAAGACGGTAACCAAAAAATCCGCTATCAGCTACTGCTTTTCTGCTTAGACCCCGAAACACCACTTGCAGAAATTAATAAAATCGGCGAAGGCACCCCTGATGTTGAGTTTGTTACCGAAACAGAAGACTTAGCAAATAACCTTTTAACAGGCGATGAATTAAGATATATGACTTGGGGTTCTTCTGCAAATGTAATGCTTACAACCGAACTTAAAAACACAGTTAATGATTCAGAACAATCTGCTATTAATTCACAGCTTCAAGCAAACCAAGAAATTGCTATGCATCTTGAAATGAATTTGCAAAAGGATATTGATAGTCAGGTAACACAAATTACCGAGCTTGATAAAGATATTGAATTAAAGATTAATATTCCCGAAAATATGATTAATACCGACTCAACGGTCGAAAGAGAATATAAGATTGTACGTATGCACGACGGCGAAGCAGAGGTGCTTGACTGTAAATTTGATGCGTCAACTAACTCTCTTAGCTTTGAAACCGATAAATTTTCTTTATACACCGTGGTTTATTCCGATACCGAATCAAACTTCAGTGCGCTCTTGAAAAAAGCATTACTTGGAATAAATTCATTATTCGATAAAGAAAACCTTGGTGAATACGATACCAATAAAGACGGTAAATTCAATATTTGCGATTTAGTTGCAATAGGTTAAAGTTTTAAAAATACATTAATATCTAACACAGCCGCAAAACTGCGGCTGTATTTTTTATGCTTGTAGTCAACACCGACAGCGAAATTATTATCTATTATTTATTATCTGAAAAAGTCGCGTATTATTTAGAGAATAGATAATAGATAATAAAGAAGAGATAATAGTACAAAAAGAAAAAGCCGCACAAATGCGACTTTTTCTTTTTGGTGGATGTGAGGAGAACGACCGTCTGCGGTGGCGTAGCCACTCGCATACTTATGGCTCGTCGACCCAAGGCTTTGCCTTCGGTACCCGACTTCACCGCTCTGCGCTAAAAACTTGCCACCGGCAACTTTTATTAACGCGCAGACTCTCACGAGTTCGATTCTCCAATTTATAAAAAACAAACACCAACCATACGGTTGGTGCTTGTTTTTTGGTGGATGTGAGGAGAATCGAACTCCTGTCCGAAAATTCATTCATACCGGCATCTCCGAGCGCAGTCGCCTATTTACATTCCCTTACAAAGCCGTCAAGCGACCGACTGCCTTGCTTGGTAGTTCCTACTTCGTGACGGCAGGTGGAACACCCCACCGTTCACGTTCACCGCTAAAATGACACCTTGCCTTAGCCGCGGTAGTCTAAGGTTCGATGAGCCGCCTAATTAGGCAGCTAAAGCAACTTTATTGTTGTTAGTTAATTTTTAATGCGGATTAGTAAGCGGTCCCGCACCGCTGCTCGCTTCCGATACTTCAAAATCCCCGTCGAAACCTTTACACACCCAGATATTAAAGTAAAAAGTTAATGTCGCTATGCGAAACTCATTATAATTACGCATTACGCATTAAGAATTACGCATTATTAACGGTTTTGTTCTTTCATAGCCCTATCTATCGCCCTGTTAGCATCACGCTTAGCGGCAACATCGCGCTTATCGTGCAGCTTTTTACCTTTACATAGACCCAATTGCACCTTTACAAGTGAGCCTTTAAAATAAAGTGATAACGGCACTAAAGCCAAGCCTTCTTGCTTTACTGTACCAAAAAGGCGCATAATTTCACGCTTATGCATTAAAAGCTTTCTATCCCTCATGGGCGGTTTATTAAAGCGGTTGCCGTGGTCGTAAGGGCTTATGTGCATTTGTTTTATAAGCATTTCGCCGTTTTCCACATTGCACCAAGCATCCTTAAGGTTTACCCCACCTGCACGGATAGACTTTATTTCCGTTCCCGAAAGGGCAATTCCGCATTCAAAGCTTTCTATCACAAAATATTCGTGAAAGGCTTTTTTGTTAGTAGTAATAGTTTTTATATTTTCCACAGAAATTCCCCTTTCTAAAAAATTATATACCCTGTGTCAAGCAAAACTTGTCGAAAGAAAAACGCCTTTGCTAAAAAATGCAAAGGCGTTAGTTCCCAAAGTGTAATCTTATGTAAAAGATTATTCTTCAACGATAGCCTCAACAGGGCAACCAGCTGTACAAGCACCACATTCGCAGCACTTTTCTGCATCGATTTCATAATGTTCTGCGCCTTCAGCAATAGCATCGCAAGGGCAGCCACCTGCACAAGCACCACAGCTAATGCAATCATCAGTAATACGATAAGCCATTAAAAACACCTCCATATCGTTACTAAGTATTATTTTAGCATAATACTTAAAAAAATCAAGAGAAATATTTTAACTTTTATTCCTCTGATTGTTTTTTCTTTTTACCATTTGATACCAGTTTAACATCATCTCTATGAACTTTAAGCGGAATGGTATCACTATCAATTAATTTAACATAAAGATTTCCTGTGATTAAATTAACATCAATAACCGTTGCAAGACCGTCCCTTGTCTTAACAGTAGAACCAACATGTGGGGTAAAAGAGTTAAGATATTCATAAGCGTCCTGCTCGTATTTAAGGCAACACATAAGTCTGCCGCAGCTACCCGAAATTTTAGTAGGATTAAGGGATAAGCCCTGCTCCTTTGCCATTTTAATGGAAACAGGCTCGAAATCGTTTAAAAACTGCTTACAGCAATAGGGCTGACCGCATATACCAATACCGCCAAGCATTTTTGCCTCATCACGTACACCAATTTGGCGAAGCTCAATTCTTGTATGGAATTTAGCGGCTAAATCCTTAACTAATTCGCGGAAATCCACTCTGCCTTCAGATGTAAAGAAGAATATTATTTTTCCACCGTCAAAGGAATATTCAACCTCTACAAGCTTCATATCAAGCTTATGCTCTTCAACCAATTTTTCGCAGAGTTTAAATGCTTCCGCTTCTTTTTTCTTGTTTTCTTCAAGCTTTTTAAAATCCTTTTCGTTTGCAAAACGAATCATTTTTTTAAGCGGTTGAACAACACTTTCGTCCTCCACCTGATGATTCCCTTCGGACACGATACCAAATTCGTTACCGTTTTGGGTTTCAACAATTACATTGTCACCCAATTTTACAGTTTTACCTGCGGGTGAAAAATAATATGCTCTGCCGGTTTCTTTAAATTTAACCGATATAACTTCTGTCATTTTTTCCTCCAAAAAGTTTTCCTGCCTTACAGGTCATACTGCAAAACAAGAGATTCAAATTAATATTTGTAGCAAGACTTTGTTCGTAATCCGGCAAACAGTTATAAAAAGCAACTAAAGGCTTTGCAAAATAGCTTTGCGGGTCGTTCTTTATTTTTTGCGCTATCAAATATTTAAGGTCTTTTATAAACTTATCGGTCGCAACCCTGTTTTTTTCAAAGCTTGAAACCGCCGAAAGCATTGCAAGAGAATCATTTTTAAGTAATGCCTCTAAAAATTCACCTGCGGCAATTTCAGTATCTGTTCCAAGGTTGCCGTCTAAAATTTCAAGCGCTTTGCCAATATTATTTTGTGAGCTGTTAAGCGCTTGTTCTATAACAAAGTCTTCCTTTTGGGTATTCTTTTTAATATACTCAAAGCCCTTTGCAAATTCGGGCGCAGTAAGGCTTAAAATTACACAACGGGAAATTATAGTATCAAGCAGTGCCGCCTTACTTTCGGCGATTAAAATAAACATAACCGTTTTTGGCGGTTCTTCCAAAACCTTTAAAAGCGCATTTTGGGATTCGGGATTCATAGTATCTGCATTATCAATAATAAATACCCTTTTTTCTGCTTCGTGGGGTTTTATATATGCTTCTTCCCTTGCCTGTCTTATCTGCTTAACCGCAATGCTTTTTTTACCGTCAAGCGGTGCTATGGTTACAATATCGGGATGTGAAAGCGATTTCACAAGGCTACAGTTACGGCAATTACCGCAAGGCGAATTTTCTTCGCCGCATACCGCCGCATTAGCGAGAAAGCTTGCAAGAGTATGTCTACCCGTGCCATAGTCACCCTCAATTATAATCGCATGAGGTATACGCTTTGAAAGTATGAAATTTTCTACCGAAAGGCGTATTTTTTCATTTCCAATAAGCGGAAAAATCATAGCACAAAGCCAACCTTTTTCATTGCTTTAAAATAGGTTTTACGCGCAACATACTCGGCCTTTTCGGCGCCCTCGCGATAAAGTGCTTCCAAAGCCTTTTTATCCTTAATGATTTCATCGTAAGCCGTTTTAATAGGAGCTAATGTATCGGCAACAGATTCGCCAACAGCCAACTTAAAGTCGCCGTAGCCCTTGCCTTCAAATTCCTTTTCAACCTCGGCTACCGATTTACCTGTAACAGCAGAATAGATTGTAATAAGATTAGAAATTCCGGGCTTTTCTTCGGAAAATCTTACAACAGCCTCAGAATCGGTAACTGCGCGTTTGAATTTGCGAATAATATCGTCTTTATTATCCAAAATAGCAACCCATGAATTTAAATTATCGTCCGACTTGGACATTTTCTTCATAGGGTCTTGAAGTGACATTACACGAGCGCCTGTTTTTGGAATATAAGCATCCGGCACAGTGAATACATCGCCATAAAGATTGTTAAAACGAATTGCAATATCTCTTGCAATTTCAAGGTGTTGCTTTTGGTCCGCACCAACGGGCACTAAATCAGGCTGATAAAGCAAAATATCCGCCGCCATAAGCACAGGATAAGAGAATAAGCCCACATTAACATTATTTGCATGTTTTGCAGATTTATCTTTAAACTGTGTCATTCTTGACATTTCGCCAAACTGTGTGTTACAAGAAAGCAACCACGAAAGTCCTGCATGCTGCGGCACGTGGGACTGAATAAACAATGTATTTTTCTGTGGATCTATACCCAATGCTAAAAGCAAAGCGTATGTAGAATATATCTGACTGCGAAGCTTTGCAGGCTCCTGTCTTACTGTTATCGCGTGAAGGTCTGCTACAGCAAAGGTACAATCAAACTCCTCCTGCATAGCAACCCAGTTTTTAAGCGCACCCAAATAGTTGCCAAGGGTTAACATACCGCTTGGTTGAATACAGCTTAAAACTTTCTTTTTTTCACAAATTTCGGTCATTTTAATTCCGCCTTCTATAGATTATCTAATATATAATGGTTAATGGAAGTCGAAACTGATCGGTTTCGACTTAAAATCTTTGATTTTAAGCCAAATTTTCTTTGAAAATTTGCCATTCACCATTGAAATAATTGTCGTACAAAATCAAATTTTCCTATTTGATTTTGTTAAAGCCACTTAAAAGTGGCTCGTCGAAGCGCTTTTTAGCGTTTCGACAAACTACAATCATTATAATACCATATCTATATAACTTTTACAAGTAATTAGTTTTGTTCGTCCAACGAAAGCGAGAAGCTTGGCATAAATTCTGCCATAAAAATATCTGCTTCGGTGCAATTAAGCTTCTCTATTGCATTTTTAGTTGATTTTTCCGCAACAGCAAACTCCTTATTGCCCATATTAAGCTCTTCGGTGCATTTAATAAGTGCTGAAATTTTATCCGCCGCTTTAATAAGGCGTTTGGTTTCGCCATCAATATTATAAATTTTAGCAAAAACCGGCTTAAAATCAATTGGCAATTTTTCAATAAGCCGCTCGGTAGCGCCTGCCTCTATCTGCTTATAGGCTTTTTTAATTTCATCATTATGATATTTTATAGGGGTTGGCATATCACCCGTTATTATTTCCGAAGTGTCGTGATACATTGCCGCTACTGCCACAGAATCGGGATTGATGCTGCCACCTAAACGGGTATTATTAATTACCGCCAAGGCGTGTGCAATTTGCGCCACCTCTAAGGAATGCTCGCTTAAATTTTCTTGCCTTGTATTTCGCATAAGGCCCCAACGGTATATATTTTTCATTCTAGACATCATTGCATAAAAATGATATTTCATATTAACACTCCAAATTGTACTGATTCTATTGAATATTATAACATTAAATGGTATAATATCAATATATTATTTTTATTTGAGGTACTTCAAATGAGTTTTTCACAGCAAAAGCTTTCCACACTTAAAAAAGAAAAGGAAAAAGGGTTATCCACCTTCCTTATTGCGCTCGTTACGGCAGCATGTCTTTTTGTGCCGTATATGATTATGAGCGAAGGGTATTTCACCTTTTACGGTGATTTTAATGTTCAACAAATACCCTTTTATCAGGAATGTCACCGCGCCTTAAAATCGGGCGATATTCTTTGGAACTGGAATACCGACCTTGGTGTAAATACCGTAGCATCTTACAGCTTTTACCTTTGGGGAAGCCCGTTCTTTTGGCTAACACTTCCCTTTCCAAATAGCTTTGTGCCCTACCTTATGGGTCCGCTTTTAATACTTAAATTCGCTTGTGCTGCGCTTACGGCTTATCTTTATTTGCGCCGCTTCACCCGTACACCCGACGCCGCGCAGATAGGCGGCTTACTGTATGCTTTTTCGGGTTTTTCGGTTTATAATATTTTCTTTAACCATTTCCATGAAGCAATTATTTATTTTCCGTTACTACTGTTAAGTCTGGAGCTTTTCATAACCGAAAACAAGAGATTTATATTTGCACTTATGGTTTTCCTTTGTGCGATTGCCAATTATTTCTTCTTCTTCGGTATGGTTGTTTTCACAGTAATTTACTTCTTTGTAAGGCTATTTTCAGGTGCAATTAAGCTTAAGGTTTCACGCTTTTTCGCCCTTGCCTTTGAAGCGGTTTTAGGTCTTTGCCTTGCGGCGTTTATTCTATTGCCCTCTTTAATGGCGCTTACGGATAATCCCCGTATTTCAAATACACTTATAGGCTGGAATGCCATTATGTACGGCAAGGAACAAATATACGCAAATATTTTGCAGTGCTTCTTCTTCCCGCCCGATATTCCTGCCCGTCCTGTTTTCTTCCCAGGGGCCGAGGTTAAGTGGTCCTCCCTTGGCGGATGGTTGCCGCTATTTAGTATGGTGGGTGTATTCACCTTCTTCTCAAGCCGTAAAAATCATTGGCTAAGGCGCGTTATAGGCATTTCAATTTTTATGGCATTAGTCCCTGTTTTAAACAGTGTATTCTATGCCTTTAATACCGCTTATTACGCGAGATGGTACTATATGCCCATTCTTTTAATGTGCCTTATGACTGTTACTATGTTTGAGGACAGCAAGGCAAATTGGTCCTTCGGCTATAAGTGGGTGCTTGGTATAACCCTTGCGGTAAGTCTTGTTATAGGCTTCTTCCCGCAGCGTAATGATGAGGGAAAAATCATTTACGGTCTATATACCCAAGCAAAAGACTTAACCTATATTGTACGATTCTGGATTGCCTGTCTTATAGCGGTTGCAAGTCTTGTTATTTTAGGTCAGCTTATTAAAATTCTTAAAGAAAAGCCAAAAGCCTTTTATAAAATTTCCACTGCCTGTGTTTGTATTATTTCTATAATTTACGGTAATGTATTTATAGCAACAGGCAGAGCCCATTCTTATGACGTAAAGGAAATTGTTATAGACTCTCTTATACAGGGAGAGGTTTATTTAGAGGATAATAAAAACTTCCGAGTAGATACCTTTGACTGTGTAGATAATACCTCTATGTATTTAGGCTATCCCGGTATTAATGCATTCCATTCGGTAGTTCCTGCTTCTATTACTAATTTTTATGATTATATAGGCATAGAGCGTAGTGTTGCAAGTAGACCCGAAAGCGAATACTATGCTATTCGCGGCTTACTTTCGGTTAAATATCTTTTAAATCGTAAAAGCGGTGAAAGCTTTGTAAACGCCGAAACAAATGAATCTGCAATGCCCGGCTACAATTATTTAAAAACCGAAAGCGGTTACTATATTTACGAAAACGAAAATTATATTCCCTACGGCTTTTCTTATGACTATTATATGGATTATGATTTTTGCGACCAATTCCAAAACGAAAACCGCGCTAATATGATGCTTAAAGCAATTCTTTTAAATGATGAGCAGATAAAGAAATACGGTCATTTAATGAAGGATATAAGCGAGCCCGAAGAATATGACGAAAGATATCTTTTATACGGCGACGAATATTACAAAGAGGATTGCGAAAAACTTGCTAAAACCTCTGCACACTATTTCAAAACCGATAATTACGGCTTTACTGCAAAGGTAACGCGAGATAAAGAAAGTCTTGTATTCTTCTCTGTTCCGTTTGATAAGGGTTGGTCTGCAACGGTAAACGGTCAAAAAGCAGAAATAGAACAAGTGAATGTAGGCTTTATGGCAGTAAAGGCTCCCGAAGGTGAAAGCACCATAAGGTTCAACTACCAACCACCCGCCCTTAGACTTGGTTTATTAATAACCATTGGTTCTTGTATAGTTTTCATTATTTATATCTTTGCTTTCTTGCTTTTAAGCCGTAAGCATAATTCAAAAAATGTTTACCCCGAAGGCGACATTATGCTACACGAATGGTTAGCAGAAGAAGCGGCTGATGACCTACCGAAAATACCAAAAAAGCAAAAGAAAAGCATTTTAGATGATGACCCACAAATTAATATACCTGATATAAATTCGGGCTTTGAGGGTGGATTTAAAATAAACAATGATATTTTAAAAGATGATAAGAAATAAAAAATAAAAGCAGTTGTTAAACAACTGCTTTTATTATATTAATTTTCGGTTTTATAATTCTTAACAAAGAAAAAGCTTAAAAGTAGTGACACTACATAAAGCGCTGCTGTTACATAAAGCACGGTTTGGTAACCAACAGGGTTAACCATATTGCCGCCGATTTGGGCAGTTTCGCCGAAATGGTTTACTATCCATGTAGCAAGCTGATTTCCTGTAAGACCTGCAAATCCCCAAGCCGAAAGAGTAATACCGTGAATAGCACTTATATTGCTCATTCCGTAATGGTCGGAAAGAAGTGTAGGAACGTTGGAGAAACCACCTCCGTAGCCTGCATTTACAACCATAATAAGTACAATTACAAGCGCGGTAAGTAACATATTACCTGCACCGTTTTTAATACCGCCTGTTGCAATTACAAGCACTGTAAAGATTATTGAAAGAATAAAGATTACCTTATAAATTGTGTTTCTGCTCTTTACCTTATCGCCCAAAGCCGAGAAACCAAGACGGCCGCCTGCATTAAATATAGCAGAAACAGTAGAAATAATACCTACATAGCCTGCAAGACCCACGCACTTAACAATCATTTTTTCCTGTGAGATAAGCGCAAGACCACAGGTTATATTTATGTAAAACATAAGCCAAATGCCAATATAGTTTGTAATAGGTCTTGTTTTTAAAACAGACATTATGCTTTTGCTTTCCTTCTTATCCTGTGGTTCGTGCCAGGTATCAGGCTTCTTTAAAAGCAAATGACCTATAAACATCATCACAAAGTATACTGCCGCTAAAATGAAGAACATTTTATAAATTCCGCTTTCACCTAAAGACTCTAAAAGAGACTTCATAATAGGACTTGCAATAGCCTTTGCCGCACCAAAGCCCGCAACTGCAAGACCGGTTGCCAAGCCCTTACGGTCTTCAAACCAAAGCATTAAGGTTTTAACGGGAGAAAGATAACCTGTACCAAGGCCAATACCCATTAATACGCCATAGCATAAATATATACCAATTAATGCAACCAAGCTACCTTTATGCTGACCGCCGTAATAAATAAATGCGCCTGTTCCCGCCATTCCGACAGAAAAACAAATTGTAGCAATTAAGGATGACTTATGAATATCCTTTTCTACAATATTACCCAAAAATGCTGCCGACATACCCAAAAAGAAAATTGCAAGTGAAAAAGCCCACTCTGTAGCACTTTTTCCAAAGCCTATGTACTCGCCTATTTCCTGACTAAATATAGACCAACAATAAACTGTACCGATACTGCAATGAAGTAATAGCGCAGGAATTGCAGCTCTTACCCATTTGTTAGAACGAAATCCTTTATTTTGTTCCATAAATTATGCCTCCTTAAATTAATCGCACCTTGTTATTTTAACACTTTTTCCACGAATTTCAAGTATATAAAAAATTTTTTACCTTTTACATATAAAACAGCCGATTTATATCGGCTGTTTTATACTTTTTTAAGAATTAATTGTAACTTACGGTCTCACCGTTAATTAATTGCTGTAAATACTTATCAAGCTTTTTAAACTCCGAAGCATTTACCTTGCCCATTGGTTTGCCGTTAAGTGAATACTGATATTTAGAAGCGGTAGCCTTTTTAAAGGTAACCTTAACGGGTGAGGTTTTACCGTCGTTATAAGTGTAGGTTAACGAGGCCTCATCCTGTGTATTATACTCACCTGCGGTAAAATCTGAACAAGCAAGTGAAATACAGTATCTGTAAAATGTTTGGAAGCTATCTGACTTAAGGTTTTTACCCTCATAGTTAATGATATAATTATCCTCACCGGTTTCATCGTTAGGATTTTCCTTTATATCAAAGCTATAGCTCTTATCGCCCAATTTAACAGTTAAATTAGCAATTTTATCAATAGATTCAATAAATACCCAGCTAGCATAGTAATCGGTTTCGTTGTAGTCTAAAAACTCACAAGCAGCTGCCGATACCTTTTTAACCATTTTGCTATCATCAGTAATAACCGCATAGTTACCATCGCTTTGGAGCTTGAATTTGTAGGTATATGTGAAATCCTTAAGCTTAACTGTAGCCACAAAATCGGGGTTATCAAGACCGAATTTTCTAATTGTTACAGGTGTTACATCAAATGAATAAGCACCCGAAGCAGTAACACCGTTAGCAAAAAGCGAAATCATTTTATCGGTATTTTCTGCAACGCGTTCACTAGGCTGTGTCACAACATACGGCATAAACTCTACTGTTGTGCTGTCATTATTAGCTTTAATAACAACATCCTTTGTAAAGTTTTTACCAGATATAATCATACTGTCAAAGGAAATTAATTTACCTTCGTTGGTATAATCGTTATATTTGCTGTCAAGTGTAAGTCCCGGAAGAGCGTCGCTATTTGCCAAATCCAAGGCTTCAAAGGTAAGTGTATCGTCAAGTAAATCGGAAATAAGGTAAATTGTATCCTGAGTGGAAAGCTTTAAATAAACACCTGAATTATCGGGCGATTTGTTACCGATAAGTATACTGAAAACACCGTCATCCTGTGTTACCACATCTGCCTTAACCTGCGGGTTTTCAAGTCCGCATTCTGCGGCGGTTTTTTCGGAAATTTCACGCGAAGCCGAAATTTCGGTAAGGCTGTTTATTATCTGCGATATACCGCTTGTACTAACAAGGTCTTTTTCATACCCATCCAAATACCATGTTGCAGTATCCTCGCTATCCTTATCCTCCGCTTTAGTAATTACACTGTAAAACTTAAAGCTTCCGTTTTTGTTTTTTACCGTTACAGTTTTATAATCGGTATCCTTTTTAGCCAAAACCTCAATTTCTTCAAAGGAAGGAGAAGATGTTTCATCCTTTTTTTCAGGTATAAGCTTTACAACCGCAAAGGTTCCACCAACTAAAACTGCAACCGCTACCAAAGCGGCAATAACAATAGTCAATCGCTTTTTATTGCCGTTTTTGGTTGCTACTTTTTTGTGTTGCTCGGGGTCGGAAAAAATTGTAGAAATTTCTTCTTCTTTTAAATTTTCATTCTCGGGAAAATTGTTCATTATGAATTCTTTCTCCTAATATAAACATAAATACTTGTTGCCAATAATGCCACAGGTAATGCAATCATAAAGATTATATTAATAAGATTAGCAGAAGACTGTGTTACAGAATCGCTAAAGCTTTCATCCTCAATTGTTTTGGATACAAATGAAACGCCTGTGTCTTCAGCGCCTACTGCGCGCTCTGCTGCTGCAAATGCGATGTTCTTATTGGAAACCTGTGCCATTTCAGCATATTCCGAATATATAAATTCTGTACTTGAGAACGCAAAAACATAGTTGTTTATTTCAACATTGTCCTTATCGTAAGTCATTCTTTCGGTCTGCATTACAGTAGCATAGCTTGCTTTTTGATAATCATTAGCACCAGTCCAGTTATTAGCAGTTCCCACAGGGGCTGCAACAACACTTTCGGGGGTTGCAATCAAGCTTGTTACCTTGTATAGACCTTCTTCTTCAAACAATGCTTCCATAGGCACATTGTAGCCTGTAATACAAGCCGAAATGCCGTTATTTATTTTATCCTCACCTGCTGCATACGAGCCTAAGGTTGTTGGTTCATCAGGCATATGATTGTTTGCATTGGTTTCAAAAAGAATACCTTCTCCTACCGAAATGCCCCATTCCTCTAAATATTCGTATAAATTAGGCAAATAAGGTGCTGTCGCATCTGCAAAGAATACTAAGCCCTTTTCATATTTACCGTCATTATCAAGGAATTTTGCAATCGCATCAAGCTCGGTATCAATAAAGTCGGTTGTAGGTGCTACAATAAATAAAGCGTCAAACTCATCCGAAATGCTTGTTACTAAAGTATCTGAAATCACTTCAACTTCATAGTTGTTGGTCTTTAAAAGCGCTCTGTAGCTTTCGGAGTAATCGGCTTTAGAGTGACCTGTAATAAACGCTGCTTTTTTAGTTTTAGCGCTTGTAACATAAGAAATTGCGCTAGTAAGTGCAGTTTCAATGTTGTTTGCAGCAACGGTGCTTGTTGTAACACCGTAAGCGGCATAGGTATCATCCTCGGTTAAAACATAAATATCGTTATAACCGATTATCTTATAGCGCTCGTTGCCACCTTCATTACAGGTTACAATAATATCGCCGTAGTTGATTGTTTGGTTGGAATATTTTGTGGAAATCTGTGTAAATTCAGTGCTTTGAGTGTCAATATAATCAATCTTAATCTTTTTGTTGTAATCGTTATACTTTTCCATAAGCGTAATTGTTTGCTTATAGTAATCTGTATAATTTTCACTCACACCGTACTGTTGAGCATAATAGTTCATATATTCGCCCACATAATCGTCCGCCTTAGCGCACATTGTAACGGTAACCTCTTTATCAAGATTTTTTACAAATTCAATGTTTTCTTCACTCATTGAATTTTGCGCTGTAAGTGACATATCAAACTCAAGGCTAATGCGCTGAGCTAAAACAGCAATAAGCACATTAAAAACAATAAGACCTGCAAGCACTGCCGCAGTAATACCCATAGCATAACCGCCGCGTTTTAAAAGTGCCTGATTTTTAATTAATTTAGGCTTTTTAGGTGCCTTTTTAGTTTTAACTTTTTTTACTTTTTCAGAAACTTCTGTAGCTTCGGCAACCTCTACTGCTTCAGTTTCCGTGTTTAAGTTCTTGTTTTCTTCCATTTTAGGCACCTCCTTTAAGACCATCTTCTCTTTTCAAGCGAACGCACACAAAGGAAAAGGAATGCGGCAGTTATACTTAAAAAGTAGATAATATTTGGAATTGAGAAAATACTTTCGGAAAAGCTTTCAAAAACTGAAATAAATGCTAATTTCTGGAATATTTTTGCAACCCATTCAGTTTGTACCATGCTTGCAAAGTTAGACATATAAAGCACTAAGATATTTACAATTAAAGTGATTATAGCCGATACAACCGAGCTTTCGGTTGTTGAAGAAATAAACATACCAAGTGCTATAAGAGCCGAACCTAAAAGTAAAATACCAAGTAATGCGTAAATATAGGATAAAATGTTTACGCTAACGTGGCTCATAATAATAATTTCAAAAACAACGGTTGGTAAAAAGCCTATACCAAATACTGCTAACGCCGCAAAGAACTTACCTAAAACTATGGATGTAAGTGAAACGGGCGCTGTAAGTAATGCTTGGTCAACCTTTTGTCTTCTGTCTTCACTCATAAGTCGCATTGTTATAACCGGCATAACAAAGATTATAACAGTAGACATTGAAACAATTACAACTTCAATATTAGGCGCGCCGTAGCTATAAATCATTGAAAAGTATAACCCTAAGAAGAAATAAAGCGCCGCAACAACTATATATCCAACAGGGGTGCAAAAATATGATTTAAATTCTCTTTTAAATATTGCGCTCATTATTCTTCCTCCTTACTTTCTTCTGTTACTTCTTGGTCGTTAAAGCCTAAAAGCTTTCTTGCTTCTTCAAAGCTTCCGGCTTCGGTAAGACGCAAGAAAATCTGTTCAAGCGAAACCTTGTTGCTTGTAAGCGATAAAATTGTTTTACCGCGTGAAGCCACTCTTTCAAAAACAGCGGCACGCAAATCCACACCGTCTTCGGGTTCAATAAGGAAATCAAAGCTATTTTCTTCTTTTCTGCCTAAGGATATAACAGATTTAACGCCCTTAACAGTTGAAAGAGCTGAAAGCATATCCTGCTCTGCACAAATAATCCTTGCAACTAAAGAATGGTCTTTAGATAATTGGTTAGAAAGATTGTCAGGTGTATCGTCGGCAATAATTCTACCCTTGTTAATTATAATTACACGCTTACAAACTGCCTGAATTTCAGAAAGTATGTGAGAAGACAGAATAATTGTGTGGTTTCTGCCAAGACGGGCAATAAGATTACGGATTTCTATAATCTGCTTGGGGTCTAAACCAACCGTAGGCTCGTCCAAAATAAGTACATCAGGGTTGCCTATAAGCGCCTGAGCAAAACCAACTCTTTGCTTGTAACCTTTAGAAAGGTTTTTAATAAGTCTATTTGACACATGCTCAATCTGAACCAATTTCATAATTTCGTCGATATGTGCTTTTTTAGGGAAGGAAACTTTCTTAAGGTCGTAAATAAAGTTGAGATATTCCCTAACCTTCATATCAATATAAAGTGGCGGAATTTCAGGAAGGTAGCCTATGCGCTTTTTAGCCTCCTCAGGATATTCCATAATATTAAAACCGTCAATTTTAACCTCGCCCTGTGTTAAAGAAAGATAACCGGTTAAAATATTCATTATGGTTGATTTACCGGCACCGTTAGGTCCTAAAAAGCCGATAACTTCACCTTTTTGAATGTTAAAATTTACATTCTCTACCGCAAGATGTGTGCCGTAGCGTTTGCTTAATGAAGAAACTTCAATCATCTTTTTTCCTCCTATTAAATATTTAAATACATAATATAATAACATATTACCAAACCATAATGCAAGAAATATAAACAAAATGTTAATTTTTTTATATTTTTTCTTTTTCGAATGTTTTTATTATATTACAAAATAACCACCTGTATCGGTAATTTTATTGATTTTTTTGCTATTTTCGTTTTATTATATTGCTTTTCGCATTTTTCTGTGCTAAAATTTTTTTAAAACACAATGGGCGGTGTTAGGATGAATTTTCCAATAGTGAACTGTAATTATAAAATAGATTATGTAAATTTAAAGGGCTCTACCCCACACACTCATACCGTAACGAGCGAAATTATACAAACCTTTGATAACGACGGAAGCATTCTTATAAACGGTCAGTTATACAAAATGCAAAAAAACGGGCTTTATTTTATACACGGTCTTGCAACGCATTTTGTTTTGCCGGATGATATTAACCATTATAATCATTCTATTATTATACTTGACATTAATGAAATAGAAAAGCTTTGCAAAGCCCTTGATATGAAGGCAGAATACGATAAAATCTTCACTCAAAAAGGCGGTATATTTTGTTCTCTTTCCAATGAAAACGTAATAAAAGCCGATGAAATTTTTCTTAAGGTTTACAATATTTTAAATAATACCGGTGAAATGAAATACGCAAAGCTCGCTTCCCTTTTTACCGAGCTTTTAGAGTTAGGTCTTAAAAATATGTCAAGCGAGAACAATAAGGATAAAATCAGCGATATCATTTCGTATATAAGCGATAATGCGCTTAATAAAATCACCATTGACGATATTTGTACAAGGTCAAACTTGAGCAAATATCACTTATGCCGTATTTTTAAGGAAAACATAGGCGTTACCATAGGCGAATTTATTAAAAGCCGCCGTCTTTCTGCCGCAAAGCAGCTGCTTGCAAATACAAATATGTCTATAACATCTATTGCATACAAATGCTGCTTTACCGATAGCAGCTTCTTTTCCAAAACCTTTTCAAAGGAATTCGGCATAACGCCCACCGCTTTCAGAGCAAAATACCGATAAGAAAGAATTTTATTATGGAATTTAATGAAAAATTAAAAGAATTAAGACAACAAAAAGGCCTCACCCAAGAGGAACTCGCAAGCGCATTATTTGTTTCCCGTACCGCTATTTCAAAATGGGAATCAGGCAGAGGCTACCCTAATATTGACTCGCTTAAACGAATAGCAGACCTGTTTTCCTTAACAATAGACCAACTGCTTTCGGGTGATGAATTATTAAGTATTGCAGAACAAGACAACAATCAAAAAGAAAAGCACTTTATTAATTTAATATTCGGCTTGCTTGATGCTTCCGCATTAATGCTTTTCTTCCTGCCGTTTTTCGCGCAAAGAAGTGATAATGCCGTTAAATCTGTTTCCCTGTTGGCATTAACCGCCGTCCCTGAATATTTAAAAATAGTTTTTTGCGGCTTAGTAGCGGTTATTTTAATATTTGGAATATTAACTCTTGCTTTACAAAGCTTTAAGCATACACTTTGGTTGCAAAACAAAAATAAAATATCGCTATTTCTGAATAGTATTGCTGCCCTTATATTTATTATAAGCTTACAGCCCTATGCGGCGGTATTTTTATTTATTTTCTTAATAATAAAGGCTTTAATACTTATAAAAACAAGATGATACTAAAAGTGTCATCCTTGTGACATACCGTTTCTGGCAATTTTTCTAACCTTCCTGTAATGTAAAAATAGCGAAAGCTAATTTGCATAAAAGGAAGGTTTTTTATGAGGAAAGAAAATAAAAGAGGTTTTTGTATCGCAATATTGTTCCTTATATTGTTTTTTATATGGACAATATTAATTTATATCATCGACGTTAAAGCGATAGGTCCGCAAAATTCAAGCGTAGGCTTTGCAACGCTTAACGGGTTATTTCATAAGCTTACGGGTGTTAATATGACACTTTACACCGTTACCGATTGGTTAGGCTTAGTTCCCATAGCCGTATGCTTTGGATTTGGTGTTTTAGGTCTTATAGAGTGGATAAAACGAAAGCACATTTTAAAGGTTGATTACAGTATACTTATTCTCGGCTTATTTTATATAGTTACAATTGCTATGTATCTTTTATTCGAAGAGGTTATAATAAATTACAGACCCATACTAATAAACGGGTATTTAGAGGCTTCTTATCCTTCTTCTACAACTATGCTTGTTATGTGTGTTATGCCAACCGCAATGATGCAGCTTAGCACCCGTATAAAGCGCAAAATATTAAGGAAAATAGTTCTAATAATAATTACAATCTTTATTTGCTTTATGGTAATAGGCAGACTTGTTTCAGGTGTGCATTGGCTCACTGATATTATAGGCGGTGCTTTATTAAGCGCAGGACTTGTAACTATGTATTATTCCGCTATCAATTTAAAAGAAAATTAAAATTAACCCTATGACTTTTAAAAGCCATAGGGATTTTTTATTCATAAACAAAAAACAAGCCCTGTGTTTCCACAAGGCTTGTAAAACATATAATATAAAATTAACGTTTTGAGAACTGAGGTTGCTCCCTACAGTGTAGGGAGATGTCACGTAGTGACAGAGGGTACGGGCGCCGTAAGCGCCACGACGGGCGGCACGTCGTGCAATAAAAAACAAGCCCTGTGTTTCCACAAGGCTTGTAAAACATATAATATAAAATTAACGTTTTGAGAACTGGGGTGCACGACGTGCGCCTTTGAGACCGTATTTCTTTCTTTCCTTCATACGTGGGTCACGTGTGAGGAGGCCTGCCTTCTTAAGTGTAGGACGAAGTTCAGCGTCGAACTGAAGAAGTGCACGTGAAATACCGTGACGGATAGCACCAGCTTGACCGGTAACACCGCCGCCTGCAACACGGCATACGATATCAAACTTATCTGCAGTCTCTGTTAAGTTGAGGGGCTGACGAACGATAAGCTTTAAGGTTTCAAGGCCGAAGTAATCGTCAATATCTCTGTCATTAATGGTGATTTTACCTGTACCATTGTAAACACGAACACGTGCTACAGAGCTTTTTCTTCTACCTGTTCCGTAAAAATAAGATTTAGCTTCAAACATTAGATTCGTCTCCCTTCTTAAAATTCGTAAACTTCAGGCTTCTGAGCAACTTGTGCATATTCAGTGCCGGAGTATACGTGAAGTCTGGTAAGAGCTTTGCGGCCGATAGTAGTATCAGGCACCATACCCTTAACAGCAAGTTCCATAGCAAGTTCAGGACGGGTCTTCATTAAAGTATCATACTTAACTTCTTTAAGACCGCCGATGTAACCTGTATGACGACGATAGAATTTGTTTTGTAACTTATTGCCTGTTAAAACTGCCTTATCCGCATTGATAACAACAACGTGGTCACCGCAATCAACATGAGGGGTGAATTCGGGTTTTAATTTACCGCGAAGTAAATCTGCAACCCTAGCAGCAGTACGGCCAAGAGGACGGTTAGCTGCATCGATGATGTACCATTTACGCTGAATTTCAGCAGGTTTTGCCATAAATGTTGACATAATCAAAACCTCCAAAAAATATAGTTAATTTAATATAACGGCGCTTTTGCCGTTTAGTCAGCTTGAATATAATAACACACTGCTTTTTGCTTGTCAACACTTATTTTTAAAAAAATTAATTTACAACTTGCAATCTCTTGTTTTCTCTCGTTTTCTTCGATTTTCTCTTGTTTTCTCACTCGCTATTTTTAAAATTTAATTATAAAAATACCGCCACAAAAGCGTGGCGGCAGATATTATTCCATACCTAATATGTTTTCATTATAATATTCCGATTTTCGCGCCAATTGTATATTGGAATATTTGAACCCGTATTTTTCGGTTAAGGTTTCTTCGGCAGAAAAAAGATTAGTACCCAGTCCCAACCTATCCCCTTCTATTTCTGCTCCAAGGGCTGCAAGTGTTGTTGGGAAAAAGTCAAAGGTGCCGAATTTTCGTTCCTTTTCCTTTTTTGGCTTTATTGCAGGATTAATTACGGCGTTATAAATTGTCCTTTCATAATCCTTATCTACATTCTTCATAAATTTAGGGTCCATAGTTAAATGATCACCCATAATTATAATTGTTGTGTTTTCGTAAAAAGACTGATTTTTTACCCAATTAACAAAATCGCTTATTTGTTTGGAAGAACACCTAAGTACATTTGAATACTGATTTTCATATTCGTTTTCACATTTTTCGCATAAATAGCCGTTTGGAAAATGTGCGTCTGCCGTTAATAAGGTTAAATTAAACGGTTTGTCTTGAGCCGATAGTTTTTCGAGTTCCTCTTTTGCAAAGCTGAAAAGCTTTTGGTCCTCAAAGCCCCACCATTCATTATAATTTTTAGGCAGTCTTCCCTGCTCTTTTAATATATTAACATCTAAAATTTCGTAGTTACCGTGTTGCTTGAAATATAAATCCCTGTTTGCAAATTCGGAATCCGAGCCCATTATAATTAACTGATTATAACCATTCTCTTCAAGCACATCGCCAAGAGTAGTTATGCCTTTCATAAAGCCGTTCACTCTGCCGTAAGCCGAAGTGAATACAGGAATTTTAACCGTAACACCCGAGGTTGCCGACACCATACCGCCCGCAGTCCAGGTTGTACCGTCATAAGAATAAGCACCGCCCAAGCTACTGCTATTAGAAAAGTTTATATTCTCTTTTGCGATATCGCAAAGCTCGGGTATATAGTTATCCTCAAACTGCCCGCCATCTTCAAATGAAGCATAAGTATTTTCGCAGGATTCAGTAAATATAAAAATTAAATTTCTTTTATTTTCGGGGAATTTAATCTTAACCGAAGACGGATTAACATAATTTTCTTCAAAAAACTGTGTTTTGGTATTGGCGGTTTTTGCATACGGTATAATATCTAACCTATAAATAAAAAATACGGTTGACAAAACAAAAAGAATTATAGTTATATACAAAACGCTTTTATTTAAAACAGTAATTATTTTAGCTTTACATTCGCGTTTTGGAAATCTACCCGTCAACACACAAAACAGCAAAATTTCAAACGCGGTAAGCAAGCCTCCAAAACCGCCCATATAAAGAAATCCGCTTGCAATCAATATACTATCCGAGCCTTTGGTGGAGGACTTTATTTGAAATAAAAATTGGTCAAAGCAAATACTATCGTACTGGTGAAGCAACCAAATAGTTAAGAAAAACACAACATTTGCAAAGAACAAAACAATTGCCGAAGCAACCATTTTTTTGGATATTTTTCTTTTCAAAATAAACCCTCCTTTTAAAATTTAAAAATATTATATCACATAAAATATTAACATAAAAGTTATAAATTGTAAATTTTTATTTAAGATTATTGATTTGTAAATAAAAAAATGTTACAATATTAAAAATATTAGTTGGAGGTATTTATTATGTCAAAATATGCAGGTACACAAACCGAAAAAAATCTTGAAGCCGCTTTTGCAGGTGAAAGCCAAGCAAGAAACAAATATACCTATTATGCTTCAAAGGCTAAAAAGCAAGGCTTCGAACAAATTGCAGCGCTTTTCTTAAAGACTGCCGATAACGAAAAAGAACATGCTAAAATGTGGTTTAAAGAGCTACACGACGGCGTAGGCGATACTAAGGATAACCTTTTAGACGCTGCCGAAGGCGAAAACTACGAATGGACCGATATGTACGACGGTTTTGCAAAAACCGCTGAAGAAGAAGGCTTTTTGGACCTTGCAAAGAAGTTCCGTTTAGTAGCCGCTATTGAAAGACACCACGAAGAACGCTACCGCGCACTTCTTAAAAACATTGAGCTTTCAGAAGTATTTGCAAAGAGTGACGTTAAGGTTTGGGAATGCCGCAATTGCGGACATATTGTTGTTGGCACAAACGCTCCCGACGTTTGCCCCACCTGTGACCACCCCAAAGCATACTTCGAAATCCACGCAGAAAACTATTAATATTAAATCACACGAAAAAAGAGCCGAAAATTTCGGCTCTTTTTTATATTTACATATTTTTAAATTTTTTATAAGTTGTACAGTTCACAAAGTTTTCATCATATTTTTTAAGACTTCTGAAAATTCCGTTATCCAAGCCCTCATCACCGAGAGGAGTTCCTTTAACAACAAATATAGTATTTAAAACTTTTTCATCAAATTTATAAATTAAAATTTTGTTGCCGCGCTTACTACCCGAAAGCCGCCAGAAACGAGGGATTTGTTCCCAATATACCGTATCGTCTTCGAAATGAATTATTGTTTTTTTGTTAGCTCTTTTTTTAGGCATAATAATTGTATATTCTTTATCGTCATTCTTTACAGAAAACACGTTTACAAATTCAGTTTGGTTAATGAGTTTTTTGTTAACTTTAAAAGAATCAAACAATTTCATATATTTCACCGACCTTTAAGTGCATTATAGCATAAAAGCGGTGATATATCAAGGTTAAACTTTGTATTTATAATTCGTGCCAAAGGCACACCTTACTTATTACCTATTACTTCTTACTTATTACTTCCCAAAAATCCCGTGAAAGACCTCATTTCAAGTAAGAGTGAAGAGGTAAGAAGTAAAAAGTAAAAATCCCGCCCACTTACGTGAACGGGATTTTTGGTGCCGATGACCGGACTTGAACCGGTACGATATCGCTACCGAGGGATTTTAAGTCCCTTGTGTCTGCCTATTCCACCACATCGGCTAATATGCGATACCGAAGTTTTCACTTCGGTAATCAGGCACCTATCAATAATATAATATTTGTTGGCTTTTGTCAAGCACTTTTTATTAATTATTTTCTTTATTTTGAGTAATATTTGTAAGGTGGCGCATTTCCTTTTCGTTTAAGGGGCGCCAAGCACCTCTTTTAAGCATTCCAAGCTTTACGCCCGCAATTTCAGTACGCTTAAGACGAAGCACCTCAAGGCCTACCTCTTCGCACATTCTTCTTATCTGGCGGTTTCTACCCTCTTGCAAAATAAATATAAGCACTGTTCTGTCAGGCTTTCTTTCTGCCACAAAGCAGTCACACGGTAATGTCTTAACACCGTCAAGCACAATACCCTCGGTAAGTCTTACGAGCTTTTCATCCTCAACCTCGCCCTTAACGGTTACGCGGTAGGTTTTATTAACGTGTGAAGACGGGTGTGTAAGCTTGTTTGCAAACTCGCCGTCGTTAGTCATTATAAGCAAACCCTCGGAGTTCATATCAAGTCTGCCCACGGGGAAAACCCTTACAGGTACATCCTTAACTAAATCGCTAACACACTTACGGTCGTTTTCGTCACTCATAGTTGTTACAAAGCCACGCGGTTTATGTAGCATAATATACATTTTTTCGCGGGTGGCAACAACAGTCTTTCCGCGTACTGTAACCTTATCACGCTTAGGGTCAACTTTAGTACCTAAAGCTACAACGTGACCGTTTACTTTAACCTTTCCTGCCTCTATTAATTCCTCTGCCTTGCGGCGTGAAGCCACTCCGCTTTCTGACAAAAATTTTTGAAGTCTTATTCTGTTATCCTTCATTTTATTCTCCTAAAAATTTTTAAGTATTATCTTAAAGTTTTCAATTATTTTTTTGGTTGGTTTTTGCTCTTCTTTCAAAACCTTAATATCACTATTAGCTAAAATCTGCTTCTCCGCCAAAATCTTACCGTTTTGCTTGTAAACCACACGCCCCAAAACATCATTTTGCTTTATAGGCGCATAAACAAACTTTGGTAAATAAACCGTATCGGTAATATTTTCAGTTTCAAGCGAATTTATTGTAATCGGCTCAATAAAGGCTTCTATTTCGCCCTTTTCGCCGTTTATTACAGGTATATTATAGCTCGAATATTTTGGTGAATACTTAGTTTGCTTAATTGCATTAAGTCCGTATTCAAGCAAAGCGCTGTGGTCTTGCCAATCGTTTGGGTCATTAAGCGTTACCGCTATTACAAGCTTACCGTCACGCCTTGCTGCACTTACAAGACATCTGCCCGATTTTTTGGTAAATCCGGTTTTTACCCCTACCGCACCGTCATACATTTTAAGCAATTTGTTATGATTGGTAAGGCTTCTTCTGTAAGGCGGGTTACCGTAATTCAGCACCGCTTTTTCGCAAGATACCGCCTTTGCAAAATCCTCGTTTCGCATGGCGTACTGCGTGATTTCAGCAAGCTCGTATGCGGTAGTATAATGGTCTTCGGCATCAAGTCCCGAAGGGGTTGCAAAATGGGTATCCGTAAGTCCTAATTCAGTGGCTTTTTGGTTCATCATTTGGGCAAAACCGTCTAAACTGCCACCCAAAGAGTAAGCAATAACATTAGCGGCATCGTTGCCTGAAGCTAACATAAGCCCGTACAAAAGGTCGTGAAGCGTTACCCTATCTCCCGCTAAAAGCCCCATTGAAGAGCCTTCAACCTTAAGCATTTCTTCGGTTACGGTAATTTCCTTTTGGGGATTGCCATACTCGCAAAGCAAAAGCCCCGTCATTATTTTAGTGGTGCTTGCCATTGGTAAGCGGGTATCGGCATTGCTAGAATAAATTATCTCCCCGTTATCGCCGTTAATAACAACCGCCGCTTTGGCAGAGGTTGATACCGCATTCACCTTAAACGGCAAAAGAAACAATATAAAAACCAAAATGTACGGAACTAATTTTTTCAAACAAACCACCCCAACTAAAATATATTAGGTGGTGTAAAATGTTATTCCTCTATCTCTATTTTGGTTTCCTTTGAAAAGAATTCTTTTGCTTTAGTAATAAGCTCGGGCGCCATAGAAAGCGCTCTGTCAAGATTGGTAAGCTCGTTAGTAACAGGAAGCATTTTTACATTATCACCGTTTACTGCAATAAAAGCAATGGGTGAAATAGTAACACCTGCACCACCACCGCCGCCAAAGAGTTCATTTTGCGACTTATTACTTGCAAAATCGCTGCCGCCTGTTGCAAGACCGTAAGCTACCTTGGAAACGGGTATAAGTGTTACATTGCCAACAACTATAGGTGAGCCTGTAATAACATCGGCATTAACCATTCCCTTTAGCTTTTCCAATGTAGTATCCATTAAATTTTTAATCTTACTGTCACTCATCAAAGACCATTCCTTACACTGAATTTTTTATATTCCTTATAAACTCTGAATGTAGTTATAATTAAGAAAATTATTTGTAATTTAACTGTAAATGAAAAATCAAACTCGCCTTTTGGGGCATTAAAATCACTTTTAATATCGATTTTTTTATACTTTATATTCGCTTTACTTTCCAAATCAGAAAGCACGGGATAAACTACCGAACAAACCTCGCCGTATTTGATTGCGGTTTTAAAGGCATCACTTTCCGCTACGACCAAATTAAGCTTTACCTTACGGAATTTAACCGTTTTCAAAAAAGTGCCTAAATGCTTTAAGCAGTCTTTTAAAAATGCGAAAATTTCCTTAACCGCTCCCGAAAAGCCGTATTTTTCTTTTAATTTTTGAAAAGAGGTTTTAAATTGATTATCTTTTTTAGTTTCACTTTTTGGCTTGTCCGTTTTCTTAGCTTGCTTTTTTTCCTTAAACGGAAAAACCTTTATATTTAAAAATTTAACCTTTATAGAAAAATCTTCTTTATAGCTTAAAACTACACTTACGGGCAATAGCAAAACCAAAGCAATTAAAAGCAATAACGCTGCCAAAATATACAAAGCAATCAATTCACACACTCCTTTCATATTTTTACTTTAAATATGAAAATTATTCCTCACTGAGCTCTAACTGCTCTGCAACGTCATTTACATCGCCTTCATCTTGATTTTTAGGCAATGGCGGTAAATCGCTTAAATCATTAAGCTCGAAGCATCTTAAAAAGTTCTTTGTAGTACCGTAAAGCAACGGTTTACCGGGAAGCTCAAGTCTTCCTCTTTCCTCTATAAGACCTTTTTCTACAAGAGTTGTTACTACACCCGAGCAATCAACGCCACGTACCTGCTCAATAAAGGATTTGGTAACAGGTTGGTTGTATGCTACTACTGCCAAAACCTCAAGCGCCGCATTTGAAAGCGGAGTTCTTCTTCGCATATCAAACGCTTTTTTAATATATTCCGAAAATTCATTTTTAGTGGCTAACTGATATGTATTTTCAAGTCTTAACAGCTTAACACCGCTATCATTATCCTCAAGTTTTTTTGAAAGCGCATCTGCAACCGAAACCACCTTTTCGGGTGTGATTTCAAAAACCTGAGCCAAACGGTCAATACTCATAGGTTCGCCGCTTGCAAACAGTACAGCCTCAAAAGCTTTAATTAATTCCTTTGTTTTCATTTTTTGTGCTCCTTAATTAAACGGATTTCCTGAGCGTCGCCCTCGCCCTCAACCTTAACACGATTAGCCTTACAAAGCTCTAAAACGGCTAAAAAGGTTGCTACCATTTCCGAACGGCTTTCGGCAGAGGAATAAAGGTCTGAAAGTCGGCTCTTGCCGCCCTTCCACAAATTACGTATTACAAAAATAATTTTGGTGGATACTGCAACTATTTTTTTAGCAACAATCTTGGTAAAGGGTGCTGTGGATGGCGGAAGTCTTCTCTGCCCTCTGCCAACTGCAGCCAAATAACTTTCGAACATAACGCTTTTCGGGTGAACAAGCTCATAGGTTTTATCAAACTCGTATTCGGTAGGCTTGCGAATAAAGGTATCAAACCCGCCCTGCATTTCCGAAAACTTACGCGCCATTTGCTGACAAACCATATATTCAAGCAATTCGCCCGTTAATTCTTCCTTAAGCTTAACAATTTCTTCGTGCTTAGGCAAAAGACTTACGGTTTTAATATAAAGCAAACGGGAAGCCATTTCCAAAAATTCGCTTTCAACTTCCATTTCGTTTTGCTTAATATTTTCCATCTGCTCTAAATACTGTTCAATAAGCTCTAAAAGCGGAATATCGTAAATATTATATTTGTTTCTTGCTATTAGTTGTAACAGCAAATCAAGAGGCCCTTCAAAGCCCTCTAGCTTATAGTTTAAAACATTTTCCATTTGTTACTCCAAATTTAAAATATTAAATTTACAACCCAAGTTAATAAACCAAAAATAAAGTTTGTAATTACGCTTAGCGGTATATCAAGCGCGCCCGTAACTATTAACACTATGAGCGCTAAATAAATATATCTTTCATAACGCATAAGCTTGTAATAGTATTTATCAGGCAAAACGGCAAACAAAATACGTGAACCGTCAAGCGGTGGTATTGGTATTAAATTAAACACCGCAAGCGAAACGTTTATTTGCGCTATATACCAAAAGAAATCCAACAAATAGCTAAAGCGTATACTATTAGTCAATACAATCATAAGATTTGCCAAAATCAAAGCAATAAGCGCTACTATTATGTTAGAAAGCGGACCCGCAAAAGCAGTTATCGCCATATCCTTTTTAGGACTTTTAAAATTATATGCATTAACACCTACGGGTTTTGCCCAACCAAAGCCAAAAAGCAAAATACATAAAGCACCCACATAGTCTATATGCGCAAAGGGGTTAATTGTAAGCCTTCCCTGATATCTTGGTGTAGGGTCGCCTAGTTTTGTTGCTGCAAAACCGTGTGCAAACTCGTGTATAGGTAAGGTTAAAAATATTACCACTAAGGATGATAAAATGTAGGTTATTACCCCAAATATATTCATTTGACCCGAAAGCATTTCGCCTAACAAGACATACCACTCCAATCTAATATTACAATTATATACTATATTATTATAAAAGACAAGAAAAAAATCCGACCTTTCGGTCGGATTAATTATTAAAATATAAGCGCTGCGGCACCGTAGCTTACAAATGCCACAATTATACCTGCGGTAACTACGCCTAAAGCTACTGCGGGGAAGGCTTTTTTTAGCGGAATATCAAGCATTGCCGCTATAAGTGACCCTGTCCATGCGCCCGTACCCGGAAGCGGAATTGCAACAAAAATATATAATCCCCAAGGTCCGTATTTATCAATAACGTCACGCTTGCTGAATGCCTTGTTTTCCATTTTTACAACTATTTTATCAAGCTTAGGGCTCATTTTACGCATTAGTGCGAAAATCTTTTTAATAAAAATAATTATAAACGGAACAGGTATCATATTGCCTATAATTGCAACTATAATTGCAATTCGCCAATCAAGTCCCGCGCCCGTAGCTATTGGAATAGCGCCGCGAAGCTCGACAATAGGCACCATAGAAATAAGAAAGGTCAATATAATTTTACCCCAAAGGGTTTTCCACAAAAAACTCATTTTACTCTCCTTTTAACTTTAAAAACCGAAAGAAATTTATCTACAAAAACCATAATAAACTTATAGTTTATAACAACTAATGCTACCATACAAGCAACCTGAACGGGTATATTAAACGGTAGTGACAATATCATAAATACGCTTTGCAATAAAATTACCGCAGTATTTAGCAACACCTTAGGCATATAAAGCTTAAATGGTATATACTTTTGCACGTTTATTGCTCTTATTACAAATATTGCAAAATAGCTTACAAAGGTTGCTATTGCCGCGCCTTGAACACCAAGAGCGGTGGGAATTAGCAAGAAATTTAAAACAATATTAAGCACCGCACCAAGCATTGCAGTTAAAAACGAATTTTTACTTCGCTTTTCAACCACATAAACCGAGCCCATAAAGTTAGCAAAGGAATTGAATATCATTGAAGCCGCAAGTAGCGGAATATACTTCCAAGCCGAGTAATAGTCGGGTGTTGTAAGTATTTTAATTACGGGTATAGAGAAGGCAATAATTGCCCAACCCGCCAAAAACATAACGCTTTGGAAGGAAGACCAAACCTTAGAAAAAAAGTCGATATGCTCCTGTTTGTCGTTTTCGGATTCGCTAACGGCAGAAAACTGCCACGCTTGCATAAACACGGTTGAAAGCAAGGTTAAAAAGGTTGGTACCTTGTAGGATACCGCATAAATACCGTTGGCCTCGGTTCCAATAAATCCGCTTACCATATATCTGTCCGACACGCTTGTAACCCACCAGAAAATAGTAGTGGGAATCATAGGAATGCTGTATATAAGCATTTTCTTTAAAATATCTTTATCTATTTTAAGGGTTATCTGGTGCCAAAGTTTTTCTTTAAAGAAAATAAGTAAAGCCGAAAGTCCGTCCGCTAAAACAACCGACAAAACATACCCTGTAATGCCCATATCAAAAACAGCTAAAAACAAAATATTAAGCACTATTACAAGCGAAGTGTTAACAATACCCTGAATTGCAAAAAATGCAGTTTTACCTACCGCACGGATATACTGCGAACACAAGGAATGATAGCACGAAGCCATTGTGTAGATTATTATAAGCCATATATAGCCGTGAAACTGGTCAACAAGTCCTAAAATCGGCGCAATTATTAAAAATAAAAGTCCGCCAAGAGTAATTGAAAAAAAGCCCGACGAAAAAACCGACTTTTTATCACAATCAGAATCCATTGCAAAACGAAAAACACCGTTTGTAATTCCAAGTGAAACAATCGGCAATAAAAGGTTTGCAGTTTGGGTAATAAGGTCCGAGGTACCGTACTGAGACGTGGTTAAATAGCCCGTATAAAAACGAACCATTAAAAATACCAACAGCTTTGAGCCAAAGGTACCAAGGCTTATTAACGCGGTATTAGAAATTAAGGTTTTATATTTATTCATAAAATTATACTTCCCTATTTTTTACATCTTATATCCTAATATATTTAGTCTTTAATGTCAAGTTAAGATTGGATATATCTGCTACTTACATAACCCACTATACCGTTATATCCTATAAGTGACCAATCGGGCAAGGTGGCATATACCGTAACCTCACTACCATTGGGGATTCTGCCTACTATAAATGCGTCAAGCGACGGTCTTGTTCTGACGTTCAGATTTCCACCGTTTGTAGCAACGCTCGCCACCGTAATAGGCTGCGGCATATTAAAGGGTATTCCAAAATATTCGGTTAAGGATAAAACCATAACCCGCGCTATTTCGTCAATATTATCACGTATCCATTGTGCATCCTCGGGGTTATCGTGATAAGCGATTTCCACCAAAACACCCGGTGCTCTTACCCTTGCAACCTCACCCAAAGAGGTCGTAGGTACTGTTCGCACCCTGTCAGGTAACGGGTAAATCATTTGCAGATTTTCTGCAAGTATATCTGCAAAACGCTTGCCCTCAATACTTGACGGAAAATAATACACCTCACTGCCGCGCGTACTCCCGTTACCCGAAGCGGTTGCGTTAGAATGCAAAGCCAAATGCAAATCGTATACACCGCTATTTGAAGCCGCAATAGAGGAAGCCGCCGTCATTTCAGGGGTATTTCTTACAAATTGTATTCCGCTTGCCGCCAAATAGGGCTCCATAGCGTCGGCTATAAGGTTCATATAATATTCCTCATTACCACCGCCCGAATAGGGGTTAAATTCCTGTGTAGATGGACTTAAATAAATAGTTGGCATAAAAAATCATCCTTTCATTTCAAAATATGAAACAAAAGGATGTTGTATGTTAGTTAATATTAAGTTGTTTTGCAAGATTTTTAACTACCGATAAAAACCAACAGTAAAGCGCTTCGCCAAGCTCCTGATAAACAGGGTCGCCATCGTGCGAGCAAAGCATTGCAAAGGTTTGTCCCACACGTCTTTCGGTATCTCCACCACGGCGGAATGCTAAATAATAAAAGGAAAACGCGCCCGTATCCTGACTTGTTCTGTAAATTTCTTCGTTTTCGGTTTTAACGGTATCTATAAAGCTTTTTTGTGCTATTCCGCAAAGTGAATCATCTAAGCAAAATTCTTCAAACCCAACTGTTGCAGTAAATGAAAGCAACAGTCTTCTTTGAATAAGCATATTAAAATCCGAAGGCTCGTCAAACGAATTACCTGACGCTTCCTTTAAAAATTCAGCCGCAACCAACCTACCCCACTGCCTTGCATTTTCGTAAACCGAATTATCCGAAAGCTTTGCGAGATTGACTTTGTTTAAATTCTTTTTCACATCAAGCGAAGGCTTGTCACCTACGATTTTAATATCTTCATCCATTCGCCTTATTCACCCTTTGCCTGTTTTAAAGCCTCTGCCAATTGGGCAGGACAAGAGGTATTTTTAAATCCGCACTTAATATGCTGAAGTTTTTCGATAACATCGTCCGCTTTCATACCGATAGCAAGACTTGCAACACCCTTAGTATTACCGTTGCAACCGCCTTCGAACTTAACGTCCTTTACAATGCCATCTTCAACCTCAACAAAAATTTTTCTCGTGCATACCCCATTAGTTTTATATGAAATTTGCATAGTGAATATTCCTATCTGTCCTTAAATTTATTACTACGTACGGGATGACGCAATTTTCTAAGTGCTTTAGCCTCTATCTGACGGATACGTTCTCTTGTAACGTTAAATTCAGAACCAACCTCTTCAAGAGTATGGCATCTGCCGTCCAAAAGACCGAAACGAAGGCGGATAACTGCTTCCTCACGGGGAGTAAGTGTTTTAAGCACACTGTCAATATCCTCGTTTGTAATGGTTTTTAAAGCCGCTTCATCGGGAGCTAATGCATCCTCATCGCGTATAAAGTCCATAAGGCGTGAATCTTCCTCGGGACCTATTGGTGTTTCCATTGAAACAGGCTCCTGAGCGACGCGCATAATTTCTCTTACTCTTTCAACCGGTAATTCCATCTTTTCAGCAATTAATTCTTCGCTTGGTTCGAAGCCGTTTTCGTGCAAAAGCTGACTTTGCACCTTTTTAAGACGGTTAATAGTTTCAACCATATGAACAGGAATACGAATAGTTCTTGCCTGGTCTGCAATAGCACGGGTGATAGCCTGTCTTATCCACCAAGTAGCATAGGTAGAGAATTTAAAGCCTTTAGTGTGGTCAAATTTATCAACCGCTTTTATAAGACCAACATTACCCTCTTGAATAAGGTCAAGGAAGTACATACCGCGGCCTACATATTTTTTAGCAATACTAACAACCAAGCGTAAGTTGGCTTCAGTAAGTCTTTGCTTAGCGTATTGGTTGCCCTCGCTTATTTTAACTGCAAGTTCAATTTCTTCCTCACTTGATAAAAGCGGCACACGGCCTATTTCACGAAGATATACTTTAACAGGGTCGTCAAGCGAAATATTATCAAGCGAAATATCATCGCCGATTTGCTCAACATCCATATCCTTTAAATCTTCTTCGGTAGGCTCTTCCTCAAAATCAAGTTCTAGTGTTGGCGGTTCAGAAAAAAGCTCCTCCAAATCCTCGGGCGCATTTTCAATATCATCCAAGGTTTCTACTTTTTCTTCAAATATTTCGTTTTCCATTTCCTGTGCAACTATTTTTTCGTCTTTCTTTGCGTTTGCCATTATTATTCTCCATTCTGCTTTTAATTGCCTTTTTTATTGTTAATAATATCCTGTAATTTTGAAGCCCAATCTTCAACAGATAAATCCTGTGTTTTAGAGGCATTTAAAAGCATATTCTCTTCTAATATTACCTCAATACAATCTTTTAATACAGCTTTGGGGTTATTTCCCGCTTTTTCGCCGTTTTGAAGCGAAACCAAATACCCAACCTCACTTGGTAAAAGCTTTTGTGCAAACACCGAAATATCAAGCGCTCTGCCCGATTCAAGCGTTTCCGAAATAATGCCGTAAATCCGCTTATTAAGTGATGTTACCATTTTTTCGGGCGGTAGTTTTTGAAAAGCGTAAGCATAAAAATCAGGGTGCTGTAAAAGCACGGCTATTAAGCTTTCCTCAGCAGCAGTTGCCTTTATAGATATTCTTCTTTCGGGGTTTATGTCATCCTTTGTATATTTAGGCTTTATAATATCGCCTATTTCCTGTTTTTGCTTTACTCGGCGATTTTTACGGCGCAATTCATCTATTTTAGTGGTAAGCGCAGTACGGGAAACGCCGTACTTATCACAAAGTCTGCCAATGTAAATATCCCTTGTCATAACATCGTCGGTTTCGGCAATAATTTCTGCCGCAAGGCTTAAATATTTAAGCTTACCGTCATCCGATTCAAGCACTATTCCGTTTGCCGCCATAAGCAGCTTATACTCAATATCGCTTACAGCGCCGTTTAAAAGCGCTCTGAATCGGTCTGCTCCGTTTTTCCTTATATATTCATCGGGGTCCTTGCCATCGGGAATTATTACAACCCTTACAGAAAGTCCCGAATTTTCAAGGATTTGTGATGCTCTTTTTATTGCTTTTTGTCCCGCCGCATCGGCGTCAAACATAAGCACAACTTCTTTTGTATAGCGTGAAATCAAATTTGCTTGTTCACTTGTGAATGCCGTACCAAGCGGTGCTACAACATTTTCAAACCCTGCTTGATGAAGCGAAATAACATCGGGATTGCCTTCAACCAAAATAAGCTGCTCGCTACAATGGTTTTTAGCAAAGTTAATACCAAATAGATTTTCACTCTTCTTAAAAACGGGCGTATCCGAAGTATTTACATATTTACCGCCCTTTTTGTCATCCCCGGGCATTGCTCTGCCGCTAAAGCCAATAACATTTCCTCTTATATTTATAATCGGAAACATTACGCGCTTTCTGAAACGGTCATAGAAACTACCACGGTCACTTTTACCCACAACATTTGCGGTAACCATATCGTTTATGCTAAAGCCTTTTGCCTTCAAATGATTAATAAGGCTATCCCAACTGTCAGGCGCGGCACCCAAGCCAAAATGCTTTATGGTTTTTAATGACAGTCCGCGACCTAAAAGATAATCAAGCGCCCATTTGCCGTTTTCACTCATTAAATACTGATGAAAAAATTTAGCGGCTTCGCGGTTAATATCATAAACCTTGTTTTTAAGGTTTTGCATTGAATTATCGTAACCGTCCTGCGGAAGTGCTACACCGCTTTTTTCGGCTAAAAGCTTAATAGCTTCCACATAGTCAAGATTTTCAATAAGACCCGTAAAGGTAATTACATCGCCACCAACACCGCAACCGAAACAGTAAAACGAACCGTTTTCGGGATAGATTGTGAATGACGGAGTCTTCTCATTGTGGAAAGGGCAAAGACCTACAAGGTTTTTACCCCTTCGCTTTAAATTAACATATTGCGAAATAACCGTTTCAATATCATTACGGTATTTTATTTCGTTTATAACCTCTTCAGGTATTGCCACTTATTTCACCACCTTGAATTTTTATATAAAAATTAAATAGTCCATGCTTTAGGTATAAATATATCCGAATAAACGCTTATTGCATAATGGTCGGTCATACCTGCAATATAGTCTGCCACGGCGCGTTCTATACCCTCTTTTTCAAGTACTGTTTTATATTCATTATTCAGTTTTTCGGGATTTTTTAAATAATAATCAAAAAGCCCGTCAACTATGCCTAAAACCTTTGCTTCCTCAGCCTTTGCAAGAGGGTTTTTATAAACCGCCTCAAACAAAAATTCGTGAAGAAGATTATAATATTTTTCGGTTTCGCCGTCCATTACAATATCGTTAATACTATTATTAACAATAGAGTTTACAAGTGAGGTTATTCGTCGACTTTTTGTGTTCCCCAATTTTTTCACTATATCATTAGGTATATCACCAGCGGAAATAACACCTGCTCGTATTGCATCGTCAATATCGTGATTTATGTAAGCAATACGATCAGCAAAGCGGACTATCTTACCCTCAAGTGTTTGTGCGAATTCGCCTTTTGTGTGGCACTTAATACCGTCAAGCACCTCATAGGTTAAATTAAGACCCTTGCCGTTTTTCTCTAAATTTTCGCACACGCGTACGCTTTGCTCGTAATGTGTAAAATCAAAGGACAAAAGCTCATTTAAAGCGCGTTCACCTGCATGTCCGAATGGGGTGTGGCCTAAATCGTGACCTAAGGCAATTGCTTCCGTAAGGTCCTCGTTAAGCCTTAATGCCCTTGCAAGTGTTCTTGCAATCTGCGAAACCTCAAGCGTATGAGTAAGCCGTGTTCTGTAATGGTCCGACTCGGGAGATAAAAAGACCTGTGTTTTGTGCTTTAAGCGTCTGAACGCCTTAGAGTGAATAATACGGTCACGGTCGCGTTGAAATTCGGTTCTTAAATCGCACTTTTCTTCCGGCTCTTTTCTGCCCTTGGTTAAAGCGCTAAAAGCCGCGTTTTCACAAAGAATCAGTTTTTCGTTATTTTCGGTTATAATTCTTGCACATTCCACATTATTCGCCCCCTTATATTTAATATTAGTAAAAATTTTAAAAATCCCTTTAATTTTTTATAAATTTTTAAAAGGAGTTAATTTTGTTCCGATTTCTTCTAATTTTAATGTTGCGCTAAAGGCTTCGCATAGTTTTTTTGAAAAATCCTCTACCCTTTCACTTTTAAGTGAAAATTCAAGCTTTATTTTATCGGTAAAATCTGTGTTATTTATATTTCCTTCAAAATTTTCTATTAAATTAAGAAGCTTTGCGTGGTCGGAATAATTACATTCAATTTCACACGCTGTGCAAGGAAGCATTGTAAAAACCTCACTTACTTGCAAAACATCCTGTACCGATTTTGAATATGCCCTTACAAGACCGCCCGTGCCTAAAAGCACACCGCCAAAATATCTTGTTACAACCACCGCTATGTTTTTAATTTCCGAACCCAAAATAACATCAAGCATAGGCTTACCTGCTGTGCCGTGCGGCTCGCCGTCATCTGAAAAACGGCAAAGCGAACCGCCGCATACCGAATAAGCAAACACATTATGCCGCGCATCCCAATATTTAGAGCGCATTTCATTTATAAAATCGGTAGCCTCTTGCTCGGTTTCGCAATGGCGGAGCGTAGCAATAAAGCGTGAGCGCTTTTCCACATATTCACTTGTGCTTTCACCGAATATAGTTAAATAGCTTTCCAAAAAAACACCTGCCTTTAATCAAGAAAAAATCCGCAACTGCCTATTTGGCGGCTGCGGATAAGGTAATTATTTCGAAATGTTGAAACGCTTATTAAATCTATCAACACGTCCACCGGTGTCAACCAATTTTTGCTTACCGGTAAAGAACGGATGACATTTAGAGCAAATATCCAAACGGATATCTTTCTTTGTAGAGCGTGTTTCATATTCCGCACCACAAGCGCACTTAATTGTTACCTTTTCATACTCAGGATGAATTCCTTGCTTCATCGTTGTCACTCCTTTCAATCTCGTTAGCCAAATAATAATACCACAAAGGTTTTAAAATTGCAAGTGTTTTTTACTTATTTATAAAAATTTTTATTTTTTCGTAAATTTCAACCGTTTTAAACCGCATAATATAGCGCGAGCCTTGCTTGGCTATATTGGCAGATTCTTCGTTTACTGAATCGCTCAAATCCCCTTTTGAAGCGGCAGGAATGCAAACTGTCGGGAATACTACACACCACCAATTTTTGCCCTCTGCCTTACCTAACTCTATTATAAGTGACGGGTAATAGCCCGCAGGCAAAGTGAAGTCATCATAAACCCTTGTGTCAAAATACTTTTCTTCAAGATATGCCACAGCCTCATAATCAAAGCCATCTTCGGTTATTACCTTATTTGCGATTTCTTCAAACTCATCCAGCGAATTTCCAACCTTTTGCTTTGCCTCCTCTAAATCGGTAACATTTAAAAACAAATCAGAGGTCTGGTTTAAAATCTCATCGCGTATTTGAATTTTTAAATTTTGGTCGGCCACACTGTCAGAATTGGCAATTATATGTAACCGCAAAATATTATGGCGCAAATCATCGCACAAAGCATTAAAATGCGAAACCGATAATAGCATTGCACTTATAAGACCGAACAATATTGAAAGCTTAATTCTTTTTTTCATAATAAAAACTCCTTTTCAAATTCCAAAAAGAATATTGGCAGGAGTTTTATTTTTTATTCAATTTCCAATGCAGCTTTGGTTGGGGTGGCAATATAACATTCTATATTTTCCTTTTTAAGCTTTTCATAAAGCTTATTGGCAGAATCGAAATCCTCGTATAATGCAAACCAAGTAGGTCCGCTTCCCGTTAGCGAAACCGTAAGCGGTGAAAAAGCCGACATTTTTTCCTTTAAAGCACTACCTTCCCAAGCAGTTTCAAACGCATTACAAAGATTTTCAGATAATCCCTTTAAATCATTTGCCTTAATGCATTCAAGAATTTCTTCTGTATTTACATTTACCTGCTCATTACTGTCAATAATGCGGTACATTTCGGCGGTAGACGGCTTTCTATCCGCCTTTGCAAGAACTATATAGCCCTTTTCCAAAGGTGTATACGGTGTTAAAATTTCACCTATTCCCTCTGCTCTTTGGCAACCGCCATTTATAAAGAACGGCACGTCTGCTCCAAGCTTTACCGCAATTTCACAAAGGCTTTGGTCTGATAAACCGGTAGCATATAAACGGTTAAGTCCCACAAGCACCGCCGCAGCATCTGCACTGCCGCCACCCATTCCCGCACAGGTAGGTATGTTTTTTTGAATTTTAATTTTAGCACCCGTAGAAATACCCGTTTTTATAAAGAAAAGCTCTGCCGCTTTATATGCAATATTATCCTTTTCATTTATATCACTATTACTGCATATAACTGATATTTTATCCGCCTTTTCAATTTCTATTAAATCAAAAAGACTAACCGAATGCATAACGGTATCTATTAAATGATATCCGTCTTCCCTTTTACCACAAACCTGTAAACCTAAATTTATTTTGGCATTAGCCTTTATTTTCATTTTTATTCACCTTTAAATTCAAAACAAGCACCGAGCCTAATACAAGTACTATACCCAAAGCGCCCGAAAAAGTTAGCTTTTCGCTATAAATAATAACACCTGTAACGGTTGCCACAACAGGCTCTAATGTAGCGATTATAGGCGCTACCGATGCTTCTACACCTAAAAGTCCCTTTGTATAGAGTATATAAGGTATAACTGTATTGAAAAGCGCCATTAAAACGATAGTAATAAGTACGGTTTTGGAAGAAAACATAGTAGAAAATGTACCCGTAACATTTATTAACGGCAAGCAGAAAAGCGCCGAAAACAAAAATGTATAAAAGGTTATTGTAAAGGTATCGTACCCTTTATCAATGAGAATACGGCTAAAAATTGTATAAAGCGCGTACCCAAAGCCTGTAAGCAAGCCGAAAATAATAGCAGGTAAAGTTATTCGGTTTTGCGAATCAAAAATACCCGATACAAACAAGCAACCCACAAACGCCACAAAAAGAGCGCATACCTTTTTAACATTCAGTCTTTCTTTAAACAAAAAGGCAGATATTATTACAACAAAAAACGGTGCGGTATATAAAAGCACAGCCGCAACAGAAAGTGAGGTTAAGCTCATAGTTTTGTAATAACTAAAGTTAAAAAGTATTATACTGAATACCGCCGCGCCTATAAACAAAGGCAAATCCTTTAATTTTACCTTAAAAAGCTTTTTATCCTTAAAAAGAATAAATACCACTAATATTATTGCAGTAAAAAAAGAACGACCAAAAACAATTCCCATTTGTGAAAGTGCAGTTTTTTCAAGTGTTCTTACATAAATACCTGCAATACCCCAAAAAATTGCGGAGAGCAATATGTATATAAAATGAATATTTATATTCTTGCCCATAAAAAATCTCCTAACAAAAAACAGGTAAAATTATTTTAAAATTTCACCTGTTTATTCTACATATATTTTAATAATGTGTCAAGTCAGTTAGCAATAGGATGCCAATAACCGTTAGTCTTTTCTGTAAGACCTTCGAAACGGTAGCCCATACTTGCAAGACCCTCAAGCATTGCGGGAAGTGCCTGAACGGTGGTACCCTTAGCCGCAGTATCATGCATAAGTACACAAATGGAATCCTTATTCTTAGAAGCATTTAAAACATTGTTTACTATTCTGCTTGCAGGAACATTACTGCCGCTCGCATCCCCCGAAGATACATTCCAATCAAAATAAGCGTAGCCCTTGGCTTTAACCTGCCTTGTAAGTGTAGTCATAATACCTGCACATACTTTCTTGCTAACTGCATTGCTTGAGCCACCGGGAAAACGGATTATTTTTGACTTTATGCCGATTAATTGCTCAACCTTATTTGAAATCGCATTCAAATCCCTAAAATATGCTTCGGGACTTGCGTAAATATTTACATTTCTATCTTTAGTATAAATTTGGTGTGTATCTGTATGAAGACCTACAACGTGTCCCCTTGCGTGAATTTGTTTTACATAACTGAGTTTTCCTGTGGTGCCTATTACAAAAAATGTTGCTTTGGCGTTATATCTGTCAAGAATATCTAAAATTTTAAGCGTATTGTCAGACGGGCCGTCATCAAAGGTTAGGTAACAGACTTTAGTTGTGGGTGGATAGGTTGATTGAGGCGAATTTTGAAGTGCAGTTAATTTTTCCGCCTCAATCAACTTCTTGGCGTTAAGCTTTGCAATTTCTGTTTTAAGGTTGTTATTTTCTTTTTGTAAATTGTTCTTTTCAGTTTCGGCTTGTTGTAGCTTTTGGCTAAGCTCGCCGTTAGCTTTATCCTTTTCGGCTATCTGATTTTTTGCATCGTCAAGCTGCTTTGTAATTTCGGTAATCTGGCTTTTGTTTTCTTCAATTGCTTTATTTTTATTTCCAATTACAAAAAACGAAACCGAAAGTGCAATTGTAAGTAAAATAATAACCGAATAAACACAAATACTCTTAATATCAAGCTTAAATTTCATTCTGTCACCGCCTTTCTAATAAGATTAGTTATTATATTTTAACACATATATTTTAAAAATCAACTAATAAATTATTACAATTTTTCCTTTTTTGAAAAATCAAGTTGCCAAAACACATAAAAAATGATATAATAATTTAAAATTGTAAAAATTCGGAGGTTTATTATGCCCAATAATATTATTATTTCAAGTGATAGCACATCTGATTTAAGCCCTGCCTTGCGTGAGCGTTACAACATTAAAACTATTCCGCTTGGTGTAACCTTGGGTGATAAAACTTATTTTGACGGTGTGGATATCACACCCGATGAAATTTATGAATACCACAAAAAAACAGGCGAATTACCAAAAACCACCGCAGCTAATGTTGGTGACTGTATAGATTATTTCAAGCCCTTTGCTGATGAAGGAAAAGCTGTTATCCATTTTTCCTTAAGCTCGGAAATGTCTTCCACCTACAATAACACCCTACTTGCTGCAAGTGAATTTGAAAATATTTTTGTTATAGATTCAAGAAATCTTTCCACAGGTTCGGGTCTTTTGGTTATTGCTGCGGCTGAAATGGCTGCAAGCGGTATGGAAGCTCAGGCTATTGTTGAAAAAATAAATTCACTTATCCCTTGTGTTGACGCTTCTTTCGTTATCGACAGTCTTGAATATTTACACAAAGGCGGTCGTTGCTCTGCTGTTGCAATGCTTGGCGCTAACCTTTTAAAATTAAAGCCCTGCATTGAAGTTAAAAACGGCAAAATGGATGTTGGCAAAAAATACCGCGGTAAATACGGCGAGGTATTAAAGCAATACGTTGCTGAACGCATCGAAGATGCTTCAAATATAGATTTAGACCGTGTATTTGTTACCCACGCTGGCTGTGACAATGAGATTGTTGATGCCGTAGTTGAACAGGTTAAAGCCATTGCGCCCTTTAAAGAAGTATTCTTAACACGCGCAGGCTGTACCATTTCTTCACATTGCGGTGCTAATACTTTAGGTGTTCTTTTCATTCGCAAGTCACCGATTGAACAATAAAGCATATTATATATCAGGGGTTTCGAAAGGGTATCCTGTTTATCGGCGGCATAACAGTTATGTCTTTAAATAACCGATTTTTACCCCTTTATATATATTAAGACCGTCAGATATGGCGGTCTTATTTATTTTTATTGATATTTTTATATAGTTATGTTAAAATCGTTTTAATATATTTTTTGGAGGAACAAAATTATGAAAACTGTTGTATCGGTTATTGGTAAAGATGCCGTAGGCATTATTGCCGATGTTAGTGCCATCTGCCGCGAGTGCAATGCAAATATTCTTGATATTACTCAGTCGGTTTTACAGGATATGTTTGTAATGGTAATGCTTACCGAAATTAAAGAGCTTAACTGTTCTTTTGCGGATTATTCGAATAAAATGAAGTCCTTGGGCGAAAACAGAGGACTTGATATCCGTGTTATGCACGAGGATGTTTTCAATTCAATGCACAGAATTTAAGGAGTAGCTTAAATGATTAATATTAATGATATTTTCGAAACCATAAATATGATTTCGGAAGAAAATCTTGACATACGTACTATTACTATGGGCATTTCGCTTCTTGACTGTTGTGATAGTGACCCCGAAAAAGCCTGTGAAAAAATTTACAATAAAATCACCCGTCTTGCAGGTAATCTTGTAAAGGTCGGCGAGGATATTGAACGCGAATACGGTATTCCGATTATAAACAAGCGTATTTCGGTAACACCTATTGCAATGATATTAGCTTCTTCCGGCGGCGACCCTGTTATGTACGCTAAAACCTTGCAACGCGCTGCTGATGCTACAGGTGTAAACTTTATAGGTGGTTTTTCTGCATTGGTACATAAAGGCTTTTCTGCGGGCGACGAAGCGCTTATTCGTTCTATTCCCCGTGCATTGTCCGAAACTACTAATGTATGCTCCTCTGTAAATATTGGCTCAACTAAAGCGGGTATTAATATGGACGCTGTAAAGCTTATGGGCGAAATTGTACGCGAGGCCGCAGAAATTACTGCTGACCGTGAGTGTATAGGCTGCGCTAAATTGGTTGTATTCTGTAATGCGGTTGAGGACAATCCCTTTATGGCAGGTGCTTTCCACGGTGTTGGCGAGCCTGACTGTGTACTTCACGTAGGCGTATCGGGTCCCGGCGTTGTACAAGCGGCGCTTAAAAAATGCCCTAACGGCGACCTCGGCGAGCTTGCCGAAATTATTAAGCGTACCGCCTTCAAAATTACCCGTATGGGTCAATTGGTTGGTAGTGAGGCTTCAAAAAGACTTGGCGTTCCTTTCGGTATTGTTGACTTATCCTTGGCACCAACACCCGCAGTTGGCGACTCTGTAGCCCATATTCTTGAAGAAATGGGTCTTGAAACCTGCGGCACCCACGGTACTACCGCCGCTTTGGCAATGCTTAACGACGCGGTTAAAAAAGGTGGCGTAATGGCTTCCTCTTACGTTGGCGGTCTTTCGGGCGCGTTTATTCCCGTTACTGAAGACGCGGGTATGATTGATGCCGCTCGTTCAGGCGACTTAAGACTTGAAAAATTAGAGGCTATGACCGCTGTTTGCTCGGTGGGTCTTGATATGATAGCAATCCCCGGTGAAACCCCTGCGGAAGTAATCTCCGCAATTATTGCCGACGAAGCCGCTATCGGTATGGTAAACTCCAAAACAACCGCAGTAAGAGTTATCCCAGCTATTGGCAAAAAGCCGGGCGAAGAGCTTGATTTTGGCGGACTTTTAGGCGCAGGACCGATTATGCAGGTTAATCTTAATAAGAGTCCTAAAAAGTTTATTGACCGCGCAGGAAGAATTCCCGCTCCGCTTCAAAGTCTTAAAAACTAATATAAACAAAATAAGCATCCGTTACTTAACGGATGCTTATTTTTTAACATTGTTTCATAAGTCTTACGTAAAATTCTACCGCTTTAACGGCGGTTTCAACCCTTATTCTTTCGTTATTGCCGTGAATTGTAGCACGTTCTTCGCTTGTTAAATCCATAGCGGAAAAGCGGTAAACCTTATCGGAAATTCTGCCGTAATGACGTGAATCCGAGCATTGAACCATTAAATAAGGCGATACAATACAGCCCTTCCAGGTGGAAGCCACCGACGAAGCCACCTTATCCCAGGCCTCACAGTCGGTTTTTGAAATTCTGCTTGGATTCATACCGTGTAAAGCAGTAATTTCTATATCCTTATCGTTAACTGTTTTATTTAAGTATTCAATCGCCGAATCCATAGTGTCCTGCGGATTTAAACGGATGTTTGAAACCAAACTTGCCTTAGGCGGAATAACGTTTGTAGCATTACCGCCCTTAGCTTGAGTGAAAGCAACGGTAGTTCGCATTAGTGCGTTTAATTCCCCGCCCTGCTTTTTGCAAAGTATATCAAGCACTCCCTTAAAGCACCACAAATTCGCAAAAATCATTCTATACACAAAAGAAGAATGTCTGCCTAAGGTGTTAAACATTTCGGCTACGGGTTTTGTAAGATGACTTTTAAAGGGATTATTTTCAATTTTTAAACACGCGCGTGATAATCTTACAAGCGGTGAATTAGGTTTTGGTGCCGAAGCGTGACCGCCTGAGGATTTACAGGTGTACTTTACATCCAAAAGTCCCTTTTCGGCAATACCAATTAGTCCGCAAGGCGCTTTAACACCGGGGAAAACGCCCTCGACAACAGCTCCGCCCTCGTCTACTACAATGGCTAAATCAATCTTGTTCTTTTCAAAATAATCAACAATATTTATAGCGCCGTTACCGTTAACCTCTTCGCCACCCGAAAAGGCAAAATAAATATCATTTTGCGGTACAAAGCCTTCCGAAATCAATTTATCCGCAGCAGATAAAATCCCGTTAAAGGTAACCTTAGTGTCAAGCGTACCTCTACCCCATACAACACCGTCTTCCAAAACAGCATCAAACGGCGGCTTGTCCCAAGCAGTTTCATCCACAGGAACAACATCGTAATGCGCCATCATAACCGAAGCATTATTATGTTCTTTACCTTCCCAACAAAACAGTAATGCTCTATCAGGCAAACGGGTCAAACTGCACTCTTTAAAAACATTAGGATAAAGGGTTGGCAAAGCGTTTATAAGCCCCTCAAATTCCTTATCGTCTTCAAGCGAAGAATCCTTGAAAGATACCGTTTTAAATCTTACAAGCGCTCTTAAATTTTCTATTATCTTGTTATTGTCAAGCTCAACTGCTTCTTCAATTACCTTTGCATTTTCCTTTGGTGTGAATTTAAAGGTTCTCACAAGCAAAACAGCAAGAAGGCAAATTACTAAAGCAAGTACAAAATACAACATTAAATCACACCCTTTTTATACATAATCCTTGCAATTATAAGTGTGAATATAACACCTACAGGCGCCATAATTCCTACCTCGCCACTAGTAAGCGGAGTGAATATGAATAAGCCTAGCATTAAAATTATAGGCGCTATTGAAAGCTTAAGATTTTTAGATACAAATACTACTGCAAGTCCGCCAAAAAGCGCGGGTAAAAGCTGGTCAAAGGCAGGCTTCAAAGCCTCGGATTCAAGTACTACCCCAAAGTTTGAAACCATCATTAAAACAATGCCTATTACAATAATAAGCGTTGTAACAATGCTTGAAACCGCAATTGCAATTGTAGATATAATTTCGCCCTCTTCAGAGTTTGCCTTTACCTCTGCCTTTTCCATAGCGTCAAGCGCACAAGGAAGCTTTAAGTTTGAAATATTACCCGTAACGAAGGATAAATAAGCACCGCCCGCACCAAGCATTGGAATATATGTAAATATTTCAATTATCCCTACCGCCCAATACATTGGAAGTACCGAAAGTAATGCCCTTGCAAATGCGCTCCATTCAGGCATTACGTTGAATATAAGGCAAAGCGCTAAAGGAAACGCCAAAACAAGTACAAAAAGTGTATATCCCCAAATTCGTCCGTCACGGTGAACACTTTCAAGATATGTAAGCTCTTTTTTCATTTTAACACTCTCCCTTTATCCTAACCAATTTGTTATCGGTATTGCCGATAGCATACCGCCAATAAGGCTTATCGGCAAGGCATAATCGGTAATCCATCTTTGCTTTAAAATTTTAGAAAGCAGTCCGCAAATCATCATAAGTACCGCAGAAACAGCCATTACAAGCACTGGTATAAGTGCCGATACTTTACCGCTGAAAACACTTGAAAAATCCCAGAAAACATAGCCTAAAAACGCCGAAATCATACCTAAAAACATCGAGTTAGAAAAAATTTCGCTCCACTTTTTGTCCATATTTTCAAGTTTTTTCATACCGCCCTGAATTTTCTTTGCCAAAAGCGGTGTTAAAAAAAGACCTATGATAATACCAAGTGTCATAACCCAGGCAACCGTTACAAAGGCAGACGCCGAATCAATCTGCTTGCCCATTTCGGTTCCAAGCTCGTTAAGTGTATTGCCCGCCGCAATTGTTTCATAAGAAAGCGAGCCGATTATAGAAAGTCTTAACCAAGGAAGCGGTATTCCAAGCGATTTTGAAAGCGCTACAACGCCAACTAAAATCGAAATTGCAGGCGCTATTGTAAAAAGCGCCGCAGAGGTTATCGTTTTTCTTAGCCTCTTTTTTTCCATTCCTATTTCAAGTGCTCTACGGTAAGCACGTACAAGGAAATAAACCGACTGCGCCAACACCACTAATATAAGCACTGCTACCATTAAAAATATAATGGGATGATTTACTTTAAACTCCATATTTATAACTCCAAATCAAAAATTTTACCTTATTTTAGCACAAACGTAACTTCAAGGCAAGTTTTTATGTATATTATCACTAATTTAATATAAAAAAACCAAATATTTGCGAAATTTTCGACAAATTAAAAAAAATGCTTTATTTTTAGGAAAATATTTGCTATAATAAATCGGATACTTAATTCATTTAAGTAAACTTTGTTAATATTGGAGAAAATCCATAAATTTTTTAGGAGGTTGATTCTTGATGAGTCACAAGTATGTTTACCTTTTCTCAGAAGGCGACGCTTCAATGCGTGAACTTCTCGGCGGTAAGGGTGCTAACCTTGCAGAAATGACCAAAATCGGTCTTCCTGTTCCTCAAGGTTTTACCGTTTCTACCGAAGCATGTACACAGTATTATGAAGACGGCAGAAAAATTAACGATGATATCCAGGCACAAATCATGGAATACATCGAAAAAATGGAAGAAGTTGTTGGCAAGAAGTTCGGCGACAAGGAAAATCCCCTTCTCGTTTCAGTTCGTTCAGGTGCCCGCGCTTCTATGCCGGGTATGATGGATACTATCCTCAACCTCGGTCTTAATGAAGAAGTTGTTGAAACCATGGCTGCAAAGTCTGGTAATCCCCGTTGGGCTTATGACTGCTACAGAAGATTTATCCAAATGTATTCTGACGTAGTTATGGAAGTTGGTAAGAAGTATTTCGAAGAACTTATCGACAAAATGAAGGAAGAAAAAGGCGTTACACAGGACGTAGATCTTACTGCTGACGACCTTAAAAATCTTGCTGAACAGTTCAAAGCTGAATACAAGAACAAAATCGGCAAGGACTTCCCATCTGATCCTAAAGAACAATTAATGGGCGCTGTTGAAGCAGTTTTCCGTTCATGGGACAACCCCCGTGCAAACGTTTCCCGTCGTGACAACGATATTCCTTATTCTTGGGGTACCGCTGTTAACGTACAGATGATGGCTTTCGGTAACATGGGTGATACTTGCGGTACAGGTGTTGCATTTACTCGTGACCCCGCTACCGGTGAACCCGGCCTTATGGGTGAATTCCTTACCAACGCTCAGGGTGAAGACGTTGTTGCTGGTGTTCGTACTCCTATGCCTATCGCTGAAATGGCTGATAAGTTCCCCGAAGCTTTCGCTGAATTCAATAAAGTTTGTGCAATCCTTGAAGATCACTACCGTGATATGCAGGATATGGAATTCACCGTTGAAAACGGTAAGCTCTATATGCTCCAGACACGTAACGGTAAGAGAACAGCTAAGGCTGCTTTAAAGATTGCTTGTGATTTGGTTGACGAAGGCATGATCGATAAGAAACAAGCTGTTGCTATGATCGATCCTCGTAACCTTGATACCCTTCTCCATCCTCAATTTGACGTTAAAGCATTAAAGGCTGCTACTCCTATGGGTAAAGGTCTTGGCGCTTCTCCAGGTGCTGCTTGCGGTAAGGTTGTATTTACTGCTGAAGATGCAGACGAATGGAATCAAAGAGGCGAAAAGGTTATCCTCGTTCGTTTGGAAACTTCACCTGAAGATATTACAGGTATGAAGGCTTCTCAGGGTATCCTCACCGTTCGTGGTGGTATGACTTCTCACGCTGCCGTTGTTGCTCGTGGTATGGGTACTTGCTGCGTATCCGGTTGCGGCGAAATCATCATGGACGAAGAAAACAAGAAGTTTACACTCGGTGGTAAAACCTTTAACGAAGGCGACTACATTTCTATCGACGGTTCAACCGGTAATATCTATGACGGTATTATCCCAACTGTTGACGCTGAAATCGCAGGAGAATTCGGCAGAATCATGGCTTGGGCTGATGAATTCAGAACATTAAAGGTTCGTACCAATGCTGATACTCCTGCTGACGCTAAGAAGGCTGTTGAACTCGGCGCTGAAGGTATCGGTCTTTGCCGTACAGAGCATATGTTCTTCGAAGCTGAAAGAATTGCTGCTTTCCGTGAAATGATCTGTTCTGACACTGTTGAAGCAAGAGAAGCTGCTCTTGATAAGATTCTTCCTTATCAACAAGGCGACTTTGAAAAACTTTACGAAGTTCTCGAAGGCAAACCTGTTTGTATCCGTTTCTTGGATCCACCTCTTCACGAATTCGTTCCTACCGAAGAAGCTGACATTAAGGCTCTTGCAGACGCTCAGGGCAAAACTGTTGAAGACATTAAGAATATCATCTCTTCTCTCCACGAATTCAACCCAATGATGGGTCACCGTGGTTGCCGTTTAACAGTTACCTACCCTGAAATCGCTAAGATGCAGACTAAGGCTGTTATCCGCGCTGCTATCAATGTTAAGAAAGCTCACGCTGATTGGAACTTAGTTCCCGAAATCATGATTCCTTTAACCGGTGAAGTTAAGGAAATGAAGTTCGTTAAGGATATCGTTGTTGCTACTGCTGACGCTGAAATCGCTGCTGCAGGCGCAGACCTCAAGTACGAAGTTGGTACCATGATGGAAATCCCACGTGCTTGTCTCACTGCTGACGATGTTGCTAAAGAAGCTGAATTCTTCTGCTTCGGTACAAACGACTTAACACAGATGACCTTCGGCTTCAGCCGTGACGATGCTGGTAAGTTCTTAAGCGCTTACTATGACACCAAGATTTACGAAAACGATCCGTTTGCTAAGCTTGACCAAACAGGCGTTGGTAAATTAATGGATATGGCTGTAACCCTCGGTAAGAAGACCCGTCCTGAAATCCACTGCGGTATCTGCGGTGAGCACGGCGGCGACCCTGTTTCTGTTGAGTTCTGCCACAAGATTGGTCTTGACTACGTATCTTGCTCACCTTTCCGTGTGCCGATCGCAAGACTCGCTGCTGCACAGGCTGCTATCAAAGAATCTAAGTAATTAGATTTATAAAGCAAAACTATCGCCCTGCTGAAATAATCGGCAGGGCGATTTTTATGGAAATTCTTCCTTTTATATGATATAATATTACAAACTATAAAAAATCCATGAGGTAAGAAAAATGATAGATATTAAAACTTGGTTAGAAGTTTTTTTGCAAGCATTAAATCAAACCTTTGAAAATCGTGTATGGTTTGTCGGTTTGCAAGGAAGTTATGGTCGTGGGGAAGCGCGTGACACAAGCGATATAGATATTGTTGTAATTCTTGATGAATTGTCTGCTTTGGATATCAATACCTACAACACAATGTTAGATGATTTACCCCATAGAGAACTGATTTGTGGTTTTCTCTCTGGTAAAGATGAGATTTTGAATTGGGAGCCTTCTGACCTTTTTCAGTTTTATTATGACACAAAGGCGATAAAAGGTAGTCTTGATGAATTACTCGTGCTAATTGATGATGTTGCTGTTAATAGAGCGATTAAAACGGGTGTGTGCAATATATATCACGGCTGTGTTCATAATATGCTTTATGAAAAAAGCGAAGACATCGTAAAAGGACTATATAAATCTGCTTCTTTTGTGATACAGGCAATATATTTTAGAGAAACGGGGAAGTATATCAGTCATCAAAAGGAATTATCCGCACTGGTTTCGATTGACGAAAAAGTGATTGTGGACACCTTTATAAAATTGAAAGATGGTGAAACAATCGGCTTTAATGAAATGTCCGAAACCATGTTCGCTTGGTGTAAAAAATGGATTAAATAATTTCCCTCTTTTGCGTACTGCACCACAGGCTGCAATTAAGGAAAGCAAGTAATTGCTGACTTTATAAAACAAATCACTCCCCACCGAGCAATCGGTGGGGAGTTTTTATATCCGTTGCAAAATCGCCTTAAAAATGTTATAATATATAAAAACAAGATAGCAAAGGAAAATTCCAAATGAAATATGTAAAAACCCAAAAATATGATAGTGATTTGATTAAACAAAAAATTATGGGTCCTAATCCGTTAAAATTAGAAGAAGAACTGATGATTGACAATAGGATTAAAACAGGTGCTATTGTTATGGATTTGGGTAGTGGACAAGGAATTACATCTGTGTTTTTAGCAAAAGAATATGGATTTAAGGTTTATGCGACTGACCTTTGGAGTGAAGCTGAAGAAAACCAAAAATTCTTTGCCGAAATGGGACTCGACGAGGAAGAAATTATTGCTGTAAAAGCGGATGCTACCGATTTAAAATATGAAAAAGAATTTTTCGATGCAGTTGTTAGCACAGATTCCTATAATTATTTTGGAAGAGATGTAGGCTTTCTAGATGAAAAACTTCTGCCCTTTGTAAAGCAAGGCGGTTATATTTATATAGTTGTTCCGGGAATGAAAAAAGACTGCCACAATAATATTCCAAAAGAATTATTATTATCCTGGACTCCTGAACAATTAGACTATATCCACGATATAGAATATTGGGAAAACATTGTTTCAAAATCTAAGGACAGTGAGATTGTTTCTATTAGTGAGATGGAAAGTAATGAAGAATGCTGGAACGATTGGATTCAGTGCGACAATGAATATGCTATAAATGACAGAAAAGCGATTGAAGCAGGGGCTTGTAAATACTTGAACTTTATCGCTATTGTTTTAAAGAAAAAATAAGAAACAGAGCGTGGTGAGAATATTGGCAACAGAGTATCAATATATTACACTTCGGGAAAAGCCTGAACTGATGCTTAGAGCAGCGGAATGGTTCAGCAGTAAGTGGTCTGCACCATATGAAGCGTATCTCGAATGTATGACCGCATACTTGCAAAACGAAACCGAATACGGCTGGTATCTTTGTTTGCGCGAAGGTCAGATTGTCGGCGGTCTGGGTGTTATTCAAAATGATTTTCACAACCGTCCTGACCTTTCTCCAAACATTTGCGCCGTTTATACAGAAGAAAAACACCGCAAACAAGGAATTGCGGGATATTTACTTAATATGGCAGTTGAAGATTTGAAATTAGCCGGTATTTCCCCTGTGTATTTGGTTACAGACCACACAGGATTTTATGAAAGATACGGTTGGGAATTTTTCTGTATGGTGCAATGTGACGGCGAGACGGGTATGTCAAGAATGTACATCCATAAATGACGAAAATAAGAATTCTCTCTTTTGTGTATAACAGCACTGGCAGCTATCAAAAAAGCAAGTAATTGCTAAATTCACAAAACAAGAATTACCTGAAAGAAATGCCTCGACAGAAAATAATGAATATGTGTGCCCCAATAATTAAAAAATATCTTTAATGTTAACAATGAAAAATCCCGTTCAGTACGAACGGGATTTTGTTATACAAAGAGTTATTTTTGCGGTCCGAGGACTATCGGTTTCACAACTGTAATGGGGAAATCCTTTGCAAGATCGGTTGTGTTAGCGGATGTCGCACGGTCGTTGCCACCGAGAGTGGTGGGATCGGTAATATCTGTCATACAAACATCACCTATTGTGAGGTTGCCGTATTTTCCACCGAGCGCATGCCAGTAGAAGCGGATGTCTCCGACCTCGGTGATGGCCGAGTGCAGAGAAGATGCGGGAATTAAGAACCAACCTTCAAAATCAACAGGTATTGTAAGTCTGGTGCCGTTCCACTCTGGTCCATATTCACCTACCGCGTTGGCTGTTTCGGCAGTCCACTGCTTAGTGGCGGTGTCATAGCGGTAGTAGGTAGCACCTTCTTTAGCACGTGCCCAATGAGCCATAGGCGTAAATTCGATAGCCTGCTTCTCTGAATCCTTAATGTTTGAATCATAGGAATGATCAACATAGAACATAATTGCTTTGCCGGTCAGGTCTACCTTTTCGGACAAACCGAGGTTCAAACGAGCGTTCTGATCCTGAAGAGCATATGTGGGATCATCGTACGAGTGGTAGTAAATATGAGTGAATATTCCGCCGTCATAGCAGGTTCCGTCCTCACTGAAAAGCTTGTCATACTGCTGCTGATATGTGGCGTTTACACCGTCCTTGGGAATGGCGGCATCCTTCGGATAAAGCTCACTCGCAAAGGGATCGGGCAGCTTGAAGTTTACGGTGTAGCGGTTGCCGTTTGCGGTAATGGTCTGCATATTCCAAGCAGGTGAAAGCGGATAGTTGCGAACCTGACCGGTAACAAGCGGTGTAAAACTGTGTACGGTAGTTGCCTCTTTTACAGCGAATGGGAAGTCAGACGGGAGAGTAATCGTGTTTGAACTGATAGCACCTGTATCTCCATTTAAGGTGGGGTCTATATTTTCAACTATACAAAGGTCACCATATATGAGCTCGCCGTAAATTCCACCTAAGGTTCCGGGAGAAAACTTAACATCGGTAAAGGTGGAGAGAACAGCGTTTTTGTTGTCCCTGAGGCTTGTAGCGGGAATCATTACCCATCCTTCAAAGTCGGGGGTAAGCTCGATGTATGAAGCGGAAGATCTGTAGTAGATAGGAAGATCATCAATTAGGTGAGGAAATACCTTTTTGCTCCATTCGCCGGTAGACTTGTCATAGATGTAATAGGGTTCTCCAGAATATAAGTAATGGTTTGTAACAAGCAGTCCCAGCAGCATAGACTGCTTGTCAGCATCCTTTATGTCGTCGTCATAAGTGTGCTTTACATAGAACATCAACGACTTGCCTTCGATATTTTCCTGAGTATTTGAAACGTATGTGTAAATGGAATTACTTACTTCTTTATTCTCGTTATTCTTAAGTGTAATAGACGGAGCTATACCACCGACATAAGCACTGCGGTCTGGGGTGAAGATGTTATCATGGGTGGTCTTCCACTTTGTGGGAGTAACACCGTCAGCTTCAAAAGAAGGATAGCGCTCGATATCTGCAAGCGGGTCGGGGTAGTTGTAATTTAAGGTATATCTGCGTCCACTCACTGTGACGTCGTGTATATGCCATCCCGATCTAACGGTAGGTCGAATATCGTTTTTCTTCTGATCAAGAGGAGTTACAATGATATTTCCACCGCCGATGCTATCGAGATATTCGTCAAGAAGCACAAGGTCGCAAATATCGGTTTTGCCGTTTCCGTTTGCGTCGGCGCCATTCTTGACAGCGGTCCCCTTAAGCAGATGGCGACGAAGTGAGGTGAAATCAGATGTGTTTATGTTTCCGTCTCCGTTGGAGTCTCCGTATTTTACCATTTCAATTGTAACGAGGGGTTCTGCGGGGTAGCTGTAACCATAATGACAGTCGACAGAAATATTGCAAACACCCTTTGTGAGCTCGGTCTCGGGGATATATTCTATGACAATATCCTCAGCGGTAAGGTCAAAAAGTTCAATTTTTTCAAGAGCTGATACAACAGACTCAGCTCTGTATGCGGCTATAATATCAGCTTCGGTCGGGTTTGCGGTGGTAAAGTCAACACCCTTGATAATGGTCTTTACCTGCTCATAAGCAGCAATGAATGGGTCGGTAGCATATTTATCGTTGCAGCTTGTAACAACATTAGGATTGGTATATGCGTTTTCAACCGATTCTCTTATGATTGCCCAAATTTCAGGAACGAACTCTCCGAGCCAGGCCTGACCTTTATTATTTGTAAATTCAGGCGCTGTCTTGACAGTGTCAAAATAGCTGAAGCCATCGTTTGCGTCAATAACATTTTCAAAGTAATTTACGATATGATAAAGAACTGCCGAACCCATAAGGTAACGGCCGAGCTCAAGGCTCATGTGTGTTCCGTCACGTTCAAGGAGTGAGTATTTGTCAAGTTCGCCTGCCGCAAAATCGGTAAATCCGCCGTCTATGAGTTCAAGAGCATCCACTTTATTATTGGTTGTTCCAAGGTAGCTGGTGCGTGCATTCTGTAAAACGGTTGAAGCGGGAACTATGTAGTCAGGTCTATTTTCACTGAGCGCCTTTACCGCAGCAATAGCCTTCATGCTTTGATTCCAGGAAAGCTCAAGGTCAGCCTTATTATAGTTCTTGTCTGCCCAGTCTGCAAACCAGATTATTTTTGCTCCGGGAGCCTCGGTGTGAATCCAATTAACAGCCATTTGTATATCGTCAGCATAGTTTGCTCCACCATCTTTGTCATCGGTCGAGGTAGATTCGTGATAGTCCTGCATTATAACGATATCATATGTCTTTTTAAATGCGTTTATATAATTGTTACGGTCGGATTCGGTATACTGATAATCGCCTATTCCTTTTGCAACTTCGTAGTGGGAACCGCGACTTGTCGGCTTAACAAGACCGCGTCCTCCGAAGGTTAATTTTGTAAGCTCGAAGTCAGTTTCAAGCTCAGCGTCTAAATCAGAAAAAATAGGATCAACCCAAGCGGACCAGTCGGCAGTATGGCTGTTTCCGATGGCAAGAATTCTTAGGGTTTTTGCTTTGAAAACAATATTGTCATGTGCTTCGGCAAAGTTGCCTGAAGCATGATTCATATAACCTTTTAAGATAAATGAATGCGAAGGAAGAGCGGTTTCGTCAATAGCAGTAGTACTGAGGGCTACCGAAATTTCGGCAAGTGCCGAAAGTCCACTGAAAGCACCCGAAGATAAAGTTGTTATTCCTTCCTCGATTATTACTTTTGTTATCTTGCTGTTATACTCTGCCCACGGTGTATTTTCTGCAGAATAGTCGGCAAGCGCACCGCTTCCTGAAACGGTGAGAGAATATTCGGAGTCAGATTCAGATGTTATAGCGTAGGTTACTGTCATATTTCCGTCAGCTGTGGCAACGGTATTAGTTGTAATAACATTACTTTCTGCCCTTAAAGTCGAAATCGATGACGGGATCAAAGAAAATAACATAGTAATCACCAACATTAAACTTAATATTTTTTTATTCATAATTTCTCAGCCCCTATTTTTAAATATAACTCTATGATTGTTTTGAATTCTGATAATTTTATTATAAACATATTATAACACACCTCTTTCTTAAAAAAAAGTTTAAATTTTTAATAATAACAGGGGGGTTTAGTAAAATTTTAAGATAATTAGCTTTATAGCCGATGAGTAACCCTCATCGGCTATTGCTATATAAATAATAAAAAGAAAATGCTGCAATCGTAAGATTTTTGCTGAAAACTGTTGAGCATTGAAATTAAATGTGCTATAATATAAATATGTAAAAATCATAATTATTTGAGGTGTATTATAGCTGCAAGTTATAATTAACTTTATTTAAATATTTTAGGAGCTGATTACTATGTATACAATATATGTGAAATTTGACTGTTTAGAAAATAAACGAGAAGCCTTTATTCAAAAAATGAAGGACACAGGTATTTTAAACTCTATTCGCGAAGAAAACGGCTGCATTAAATACGACTACTACCTATCGGAAAAAGATGCAAACGAAATTTTATTGGTTGAACAGTGGGAATCAAAGGAGCATCAACAAATTCATATGACTCAGCCTCACATGGCACAGATGAGTAAGTTTAAGGATGACTATATTTCTAAAACCGTATTAGGTGAAATAGAGTTACTGTAAAGCATCTAATCCACAACAAAAACCGCCGAGAAATCGGCGGTTTTTTATTAAATAGAAGCTATTAATTCTTCAAGCTTTTGCGCTATAAGTATGTGACCTTCATCGTTAAAATGCAGACCGTCTGTAGTATATTTTTCGAACTGCTCGGGAATATGCGGGTCTACACCTAAATTTCTATAAAGGTCAAGCACCTTGATATCAAATTGCTTAGCGGTTTCTATTATTACATCAACATAATCTATAAGCGGTTTACCGGGTACACGCTTTGCATCATGTACTGAGGGGATTAAATCGTCCACCTGATGACGCAAGAAGCAACGGGCAGGGCTCATAAATATAATTGGTTTATCACCGTAGGTTTCGCGAAGAAAATTCATAAGAAAATACACGCCGCCACAGAAAGTACTTGGAATGGTATCCCCTATTTCTCCAAATGGTGCATCGCCGTGAATATAATCGTTTACGCCACCGAAAACTACAACCATATCTGCAGTAGTATCCATATCGTATGCGCGACCGCAAAAACAAAGGTCGTATCTAGGCTTTGCGCTTGGATAGGTTTGATGAGCCAAACGGCTGCCACTAATACTGTAGCTGTTAGCCGCAGAAAACCCAAGCTTTTTAGCTATATAAACATCGTAACGGTTGTTTGTATCCGAAACACCGACGCCTTCGGTAATGCTATCCCCTAAAAAATTAACCTTAAAGCCTTTAACATTCATTTTGTTTTCCTCCGAAAATCATTATTTTTTTAATTCTACTAATGTACAAAGGGTATCTTCCTTGTATATTCCTACTATATATGCATCATCGGTATTAAGACTTTTGAGCGCCACTGTATCACCGTAAACAAGCGGTTTTTTATAGACAATTCTAAATCCGCTTACCGTCTGCTTTTCGTAATGCTCTATAGCATCTAAAGCATAATCCAGATAATATGTATTGTGTACATGCTCGTTAAAGTCAATATCCGTAGCTCTTACCGCAAGACTTTTTTCAAAATCATAACCTTCGGGTTCGCGTAATTTTGAAAAATCAAAGTCATAATGTACTTCTGCTTCAGGCTTGTAATCGGTCATCATTTCAGGTGTGATTTTTAAAAGTCTTCCATTGTTAAAATCCTGTAAAACAAGCTTTTCACAAGCGTTTATATATACATTGCCGTCCTTGTCCTTAATTTCAAACTCACGGCTTGTAATAAGCTCTGCTCTTTTGCAAACCGCCCAAGTATCAACATAAAGCTTCTCACTACTGTCAGGCAGACTGTGTATTTTAACATTCCATTCAACCAATATCCACGAAACGCCGTTAAGGCCGCTTTCAATAATATTATCATTAATCGAAGCCGAATGCTTTGAGCCCGCATCCTCCAATATACCTATAATGCTGTTAATAGATAACTTACCGTCCCTTGCATATTCGCTTATTCTTGGTTCATAAATTTTGCTGAATTTCATTAAACTACCTCGATTTTATAATCTTTTTTACTACATACCGAAATAACATAACCGTCAATAACAAAAGTATTAATCTTTTCGGACATTTCAAAAACGTTAAAACTATTAAGTCCGCCCGAAATACCCGTGTCCTTATATTTTAAATATGCTTCCTTTTTAGTCCATATTTCAAAAAAACGGTTATAGCTATCTGCAGTCATAATATAATCGTATTCCTCTTTTGTAAAACGAGATGCAACCTGTAAATTTACATTTCTTATTTTTTCAATATCCACACCAACCTCGCTGTCGCTAATAGCTACCGCCTGTAATCCGTCAGTATGTGAAATATTAAAATAAATACCGTTTTTTTCAAAATACGGTTTGCCGTGGGCGCCCTTTTTAATTTCAGGTATTGAAATATTAAATTTTTCTTTTAATTTTTTTTCTAAAAAATCGTAAGCATTTATATCTGCCGACATCAAATACACAATATTCATAATGCTTATTATATATTATTTATTATAAATTTGCAATATTATAAAAAACACTTGACAAAAGGTAGTGTTTAGTGGGATAATATAGAGGATAGTATGGACAATGGGTACTTTGTGTCCCAAATTATTTGTTGACTTTGGTGATTATAATGCGTGTAATTACGGGTATTGCAAGAGGTAAACGCCTCGTAACACCCCAAGGCCGCGATGTTCGTCCTACTTCGGAAAAGGTAAAAGAAGCCGTATTCAGCGTTCTTCAGTTTGATATTGAGGGCAGAAGAATTTTGGATTTATTCGCAGGAAGCGGTCAGCTTGGAATCGAAGCTTTAAGCCGTGGCGCCGAAAGTGCCACCTTTGTAGATTCTTCCGCCGCTTCAATAAAGGTAATAAAACAAAATCTTGAAAATACGAACTTTTTAGAAAATTCAAAGGTTTACCAAACGGATTATTCATCCTTTACGGCAATGAGCCGTGATACCTTTGATATTGCCTTTTTAGACCCACCCTATGCGGAAGGTCTGCTTATTCCCGCAATAAAATCCGTTTTACCGCTTATGAGCGATTACGGAACTGTTGTTTGTGAATATCCGCCCGAGGTAGAAATTCCCGAAAGCATTGGCGGTTTTAACATTTACCGAACCTACCGTTACGGTAAAATAAATGTTGCAATTTATAGAAAAGGGGCTTCCTTATGAAAAACAGTGTAGCAATATGCCCCGGCAGTTTTGACCCTGTAACCTTTGGTCATCTTGATATTATTGAAAGAGCGGCCAATATGTTTGATAAGGTAATTGTTGTTGTAGCTGATAATTCGGCAAAAAAGAATTGCTTTACAGGTGCAGAACGGGTTGAAATGATTAAAAAATGTATCCCTAACCTTGAAAATGTTGAAGTTGAGCATTATTCAGGTCTACTTGCAGATTATGCGGCAAGTCACAACGCTACTGCAATTATCAAAGGACTTCGTGCCATGTCGGACTTCGAGTATGAATTCCAAATGGCATTAACGAATAAGAAGTTAAACCCAGATGTTGAAACCTTGTTTTTAACTACTGCGGCGCAGAATATGTATCTAAGTTCAAGTATGGTTAAGCAAATAGCCGCTATGAACGGCGATATTTCAAGCTTTGTGCCTGAGGTTATAAAACAAGATATTATCGACAGAATAAGTTCAAAAAAATAATACCAAATTGGTTTACGGAGGAAGAAAAAATGACACTTGACGAATTATTGGAACAGTTTGACGAGGTGCTTGACAGCGGTATTAAAATCCCCGGCAAGAAGACTGTTGTAGACATTGAAAAATTAAGAGCAGTTGTAGACGATATCCGTCTTAACATCCCTGCTGAAATCAAGCAGGCAAAGGGCATCGTTGCTGACCGCGCAGACATTATTACTAACGCTAAGCGCGAAGCTGACGCTATTATCAGAAACGCTGAAGAAAAAGCAAAAGCAATGGTAGCACAGGAAGAGATTGTTAAATTATCTCAGGCTAAGGCTGCTGAAATTATTGCTAACGCTCAGGGTAAGAGCCGCGAAATGAGAAAGGCCGCTCAGGACTTTGTTGACGATATTATGCGTCGCGCAGACGAAGGTCTTACTGCTAACCTCGGCGAAGTTCGCAAAACAAGAGCAGCTTTAAAGCAACAAATCCCCACAGTTAGCGAATAATTAAAACCTTATATTTAATAACTTTGACGGAGACTGCGGTTTTAGGTAGAATTCAAAGCGAGTAAGGGACGGTGTAAGCCTTACAATTCGTAAAATCGGTATCACTCCTGAGTTGACGGCTGAAATTTAAGTAAGCTTAGTCCGTTTGTTTCGCGTTACAGAAACCGCAAATGTTAGTTTGTCGTAATAGGTGGTTGTAAAGTATGTTCCCTTTACCCTATTATGCATAGGGTGAAGGCAATTTTTTGTAAAGGAGAAACCAGAGTGTATAAAAACATTTCACCAAATCTCAATTTTGTTGAAGAAGAAAAGAAAATCAAACAGTTTTGGGATGATAACAAAATTTTTGAAAAAAGTATAGAGCAGCGTGCAAAGGGTGAACCCTACGTATTTTATGACGGTCCACCTACCGCTAACGGTAAACCGCATATCGGTCACGTTTTAACCCGTGTTATTAAGGATATGATTCCCCGTTACCGCACAATGAAGGGCTCAATGGTACCAAGAAAAGCAGGTTGGGATACCCACGGTCTTCCGGTTGAGCTTGAAGTTGAAAAGCTTTTAGGTCTTGACGGTAAGGAGCAGATTGAAGAATACGGCCTCGACCCATTTATAAGCCATTGTAAAGAAAGTGTTTGGAAATACAAGGGTATGTGGGAAGATTTCTCAAAAACCGTTGGTTTCTGGGCAGATATGGATGACCCTTACGTTACCTACGATAATAACTTTATCGAATCTGAATGGTGGGCATTAAAGCAGATTTATGAAAAAGGTCTTTTATATAAGGGCTTTAAAATCGTACCTTACTGTCCACGTTGCGGAACTCCCCTTTCTTCACACGAAGTAGCTCAAGGCTATAAAAACGTAAAAGAACGCAGTGCTGTTGTTCGCTTTAAGGTAGCAAACGAAGATGCATATTTCCTCGCTTGGACCACAACACCTTGGACGCTTCCATCTAACGTAGCACTTTGCGTTAACCCCGATGATACTTACTGCAAGGTAAAGGCTAACGACGGTTACACATACTATATGGCAAAAGAACTTTTGGATAAGGTTCTTTCTAAGCTTGCAACCGAAGAAACCCCCGCTTACGAAATTTTGGAAGAATATAAGGGTCAAGACCTTGAATATAAAGAATACGAGCCCCTTTTCGACTTCCAGAAACCCGTTTGCGAAAAGCAAAAGAAAAAGGCTCACTTTATCACTTGTGACTCTTACGTTACTATGTCTGACGGTACAGGTATCGTTCATATTGCTCCCGCCTTTGGTGAAGATGACTCTAAGGTTGGCAGAAAGTACGATTTACCTTTCGTTCAGTTTGTTGACAGTAAGGGTGAACTTACAGAAGAAACCCCATATGCCGGCAAGTTTGTTAAGGATGCTGACCCGCTCGTTTTAACCGATTTAGACAAAGCAGGTCTTTTATTCGACGCTCCTAAATTTGAACATGATTATCCGTTCTGTTGGCGTTGTGACACTCCCCTTATTTACTATGCACGTGAATCCTGGTTTATCAAGATGACCGACGTTAAGGAAGACTTAATCCGTAATAACGACACTATTAACTGGATTCCCGAAAGCATTGGTAAGGGCCGTTTCGGCGACTGGCTTAAGAATGTTCAGGACTGGGGTATTTCCCGTAACAGATATTGGGGTACACCGCTTAATATATGGACCTGTGAATGCGGTCATTTACATTCAATCGGCAGTATTGCAGAATTAAAAGAAATGTCTGACAATTGCCCCGATGATATCGAACTTCACAGACCTTATATTGATGCAGTTACAATTAAATGTCCCGAATGTGGCAAAGAAATGCACCGTGTTCCCGAGGTTATTGACTGTTGGTTCGACTCGGGTGCAATGCCTTTTGCTCAACACCACTATCCTTTTGAAAATAAGGAATTATTTGAAGCGCAGTTCCCTGCTGACTTTATTTCCGAAGCAGTTGACCAGACTCGTGGTTGGTTCTATTCACTTTTAGCTATTTCAACCCTTATTTTCAATAAAGCACCTTATAAGAATGTTATAGTTTTAGGTCACGTTCAGGATGAAAACGGTCAGAAGATGAGTAAATCCAAGGGTAACGCAGTTGACCCGTTTGATGCACTCGAATCCTACGGCGCAGACGCTATTCGTTGGTATTTCTATACTAACTCTGCACCATGGCTTCCAAACCGTTTCCACGGTAAAGCAGTTACTGAAGGTCAACGCAAATTTATGGGTACACTCTGGAATACCTACGCTTTCTATGTGCTTTACGCTAATATTGATAAGTTTGACCCAACAAAATACAACATTAACGATTATGAATTAACCGTTATGGATAAATGGCTTTTATCAAAGCTTAATTCAATGGTTAAAACTGTTGATGAAAACCTTTCGAACTACCGTATTCCTGAAGCCGCTCGTGCTTTGCAGGAATTTACCGACGAAATGAGTAACTGGTACGTACGCCGTGGCAGAGAACGTTATTGGGTACAGGGTATGACCGACGATAAGATTGCCGCTTACCTTACCCTTTATACTGCACTTGTTACAACCGCAAAGACTGCCGCTCCTATGATTCCGTTTATGGCAGAAAACATTTACTTGAATCTTGTTGGCAGTGTTGATAAAAACGCTCCTGAGAGTATTCACCTTTGCGATTTCCCAACTGTTGACGAAGCTTTAATAGATACAAAGCTTGAGCAGCAAATGGAAAAGGTTCTTGAAATTGTTGTACTCGGCCGTGCTGCACGTAACGGTTCTTCACGTAAAAACCGTCAGCCCCTTAATGTTATGTACGTTAAGCTTGACGGCGAATTAGAAGAAACCTATACCGATATCATCAAGGAAGAACTTAACATTAAAAATGTTGATTTCACAGGCGAAGTTGATAACTTTGTAAGTTATACCTTTAAGCCACAGCTTAAAACACTAGGACCGAAGTTCGGTAAACAGTTAGGTGAAATCCGTACCGCTTTAGCTGAAATTGACGGCAACGCCGCTAAAAAGCAGTTAGATGAAACCGGTAAGCTTGTTTTAAGTCTTTCTTCAGGAGATATAGAGCTCGAAACCGAAGACTTGCTTATAGATGCTGCTCAAAAAGAAGGCTTCTTCACACTTAGCGATAACGGAATTACCGTAGCGCTTGATACTGTTCTTACTGAAGAACTTATTGCCGAAGGCTTTGTTCGTGAGCTTATAAGCAAAATTCAGACCATGCGTAAGGAAGCAGGCTTCAATGTTACCGACCATATTGAAATCGCACTACAGGGTAGCGAAACAGTTGTTGGCATTGCGCTCAAGTACAAATCCGATATTACAGGTGATACCTTGGCAGATAACCTTTTAGATGGTACTTTAGAGGGCTTTGTTAAGGATTGGGATATTAACGGCGAAGCTGTTACAATTAGCGTTAAAAAGATTTAAACGAGGTGTCGAAAATGAGCAAAATAGATTCTTCATTTGAATTTGTTGGCGATAACAAGGAACCAAGCGCAAAAAAACCGGGGTTGCTTACCCGTATTACAGATTTTTTCAAAATAAATAATATTGATAAAATTATTAAAATCATTTCTTTTGTTATTTCTGTTGCTATTCTTTTGGCATTTATTGCTGTTGCTGTTGTTCTTGTCCTTGTTGATGAGATATTTATGGTAGTTTCAGTAGCTGTGTTAATTCTTGGTTTAATAATTTCACTTATTAACCTATTTATCCTTTACGGAATGGGCCACATTCTGACTCAGAATGAAAAAATCATAGAATATTTAAAACGCAAATAAAAAAAGGGGCTATCAAAACGATAGCCTCTTTTTTATGACTTTATTTTATCCAACGCGCCTTTTTCAAGACGAGAAACCTGCGCTTGTGAAATACCGATTTCTTCGGAAACCTCCATTTGTGTTTTGCCTTGCATAAATCGTAGCGTTAAAATATTTTTTTCTCTTCCGCTTAAGTTTTTTATTGCTTCCTTAAAGTGTATTTCCTCCAGCCAATTATTATCATCGTTATTATCGCCCACTTGGTCAAGCACATAAATCGTATCCCCACCGTCAGAATAAACGGGGTCGTAAAGCGACATTGGACTCACAATGCTTTCAAGCGCTATTACTATATCGGTAGTAGGAACACCTAGCTCTTTTGCAATTTCTTCAACGGTAGGCTCGGTTTGTCTTTCGCTCATAAGCCTTTCCTTTACCTGCATTGCCCTGTATGCAGTATCCTTAATGGAACGACTTACCCTAATTGGATTATTATCCCTTAAATATCTCCTAATTTCTCCAATTATCATCGGCACCGCATAGGTGGAAAATTTTACATTCTGTGTAACATCAAAATTATCGATTGACTTTATCAGTCCTATACACCCTACCTGAAATAAATCGTCTAAATTTTCGCCTCTACCCGTAAACCTTTGTATAACGCTTAAAACCAACCGCAAATTACCGTTTATCAATTCTTCCCTTGCACGCTTGCTACCCTTTTTAACCTCTATTAAAAGCTTTTCCTTTTCCGCCTCCTTTAAAACGGGCAATTTTGAAGTATCAACCCCACAAATAGAAACCTTATTATACATAACCGTACCTCCGTAATACAATAAAATTATTACCGTTAAGTACTGCTAATAAACTTAAAAAATATTTTTTATTTCGACAAATTTCACTTGCATTTTCAAAACAAATAAAATACAACCCGAACTTTAAAAGTTCGGGGTGTTAATTTTAAACTATATTAGCGTTTTGCTAAAACTTCGGTTTCGTAATTTGAAATTACGGGGAACCATTCGCCGTCACAAGGAGCGCCGCATTCTTTACAGTACTGTTCCCAAACATCACCGAAAGGCATTGTTTTGAGTTCTTCCTGCATTACCATAAGCTCGGTAAAGTTATTAGCGTCCTGCAATGCTTTAAGCATAGCGTCCGGTGTAAGTAAAGCCATAAGCAATGCTTTTTGAAGGTTTCTGAAACCAACTGTCCAAGCAGAGATTCTGTTGATAGAAGCATCAAAATAGTCAAGCGCAATTTTAACGCTACCTTCAAGACCGCCACAACGAACGATTTCTTTTGCGATTTCTTTTGTTTCATCGTCGAGAAGAACAACGTGGTCAGAATCCCAACGAATAGGTCTTGTTACGTGAAGCGCAATTTCGGGGAAGAAGGTAAGGAGTGCGGGAATCTTATCCGAAACAACTTCGGTTGGATGATAGTGACCGTTATCCATAAGCGGAATACACTTGTCACTGTTAGCAGCGGCATAAGAAAGTGAGAATTCTGCACTACCGCAGGTATAAGCTTCTACGCCGATACCGAATACTTTTGATTCAACGCAAGGCTTAACCTTTTTGAAATCAAACGGTTCAGATAAAATCTGGTCGATAGAATCCTTATAACGCATACGAGGACCCATTCTGTCAGCAGGGATGTCCTTAAAGCCGTCACCTGTCCAGATATTCATAACACATTCCTGACCGAGTTCCTCTGCCAAGTACTGTGAAATACGGATACAAGCCTTACCGTGTTCAATCCAGAACTTTCTAACCTCTTCGTTAGGGCTTGCCAAAGTTAATGGGTCACACATAGGATGTGAGAAGAAGGTTGGGTTAAAGTCACAACCAAGGCCTCTTGCTTTACAGAAATCAACCCACTTTTTAAAGTGCTTGGGTTCTATTTTATCACGGTCTACCCAACCGCCGTTTTCATCGTCAAAAATAGCATAGCAAGCGTGAAGATTTAACTTTTTAGTACCGGGGCAAAGCTTTAAAACAACGTCAAGGTCTGCCATTAATTCTTCGGGAGTTCTTGCAGCACCGGGGTAATTACCGGTAGTTTGAATACCGCCGGTTAAAGGGCCGTCACTCTTTTGGTCAAAGCCTCTAACATCGTCACCCTGCCAGCAGTGAAGTGCTACGGGCACACCCATTAATTTTTTAATTGCAGCATCAGTATCAATACCAAATTTTGCATATTTTGCTTTTGCATCTATGTAACTCATTTTTATACCTCCAATATATCAAATGATTTTTTAACTGTTTCACGGGCAGCTTCTAATGTATAGGCGTTATCCAAATACATTAACTGTGCTATAAGGTTACCTGTTGCGGTAGCCTCGGTAGGACCTGCAAGAACCTTTTTGCCTGTGTACTGTTTAGTAAGCTTATTAAGGTATTGGTCTTTACTGCCGCCACCTATGATATTGATTAAATCAATTTGCTTACCGCTTACGCGTTCAATAGTTTCAACTGCTTCTTTATAAGAATTAGCGAGTGAATTATAAACCGAATTAAGTACATCGCCTATCGGAAGCTCGGGCTTGCCTAAATATGCTCTTATAGCTTCAACCATATTTTCAGGCGCTACAAATTCCTTGGCATTAGGATTAATTTGCTCTGTGAAATCACTTTCCATTGCCATATTCATCATTTCATCATAAGTGTACTTTTTATCAAGATTACGTCTTATATTCTGGAAAAGCCACATACCCATAATGTTTTCAAGGAAACGGTAACGGTAGTTAATTCCGCCTTCGTTAGTAAAGCCACCGTTCATTGCTTCTTCAGTAAGTACGGGATACATATTTTCAGTACCGATAAGACTCCAAGTACCTGATGAAATATAAACACCGTTATCGCCAACAGGACAAGCTGCAACTGCCGAAGCCGTATCGTGCGAAGGACAAAGAATAACTGTAGAGTCAAAGCCTGCAAAATCCTTCATTTCTTCGCTAAAGCTTCCTACAACTGTTCCCGGTAAGGATAAATCCTCAAAAATGTCAGTCTTTATACCGAGCATTTCAAGTAATTCATCATCACGCTTTTTAGTTTCGGCATTAACAAGCGCACCTGTTGTAGCGTTGGTGTATTCGTTTCTTAAAACACCTGTAAGCTTAAATGAAAGATATTCAGGAATCATTAAAAAGTGCTTGGCATTTTCTAATTTACCTGACTTTTTATCACAGTAAAGCTGATAAATTGTGTTAAAATTAATAGGCTGAATACCGTTTCTCTTGTAAAGCTCTACACGGGGAATAATTTCATCAATTTCTTCGGGAATACCGTTTGTACGGCCATCTCTGTAAGCTACTGCGGGTAATATTTCTTTTTTGTTTTCATCTAAAAGAACATAGTCAACACCCCAAGTATCAATAGCAACAGTTTCAGGAATTTTACCGATTGCGCTACATTGCTTAATACCCTGCTTAACCTCATCTACAAGGTGAGCTATATCCCATATAATAGTACCGTTTTCTTCTTTTATGTTATTTTCAAAACGGTAAATTTCTTCTAACTTTAAAATACCGTCTTCAAGGTGACCTAAAATATGTCTACCGCTTGAAGCGCCAATATCTACTGCAAGACAGTACTTCATTTTACCACTCCTTCAGAGTTATTTTACCACAAACAGATAGCTGTTTCAAGTGTTTTGCGAAAAAAATGACCGCTTTTTCGCGGTCATTTTTTCATTATTTCGTTTTTTTCATTTCTTCAAGAATTTGTGCTAATAATTCCTCGGTTGTAGGACCCTTTGGTTCTTCTACAACTTCTTCTACGATTTCTTCTTTTTTCATTGCTTTATCAGCTAATTCTCTGGCTTTAGCCATACCCTTTATCATAAGGAAAATAACAAAAGCAATCAAAAGGAAATCTATAATGGTTACTAATAATGTACCAATACCGATTACAACTGCTTCTTTACCTTCTACAGCGGGAGCCAAAGTAATATTAATCTGACTTAAATCAATATCACCGATAATCCAACCTATAAATGGCATAAACACATCATTTACAAGGCTTGTAGTAATTTTACCGAACGCACCGCCTATGATAACACCGATAGCCATATCAATTACATTGCCGCGGGTAATAAACGCCTTGAATTCTTCAACAAATTTGCTCTTTTTTAACTTCATTTTTATTTCTCCTTAACCTTTAAATTCCTTTATATAAACCGGCATCAATCATTGCGCCGATTGCATCCACAACATTTTGCTTATCTTCCTTATAGGTAACACCGTACCATTTATCCTCTGCTATAAGCACTTCAACCTGTTTTTCGCCGGATTCAATAAGCGTAGAAACGGTTAAGGGTAAATAATACTCAGACTTTGGAACATTAATGTTTTCTTTCAAAAATTCTATAAAGCCTTCTTCAATGTAATTAAAAATATCAGGCATAAATCCCCAAAGGTTCATAGAAACTACTGTATCAGGCGAAAGCGCGGTCCAGGTAGCGCCGTCATCTTCAGTATACTTACAGTCAATAATTTTAGCGCGTTCGGTAACCGAAACCAACTTATTTTCTGAAATTTCACAAACGCCGCGCGAGACATGGCCGTTTTCAGTCAATGTATTAGCAAGTCTATAACCTACCATACAATAATCCTTTGTGCCGCTTCTTAAAAAGTCAGCAATTTTCTGAAAGGCAGTAGAACCATAAAAATCATCCGCATTAACTACTGCAAACGGCTCCTTCACAACATCCTTACAGCATAAAATCGCATGTGAGGTGCCCCAAGGCTTAACACGGTCAGTCGGGCAAACAAAGCCATCGGGTAAAACATCGTTCTCTTGAAAAACATATTCCACCTTAACCATTTTTTCAATTCTTTTGCCAACCATTGCTTTAAAATCCTCTTCAATGGCATGCTTAATTACAAACACTACCTTTGTAAAGCCTGCTTTTACAGCATCATACACCGAAAAGTCAAGCAATACCTCATTATTTCTGCCAACAGGCTCAATCTGCTTTAATCCGCCAAAACGGCTTCCCATACCTGCGGCCATTACAACCAATGTTATATCGTTATTCAAAACCAATACCTCCAAGCAATATTTTACTTTAACATTTTATCATATTTCATTTCCTTTTGCAATCATACTTTTAAAAATAATTGCTTTTTAAAAGATGAAATAAAGTCTTTAATATTTAAACATATTGTGGTATCATAATTGAGTATGTTAAAATATCTTTTTAGGAGAAAAAATGTCTTATAGAAATGAAAACAATCTTGAACAACAAATAAGTCTAAAATATTTTCTTTCCGAAATTTTGGACAAATGGTATATCATTTTACTTATAACATTAATTTCTGTTGCTATTCAGTTTATTGATGCTAAATATTTTACCACTCCCACCTACGATTCAACCGCAAAAATTTACATAATGAACAAACAAAGCGAAAGTGTAAGCTCTGCGGATATTTCTATTTCCACCTATCTTGCTAAGGATTACGAGGAGCTTATTAAGGATAAGGTTATACTTGAAGAGGTTTCGAAAAGACTTGGCGGTGTATATTCTGCAAAACAGATAAAGCGATGTCTTGGAATCAACAATCCCGAAAGCACCCGTATTCTTGAAATTACGGTTCGTACAGGCAATGCAAATAACTCTAAAAAAATTGCGGACTGTATATGTCAAGTAGCGCAGGAAAAGATAGTCGAGCTTTTAGGTATAGACCGTGTAACAATATTGGGTGAGGGCGACCTCAACACAAGGCCCTCCAGTCCGAATATACAAAACCGTGTGTTATTAGGTTTCTTAATCGGCATGGCAATCTCCTTAATTACAATTGCATTTTTCTGTTTTTCAAACAGTAAAATAAAATCAGAGCAGGATGTTAACAATATGCTTAATCTTTCTGTTTTAGCTACTATCCCCTACTCCAAAAAGAACACTAAATAATCTCGAAAGGGCATACTTATGAACTTAGAAAATATAAATTCTTCGTCTGAAAAATCCACAAATGTATGTAAAGTAAACTTTAATGCAAAAACCTTTACCGATTTTTCAACCAACGAAGCTTTTAAAACCTTAAGAACAAACCTTTTATTTTGCAGTGTAGATAATAAGGTTCTTCTTATATCCAGCGCCAATCCAAACGAGGGCAAAAGCACTATTTCGGCAGAATTATCAAAAAGCCTTGCAGAAATAGACAAAAAGGTCTTATTGATCGATGCCGATTTGCGTAAATCGGTAATGATAACAAATAAAACTGCCCGCAGTTCTATTTTAGGTCTTTCAGAATATCTTTCAAACCAGGCCTCACTTAACGAGGTTTTATATAACACACAGTTAGATAATTTTGATGTAATTTTCAGCGGTACTTTCCCTCCAAACCCTGTTGAGCTTTTAAGTGCCGACAGATTCAAAAAATTAATAGCCACTTTAAGAGAACGGTACGATTATATTGTAATCGATACACCACCCATCAACTATGTTATTGATGCTGCAATAATCGCAACCGTTTGTGATAGCTCGATTTTAGTTTTCTCTAAAGATAAGACTAAAACCAGTGATGCTATAAAAGCAAAAACTCAGCTTGAGAAAAGTAAGTGCAAAATTTTAGGTGCAATACTAAACCAAACCTCACCCAAGGGCGATGTTTATCACAAATATTACTATACCTCACGCAAATACGGAAAATAACAAAAACGCAGTTTTAAACTGCGTTCTTTATTTTTTTAAATTCGGTTTTTAAAGTTGTTTTTATATTCTATAGGGCTGTAGCCAAAATAATTTTTAAAGCAATTGGAAAGGTGTGCGTCACTGTTAAATCCGGTCTTTTGCGCGATTATATAAATCGGCATATCGGTAGTCATAATAAGCTTTTTAGCCTCGTTAATACGTACCTCCATTATATATTTATGAATCGTACCGCCCGTTTGCTTTTTAAAAATTCGGTTAAGGTGATAATCGTGATATCCTGTTATTCTTGCTAAATCGGAATTCACTATTTTAGTATGATAATTGTTGTTTATATACGCTATTACCTTTTCTACCGTATCAAGTGAATTTTCACTTTTTTTAAGCTCTTTTCTATAAATATAAATAAGAATATCTTTTAAGATTGTACTCGCCTTTTCGCGAAAATATATTTGCTTGTTTTCGAATTCTTCTATTAAACCAATAATTTTTTGATTTAATAAATAATCACTTTCAAGCACCATATATGAATTTAAAAGAATAGCGTCCTCTACCTTCTCATTTAAAAAATATTTAGAATTATTGACAGAATCTATTTTTAAAGGAGCGCGCTTTTCTGTAATATGGCTTCTTGTGTAGTTTAAATCAAAATTAAAGCATATAAGCTCACAAATATCCTTGGTGCCTATTATATAGTTACTACCTTGGGCGCAATAAAATAAGTCGCCTTTTTTTAAAATGTGTTGGTTATTTTCTATTTTAACTTCAATTTCTCCCGAAACCACCAAAAAAATTCTGCAATCAAATACATTAAAAAGAGCAGGGCTTCTTTTAAAATAAATTTTTTCCGCAAAGCGTATATACGGATTGATTTCACAAAGCTTCATAATTCACCTTAAAATGTTTGTTTTTTGAAAGATATGAATGGTTTTATGCATTCATAATATCATAACAATGTGCTAAAATCAATAGTGTAATTATATTAGGCAGGTGTGTATTTTGAAATATATGGTCGGTTTACCGAAAAATAACCCGCAGTTTTTGGACTGCATAATCGAAAACAAAGACCATATATACGAGGTTTATTTTTCTTTCGGCGATTTCCCGAGTGGTCGAAGCAGTCAAACAGGTGGTGATTTTTTATCGCCTTTTGAACTTATGAATATTCAAGAAAATGCTTTAAAAGCACTTTCTGAAAACGGAATTAAATTGAATTTGCTTTTTAACGCCAACTGCTACGGCAAAGACAGTCAGTCAAGAGCCTTTTTTAATAAGCTTGGCGAAACGGTTGATTACATAAAAGAAGCTTTTGGTCTTTCCTCAATTACAACCACCTCTCCCCTAATTGCTAAATTTATAAAAAATAACTTTGAGGATTTAGAGGTTAGAGCCTCTGTAAATATGGAAATCGGCAGTATTGAGGGTATGGAATACTTGGCAGAATACTTCGATTCCTACTATTTAAAGCGTGAGCTTAACCGTGATTTTTCAAAAATTATTCCCATAAAGGAATGGTGCGACCAAAATAGCAAAAAATTGTTTTTACTTGCAAACAGCGGTTGCCTGAATAATTGCTCGGCGCATAATTTTCACGATAATTTGGTGGCGCACGAGGACGAAATTTCAAAAATGGATAACGCTTATAACTTTGGCGGCATTTGTAAGGAATTTTTAAAAAATCCAAGCAACTATGAAAAACTATATAACAGAACCAATTTTATAAGACCCGAAGACATTAACAAATACGAGGATTATTTTGTTGCGGCAAAGCTTGCAACAAGAGTACATAATACCCCAAGCATTGTGCTTAAAAGCTATATAAACCAAAAATACAGCGGCGATATTCTCCGTTTGCTCGAGCCCGCGCACAGTATATACCCTTACGTGCTTGAAAACGGAAATCCGCCTACGCTCAAAAAACTTATATAAGGAGAAAAACTATGATAAGCAGTAAACTTATTAAAGAAATTGCAATTGCGGCAGGTGCCGATGCTTGCGGTATTTCACCAATGTCGCGCTTTTCGGGTGCGCCTGATGAAATGAATCCGCAGTTTTTATTCCCCGAAGCCAAAAGCTGTATAGGCTTTGTCTTCAGAATACCGCGCGGTGTTCAACGCGGCATTGAAGAAGGCACTCAGTTTTATCAATATCCGTCTATGGCATACGGCGGTATTAACGAAATATTTGCCCCTGCAGTTCTTTACCAAGTAGGTAAAGCAATAGAGGATGAGGGCTATGAAGCATTTGTATACCGTAACACAGGTGCCCGTGGTGTTGTTTCAGATATGGACGGTTCGCCCGGAAACACTCTATCCCCCGAAGAACAAATTGAAATAAACGAAAACGCAAAAACCTCCACCGCCCACCACAGAAGCGTACAGTTTACAAGACCTACAAGAGAAGGCAATGTGGCCCCCGACTTACAGTTCCAATTCAGAATTGCGGCGGTTGCTTGCGGTCTTGGTGAAATCGGTTGGAGCAAAATGCTTTTAACACCCGAATTTGGTCCCTTGCAGAGAGTTGCCTTTATTTTTACCGACGCCGAGTTTGACGAATACGACGAAATGTATAGCGGCAAACCCTTATGCCGTAAATGTGGCGCATGTGTAAGAGAATGTCCCGGTAGTTGTATCCCTGCACTCAATTCAGGCAAAACCGTAACCGTTAATCTTGATGGTAAAATTTTAGAATGGGGCGACATTGATATGTGGCGTTGCTATGCATTCTACACCCACGCCGGCAGATACTATAACCCATTTGTTCCCAAAGAAGTTTGGGATAAAAACGAAAACGGCGCACTTAATCTTATGGAGGGCGTGACCGACGTTGCAGACGAACAAGAAATTATGAAGGTTTATACCGCTTTGCAAAAGTATTTTCCAAGCTGGGTTGGTTACAATATGGCAAAATGCGGCGGTTGTATAAGGGCTTGTGTTTCTGTGCTTGAAAAGAAGGGCGGTTGTATGGGAATCCCCTTTACAGAGCCGCTTAGAACCAAAAAAGCTTGGAGGCTTGACCGCTAATGGAAATTTTTGATTTTTGCGGTGAGGATTTTAAGGCGGTACTAGAGTTTGAGGGTTGGAAGATAGGACTATTAAGATATAGTGACCGTTTTTCCGACTTTAAGATAATGGAAAGACATTTGCAGACCGATGAGGCATTTGTTCTTTTAGAGGGAGAAGCCACCCTTTACGAAGAAGAAAATACATATAAAATGGAAAAATGCAAGGTTTACAATGTCAAAAAAGGCTTATGGCACCATATTGTTGTAAGTGAAGACGCTACTGTGCTTGTTGTTGAAAACAGTAATACAACCAAAGATAATACAGAAAGGAAGTACTTGTAATGACTTCTGTTGATATTAAAAATAAAGCGCGTGAATTAGGCGCAACAGTTTGCAGAATAGGTAAAATTTATAACGAACCCAATCCCCAACGCGACCCACTTAAAATTTTACCAAATGCGAAATGTATAATCGGTTTTGGTTTTGCCGTTCCAAAGGGATTTTATAAGTCTATGGATATAAACTCTCAATATTACACCTACACCTCCTTAGGTGTTAAGTATATTGATGAGGAAATGGCAGAAATCTTTTTGCTTAAAATTGGCGGAATGATTGAAAACGAAGGCTATGACGCTTGCTTACAAAAGGCAATACCTAACCTTAGAATAAAAGGTGACAAAACTACTAACCCCGAGGTTGTGGACACATACGAGCTTATCCACGCCGAAGCGGTAGAGGAAGGCAAGCCCGTACCAGATGTTATAATAGATTTCGGCAAAGCCGCCGCCGCTTGCGGACTAGGTGAAATGGGACTAAACGGCAAAATCATCAATAAAGAATACGGCCCTTTTATGAGATATTGCTTTCTAATAACCGATATGCCTTTAGAATGTGACCAAGAACTCAGCGAAAATATATGTGATAAATGCGGCGAGTGTATAAAGGCTTGTCCCGGAAATGCTATAAGTGAAAGCGGACTTGACAGTTGGCAATGCAGCGTTTACTATAAGGGCGCGCACAAGTCAAACCCCTTTATTACCGATGAATTTTTAAAAGCCCATCCCGAAAGAGAAGCAATTTTAAACGGAGAGAAACGCTTTGATGCAAACTCTGCCCGTGAAATTTATAAAGAACTCAATTTCTTACCAAATACTCAATGGGGTTATTCACCTTGCCTTTGCGGTAAAAAGTGCGATATTGCTTGCTACAAGCACATAAAGGGGGAATTTTAAATGAAAAACAGAGTAATTGAATTAGCAAAAGCAAACGGAGCCGATATTGTTGGCTTTGCAAGTGCTAAAAGATTTGAAAAAGATAGTCCGATTTTTAAAATTTTACCCGAAACCAAAACTGTAATCGGTCTTGCCTTCCGTGTACTTCGCGGAATTTACCGAGGCATTGAAGAAGGCAGTACATATTATCAATATACCACTATGGCGGTTGAAAATATGGAAGAAACCGTTATGCCTATGGCAAGCTTAAAGGTTGCTATGATGCTTGAAGAAGAAGGCTTTACAGCACTTCCGCAAAGACGCCACCAACAAATTATGGCAGAAGAAAACAGCACCAATCCCGAAGTTGCTTATGATGCCGTTTATCGTAACAAGCCACAAGAAACACAAATTGATTTTCTTGATACCGCTATTAAATGCGGACTTGGTGAAAAAAGCTTTCACAATGTACTTTTAACTGACGACTTTGGTCCGATGGTACGTTACTGCTTTATTTTAACCGATGCAGAACTTTCTGAAACCGAAATTGTAACTCCCCACCTTTGTGACAACTGCGGTAAATGTAAAACCGCTTGTCCCGGTAATGCTATTAATGAAAACGGAAGTGTTGACCCGTGGCAATGTGCGGTTTATTATAACGGTGCTAACGGCACAAAAAATCCCTTTATGCCGTATGATGCTTTTGCAGATTTCGAAAACCGCTTAGAAATTATTGCGGGCGAGGCTAAGGTAACACCTGAAACCGCAAGAAAAATTCTTGATAAGATTTATTTCTATCCCCCCGCACAGCACGCTTACCAATGCTCTATTTGCGGCAGAGCATGTGACGTTGCTTGTTATATCCACCTTGAAGAAAAAGGTGTTTTAAGAAAAAAACACAAAACACCTTTTAGAAAAAGAGAAGAATGGAAATTCAAAATTTCTGATTTTGAGTAGGAGAATTTTATGTTTGCATTAGTACACTTGAATGATGACAGCATTGTGAAAATCCCCGTAGATATTACTAATACCGATAATAAAATGATTGCAAGTATAAAAAAAGAGAACTTGCAGTCGGGTATTCGTTACGTGGATTTTTTACCGGAATACTTCACAGCAAATGCAGGAGATGACGGTTACTTTGTTTCTCCAAGAATTGCTGAAAGCGGTACTGTGCTTACATACTTTAAAGAAAGAACCGATGCAGAGCATATTTCCCCTTACATTTCTTTAGGCTGCTACGGCTTTTCAGACGGTAAAACCGCAACTTTAGCAATAGTTACCGGTATGCGATGTAACTGCGGACTTGTTACGCGCTGTATTAATAACAAATATAGCCTCTTTGCAAGATTTTTTCTTGACGGCGACAAAGCAGAAGAAGATATTATAGTAGAATTTCATACTTTAGAAAATGCAGATTATTCTGCTATGGCAAAATGCTACCGTGATTATCAATTAAATTATGGCGGTTGCAAGCCTCTTAAAGAACGAATAAAAGAAAATCCCGCCTTAGAAAAATCGGCAGACAGTATTGCTGTGCGAATTCGTATGGGTTGGAAACCCGCTCCAAGCCCCGTGCTTTTCCAAAACCCCGAAAACGAACCCGAAATGCACGTAGCTTGCAGTTTTAAAAGGGCCGAAGAAATAGCCGAGCTTGCTAAAAAATCGGGCGTTGGCGATATGGAATTCTGCCTAGTTGGTTGGAACCAAAAGGGTCACGACGGCCGTTGGCCCCAAATCTTCCCCACCGAAGAAAAATTAGGCGGCGAAGAGGGCTTAAAGGCATTAATAAGCACAGTAAAGGAAAACGATTACCTTATCGGTTGCCACACTAACTGTACCGAAGCCTACACAATAGCCGATTGCTTTAGTGACGAATATCTTGTGAAAGACAAAGATGGCTCAATAATCAAACACGACCCTTGGTCAGGCGGTCAACCCTTTAAAACCTGTGCCAAGGCGGTTTACGAGCGTTTTGAAAAAGAAAATTTACCAAAAATCGCAAGTCTTGGTTTTAACGGACTTCATTATATAGACGTTATAACCAACGTTCCGCTCCCAAAATGCTACGATAAAAACCACCCAACAACCCGTACCGAAAGTGCTGAATATTACCGCAAAATATTTAGAACCGCAAACAAAAATTTCCTTGGTGCTTCAAGTGAAGGTCCGTTTGATTTTTGTGCAAGCGACCTTGATTTTGTAGTTTATACAAGTTTCAGATTAGGCGAAAAGGACGGTACGCTTTGTGATGAGCAAATCCCCTTCTTCCAACTTGTATACCACGGAATACTTATGTACAATCCCGCAACCTATACCCTTAACTACCCCGTTAAAAGTGCGAATAACCGCTTGAAATATTTTGAATATGGCGGAAGACCGCTTGCGGTGTTTAATGCAGTATTCCACTCAAGCAGAGCTTGGATGGGTGTTGAAGACCTTTTGTGCGAAACCGACGAGCAGTTACAAGAAAGCGTTTCGCACCTTAAAACAATGTATGACGATTACGAATTACTAAAGGATGTTCGCTATTGCTTTATGGAAAGCCACAAAAGGCTTTGTGACGGTGTATATGAAACCGAATATTCAAACGGTGTAAAAGTAATTGTTGATTATAATTCCAAAACCGTAAACGTTTCAAATAAACCTGTTTTAAAATTGTAATAAAAAAGGTATCGGATTACTCCGATACCTTTTTATTCTACTATAAACTTTTCAACCTCATCCATTTTTGGAATAGAGGGTGCGGCGCCCATTCTTGAAACCGCAATTGCCGAAGCGGCGGAAGACTTTTTAAGTATTTCGCCGTAATTTTCGTTTTTCGAAATTCCCGCAATAAAATATCCCGTAAAGGTGTCGCCCGCGCCCGTTGTGTCAACCGCTTTTACAGAATAAGCCGATTGAACGATATTATTTTCCTTATCAAAATAAACGCTTCCCTTTCCGCCTAAAGTAAGCATTACCTTTAACTCGGGATAGTTTGCTTTAAAAAATTCAACCGCCTCTTGCGTGGTATTTGTTTTTGAAATTTGCTTTGCCTCTATCTCGTTTAAAATTACGTAAGAAAGCTTTTTAAAATCAATTTCGGTTATTTTTTCGTTAAAGGGCGAAGGGTTAAGAATTATACACATTTGCTTTTCGTAGGCTTTTTCTATTACGTAATTTACGTTGCTTATTTCGTTTTGCAAAAGCAAAATATCGCCCTTTTCAAAATCGGTTAAAACAGTGTCGATATAATCAACCGAAACCTCCCCGTTAGAGCCGGGGTAAATAAATATAGAATTTTCGCCCTTTGCGCTTAATTGAATTATGGCGTGGCCGTTTTTAGTAGAGGTATTTTTAATATAACTTAAATCAACCCCTGAAGAAAGCATAATATCCCTTAAAAGCTCACCGCCTTCACCTATGCAACCCGCATGATAAACCTTTGCTCCTGCGCGAGCAAGCGCTATTGACTGATTAAGTCCCTTACCGCCCGCAAAGGTTTCTAACTTATATGTAGTTTCAGTTTCGCCCACATTTACAATATGGTCAAGCGAATAAACGTAATCTATATTACAAGATCCAAAATTTACTATTTTCATAATAACACCTCTTAAATTATTGCATATCTGTCAGCATTTAACCATCTTATTTAAGATTTGTTTTTTAAAGTGATTTTTCTAATAAAGCAAATGGGGATTAAACTTAATTTGTTGTTTAACGCCAACTGTTACGGTGAAGATTCAATGAGTCAAGTTTTAAAGGGTAAAGTTTATTCCATTATAAATTATCTTAACGAGTGCGGTATTACTATTGATGCAGTAACTACCGCCTCCCCTGCTATTGCATATATGATTAAAAGCGAATATCCTGAAATTGAAATTAAAGCATCGGTTAATATGAAAATATCAACCGTTAAAGGTATGCAGTACGTTTCCCATTTGTTTGATAGTTTCTGTGTAGCAAAGGAATGTAACCGAAATCCCGAAGCCCTTAAAGCGCTTAAAAGCTGGGCAGAAAAGAACGGTAAAAAAATAACTGTTCTTGCAAACAGCGGTTGTATGAGGGATTGCAGCGGTCAGATTTTTCACGACAATATGGTGGCTCACGAAGCCGAAATTGCAAAACAAAAAAATATAGATTTTCTCCCCTATATGTGTTGGAATTATCTTAAAAACCCTGAAAACTTCGTATCTGTGTTGCAAAACACCTGGATAAGACCCGAAGACATTGAAAATTACGAAGGTTTAGCCGATACAATAAAATTAGCCACCCGCTCACATCAATTACCGGGTATGGTTATAGGCGCATATGCCCGACAAAAATATTCGGGCAATTTGCTCGATTTATTTGAGCCCGGCTTTAGTCCGGCTTTTGCACCGTACATAATAGACAGTTCTAAAATTCCGCAAGATTTTTGGAAACAGACTACTAACTGTAACAAAGACTGTACTAAATGCGATTATTGCGAAAATGTTTTAAGGCAGTCACTTTTAATTGCAGAATAATACTTCTTGGAGGGCATTATGAAACGACCGTTATTTGTTTTTGCGGGACAATCGAATATGATGGGTGCTGCAGTATATCCTGCAAGCGAACAAATTTATTTTAAAAATTCGTTTGAATACTTGCATAAACCAAGAAGATTTGGCGAAAAATCAGGCGAATTCAAAAATTACGGCTTTCCTTGCGGTGAATTTTCTTATAAAGACCTTAAAAAAGCTTATGGCAGTGCTACCGATTTTAACACCAAAAGCCATCTTGCAAACTACAGCGAAAACACCTACTTTTGCCCCTCTATGTGCAATCTTGAAAATGAAGAAGAAAAGAGTGTGCTTTCTTTTAAAGATTACAGCGAAGCTACTGCACAAATTGGCACTTCCCTTGCTCCTTTTATTGTTAAAGAGCTTGAAGAAAACGGCTTTGCTTGTGCTTATACCCATATTGCAAAGGGTTCGGTTAAAATATCCCACTATCTTGAGGGCGAAGCGTGTGAATACTTCTACCAAAAGGTGAATGACTTTTTTGCCGACTGCGAACAAAAATTCCCAAACGATGACCTTTGTGAAAAAATATTAGTTTGGCTTCAAGGCGAAAGCAACACGGAAATAGGATATGAAAATTATAAAGCATCTTTAAAGACGTTTTGGGAAAGACTAAAGAAAAACGGCTTTACTAAATTTTTTATGATTCGCGTAGGCTATTGGGGAAAAGATAAAATAACCGATATTATGAAAGCGCAAGAGGATTTTTGCGACGAAACCGAAAACGCTTATATGCTTACAAGGGTTTGTTCTTTCCTCGAATTTAAAGGACAACAAAATACTGAAAATTGGTTCAAAAATCCGATAACCGACGAATTCACTTTCTGCCGTGACAGTTTTTACGGTTTCGATAATCAGCATATAAACGAAAAAGGCTTTAAGGTTATTGCAAAATATGCTTTGCCTAATATTATAAGAATAATTTTCGAACAAAAAGAGCCTATTTTAGAAGAAGAAAATATAATACCGTTAATATAAAAGTCGCCGCATTTCTGCGGCGACTTTTATATTATAACTAAACTTATATTATCTACTCTCGCATAACTTTTTTGTGTTTATTCGGTACATAAAATAAAGTGTAACCAACAACGCTAGTGGAATGATTACAGCAACTAATGTTGCATATAGCATTAGCATATCATTTGCGGCCGCAACGCCATATCCCGCTATACCCCTTGAAAAGAAAATCGCAGATATATCCTTCCATATTTTAAGGTTTTCATTATATATGGCTCCATTGCCTGTATACCAAATGCCTCTTATAGCACCAATTGAATAAAACATGGATAATACAAAAAAGCTACCCACCAAAATCGCACTTATTCGTGGCTTTCGTTCATAAAAAACAAGCTTTACAGCGAGATATACCAAAAATACCGCTATCAAAAACTCGAAGCTTGATATAAATTCAAACATATAAACAAAATAGGTGTCAAGTATTCCAAGCTTGCTCAAAGTTATATAACCCGAAACTAACAAAAACGGTATAAAGCAAAGCAAAAGAAGTTTTTGGCGTTTAAACATATTAAATAAGCCAAAGCCCACACCCGAAGGAAGTGCAACAAAAATACACACAGGCATTATCACCTTAGGCACATCTATTAAGGAATTAATTAAATAGTGTGAAAAAGGAACGAAAGAGCCTGCCATTGACTTAGACAAATCAGAAAAATTTCCGAGTGTTGGTCTTTTAGGTGTAAAATTAGGGAAAAGAAATAAATCATCGAGCGGCATAAACGCTTTTGATAAATACAAAATTACAAAAATTGAAACTCTAATAAACAACAGCAAGGAAAGCGCAAACGTTATAAAGCCTAGCACCTTAAAGACGGTAGAATCAGAATTAACATTTTTGCAGAGTGCCCAAATTCCAACAACAATAGAACAAACCGCAAAGCACCAGCCTATAAGCATTATGATGCCTATAACCAAAATCGCATATGCAAAGCCCACGTCAAACCTCACCATGAGATAATCGTTAAATACAGTATAAATCCAATCTGCAGAATAATTTGCGGAAGGGAAACCTATAATGCTTATTGCAAGCCCGCCACCGCTAAACATTAAAACGGGAATTGCACAAACGGCAATTGCTGCACCCAAAAAGCTATGCTTCATTCTTGCGGCAATATATGTAATTGAAAATACAGGAGCCAAGCAATAAAGCCACATTACAATCACAGCTACGAGTATTGCGTGTGTTTGTGTAAATGCTATAGGTTCATATATAATTCTTGCGCTTAAAAGGAAGGAATTAAGTATTCCGTAGCTGTCACCACTAAAAACTATGTTAAAACCATTAGAGAGCATAGAACAAACGCTTATAATAGAAAATGCACCCATAACGCCAAGACCAAACGGTAATTTAAGCCTTGCTGTAAAGATGGCAGGCACAACAGCCGTCAATAAAAGCAATACCGCAACAGCGCAAACCATTAAAACCGTGTTGCCAAGAGATTTTTGAATTACTTCATCCTTAAATGCGTTTGAATAATTCGCAAGACCCACAAAAGAAGGTTTTTGAAGCATATTAAACTTAGTCAGGCTATAGAAAAGCATTTCTGATAATTTGTATAAACCAAATATAGCCACCAGAAAAACAGGAATCTGTAAAAAAATTCCAAAAGGTGAGTTGATTTGCCTTTTTTTCAATACTTCGCTCATATAAAAACCTCCTGACATCTGCTTTGTTTTTAGTATATTTTCACCTGTTGCAAAGCAGATTTATTTTTTATTTATTGTAACACAAAATAATATTACTGTAAATATTTCAATTACTCTGAAATGAAATCTTCATATATTTCGTTATAAAAGCTATCCTTTAGAACACAACGCCTATGTTAAAAGATTTTTTATTACCAACCGTATTTTTTTAAATCAATAGTACCATCTTTTTCGAAGATAATACCCTCTTTTTCAAGCAATTCCCTTTGAACCGATTCCCCGCCAAAAGCAAATGCGGGAGCTACCTTTCCTTCGCGGTTTACAACCCTGTGGCAAGGAATAACCATTGGCTTCGGGTTGTTATGGAGCGCATAGCCTACAACCCTCGCCCAGCGTGGATTACCCGCAAGCATAGCTACCTGACCGTAGGTTGCAACCTTACCCTTTGGTATTTGACACACAACATCATATATCTTTTCAAAAACAGACAAATTAATCACTCTTTTTGTTTTTTTATATTATATCATTTTAAAATGCAAAAAACCATATTTTCTAACTAATTTTGAAATTTAATTTGATTTTCCTTAATTAACGGATAATGTATAAGATTATTCGAATCGAGTTTTTCATTTTGCATATCAACCGCCGTTATTTGACGGTTAGAGTTGGTTGTATAATAATATATCCCCTTATCTGCATTACAGCAGGAGGAATAAAGTGTGATTTCATATTTATTATTTTCCACTTCGCAGCAACCCTTTATTTGCGTTACAGAATCTAAAATATGAAAAAATTGACTGACACTCTCGGTTTCGGTATTGCCCGAAACCGAGTTTTCTTTTACAAAAGCCGCCCTTACAAAACGCGACTGTGAAGACCAATCCCCAGGCAGTCCAATAGCACCCATACCGCGACTGTATTCTTTTAATTCCAACCTATCACTAAATAGGTTTTTGGGCGCTTTATTAGATAAATGCATATAATTATTAAGAGCAAACAACTGCTCACAAAAGGGAGGATTATTCGTAAGCACACCAACGGGATTATTATAAACCTTAATACCTTCCTTTACTGCTTCAACCGTTATAGCTTCATTTTTATCGGCAATAATCCAATGTAATTGCGATGCCTTTAGTTTATCGTTAAAGCTAACGTTTGTAATATTAATATTTTTAATTTTCTCACGCGCTTCATTCACATTAGCACAGCTGCAAAGTATAAATAATATAAACTCAAAATGGGCAACATTTTCTTTGTTTTCACTAAATTCATTATAATAAGCATTACCCACAAAATTAAGCGCCGCCATAGATAAGCCCTTTTCATTTGTGGCATCATAATAAAGCGGATAGTTATCCTCTATATGCGCCATACCTATAATTGCATAATGGTTTTTATAGGTATTACCGTTTCGAAAACTTAAAGTAAAATTTCGTGGCGTAACCGTTATTTCTTCTCCGAAGGAGCATTCATAATCCAAGGTTCTGCCAAAATAAAAATCACTTGCTTTATATGTTATTGCAGTACACATAAAAAATCCCCCGTTCAATTAATATTTTAACGGTAAAGTTTTTTATTATGCAAAAAATCTCCGAATAACTTCGGAGATTTTTGTTTTATTATTTATTTAACAACTGCGTTCTTAAAAACTCAAAATCGGCAAAATCAACCGTGCTGTTTTTATCCAAATCATAAAATGCATCATATTCGTAAATACTGTTAATCACTTCCGAAATTTCAACCAAGTCACAAATATTTAACACGCCGTCTTTATTAACATCGTTCTTGTTTTCGGTTGACGCCGCTAACGTATATTCACTAAAATGGTCGGTTTCAAAAACGGCAAAGCCTTCGTTTGCAATCACATCATATTCGGTAATTGCACCCTTATCGTCCATATAATAAACCTTTAGCTTTTTGCCGTTTAATCTTTCGGGAATTGGCAATGCAACCGTAAATTTGCCGTTTTCAAGCTTGGTTATATTGCGGTCTAACGAGCCTGAATTCAATTTAATATCATAGGTTTCGCCGTCATCCACATTTAAAGCATAAAGCAATTTTTGTTGCTCATCGCTTCCTGTGGTATTATCAACGCTAATCATAGTGTCAAGCGGAATTGACGCATCGGTTGAAGCAACAATTACTGCCGAAGCAACATCTACATTAAGAAATTGCGGGGTTACCATTTTTGAACTGTCTTTTCTAATTAAAAGGGTATGATACATACCATTGATAGTAGTTTCAAAGAAGGTTTCATCAATACCCTCAACCACATCTGCAATAGCCAATGTAATCTTGCCCGAGCCTATATAACCGTCAATTCTTTCTTGCGCTGCCGCCATAAGTTCTTGCGGAGTATCGCCTGTTTCATCCGAAACATAAATAATATGCTCTGCCTTAGCGCCAATCGGTTTTACAGCGTAAACAGTATCTCTGTATTTAAATTCTGCAAAGCCGCCTACCATTGTATAGAAGAAATCTCCATCACCCATTCTGGGATCTAACTTAAAGTTTTTATAATCAATAAACTGCTTAAATTCACCCGAATAGTTAATTAAATCCTCTATATTGTCATCAAAAAAATATTCATCAATTTCAGGGTCGTAATATTCATAACAAGTTAGCCAATAATTTATAAGCTCTAAATCCGATACTGTAAAATAGTAATGCTCATCTTCACCCTCGGCTTCAGGCATTTTAGAAACTATACCGTCAACAATTTGTTTTATTTCGTCATCATATTCAAAGGAAAAAATGATTTTATGTGTTTCTAAAACCTCGCCGCCATTGGCGTTAATAAGTGAAGCATACATACTGCCTTCTTCAAGATTATAGGTTTCATTGTAAAACACAATGGGATTGCCATCTACCTCGGTATATTTATAATAAAGCTCCTCAATAAACGGAATCATTGCTTCGCCGTTATCTTCAGGCTTAACTCTCTTTACAGAAAGTGTTCTGTCGTCATTTAAAATAGCACTGAATTCGGTTCCGTAATCGTAAGAAAGCTCGGTTACAAACCAACTGTCCCACTCTTTAATTGCAACATAACCGTTTTCGGTAATATCTGTGGGGTCTATGCTGTATCTGCCGCCCTTTATACAGGTGTTATATCCCTCGCCCGAAACCAAGCTGCCGCCATACGAATAATCCTGTGACTGACAGCTTACATAACCGCCATAAATTGAAACATCGATAACCCCGTCGCCATTTGCTACACAGTTAAATACCGAGCTTGGAAATACTGTTTCGCTTATATTATGGTCGTAATAAGGGTCTGCAGTAATACTGCCGCCAAGAATTGTTACCGAGGTATAATCCTCTGCATTTTCACCGCCTATAAGCTTAAACGCGCTACCCATACCCTTATATAAAATGGTTGAGCCCTGATTTTCTGCAATATCAATGGTAAGGCTTGCGTTATCAACAATAAACATACTGTCAAAACCGTCAAATTGGTCGGTAACATACCACTGATTATCAAGCTCAATATGTGTACCGGGGTTTAATATAATGTTTGTGTCTTTGGTAATATTAATTGCTTGAGATAAACTAAAAACGCCCGAAGCATAAACTGTACCGCCGTTTTCTACTGCCGCAATGAAATCCTCGGTAGTAGAAACCGTAAGCTCATTTGCAGATACGCTTTCAATTAAAAATGTAAAAGCAATTATAAAAACTAACAGTACCGATAATATTTTCTTAATTGTTTTTTTCATTTTCGCTACCTCCATACAATATTTTAATTGCCCAATTCCTTGGTTCTTTTATATGATGCTTTAATAGCTTTGTTTACAGAATCAGAAAATTCTGAATTTTGAAGTGAAATTACACCCTCAATTGTAGAGCCCTTAGGGCTACAAACCTCTTGTCTTAAGGTTTCGGGGGATTTTTTACTTTCAAGTGCTAATTTTGCCGCGCCCAAAAGGGTTTGCGCCGCGTAATCAATCGCCTTTTCTTGAGGTAACCCACAGTCGCACCCTGCTTTTGCCATACTTTCCAAAAACATATAAACAAACGCCGGACCACAGCCCGAAATTGCACAACCGGCATCAATTAAGTCCTCTTCTATTTTATCAAGCTTGCCTGCATTTTGCAATACTTGGCAAAATTCCGTTTCTTCTTGCTCGGTAATAGCTTTACAAAGGGAGTATAAAATCATTCCCTCGCCTACTGAAACAGGTGTATTTGGCATTATACGAATAATAGGCATTTTAGCATTGAGCATTAAATTAAACTTTTCTATTTTAATTCCTGCCGCCATTGTTACTAAAATAAATCTATCATTACGCGCTTTTAAAATTGGTGAAATGCTATCTATTAGTTCTGCCATTACCTGCGGTTTTACACCTAAAAAGATGTATTTACAAGTTTTTGCAATATCTTCTGTACCACAAACAGTAGCGCCCGTTTCTTTAGCTAAAGCATTGGCTTTTTCTATATTAGTATCTGCCAAAAACATTTCTGCTGTTTGCGATTTTCTTACCGCTTTCGCTAAAGCGCCGCCCATATTACCGCAACCGATAAATCCGATTTTTATCATATTTATCTCACCTGTCCGTCACCGTTAATAATATATTTATAAGTGTTAAGCTCCATAAGTCCCATAGGACCACGGGCGTGTAGCTTCTGTGTGGAAATACCCATTTCACAACCAAGACCAAACTGTCCGCCATCGGTAAAACGGGTTGAAGCATTAACATAAACCGCCGCAGAATCTACCATAGATGTAAAATACTGCGCCGCATTATCGTCGCTAGTTATTATGCTTTCGCTATGTTGTGTAGAGTGGTTCGAAATATGCTCTACCGCTTTCTTTACACCGTCAACAATTTTTACCGCCATAATATAATCTAAAAATTCGGTATCAAAATCGTCTTCATTTGCCGGTGTTACGGGAATGCTTTCACAAACTGCACTATCCCCTCTTAATTCTACCCTATCTTTAAATGTTTCATAAAGCTTAGGCAAAAATTCATTTGCAATACCTTTGTCAACAAGGCAGACCTCCATTGCATTGCAAACCGAGGGTCTGCTTGTTTTGGCATTGTTAATTATATTAAGCGCCATATCTATATTGGCAGTTTTTTCAACAAAAATATGGCAAATACCTGTACCCGTTTCAATGCAAGGCACCTTAGCGTTTTCGGTACAAGCCTTAATAAGCCCCTTACCACCACGCGGAATAAGTAAATCAACAAGACCGACAGCAGTCATAAGTTCATTTGCGCTTTGTCTTGTGGTATCCTCTACAAGATTGATATAATCGGGGTTAATTTCCGCTTTTACGAGTCCCTTTTTTAGCGCATCCACAATCGCTTTTGCAGAATTATATGCCTCTTTACCGCCGCGAAGCACACAAACGTTACCGCTTTTAAAGGCCAAGGCCGCCGCATCACTTGTAACATTGGGACGGCTTTCGTAAATAATTGCAACAACACCAAACGGTACCGAAACTTTGTTTACAACAAGTCCGTTAGGTAAAGTATTTGTCATTAAAACCTTACCTACGCCGTCAGGTAAATCACGCACCTCTGTAATACCCTTTGCCATATCCGAAATACGCTCTTTTGTAAGCCTTAAGCGGTCAATCATAACCTCGCTTATTTTACCCTTTGCATTTTCTACATCTATTTCATTAGCCTTTAAAATATCATCGGTATTTGAAACCAAAGCGTTAGCCATTTCGGTTAATGCTTTATTTTTTTGCTCTGTAAAAAGCATTCCGCTTCTACTTACCTTTTTGGCTTTTTTAAGTATTTCTAAAGTAGTCATTATTTTACCTTTCCAAGAAATCTTGTGCCGATATCCTTACCGTCGATAATATCATAAAGCAAGTTTGGATTTTCGCCGTTGGCAATAACCATATCGGTGCCGCATTCGGTTACTATTTTTGCGGCGTTAATTTTGGTAATCATACCGCCTGTGCCAAGGCTTGAGCCCGCGCCACCTATCATACCCTCAATTTCGGGAGTGATTTCGGCTACGGTATGTAGTAGCTTTGCGTTACTGTCTTTTCTCGGGTCTGCAGTATAAAGCCCGTCAATATCCGAAAGAATTATAAGTAAATCGGCATCTACCGCAGTTGCAACAATAGCGCCTAAGGTGTCATTATCGCCGATTTCAATTTCGTTTGTTGAAACCGAGTCATTTTCGTTAATAATCGGAAGTGCGCCAAGTTCCAAAAGACGACGCATTGTATTTATGAAGTTGAGTTTACGGTCAGGATGAGCAATATCATCACCTGTTACAAGTATTTGCGCTACTGTGTGGTTATACTCCGAAAAAAGCTTATCGTAAGTGTACATAAGCTCGCATTGGCCAACCGCTGCTGCTGCTTGCTTTGTTGGAATATCGCAAGGTTTCTTCGGTAAAGAAAGTTTACCTACACCCATACCGATAGCGCCTGACGACACTAAAATAACCTCGTTACCTGCATTTTTAAGGTCACTCATAACCTTACATAATTCTTCTACCCTGTGGATATTTAAAAGTCCTGTTTTATGCGCTAGGGTAGATGTTCCGATTTTTATTACAACTCGCATTTTAAAAACTCCAATTTTTAAACCAAAGTAGCCGCCATAACTGCTTTTATTGTGTGCATACGGTTTTCGGCTTCGTCGAATACAATAGACTGACTGCTTTCAAAAACCTCATTTGTAACTTCCATTTCAGTTATACCGAACTTTTCGGCAATTTCTTTACCAACAGTAGTATTAAGGTCATGAAAAGCGGGTAAGCAATGCATAAATACTGCCTTTTCCCCTGCGTTTTCCATTATCTTTTTATTCACTTGATAAGGTGATAATTCCTTAATTCTTTCTTCCCAAACTTCCGCGGGTTCACCCATAGAAACCCAAACGTCAGTAGCAATAACGTCTGCATTTTTAGTTGCTTTCATCGGGTCGGTTTCAAAGGTAATTGTGGCGCCGGTTTCTTTAGCAATTTCCTGACAAGCAGCAATTAATTCTTTATCGGGGAAATACTTTTCAGGTGCACAAGCGGTGAAATTAAGTCCCATCTTAGCGCAACCTACCATATATGAGTTACCCATATTGTAACGGGCGTCGCCCATATAAACAAAATTAATACCCGAAAGCTTTCCAAAATGCTCTTTAATGGTTAAAAAGTCTGCCAAAATCTGTGTCGGGTGGAATTCGTTAGTAAGTCCGTTCCAAACGGGAACACCCGCATATTTTGCCAATTCTTCGACTATTTCCTGACCGAAGCCACGGTATTCAATACCGTCATACATTCTGCCCAAAACCCTTGCAGTATCGGCAATGCTCTCTTTTTTACCGATTTGTGAGCCTTGTGGGTCTAAATATGTAACACCCATACCCAAATCATAAGCCGCAACCTCAAAGCTACAACGGGTTCTTGTACTTGTTTTTTCAAAAATTAAAGCAATATTCTTGCCTTCGCAAAGGCGGTGCGGAATACCTGCTTTTTTCTTGTTCTTTAAATCCTTTGCCAAATCAATAAGGCAATCGATTTCCACGGGTGAAAAATCTAATAATTTTAAAAAACTCTTTCCTTTAAAATCCATTATATTTCACAGCCTTTCTTAATTACTTCAACTGCTTTTTTAAGCAAATCGAACGGTATATTTAAAGCGGGTAAAAGTCTTACTTTATTTTTAGCTTTAATTACTAAAACACCGTTTTCCATACAATAATTTATAACTTCACTTGCATCCTTTTCGGTCTCAATACCAAGCATAAGTCCCATACCGCTTACACCCTTAACACCGTTGGCATTTTTAAGTGAATTTATTATATATTCCGATTTTTCTTTTACTGAATTTAAAAGTTCAGCGTCAATTCTGTTTATAACACTAATTGCACCCGCGCAAGCAATAGGGTTACCGCCAAAGGTAGAGCCGTGTGAGCCGAAGCCGAAAACGTCCTTAACCTTTTCTCCGAGCATAGTAGCGCCTAACGGCAAACCGTTACCAAGACCCTTTGCGGTGGAAACAATATCAGGCTTTACTCCATAATTCATAAAGCAATAAAGCTCACCTGTTCTGCCGTTACCTGTCTGAACTTCATCGGTTATAGTTAAAATATCTTCTCGCTTAGCTATTTCAAAAATCTTATCTACAAATGCTTTTTCAAGCGGTAAAACACCGCCCTCGCCTTGTACGAGTTCGAACATAATAGCGCAAACTTTATTTTCTTTAACCAACTGTTCTAATTGTTCTTGGTTGTTTGCTTCACAGTATATAAACCCATCTGTCAAAGGCAAAAAGCCATTATGAAAAACACCCTGCCCTGTTGCCGCCAGGGTAGTTAAAGTTCTACCGTGAAAACTGTTTTTAAGGGTAATTATTGTGTTATATTCGCTACCCTTTTTATCTGCCGCGTACTTTCTTGCCGCCTTTATTGCACATTCGTTAGCCTCTGCCCCCGAATTTGAAAAGAAGACCTTTTTCATCCCCGTTTTCTCGCACAAAATTTCGGCAAGCTTTACGCAGGGCTCGGTATAGTAAAGATTAGATGCGTGCTGTAATTTACCCAACTGTTCAGTTACGGCATTTATCCATTCGTCATCTGCAATACCAAATGTATTTACGGCAATACCCGAAGATAAATCTATGTATTCTTTGCCGTTTTCATCGGTTATAAGCGAGCCCTTACCCGATTTTAAAACAACGGGAAAACGCGCATAGGTAGACGCAATATACTGCTTATCCTTTTCAATAATACTCATTTTACTCACCTGTTACCATTGTACCTGCACCCTCGTCGGTAAGGGTTTCTATAAGAAGTGAATGGGGTATTCTTCCGTCCATAATAAATACCTTTTTAACACCGCGGTTAATGGCTTCCAAGCAGCATTCAACCTTTGGTATCATACCGCCCGAAATTGTACCGTCACGGAATAAATCTACTGCTTGAGCAGTTGTAATTTTAGGAATAAGGGTAGACGGGTCGTCCTTATCGCGTAAAATACCCGCGATATCGGTCATAGAAATCAAACATTCGGCTTCCAAAGCACCCGCAATATATGCTGCCGCAGTATCTGCATTAATATTATAAACGTTACCCTCACTGTCACAACCAACGGTAGAAACAACGGGAATATAATTATGCTGTAAAAGGTCGAATATAGGCTCAACGTTAACACCTGTTATTTTACCTACGTATCCCAAACGCTCGTCTTTAGCGGTAGCGGTTATAAGATGACCATCCATACCTGAAATACCCATAGCCTTACCGCCTTTAATTTCAAGCAAATTAACAAGGCTTTTATTAATCTTACCCGCAAGTACCATTTGTACCACTTCGGCAGTTTCCTTATCGGTGACGCGAAGACCGTCCACAAATTTAGATTCCTTACCAATTTTTCCAAGCATTTCGGTAATTTCAGGACCGCCACCGTGCACCAAAACAACCTTTACACCAATAAGGTGTAAAAGCACGATATCCTCCATAACCTGTTGCTTTAATTCTTCGTTTATCATAGCGTTTCCGCCGTACTTAATAACAACAGTTTTATTGTAGTATTTTTGTATGTAAGGAAGCGCTTGGGTAAGCACCTCTGCCCTTTGAGCGTTGGTAATATTTAAAGACATAAACGTTCTCCTTTAAAGTTTTTTAGGCGAGCAGTCCCGCTCGCCTTATTTTTATGTACGGTAATCGCCGTTAATTTTTACGTAATCGTATGTAAGGTCGCAACCCCAAGCGGTTGAAGAATATTCACCGCTATTAAGGTCTACTAAAATTTCTATTTCGTTTTCGAGCAAAATTTCCTTTGCTATTTCTTCGGAAAAATCTACCCCTGCACCATTTTCGCAAACCGAAATTTCGCCCTTATTTGAACGGAACGAAACATCAATTTTATTTACGTCAACCTTTGCGCCCGAATAACCTATCGCGCAAAGAACACGTCCCCAGTTAGCATCGGCACCAAACATAGCCGCCTTTGTAAGTGAAGAACAAATAACCGATTTTGCAACGGTTTTTGCAATATCCAAAGTTTCTGCGCCACTTACCTTACATTCAAGTAATTTAGTTGCGCCCTCGCCGTCTGCCGCAATCTTTCTGCAAAGATTTACGCAAACTGTATTAAGCGCTTTCATAAAGGTATCAAAAGCTTCGCCGTCGGTAGTAATTTCTTCGTTTTCTGCCATACCGTTTGCTAAAACGGTTACCATATCGTTAGTAGAGGTATCGCCGTCAACTGACACCATATTAAAGGTGGTCTGAATATCGGTAGAAAGTGCTTTTTTAAGCATTTCACTTGAAATCGCACAGTCGGTAGTGATAAACACAAGCATTGTAGCCATATTGGGATGAATCATACCCGAGCCCTTTGCAATACCGCCCATTTTACATATTTTACCGCCAATTTCAAACTCTACTGCAACTTCCTTAAGTTTAGTATCGGTAGTCATAATACCTTCAGCGGCTTCTACGCTTTTATTATCACCAAGACCTGAAACCAATTCGGGAATACCGTTCTTTATTGGTGTAATATCAAGAGGTTGACCTATAACACCCGTGGAAGCAACAACGATGTCCGTAGCGTCAATCCCAAGTTCATTCGCTAAAATTTCGCAGGTTTTTGTTGCAATCTCTATACCGTTTGCATTACAGGTATTAGCATTACCGCTGTTACAGATAATAGCGCTCGCAAAACCGTCCGCAATGTTATTTTTAGTAACTGTAAGCGGTGCGCCTTTTACAAGATTTGTAGTATAAACTGCCGCCGCATTAGCCTTTTTCTCACTAAAAATAAGGGTTAAATCCCTTTTAGTTTTGTTTTTGCGAATTCCGCAATGAATACCGTTTGCTTTAAAGCCCTTAGCGGCACAAACACCGCCTGATATTATTTTCATACTCTTCTCCTTACAAATCCAAACCTGTTGTTTCATCGGTACCAAGTACAATATTCATACACTCAATTGCCGCACCCGAAGCACCTTTTCCAAGGTTATCATAACGCGCAATAAGTAAAATTCTATCACTGTTTCCCGAAACCGAAATTTCCATACCGTCATTAAACGATAATTTATTTGCAGAAACAAAACCGTTTTCGTCAAAATCTTCTACATATTTAACAATCGGTCCTGTATATTTTTCTTTATAAATTGCTTTAATTTCCTCTACACTCGCATTAATCGCGGATGCAAAAAGCGGAATTGTAACCTCCATACCGCTGTAAAAATCTGCTACAACGGGAATAAATGCGGGGGCATTTTCTATACCGCAGATTTTTGACATTTCGGGTAGGTGTTTATGCATTTGCGCAATTCCGTATTGACGGGGTGCGCCAAGCAAATTATCCCTATCCTCTGCCTCGTATTCGGCAATCATATTTTTACCGCCGCCACTATAACCCGTAAGGCTAAAGCAAGAAAGCAAAATATCTTTCGGTAAAACACCTTTTTCTATTAGTGGGTAAACAAGCGCTATAAAACCGCTTGCATGACAACCCGGCACCGCAATTCTTTTAGAATTCTTAACCTTTTCCCTATGTTCGCTTGAAAGTTCGGGAAAGCCGTATGCCCAGTCATCATTAGTTCTGTGCGCGGTAGAAGTATCAAGCAATACTGTGTTTTCGTTTTCCATTAAGGATACCGCTTCGATTGACGCCTTATCAGGTAAGCACAAGAAAGCAACATCCGCGTTATTAAGCGCTTCTTTACGAGCGTTTATATCCTTACGGTTTTCTTCGGTTAATTTAATAAGTTCAATATCTTGGCGACTTGAAAGTCGTTCGGCGATACGAAGTCCCGTAGTACCTGCGCTGCCATCAATGAATACCTTTTTCATTTAAAAACTCCGTTAAATAGTTAATTTGTGTTTTTACTGATTGAGGACCGGTGCTACCCGCAGAAATTCGCTTGCCAACACAGGTTTCAAGCGAAATTTCATTATATAAATCACTTTCAAACGATTGGTCGAATTCCTTATATTTTTCAATCGGCACATTTTCAAGCACCAAATTTTCTTTAATGCAGTATGCCACAATCTCGCCAACGTGCTTATAAGCAGTTCTGAAAGGCATTCCCTTTTTAACAAGATAATCTGCCAAATCGGTAGCATTAATAAAGCCTTTTTGCGCCGCTTTGTACATATTGTCTTTAAGTACAGTCATAGTAGCAATCATAGGTGTAAATACGCCTAAGCACATTTTAACAGTATCAACCGCATCAAAAATTGCTTCTTTGTCTTCCTGCATATCCTTATTGTATGCAAGCGGCAAGCCCTTTAACGTTGTAAGAAGCGCCATAAGGTCGCCGTAAACTCTGCCGGTTTTACCGCGAACAAGCTCCGCCATATCAGGATTCTTCTTCTGCGGCATAATGCTTGAGCCTGTTGTATAACTGTCATCAAGCTCAATAAACTTAAATTCCCAGCTTGACCAAAGAATAATTTCTTCGGAAAAACGTGATAAATGCATCATTAAAATCGAAAATGCTGACATAAGTTCTAAACAGAAATCTCTGTCTGAAACACCGTCAATACTGTTAAGCGAAATACCGCTAAAGCCGAGTCTTTCTGCTTCAAACTCACGGTCAGTATCGTATGTAGTACCCGCCAACGCGCAAGAACCTATAGGACACTGTGAAAGCATTCTGTCGGTTGCATCGCCCAATCTCTCGAGGTCACGCTTTAACATAAAAGCATAGCTTAAAATGTGGTGAGCAAAGGTTATTGGTTGCGCTCTTTGAAGATGGGTGTATCCCGGCATTATAGCAGTTTCATACTCTTGTGCCTTATCCTTAATAACACCAATAAGTGTAAGCAACAACTTACCGATTTCTTCGCATTCATTCGCTAAATAAAGTCTTACATCAAGCGCTACCTGGTCGTTACGGCTACGGGCTGTATGCAATTTTTTACCCGTATCCCCAATTCGCTTGGTAAGCTCGCTTTCAACAAACATATGAATATCTTCTGCATCCATATCTATTAAAAGACTTCCGTTTTCAATATCCTTTAAAATACCGCTAAGACCGTTTAAAATATCAGCATATTCATCTTTAGTAATAATGCCTTGGCGGGATAGCATCATAGCATGAACCATAGAGCCTGTAATATCCTGTTTGTACATTCTTGAATCAAAATGAATGGAAGAATTAAAATCGTCCGCTTGTTTATCGAGCGCTTTTTCGAATCTGCCCGCCCACATTTTTTCCATTTTTATACCTACTTTATAAAGTTCTTAACCGCCCACGGCAAATGCCGAGGGCGATTTTTTAGTAAAATTATTTTAAGTTGTTTTTAGCCTTCATCTTAGCATAAACCTTGCTAGGAAGACCGTAAAGGTTAATAAAGCCTGTTGCATCGCTCTGATCATAAACATCGTCTTCATCAAAGGTTGCAATTTCGGGGTCATAGAGTGAATAAGGTGAAGTAACACCTGCGTTAATCATATTACCCTTGTAAAGCTTTAACTTAACGTCACCTGTAACAGTTTTTTGTGTTTCTTTAACGAAAGCCAAAATTGCCTGAGTTAAAGGAGTAAACCAAAGTGCATTGTAAACGTTTTCTGCCAACTTCTGAGCTACGAGTGCTTTGTAGTGTGAAGTTTCTTTATCAAGACAGATTGTTTCAAGCACCTTGTGAGCGTGGTAAAGAATTGCACCGCCGGGAGTTTCATAAACACCACGGCACTTCATACCAACAAGACGGTTTTCTACGATATCTAAAAGACCGATACCATTTTCGCCGCCAAGCTTATTAAGGGTTTTAACAAGCTCTACTGCATCCATTTCCTTACCGTCAACTGCGGTAGGAATACCCTTTTCAAAGTGGACGGTTACATAGGTTGGCTTATCGGGTGCCATTTCGGGAGAAACGCCCATTTCCAAGAAGCCTTCTTTATTGTAAAGAGGTTCATTTGCAGGGTCTTCGAGATCAAGACCTTCGTGTGATAAGTGCCAGATGTTCTTATCCTTAGAATAGTTTGTTTCACGGTTTATCTTAAGCGGAATATTATGTTCTTCCGCATAAGTGATTTCTTCTTCACGTGACTTAATATCCCATTCACGCCAAGGAGCAATAATTGTCATTTCAGGGGCTAAAGCTTTAACAGCCAATTCAAAACGAACCTGGTCGTTACCCTTACCTGTACAACCGTGGCAGATAGCATCTGCACCTTCTTTGTGAGCGATCTCAACTATTCTTTTAGCAATAGGAGGACGTGCAAAAGCAGTACCTAAGAGATAATCTTCGTAAAGTGCGCCTGCCTGGACGCAAGGGAAAACATAGTCTTCCAAAAATTCTTTTGTAATATCTTCTATATAAATTTTAGAAGCGCATGTTTTAATTGCCTTTTCTTCAAGACCCTCAAGCTCGTCTGCCTGACCAACGTTACCTGATACAGCAATAATTTCGGGATTGCCGTAATTTTCCTTAAGCCACGGAATGATAATTGAGGTATCAAGTCCGCCTGAATAAGCTAATACTACTTTTTTTATTTGTTTCTTTTCCATAATAATTCCTCCGTATGCATAATATGCATTGTTTTATGAATTTCTTTGCATAAATAATAGCATATCATGAATATTTATGCAAGTATTTTTTATAAATTTTACCTATTTAACAGATTTGTTGCAATCAGTTATGCAAATTTATGCATTTTTTACAACTTTTTATTCATTGTGGGTTAATCTTCCCATTTTTTATCTTCATTAGGCATATTTTTAGTCTTAATAAGCTTTACAATAAATCCGCTTACAAGACAGATAGCAAATATCAACCAACCGCCAAGGATATTTGAGAAAAGATTATATCCATCTTTCGCACCGTATACACCTTGCATATCGGGGTTAGTAAATAAGTTTACAATGTTCCACACAAATATAACTGTAAGTGCAACAGGAGCGATAAACTTAACAGCCGCATAGAACCATGCTTTAGGCATTTTAAAACCTTTCGCATTGCGATTAATTTCTTTAACAATTTTGCCTGTTTTAAAGAACCAACCAATTGCGATTGTTTCAATAATACCAACCAAAATAAGTGTAAAGCTATTACACCAGTTATCAACAATATCAAGTACAGCAAGACCTGCGCCCGAAGTATAAATAATTGAAATCACACCTGCAATAACGCAAATGGCAATAGTTGTTTTCTTTTTGTCAGTACCGAATTTATCTGAAAATGCGGTTGAAATACCTTCAACGAGTGAGAATGCAGAGTCGATAGCAAGTGTGCAAAGACAGAAATAAAATACAAAAGAGAAAAATGCATTGAAAATTCCACTGCCCGAAAGGTTTACAATTGCAGTCGGATAAACAATAAAAGCAAGACCGGGGCCGGCTTTTTCGGCTAATACGTTTTCCATTCCTGTACCATACATTGTTGTAAACATAACAACACCTGCCAAGATTGAAACCGCCAAATCACTGAATGCAATAATAAGACCGTCACGTGCTATATTGCTCTTATCATCAAGGAATGAACCATAAGCAATCATAATTGCCATCATAACAGACATACTGTAGAATACCTGTCCTACCGCATCAACCCAAATCATAGGATTTTTAAGAGCAGAAAAATCAGGGATAAAGAAGGCAGCAAGTCCTTTAAGCGCACCGGGCATTGTAACACCCTTAATTGTCATAATTATAAAACATAGAACCGGCAAGAAAATTAAATATTTAATAACCTTATCAATACTTTTTGTGCCGTTGCGTATACAATAATAAATTGAACCCCATGCCGCTAAAAGACAAATAATAACCGGAACTGAAAACGTACCAAAGCCTTCAATTGTACCTGTGGTTTTAATTAAATTAGCCCACAAGCCACTTGCGGCATCATTATTACCTGTCATACCTATAAACTTAAAGCTGAAAACAGCCATCATAATAACCCAAGCAAAAACAACTGCGTAATATGTAACAATTACAAATGCGTTTGAGGTTGCAGTCCATCCAATAGGCTCGAATTTTTTATTAAGTCCTCTTAAAGCACCGGGTGCGCCCGCGCGCATTTTACGGCCAATGGATATTTCCATCATTAAAAGCGGAATACCAATAATTAGCATTGCTGCTAAATACACAAGCAAAAATGCACCGCCGCCGTGCTTGGCTGCAAGGTTTGGAAAACGCCAAGCGTTACCAAGGCCTACTGCTGAACCAATAGCCGCTAATATGAAGGTTGCACTTGACCCCCAAGTAGAACGTTCTTTTGTTTCCATAATATTTCTCCTTAATCCTCTGTTTTAACAGTTTTCTTTTTTTCTTTAAATTCGCAAACCTTTTTGCGAACAATTAAATCATCATAAGTCTTTTTAAAGGAAATTCTTCCCGAAAACCTATTCCCGCAATCACACTGGAAATTAGCCCAGAACCAACGGTTTGAATATTTCCATTTGGAAACGCGGTTTGCTTTTTTATTACAGTTTTCGCAAACAAATTCTAATTGACTTTTATCAACGTTTTTGTCCTTAAGGTTAGAAATTGAATATGCCTTAAATCTTAAGCGTTTAAAAAATTCAGGATTCGAGGTATCCCTTATAAGCGCTTCAAATCTTTGCTTGTTGTAGCATTTCTTTAAAAGATATGCGCTTACAAGGCTGTCGTCACGAGCGGTGTGAAAATCAATATCATCAGTTTTAATTTTTAAAAACTCTGCCGCCGCTTCTAAAGATACCTGATTTTTATCCTCATACCCTAAAAGCCGCATTTCGCCCTGAACAAACTTTTGCAAATCAAGATATTTTTCAATTTTAAAGTGCTTATCCTTTAAAATGTTATCTTCATTTTCCAAAATTGTGTAAAGGTCGGAATTGCTCCAGGTCATTGTTACGGTATCTTCCCCTACCCAATTGTTATATGCTTCTACCGCATCCTCAAAGGAGACGCCCGAAAGCATGATTTCGGTAGTAATTCCCGTAAGCTTTGCAAATCTTCCCGTAACCCTTTTGGAAATACTTGATTTAACCGTAAGTTCAAAGGAATCGATCACATCAAAGCTTTGATTTAATTTTACAGCGCCGATTTGAAGTATTTGATTTATAAAACGCTTTTGTTTTGGATAGTAGGTACTATCCCATTCTAAATCAAGAATAATATAATTCATTATTTTCTCTTCGCTTCGTATTTCATTCGTTCTTCTTTGTTTAAAATTCTTTTACGCAATCTTATATTGTTTGGCGTAATTTCTACAAGCTCATCGTTTTTAATAAACTCTAAAGACTGTTCAAGGCTTAATTTACTGTGTGGAACAAGTCTCAACGCGTCATCCGAGCCTGAAGCACGGGTATTTGTCATCTGCTTCTTTTTGCAGACGTTACAAACAATATCCTCATTTTTCGGATTTTCGCCAACAATCATACCCTCATAAACAGGTGTTCCGGGACCAATAAACAATCTGCCGCGGCTTTGGGTATTAAATAAACCGTAGCCTGTAGATTCGCCCGTTTCGTGTACAACAATAGAGCCTGTAGAGCGTTGCTCGATATCTCCCTTATATTCCTCGTAACTATCAAATACATGGTTCATAATACCGTTACCGTTAGTATCGGTCAAGAATTGTGAACGGTAACCTAGAAGTCCACGTGCAGGGATTAAAAATTCAAGATGGCTTGTGCCGCCCTCACGCGTACCCATATTTTTAAGTTCTGCTTTTCTGGTACCAAGTCTTTCCATAACGGCACCTACGTATTCTTCGGGCACTTCAATCATTAAAAGCTCAATCGGCTCAAGTAAATTGCCGTTTTCATCCCTTTTATAAATAACCTCAGGCGGAGAAACCTGGAATTCATAGCCTTGTCTACGCATTGTTTCAATTAAGATTGAAAGATGTAATTCACCTCTGCCCGAAACCTTAAAGGTATCTGCCGAATCGGTTTCCTCAACACGTAAGCTTACATTAGTCATAACCTCTTTAAAAAGGCGGTCACGAAGATTACGTGAGGTTACAAACTTACCGTCCTTACCCGCAAAGGGTGAATTGTTAACTATAAAGTTCATAGAAAGCGTAGGCTCGTCTATTTTAACAAAAGGCAACGGCTCTATGCAGTCAGTAGCGCAGGCAGTTTCGCCTATTTCGAGATTCTGAAGTCCTGCAACCTGAATAATATCGCCAACAGTTGCAGTTTCCTCTTCGTATCTTTTAAGTCCACGGTACATAAACAGCTTTGCAATCTTTAGGTTGTTTGATGTTCCGTCCTTATGGCAAAGGGCTACAGACTGACCTGTTTTTACTTTACCTCTTATAACTCGTCCTACACCAATTCTGCCCAAATACTCGTCATACTCAATATTAGTAAACAAAATTTGTAAAGGCGCTTCGGTGTCGCCCTCGGGTGCATCAATTTCATTAACTATTGCATCGAAAAGCGGCTTCATATCCTCGCCCTTAATATCAGGCGAATAGCTAGCATACCCATCTCTGCCCGATGCAAAAATTACGGGGAATTCAATCTGGTCTTCATCTGCACCTAATTCTATAAACAAATCAAGCACTTCATCCACCACTTCGTGTGGGCGCGCCATCGGTCTGTCAATCTTATTTACCACAACAACCGCTTTTTTACCCAAAGCCAATGCTTTTTTAAGTACAAAGCGAGTTTGCGGCATACAACCCTCAAACGCATCAACAAGCAAAAGCACGCCGTCAACCATCTGAAGAATACGCTCAACCTCACCGCCAAAGTCCGCGTGACCGGGGGTATCAACAATATTGATTTTTGTGTTCCCGTAATAAACACTTGTGTTTTTGGAAAGAATGGTTATTCCGCGTTCTCTTTCCAAATCGTTAGAGTCCATTACCCTTTCGTCTACCGCTTCGTTTGCACGGAAGGTTCCGCTTTGTTTTAAAAGCTGGTCAACAAGCGTGGTTTTGCCGTGGTCAACGTGGGCTATTATTGCAACATTTCGCAAATTTTCAATTTTTGCCATACTAAAACTTCCTCTATATATCTTTAACCTTAATATTATATATTATATATATACATTTGTCAAACAAAATAAACGACAAAAAAAGATGGTAATTTCATTTCAAATAGGTTATAATTTATTCTAGAAAACATTTTTAAGGGAGTGCTTTTAAAGTGTATAAAATTTTAAAGATTGACCCATATCTTAAAGATTTCGAAAAAGACATTGATCTAAGAATGGATACCTACAAAACTAAGAGAAAAGAATTACTTAAAAATACACGAAGCATTTCCGCCTTTGCGAACGGCCATAAATATTTCGGCTTTCACACAACCAAAAAGGGTTGGGTATATCGCGAATGGGCACCCGCCGCACAAGCAATGTTTTTAACGGGCGACTTTAATGATTGGGATTTAACCTCCCACCCGCTCCAAAAACTCGAAAACGGTGTTTTTGAAATTGAACTCGAAGGCAAAAACGCCCTTAAAGAAGGCCAAAAGGTACAGGCTATTGTTGTTCACAATAACGAGTTTTTGCGCCGTATTCCGCTTTATGCCACACGCGTTGTGCAAGACCCCGTAACATACCTTTGGTGCGCCGAAATAGAGCAAACAGGTAAAGCTTTTGATTGGACCGATAAAGGCTTTATTCCGCAAAAAACACCTCTTATTTACGAGTGTCATATCGGTATGGCGCAGGATAAATACGACATTGGAACATACGACGAATTTCGTGAAAATATACTACCAAGAATTAAGGAATTAGGCTATAATACCATTCAAATTATGGCTATTATGGAGCACCCTTATTACGGCTCCTTTGGCTATCAGGTTTCTAACTTCTTTGCGGCTTCTTCTCGCTACGGCAAAAGCGAAGACCTTAAAAAATTAATTGATACTGCTCACAATATGGGCATTGCGGTACTTTTGGATGTTGTGCACTCCCACGCGGTAAAAAATACTAACGAAGGGCTTAACTGCTTTGACGGTACTGAGTACCAATTCTTCCACGAAGGCGATAAGGGTAACCATTCGGCTTGGGGCACAAAGCTTTTCAATTACGGCAAAAATGAGGTTTTGCACTTCCTTTTATCCAATTTAAAATATTGGATGGAGGTTTTCCATTTCGACGGCTTTCGTTTTGACGGTGTTACCTCTATGCTCTACCACGACCACGGTCTTGGAAGCGCATTCAGTAATTATTCTATGTATTTTTCAATGAATACTGATGTTGAGGCTATTACCTATTTACAATTAGCAAACGAGCTTATACACAAAATTAATCCGAATGCAATTACTGTTGCCGAGGATATGTCGGGAATGCCGGGTATGTGTATTCCTATAAAGGACGGCGGAATCGGATTCGATTTCCGACTTTCAATGGGTGTGCCTGACCTTTGGATAAAAACCCTGAAAGAAAGCGCAGATGAGGACTGGGATATTGCAAAAATCTGGTACGAGCTTATTGGCAGACGCCCAAGCGAAAAAAATATAGGCTATGCCGAATCCCATGACCAAGCCCTTGTTGGCGATAAAACGATTATGTTCCGTCTTTGCGATGCCGCTATGTATACAGGTATGAACAAATTCGGCGGTAATATTACGGTTGACCGTGGAATTGCTCTGCATAAAATGATTAGACTTTTAACCGCATCTGTTGCAGGTGAAGGTTACCTCAACTTTATGGGTAACGAATTCGGTCACCCCGAATGGATAGATTTTCCACGCGAAGGCAACGGTTGGAGCTACCACTACTGCAGAAGACAGTGGAACCTTGTCGATAATGAGAATTTACGTTACTGCGAGCTTAACCGCTTCGACAAGCAAATGATTACCCTTTTAAAAGAGGAAAATATTTTAAACAAGCCCGCCATTAACAAATGGCTTCACAATGACGATAAAATTATTGTTTACACCAAGGGTGATATTGTATTTATATTCAATTTCCACCCCGAAAAAAGCTTTGAAGGATATTTTATACCCGTAGAAAGCGAAGGCAAATACAAGGTGATTTTATCAAGTGATGACGGTACATTTGGCGGTTATGATAGAATAGATAAAAAACAAACCTACAAAGCCGAAAAAACACCTGCTAATTGGTGCGGCTTCCCCTGTTATTTACCGTCGAGAAGCGCTATTGTTTTAAAAAAATATCATAATTAATTTAACTGCATAATATATACTGTACAATAATATTTTGGAGTGTATATTATGGAAAATAATTTTCCAATACCAATAGTAAACGAAAAAGATTTAAATGCGTATGAAAATTATTTAAGGCAAGATAATAAAGCAACAAATGTGGTTGTAAAAAATAAATCCTACGTACCCGAAACCCTTACAAATCCCGTGTTTTTACCCGCTTTTCTTAAAAACCATATAGGTAAGCTTGTTAAAATAGAATCGCTTGTGGGTGACTGTTTACAGGTAAAAATCGGAACACTTTTACAAGTAGGCGCAGATTTTGTTGTTATAAAGCTTAATCAAAACTGCAGCAGTATGGTAATTGAAGGCAGAAGTATTAAATTTATAACCATCATTCACGATAACGATACTAAAAAAGTGAATTATTTTTAGGCAAAACAAAAACCTCGTTCTTTTGAACGAGGTTTTTTCTTGCTGCTTCGACGAACTCACGAATTCTCATCTCGTAAATACATAAAAAACAACACCCACAGTAGAAACTGTGGGTGTTGTTTTGGTGACCCGTACGAGGTACTCTGCGTTCACAAATTTATCGACCGTGGCGTACGGTGCCCGATAAATTTTGCCCCTCTTGTGGTACCCGAAATTGCTTGATGGCTTGGAACGCCACGCAATTTCGACCACTACGCCAACAAATTCTCCATCAATCCACCACTGGTGGCTGTCGAATTTGTTGCCCGAGACTTCACAGTCCGCAAAGCCTAACGCGGCTTTGCGGCTGCTTCGGCGAACTCCACGAGTTCTCATCTCGTTTTTTTACAAAAAAGTAATACCCACCGAAAAATCGGTGGGTATTATTTTGGTGACCCGTACGAGATTCGAACTCGTGTTACCGCCGTGAAAGGGCGGTGTCTTAGGCCTCTTGACCAACGGGCCGAATAAATGGTGGCTGTAATTGGATTTGAACCAATGACACTGCGGGTATGAACCGCATGCTCTAGCCAACTGAGCTATACAGCCATAACTTAAAGCGACTTGTATATTATATCGAACAGTTACCCATTTGTCAATAGTAAATTTTATTTTTTTTGAAATTTTTCTTTTTTAATTGCTAAATCTCGTTGACAATGCGGTTTTTGTGTAATATAATTTTTTGGTAAGGAGCGATTTTATATGAAATTAGGTATATTAGGCTACGGTAATTTAGGCCGTGGTGTTGAATGTGCAATAAAGCAAAACAAAGATATGGAGCTTGTTGCAGTTTTTACCCGCCGCAATCCCGAAACCGTTAATATTTTAACCGAAAATGCAAAGGTTTTGCATATTGATGAAGCGAAAAATTATAAAGATGATATAGATGTGCTTATTATCTGCGGCGGCAGTGCTACAGATTTACCCGTTCAAACCCCGCAGTTTGTAAAAGACTTTAATGTAATTGACAGCTTTGATACCCACGCTAAAATTCCCGAGCATTTTGAAAATGTTGATAAAGCGGCTAAAGAAAGCGGCAAAATTGGTATTATATCAGTTGGTTGGGACCCCGGTATGTTTTCACTTAACCGCCTTTATGCTAACGCGATTTTACCAAACGGCGCAGATTATACATTTTGGGGTAAGGGCGTAAGCCAAGGCCATTCGGACGCTATAAGAAGAATTGCTGGCGTAATCGATGCAAGACAGTATACTGTGCCTGTTGAAGCTGCAGTAGAAAGCGTAAGAAACGGCGAAATGTTAGAGCTTACAACCCGTCAAAAGCATACAAGAGAGTGCTTTGTTGTAGTAGAAGACGGCGCAGATAAAGAAAAAATCGAAACCGAAATTAAAACAATGCCTAACTACTTTGCAGATTACGACACTACCGTTCATTTTATTACTATGGAAGAAATGAAGCGTGACCATTCTTCCCTTCCACACGGCGGTTGTGTTATCCGTAGCGGTAAAACAGGTTGGGATAACCAAAACACCAACATTATTGAATATAGCTTAAAGCTTGATTCTAATCCTGAATTTACTGCAAGCGTGCTTGTAGCATACGCCCGCGCGGCATATAAGTTAAATAAATTAGGCGAGTGTGGCTGCAAAACTGTATTCGATATTCCCCCCGCCCTACTTTCAAGCGAAAGTCCCGAAAATTTAAGAAAGCATTTACTTTAATATTAAAAGCTCTTCTTTTTGAGAAGAGCTTTTTCTTTATGTATTATCCACACTTTGTTTTTTAATTCCAAAAATAGTGCGTAAAATTCCGCTTAAAAATTTAGGACTTTTAAATAATACAACCTTCATAAATACCCTCCATTAACATTTTGCACTTGAAAAACCGAGTATAATTACCCAGATTGCAAGTACGCCTACTAATAGCTTGGGAGGACAAAAGCAACTAATTAAAAGTCCGCCTGCAAAAGCAATTGCAATAAAACCTTTATTAAAACCGTGGTGTCTTCGCATTTTGTTTCCCCCTTACAATAACATTATATAAGAGAAAAACAAAAAGGTTACTTTTTTTTGTAATTATCGGCTTCCCAGGGCTTTAAATCTTTCATTTCTTCATATAATTCCACATAAGAATTATGGCGTGATTTTTCAATCCTACCGTCAGTCACGGCTTTTAAAACACCACAACCACTTTCCTTTGTGTGCGAACAGGTAGAAAATTTACATTCGTAAATACTATCCCCAAAATCGCGGAAATAGTGTGCTAAATTTTCTTTAAATTCATAGTCACGGCTTGTATAATCAAGCGAAGAAAAACCGGGTGTGTCTACTACTATACCGCCGTTTTCAAGTCTATACGCTTCAATATGACGGGTGGTATGTCGACCTCTGCCTAATTTTTCACTAACTGCCCCCGTTTCGATATTCTTATTACCGAAAACACAGTTAAGTATACTCGATTTTCCAACACCCGAATTGCCTGTGAACGCACTAACACTACCGCTTAGTTCTGCTAAAAGCGCCTCTATCCCCTCGCCCTTTTCAGCAGAAACGGTAAAGGTTTTGAAGCCTGCATTTTTATAAATATTTTCCCAAACAGTAAAATCACCCATATCGCATTTATTAAAAACGATAATCGGCTCGATATCATTATACTCAGCTATCGCGGCAATTTTATCAATTATAAATGCATTAGGAGCAGGTGTTGAATAAGAAGAAACTATAAAAAGCTTATCAATATTGGCAACATTTGGTCTTACAAGGGCATTTTTTCGTGGTAAAATGCTGTTTACTATACCCTTTTCACCCTCGGTAATATCGAATTCAACCTTATCGCCTACAAGTGGGGAAATTCCGCTTTTGCGGAAATTCCCCCTTGCTTTACATTCGTAAATTACGCTTTCACTTTCAACATAATAAAACGATGAAAGCGCCTTTAAAATAATACCTGTCATTAATCTAAATCACTCGTTGAACCAATAACTACTGTTACAATGTTGTTCTTATTAGTCGCTCTGAAATCCACCTTAATATCCTGATATTCCTGTGAGGTTGAATTTTCACCCTCGGGCTTAATCTTTATTTGGAAAAGAGAAACCTTTTCAGAAGAGGTTATTCCCTTGAAGGTGTATTTTGAAACCTTGGTTAAATCAATTTTTTCGCTTTCCTTAACCATTTTTCCGTCATACCAAAGGGAAACGGTGCAAATTTCTTGTTCGTAATCGCGAGGTAAAGAAATTTCAACATCTGTTTCATAAAGTCCGCTACTTATATAAAGTACAACCTCTGTACCCTCTGCAACCTTTTCGGAGCTGCTTTCAGGCGATTGTGCCAAAATATTACCTGCGGGTTGATAATCCTTTTCGGGTGTAATATTTACCTTTTGTGCTTCAACCTTTGGTTTAAGTCCTACCTTTTGCAATTCCTTTTTAGCCTGTTCTTCAGGTTGACCCAAAACATCGGGCACTAAAACAAATTCCTGTGGCTTACCTGTTGATACTACAATAGTGATAGTTTCACCCTCGGCAACAACGGTTGTGTGCTGAGGTTCTGTTCTTATAACATAGCCTACATCGTATTCTTCACTTGCTTCTTCAACAATTTTTGTTACAAAGCCTGCCGCCTTTAACTGCGAAACGGCATAAGATTCCAACTGATTGCGAACATCCGGCACCTTTTCGGTAGACTGACCCATACTTACAAATAAGGTAATTTTAGTATCATCCTTTACCTTTGAGCCTTCTTTTATAGACTGCTCGTAAATATAGCCGTAATCATACTCGTTATTTTCTTGCCACTTTGGATTGAAAATAAAATCATCGGTATATTCGGGGTCGTTTTTAATATCGGCAAACTTTTTACCAACAAAGTTCGGGCATTCGATTTCAGAGCCTGTGTCTGACAAAAGCTTTGGAATGAATATAAGCGCCAACACAACAAGCGCTATTACAAGCGTAACTGCAATTCCCAAAAGAATAGGAATAATGTTATTCTTTTCCTTTTGAGCCGCTTTAACGTCTTCCTTTTCAGCCGATACAATATCACCCACAAATTTTGTAGGCGAATTATCAACAAAATAACTGTAAGCAAATGTAAGCTCGGGGTCTTTTCTGAAATTACCTAAATCGCAAAGCATTTCTGCCGCAGACTGATAACGTCTTTCCTGACTTTTTTGCATTGCGTGCATTGTAATTTGTTCAAGCCCTTGTGGAATAGAATCGTTAATTTCTGTCGGCAACTGCGGTTCGCGTTGAAGCTGCATAATTGCAACCGAAACAGCACTATCTGCCTGGAATGGAAGCTTACCTGTAAGCATTTCGTAAAGCATTACACCAACCGAGTAAATATCTGCCTTTTCGTCGGTCTTTTCGCCGCGTGCCTGTTCAGGACTAATATAATGAACCGAGCCTATTGCCTTATCGGTAATAGTTCTTTGGTCGCTTCTTGCAAAACGAGCAATACCAAAATCGGTAACCTTAATGGTACCGTCTTCCAAAACCATAATATTTTGCGGCTTAACATCACGGTGAACTATACCGTTATCATGCGCGTGCTGAAGACCCTTTAAAATCTGAATTGTAAAGTGAACGGCATCCTTCCAACGAAGACTGCCCTCTTTTTCAATAAATTCCTTTAAAGTAATACCTTCAATATATTCCATTACAATATACTGAATAAGGTCACCAAAGCTAACATCGTAAACATTTACAATATTCGGGTGGGAAAGCATTGCAATTGCTTTGGATTCGTTTTTAAAACGGCGAAGAAACTCTTCGTTTGTTAAAAATTCTTCCTTTAAAATTTTAATTGCAACCAAGCGGTCTTCCTGATTGTCATAAGCCTTATAAACAACCGCCATACCGCCAACGCCGATAATTTCTCTTATTTCATAACGTCCGTCAAGACGCTTTCCTACATACTTATCCATAAAAAATTCTTCCTTTCTGCTTACATTGTAAGGGTTACGGCAGTTATGTTATCTCCGCCGCCACCAATATTTGCAAGCTCGACTAATTTTTCACTAACAACTGATATATCGTTTTCTTTAAAGGTTTTAAGTATATCTTCTTCGCTAACAAAATTAGTAAGACCATCAGTACACAGAAGCAAGGTGTTATTTTCGGATAAATTATATTCCGCAATATCCACCGCAACATCACTTTCGGCGCCTAAGGCCCTTGTTATAACATTTTTACGGGGATGTACTTTAGCATCTTCAACTGTAATTTTACCGCTTTCAATAAGAGTTTGCACAATAGAATGGTCTGTTGTAAGCTGTGTAATGCTATCATCTATAAGGTAAACACGGCTATCACCAACATTGGCAATAACGGCATTTTCACCCCTCACTACCGCCGCAACAACGGTTGTTCCCATTCCTTGTAGCTGCTCGTTTTGACTAGCCATATCATATACTTCTATGTTTGCGCTTATAATTGCATTTCTAAGCATTTTGGTAATATCATCAAGCGACATATTATTGCGATACGAATTTGCAATGTATTCGCTTATTGATTTTACTGCGGCAGTACTTGCAACGTTACCGGCTTTAGCACCGCCCATTCCGTCACACACAACCGCAAAGGTTATTTCTTGCGAAATTTCACCCGCAAAATAGGCATCCTGATTACTGTTTCTTACAATGCCTTTATCTATTTTACTGTAAATTTTCACAAAGCTCCCCCTCCTTTACTTTTCGTCTTAACTGACCGCACGAAGCATCAATATCTGCTCCAAGGGTCCGGCGTATTGTTGCGTTTACACCGTTTTTAATCAATCGGTCGCAAAACCGAATAATTTTCTGTTTATCGGGCTTTTTAAAAGAATTTTCTTTAACAGGGTTTGCGGGTATTAGATTTACGTGGCACATTATACCACGAAGCCTTCTTGCTAATTCGTCGGCACACTCATCGGTATCGTTAACCCCGTCTATTAAAGCATATTCAAATGAAATACGCCGTGTTGTTACCTTTTGGTATTCACGACACGCCTTTAAAAGCGCATCTATATTCCACTTTTTGTTAACCTTCATCATAGAATCTCTTATTTTATCGTTAGGCGCGTGAAGCGAGATTGAAAGGGTTACAGGGAAATTATATTCCTTTAGCTTTTCAATACCACTTACCACACCAGAGGTTGAAAGAGAAATATGACGAAGTCCTATATTAAGTCCGTTATCATCGGATACGAGCTGTAAAAACTTAACCGAATTTTCAAAATTATCAAGCGGCTCGCCCATACCCATCATAACAACATTTGAAACACGAATGTTATTATCCTTACCGGCCTTCATAATTTGCGCTAACATTTCGGATGCAGTTAAATTACGGTAAAGTCCGTTTATACCCGAAGCACAGAAGCTACACCCCATTCGGCAGCCCACTTGTGTTGATATACAAACGGTGTAGCCGTGCTCGTACTTCATAAGCACCGATTCAATATACTCACCGTCAAAAAGCTTATATACGTATTTAACCGTGCCGTCTATAAGTGACACAAACTTTCTTTCAATCTCCACATTTGCAATGTAGCATTTTTCTGCCAATATTTCACGAAGACTTTTTGGAATATTGGTCATTTCATCAAAGGTTTCTACCCCTGACTGAAGCCATTTAAAAAGTTGAGCCGCTCTGAATTTAGGTTGTTTAAGTTCGGTTAAAAGCTCTGTCAATTCTGTTACATTCATTGAACGGATATCTATTTTCAAATCGGCTCACCACCTTAATTTTTGTTTGTAAGTAACGCGCAGTAAAAACCGTCTGTCCCGTCTGTATGCGGCATAAAGGTATGACTGTACTCACACTTAAAATCCTTATTTTCGCTTAAAAATGCGTTTATTATATCTTCGTTCTCCTTTTTGCGAAGCGTACAGGTAGAATAAAGTAATTTTCCGCCTTTTTTAAGGTATTTTACTGCATTTTTAAGTATTTTTAATTGAATTTCGCATAAAGAATCGAATTCTTCGAAGGCCTTATATTTAATATCCGGCTTTCTTCTTATAACGCCAAGCCCCGAACAGGGAGCATCGCAAAGAATATAATCAAATTCGCCCAAACTACTGTCATAAACAGTAGCGTCGCATACCTTAGTTTTTATAATATCAAGCCCAAGCCTTTTGGCAGACTTTTCAATAAGCTCTACCCTTTGAGGATAAAGGTCACAGCTTACAATTTCGCCCTTATTCCCCATAAGTAGCGCCATTGTAAAACTTTTACCACCGGGGGCAGCGCACATATCAAGCACGCGTGCATTGGGTGTTGGGCTTAAAACCGAAACCGCCTTTTGCGAAGCCAAATCCTGAACATAAAACAGTCCGTCGTTATATAATTTATTCTTGCCAACATCAATACCGCTTTTTAAAATCAAAGCGCCGTCAATATCTGTTTTTATAGACTCTACGCCGATTGATTTTTCAAATTCTTCTACATCTGTTTTAACGGTATTAACCCTTACTGTAATATCTGCCGATTTTAAGCTTTCTTCTAACAAGCATTTTGCATTTTCTATGCCGTAATCATTAATAAAGCTCTCAATTACAGCGATAGGACAAGAGTAAATAATGCTTAAATCCTCTAAACTCTCGCCACTCGGCAAAAGATTTTCTGCCCTTAAAATATTTCTAAGAACCGCATTAACAAAGCCTGAATTTCGGCTTTCCTTAGATGCTTTAACAAGCTTTACCGCCTCATCCACCGCAGCAGAATCAGGGATTTTATCCATAAACATTATCTGATAAACTGCCGTTCTTAAAACCTCTTTAGTAAAAGGCGCAACCTTTTTTAAAGGTGTCTTAAGAAATTTAGATAAAACGTAATCTATGGTAATTTTTCTGTCAAGCACACCGTACACAAGCGCGGTTGCAAGTGCCTTATCCATAGGCGAAGCATCACTTTCAGAAAAAAGTGAATTTAAGGTTATATTTGAATAGGCAGAATCTGTATTAATTTTTAAAAGCGCTTTTACTGCTAACTTTCTAGGATTTGCCATATCATTCTCCAACAACTGCGCCAAGCGGTATTTTGTTACCGCAAAGCATCTGTTTTGAGCTCATTGCCTTAGAGCCCTCGGGTTGAACTGTTAAAAGTCTAATTGAACTGTTTTCGCCGCAAGCGATAACAAGCTCATCACTGTTTCCTATTACTGTTCCTGCCGATTCATTGGTTTTGCCGCCAATTCTTGCAGATATAACCTTTACTCGCTTACCGTTCATCATAAAGAAAGCGCAAGGCCACGAATAATATCCGCGAATAGCATTATGAATTTCACGAGCAGTTTTATTAAAATCAAGCCTTGCCATTTCTTTTTTAATAATGGGGGCGTGGGTAGCATCATTATGATTTTGAGGAATAGGTGTAATTTCGCCTTTTTCTAATTTTTCAAGGGTATTTACCATTAAATCAGCGCTTAAAACTGCCAAACGGTCGAATAATTCCTCTGCAGTTTCTTCATCACCTATTTTTACGGTTACGGTTTCCAAAATATCGCCCGTGTCCATACCCTCGTCCATAAGCATTGTGGTAATACCGGTTTCTTTTTCACCGCAAACAATACACCATTGTATAGGCGAAGCACCACGGTATTTGGGAAGTAACGATGCATGACCGTTTACACAGCCGTATTTTGGCAAATCCAAAATTTCTTTAGGTAAAATTTTGCCGTAGGCTACAACCACAATAACATCGGGATTAATTTCTTTCAAAATTTCTAACGCCTTACCGTCACGCAAGGTGTTAGGCTGAAAAACGGGTATGTTATGCTCGGTAGCACACACCTTTACGGGTGGTGGGGTTAATACTTGCTTTCTGCCAACAGGTTTATCAGGCTGGGCAAAAACCGCCGCAACCTCGTTACCGCTTTTAATCAAAGCCTCAAGGGTGCTTACGGCATAATCGGGAGTTCCCATAAAAACAATCTTCATAAATTCACCGTTATTTTTTTACTCTGTCAATATATAGAACACCGTCAAGATGGTCGATTTCGTGGCACAAGGCACGTGCCAAAAGTCCCTCGCCTGTAACGGTAATATTCTCGCCAAATCTATTCTGTGCGCGAACTGTAACCTTCATGGGTCGTGTTACCTCATCAAACTTACCGGGGAGCGAAAGGCAACCCTCATTATCTGTCTGTGAGCCGCTGGTTGCGGTAATAACGGGGTTTATAAGCTCAATAAGGCCTTCGCCAACATCAATTATACAAAATCTTCTTAAAATACCAACCTGAGGGGCTGCGAGCCCTACACCCTCAGCTTTGTACATTGTGTCCTTCATATCATCAAGAATTGTATGAAGCTTACTGTCAAAGGTAAGCTGTGTACGGCATACCTTTCTTAAAACATCGTCACCTAAAGTAACAATATTACGAATTGCCATTATAAACCTCCTAAATCACGGTTTCGGGATTCATATCAACCGAAACGGTAACATCATTAACTAATTTTATATCGGTAGCTTTTCTTAGCATATTTCTAAAGTTTTTGTTATTCTTACATTTTATAATCATACGGTAGCGGTAGCGGTTATTAACCTTTGCAACCGTCGAAGGCGCAGGACCTAAAACAATAAGCTTAATATCGCTGTACTCACCGTTTAGCATTTCCTTAATTTTACTAAAAATGCCATTTATTGCATTTTGAGCATCTTCTCGGCTTATAGATTGCGAGGAAACCACACAAATATCACAGTAAGGCGGAAAGGTCAGAAGCCTTCGGCTTAAAATTTCCTCGCTGTAAAATGTATCGTAATCCTGATTTTTTGCAAGCTCGATTATATTGTTTTCGGGGTTTACAGTTTGAATAATCGCTCTGCCAAAGCTATCTCCCCTACCTGCTCTGCCCACAACCTGAGTAAGAAGCGAAAACATTCTTTCAAAGCTACGGAAATCCTCACTGTACATCGCACTGTCGGCACCTAAAACGCCAACCAAGGTTACATTCGGGAAATCAAGTCCCTTTGCCACCATCTGAGTGCCCAAAAGAATATCATATTCTCCCTTTGCAAAGGCAGTAAGATATGTCGAATAGGATTCGCGCGATATTGTACTGTCGGCATCAAGTCGCAAAATTCTTGCATTAGGAAATAAAGTTTGTAACTCCTCTTGAGCCTTTTGTGTACCAATACCCATAAATTTTAAATGCTCTTTACCGCATTCGGGACATTTTTCACTAATCGCTACCGAATGGCCGCAGTAATGGCACATAAGTCGCTTATTTGCCGAGTGATATGTCATAGAAATACTGCAGTTAGGGCAAGAGGCAACATATCCGCAATCGGGACAAGAAATGTATGTATTATGTCCCCTACGGTTAAGCAGTAAAATTGCCTGTTTTTTATTTTCTAGCGTTTCGCTTATAGCGTCATAAAGTGTTTGGCTTATGGGCGAAGAATTACCGCTTAAAATTTCCTTTTTCATATCAACCGTTTCTACCGCCGGTAAAACGGCGTTACCGTAACGGTTTTTAATGGTGAAAAGCGAGTATTTTTCTGCCTTTGCCATTGTATAGCTTTCAATAGAGGGGGTGGCAGATGCCAAACACAAAAGCCCCTTATGGTAAGCTGTACGGAATTTTGCCAAGTCCCTTGTGTGAAAACGGGGGCTTTTTTCCGATTTATATGTATGTTCCTGTTCTTCGTCTATAATTATAAGACCTAAATCAGAAAAAGGAGCAAAAATAGCACTACGGGTACCTATGGCGATAAGTGCATCACCGTTTTTAATGCGCTTCCATTCATCCATACGCTGACCTTGTGACAACGCACTATGAAATACTGCAATTTTATTGCCATAGCGGTTTGTGAAAATATCAATCATCTGCGGTGTTAAGGCAATTTCGGGCACCATTACAATTACGCCCTTACCCAGAGCTGAAACCTCATCCACAAGGCGCAAAAATACACTTGTCTTACCCGAGCCCGTAACACCGTAAAGCAACGAAACCTCAGCGCTTTCGCTTTGGAATTTACTTAATAATCCGTCAAAGGCAGACTGTTGCTCATCAGTTAAAATAATCTCACTTTTTTGCGGTGTAACTTTGGTTTTATAGGGTGTTCTGAAAATTTGTTTTTCAAAGCTTACCAAAACGCCCTTTTTTATTAAATTTTCAATAACCGAAACCGTAACACCCGTAAAGTATCTTAATTCCTTTACGCTTGCGGTTTCAATATCGCACAAAATATCCACTACTTCCCTTTGGCGTGGGGTTAATTTTACACCATCCATCGCTTCAGGGTTTAGCCTTACCCATTTTTGTGTGGCATCATTCATTTTCTGCTTTGTATCACTGTTTTTTATAAGCGCTTCGCGTTCACAAAGTGAAATAAGCACCTCTTTAGTTACAGAAAATTTCGAAACAATGTCACTCTCTGCCTTTTCGCCGCTTTTGCTTAAATAATCAAAAATCTCTTTTTCTTGGGAAGAAAGCAAAGAAGCGCCAATAAAATCACTGTTGGCAGAATAAAAATTTATAAGCTTATGCGATATTCCTGTAGGAAGCATTGCATTAACGGCATCGTAATATGTGCAAAATACATTCTCATGCATATATTCGCACATTTTTATAGCCTCGTTATTTAAAACCGGCTCACGGTCGATTGCCGCAATTACCGATTTTAATTTATCGGTTTCCCCTTCAAAAATATTAAAAATCATACCCTGCTTTTTAATATTTCCTTTACCAAAGGGAACCAACACCCTACAACCTACACAAAGATTACATTCAGGAGGAAGGGCATAACTATAAAGCCTATCAAACGCATTTGTTGCGCCGTGAAGGGCAATTTCAGCCACTAAGCCTTTCATTATAATTCCTCCTAAAAGTTTTCAACTATTCGCCTTTGTTAGCCAACGAATCAATAGCAAGACTAACAGGCTTCTTTAAAGAAATTTCACCGTTTTCTTCTTGCTTTTTTGAAATATCGCGTGCGGTGTGTGCAACATCGATAACCAAACGGTATCTGTTAGGATATTCACCAATCAATTTACCAATATTAGGATTTAACATAATTAAGCACCTCATCAATAATATGTTTTTGTCTTTTTAGCATCAGGCGACTGCCCGATATTATTTGTATTATATCGTCAACAGCAGTATCAATATCGTCGTTTACAACAATATAGTCATACTCTGTAGCTCTATCAATTTCAGAAAGCGCACTGTTCATACGCTCTGCAATAATTTCTTTGGTTTCGGTTCCTCTGCCCGAAAGTCTTCTTTCAAGTTCTTCAAATGAAGGGGGCATTATAAATATACTAACCGCCTGCGGAAGCTTAGCCCGAATATTTGCAGCACCGTTAACGTCAACCTCAATTATTATATCGTCACCGTTTTCGGCAGCCTTAAGCACAGGCTTTTTAGGTGTGCCGTAATAATTGCCTACGTAAACGTTATACTCAAGCATTAGGTCATTCTTAATCAAATTTTCAAATTCGCTACGGGAAATAAAGTTATACTTTTCGCCCTCTTTTTCTCCCTCACGCATTTCACGTGTTACCGAAGAAATCGAAAACTTAATATCGGGACGTTTTTTGAAAAGTTCTTTTAAAAGGGTATCCTTACCTGAACCTGACGGCCCTGAAATAATAAAAATTCCGCCTTTATTCATAGTCTTCCTCCTCAAAAATAATCTCACTGTCGCTTATACGGTTTGCCAGCTTATCAAAAGGAATATAAGAAAGAATTATGTGCCCACTGTCAGCAATAATAACGGTTTTGGTTTTTCTGCCATGTGTCGCGTCAATAAGTGTTCCGCGTTCCTTAGCATCCCCTATAATACGCTTAATGGGGGCAGATTCGGGTGTAACAACCGAAACTATACGCTCTGCAGATACCATATTGCCTGAGCCTATGTTTACTAGCTTCATAAAACTACTCCATATTCTGAATTTGTTCTCTGATTTTTTCTATTTCCGACTTAATATCAACCACGGTATGCGCAATATCAATATCCTGTGCCTTTGAACCGATTGTATTGGCTTCGCGGTTCATTTCCTGAACTATGAAATCGAGCTTTCTGCCTACGGGTTGGTCGTCTGTAAGTAAATCTTCAAACTGTTTTATATGGCTTCTAAGTCTTACGGTTTCTTCTGCAACCGCAACCTTATCAGCAAAAATTGCAACCTCTGTAAGTATTCTCTGTTCGTCAATAGTAGTATCTTCCAAAAGCTCTTTCACCTTTTGTTCAATGCGGTTTTTATAAATCTTAACCGTTTCGGGTGAACGCTTTTCAATAAATTCAACCTTTTCGAGTATAAAGCTTAGGCGACTTTTAACATCATTCAAAAGTCTTTCGCCTTCGGTAGTACGCATTTCAATAAAGTTATTAAGCGCATCTTGAGCAACAGTTAAAACAGCGTTTAAAATAACCTCATCCTCCGCTACCTGACGGCGAACCTTAAACAAATCGTTATTACCGATAAAGGAAGAAACCTTTAGGTCGTTCTTTATTTTGTATTCCTTTGAAAGATTCTTAAGCGCCGAGATATATGCATTTGCATATTCACGGTTAAGCTCAACCACAGTTGCATTTTCGGAATTATCTTCTACCATAACCGAAATTTCAACCTTACCTCGCGAAACATTCTGCGCTAAAAATGACTTTAGCTTTTCTTCCAAAAAGTTATAGCTTCTTGGCAGTCTTGCAGAAAATTCAAAATACCTGTGGTTTACAGATTTAATTTCAACCGTAATATCAAGCGAATCAATCTGCGCCTTGGCTCTGCCGAAGCCCGTCATACTTCTAACCATCTTTTTTCACCTTCAATTCATTTTTTCGATAATTACCCATATTAATTCATATTATTTTACCAAAAAACAACCCTAAATGTCAACTATTTAGGGACTTTGTAACCTTTTTTTAATAATTTCAAAATCTTACATATTGATTTTTGGGTATTATTATGATAAAATTTTAAAAAACAAATAAAGGATTATTCTTATGAATTTTACACCTATTGACAATAAGGGCTTGGTTGAAGGCTTCTGTATCATTAAAACTATTGATAAAAAGACTTCCTCCAAGGGCGACATTTATCTTGATATCACTTTAGGCGATAGCGAGGGCGAAATAAATGCAAAGCTATGGCGTTACTCCCCCGAAGCATACGGCGAATATGATGCAAATCAAATTGTAAAGGTTCGCGGTACAATTTCGGAATATAACGGGCAAGACCAATTGCGCGTCGAACGTATACGCCCAACCACACCTGAGGACAATGTAAAACCCGAAGATTTTGTTAAATCTGCAGACTATTCGGGCGAAGCAATGTTCGGCGAGCTTTACTCCTTGGCGGAAAACTTTAAAGACGAGGAAATGCGCCTTTTAGTAACCGAAATTTTAAAGGATACAAAGTATACCCTGCTTTATTGGCCTGCCGCCTTTAAGCTACATCACGCCGTACGCGGTGGTTTGCTTTTACACACACTTTCAATCGTAAGATTAGCACAGGGTGTTTGCAAAATTTACCCGTTTGTTGACTGTGATTTATTAATCGCAGGCGCAATTTTGCACGATATTGCGAAGCTTACCGAATTTGAGGTTGCAGATTCGGGAATCGCCACAGGCTATTCGGTAGAGGGTAACCTTTTAGGGCATCTTGCAATGGGTGCTATGGTAATAAACAAGTATGCTGAAAAATTAGGTGTAAATAAAGAAATCGCAATGCTTTTAGAGCATATGGTGCTTTCCCACCACGGCGAGCCCGAATTCGGCGCGGCGGTAAGGCCTTCATTTATCGAGGCTGAGCTTTTATCGGAACTCGACTTAATGGATTCGCGTGTTTACGAAATGCGCGAGGCTGTACTTAATACAAACAAAAACGAATTTTCGGCAAAGCTTTGGGCTATGGATAACCGTAAGCTTTACAACCATAACCGCACTGATTTGAATAATCCGCCGAAGTTGTTTTAAAATTAAAAAAGAGAGGTAATTTACTATGACTATTACAAAAGATATGCTTATTGGCGACGTACTTGATATTGACAACGGCTGTGCTCAATATTTCTTTGAAATTGGTATGCACTGCCTTGGTTGCCCTGCTTCACGCGGTGAAACAATTGAACAAGCCTGTGCAGTTCACGGAACCGACTGTGACGCTTTGGTTGCAAAGCTTAACGAGTATTTCAAAAATAAATAATGAATAAGCTAAGCATACGGCTTGAAACTATCGCTTCCCTTGTACCTTTCGGTGCAAGGGTTTGTGATATCGGTACAGACCACGGGTATTTATCTATCCACCTAAAAAACAGTAATATTGCAAAATCGGTAATTGCGACCGACCTTAACGAAAAACCCCTTTTGACCGCCAAAAAGAACATTGACCTAAGCGGCATAAAGGGTATTGATTTACGCCTTGGAAACGGGCTTTCTCCCGTAAAAAAGGGCGAAGCTGATACCGTTATAATTGCGGGTATGGGCGGTGAGGTAATTTCCGGCATTTTAGCCGAGTGCGAATGGATTAAAAACGATAAAATTACATTGATTTTACAGCCCACCACCTCGGCAGACAGTTTGCGAAGACACTTAACCGAAAACGGCTTTGAAATAAAAAGCGAAAAGGCAGTTTCCGAAAACCGCAAGCTTTATTCAGTAATGGTTGTAAATTACACCGGCAACACCGAAACAAAACCCGAACATTTTTATTATATAGGTCTGCTACACCCCACAAGCGAAGCCGAAATTTTATATATAAAAAAGCAACAAAAAATTCTTTTTAATTGTATTAATTCGCTTGAAAATATCCCATCTAAGCGCGAGGATTATATCAAATACAAAACTGCCTATTCAGGCATTACACAAATTTTAACGGAGTATAACAATGGCATTTGACGGCGCATTTTTGCACAAAACACTTGAAGAACTAAAGCTAGCCTTAGGCAGTCATGTTGATAAAATATACCAACCTTCCCGTGAAGAGTTGGTTTTCACTTTGCGTAAAAAAGGCTTTGTTGAACGCCTTCTTATAACCGTTAAATCAGGAAATGCAAGACTACATTTCACAAACAACAAATACGAAAACCCCGAAACTCCGCCAATGTTTTGTATGCTAATGCGAAAATATTTGAACGCCGCAAAGCTTGTGGACATCATTCAGCCCGAGCTTGAACGAGTTGCAGTTTTGGTGTTTTCCTGTTCAAACGAAATGGGCGATATTGTGGAAATTAAGCTTATTTGTGAGCTTATAGGAAACAAATCTAACATTATATTAGTAAACGAAAACGGCAGAATTATAGAATCACTCCGCCACAGCGATATTGAAAGCGGCGGAAGGCTTATTTTACCAAACGCGGTTTACGAATACCCCGAAAAGCCTGATAAATTAAACCCGTTAACCACCGATACGGAAACTCTTTTCAAAGAAGCGCAAAGCAAGTCATACTTAAAGGTGATTGACGGCTTTTCGCCCCTTATATGCCGTGAAATTGAAGATTCAAACAATCCTTACCAAAGCTTTTTACAAGTAATAAACGACCTTAAAAATAATGTGAATCCCGTTTTGATTTATGACGATAAGGATGTTCCCTTCGATTTTACTTATACCGACATTTCACAGTATCCCGAAAGTTATGAAATCAAAAAATTTGATAGCTTTTCCACCTTGCTTGATAGCTTTTATACCGAAAAGGAAACGGTAAGCCGGATTAATACTGCTGCCAGAGATATTATCAAACTTGTAAACAATCTTAAAAACCGCACCGAAAAGAAGCTGGCAATCCGCCTTATCGACCTTGAAAAGTGTAAGGACCGCGAAAATTTGCGAATTTACGGTGAGCTTATAAAAGCAAATCTTTACTCAATTAAAAACGGAAGCAATTTTGCCGAGGTTGTGAATTATTATGATAGCGAGCTTAATACAATTAAGATTCCGCTAAACCCTGCTATTTCACCCTCTGCTAATGCCAATAAATATTTTAAGGACTATAAAAAGACCTATACCGCAGAACAAACCCTTACTTCGCTTACCGAAAAGGATAAGCAGGAATTAGTTTATTTTGATGCCGTGCTTGACAGTATAAACCGTTGCACTACGCTTGCAGATTTACAGGAAATCCGCGAAGAATTAGCCGAAACGGGCTATATTAAGCAGATACAAAATAAGAAAAAGAAAAATACCGTTTCCGCCTTTAAGGAATATGAATCCGAAGAAGGCTATAAAATTTTTGTAGGTAAAAACAACAAGCAAAACGATTTTCTTACTACCTCTCTTGCTTCAAAGCAAGATTTATGGTTCCATACAAAAGATATTGCAGGCTCGCACGTTATTGTAATGTGCGGCGGAAATGACGTAAGCGATAAAACAATTTTAAAAGCCGCCTTACTTGCCGCCAAAAATTCAAAAGCGGCAAACTCTAGCAAGGTTGCGGTTGATTACACCCCTGTGAAATTTGTTAAAAAACCAAACGGTGCAAAGCCGGGTATGGTAATTTATACAACCAACAAAACAATTTTTGTAAATCCAACGGAGGAAGAGTAATGAATATAGGTGTTTCTACCTCTTGCTTTTATCCGCTTGAAACCGAGCTTTCTTTAGAAGAAATCGGCAAATCGGGCGTTAAAACTGCTGAAATTTTCTTTAACGCCGCAAGTGAATTAAAGCCCTCGTTTATTGATATTTTAAGCGATATTCAAAAAGAATACGGTATAAATATTACATCTATACACCCCACCATGTCACTTGCCGAATCTTTTATGATTTTTTCGGAATATGAACGCAGATTTTACGAATCGTTAAACGATTTTGCCCGTTATTCAGAAATTGCGGCAGAATTAGGCGCAAAGTATATAATTTTGCACGGCGGTAAACCAAACGGACTTACTACCGATGAAGAATATTGCGAGCGTTATATGATGTTAAACAAAGAAACTAAAAAGAACGGCGTTACCGTTTTGCAGGAAAATGTGGTGCACTTCCGCGCGGGTGAAATTGAATTTTTACGCTCTATGCGAGATATTTTAGGAAACGACGCTAATTTCTGCCTTGATATTAAGCAGACAATTCGTTCAGGGTACGACCCGTTCGAGCTTATAAACGAATTTTCGGATAATATTAAGCACTATCATATAAGCGACCATTCGCTTGCAAGTGACTGTCTGCTCCCGCTAAACGGAAAATTTAATTTCCCTGCGTTTTTTGAAACCTTAAAGCAAAACTCTTACGAGGGCGCATGTATTATAGAGGTTTACAAAAACGCTTATCACGACTACCGCGAAATATTTAACTCCCACAAAAAATTAACAGAAAAATTTTATTAATTTATCTCGTTTTGGTATTGACAAAACAAACTTTTATTGGTATAATAATCCTTGCTCGTTTGGACCAGTAGCTCAGTTGGTTAGAGCAACCGGCTCATAACCGGTTGGTCCGGGGTTCGAGTCCCTGCTGGTCCACCAAACAAGCAAAAACATATCATTTTGTGTGTCCCAAGAATTCTCGTAATCTCTGCTGATCCACCAAATGAGCGTAAAAAAGACATTCAGGGTAAAAACATTCCTTTGGAATATTTTTATTTCCTGAAATTGTTTTTTTACAATTAATTACATATAGGGGTATGGTGTCAACGGTAGCACACCGGTCTCCAAAACCGTTTGTGTGGGTTCGAATCCTACTACCCCTGCCAGAAAAACCGACAAGTTTCGACTTGTCGGTTTTTCAACTAAGTGCGCCTTTCGGCACGTGAAGTTTGCTCCGCAAGTGAAGTTGTCCTGCGGACAGTGAAGTTTCTGCGGAAGTGAGTGGCGCACTTAACTTCATTTTATGCGCAAGCATAATACTTCATTATGCCGTAAGGCATAACTTCACTTCGGCGTTAACCGATACTTCACTAAAAACTGCAAGAGTTCAAAGTCATACACAAAAACGTCAAAAATATCTTTTTTGTAGCCCATAGCCAAAAATCGACAAGTTTCGACAGAGACTTGTCGTTTTTACTTTTTACCTCTTCACTCTTCACTTTTCACTATTCTCTTAAAAGTCGATTTTTTGGCAAGTAATAAGTAATAGTGAATAGTAAAAAAGTATTTTGCAAGGCTTTGACTTGCTTTTTTAATTTATAGAAAGTATAATAAATTTGTTGAGGTAAAACGAATTCTCATTGCTTCAATAAACACTGCAAAGGAGAATAATAAGTGAAGAAAAATCATGAAATTTTGACATTAATATTTTTGCTTTTATCTATTTTATTTTTTGGTTTGTTAGTCATATTAGGGATATACTATATTAATGATTATATAAACCTAATTCATAATAATACTTTGAGCGGAATAGACTACTTAATGTTTAACTTTTTCTATGTTATTGGTTTTTTACCAGTATCTGTTTTGGGTTTAATAAGCTCAATATTATCTATTAAGTTTGCGACTTCAAAAAAGATTAAGATTATATTATATATCGAAAATGCTATTTTTATTTTAGGAATATTTTTTTCGGGGATATTATATTTTCTTTAAATAAATATTTAGTGGTTCGAACCCATAACCCAAAAACTTAACGAGCATCGGATATGTGCGACCCTGCCAAAAACGACAAATCTCAATAGGGATTTGTCGTTTTTACTTTTTCACTATTACCTCTTCACTTTTCACTCTTCTCCACCTAAACTTGTCAAGTAGATAATAAAAAAACAGCCGAATTTTACTTCGACTGCTTCCTTTGATTTTAGGAGACAGGAAAAACGACCCCCTGTGTTATCCCAATATTAAATCTAGCCCTCGATATTCCCAACCCCAGTTAGTTGATGGGTCAAGGAATAGTATAATAAAAATAAAAATTATAATAATAATTGAAATAACTCCATAAATAATGCTCATATCATGCCCACGGTATTGCTTTTTGTAGGAGGTTCTATAACGATAAATAAGGAAAAATGATCTCAAAATATCCGTAATTTTTTCTTTTAAAACTTCTTTTTGGGATTTGGTTTTTAAATTTTTAAGTTTTGAAGTTAAAAAGAATTTTAAATACTTATCATTTATAGTATATTTTTTTACAATGATTTTATTTTTTTCTAATATAAAATTTAAAATTTTACGGGAAAAAATTTCTTTGCTAAAACCAGTATTACAAGCAACTTTATATGATATATTTTTGGGATATAATCTTATTCGGGCAGACATAAAACAACTTTTATTATTTCTTTTTGTATGATATTTTCCTTTGTAATAATAGAGGAAATCAATATCTAAAGTGATATCATACTTTAAAAATTCTTGTTTATAAAACTCATATTTTTCAAGAAAATCTCTTTTGACTTGATATTCAATGTTTTTTGTTTGGTTTTTTGGAGAGTCCATAAAAAATCAACTCCTTTTAGGAGACAAGGGGACGGTTCTCTTGTCTCCTTTATTTACTATAATAACTATACTCTTTTTCTGCCAAAATGTCAATTGAACGCTATTTACCGCAAAAAGAAACAGCCGAATTTCTTCGGCTGTTTTTAGAGTTATTAAATTTAATCACAGCAAGGGTCTGCTTTGGGTTGGGGCTTGGTTTCGGGGGCAGGCGGTGTTGTATCACCAAGACCCGAGGTTTCGGAGAATATAACATTTGCCTTAGTCATATCAACAACATCACTTGGAACAATAATTTTAGAAGCCTTACCGTTAGACATTGCAATTAACGCTTCGTACTTTTTAATTTCCAAAACCGAAGCATCTGCGCCTGCATTCTTAAGTTCTCTAAGACCGTCCGCCTCTGCCTTTTTAGAAAGATATATAGCCTTTGCTTCACCTTCAGCACGTGCAATGCGAGCATCACGTTCACCCTCGGCCGCAAGAATCATAGCCTGCTTATCACCTTCCGCACGGGTAATTGCAGCGGCTTTATGACCCTCTGCTTGAAGTAAGGTTTCACGGCGGTCGCGTTCTGCCTTCATTTGTTTTTCCATTGCATTTTGAATTTCTGCAGGCGGAATGATATTCTTAAGCTCAACACGGTTTACCTTTATACCCCATTTGTCAGTTGCTTCATCAAGAATAGAGGTCATTTTAGCATTAATGGTATCACGCGAGGTAAGTGTGCCGTCAAGCTCAAGCTCACCAACAATATTACGAAGTGTTGTTGCCGCTAAATTTGAAAGCGCAGAAATAGGATTAACCGCGCCGTACGCGTAAAGCTTTGCATCATAAACAGCGTAATAAATCACTGTATCAATCTGCATAGTTACATTATCTTTAGTAATAACAGGCTGTGGTGGAGAATCCAAAACCTGCTCTTTAAGGGTTACTTTTTTAGAAATTCTTTCAAGAAGAGGAATTTTAATATGAAAGCCTGCGCTCCAGGTTTTTTCGTATTTGCCAAGAAATTCCACTACGTATTCGTGCGCTTGCGGAACGATTTTTGCATTAGCAATAATTAAAACTAAAATCAAAAATAAAACAATTAAAAAAATTCCCATAAATTACACTCCTTTAATTTCAATACGTATTATATTGATACTTTAATTATACTATCCATTATAAAATATGTCAAATTAAAAGACTGTAACTTTTTGTTACAGTCCCTTAATCATTAGAAATACATATTATCTTCCGATTCGTAATAATCCTTACAAACAGATGCAAACCATGGATTTTCTTCAATAAATTCGTATAAACTTTCAAACGCCTTGTGCTTAGGAATACTAAATTGCTCAAAGCCCTTGTCTTTTTGTTTTTCCTTTAAATCCTCCAAGGTGAAATATTCGGCATTTCGCATATCATCAAAATAATCGTATAAATAAGCCTCAGCCAAATATTTGCCCGCCTGCTTTGCGGTCTGCTCTTCATCGCTACAGGTAAGCTTTACTATATACGGTATTCCCTCGTCGCCAAGCTCGTACAACTGATTAATATCAATATTTTTAAGTCTTTTGGACTTATAGCTTTCATAGTTGTATTTAGCGCATACGGCATTTACATTAACGGTGCCCAGCAGTAAAATCACACACCCTGCCGTAATTAACGCGGTTTTTACAATATTAATTTTGGTTATATAAATGCGAAGTATAACGCTTATAAAAACAACGCTTAAAAACACCATAAAGGCGCTTGTGGTAAGGCGCAGCACCGTCATACCGTACCTATTAATATAAAGCACCATTTTTGAAATTGCGGTTGCAATGATAATTAAAGTGAAGGATGATATGAAGGTTGTTATTGCCTTTATAGCATGGCACACCTTACCATTTTGCTTTTTGGAAATAAGCAACGCTAAAAATACTATAACAAGATTAATAACCGCTATAACACACATTTCGAAAAAGCCCTTACGCGCATATTGGGAATAGGTAATTTTTCCGTCTGGCAAGAAGCCCTTAAACGCGCTAAAGAAATATGCCAGTTGTGAGAACAGATAAAGTATATATGCAACACTTATTGCCGACAAAAAGGAAATCATATATACATTTTCTACCCCTGCAAAATTTCCCTGCCTTAACTTAGCAACCCGTCCCACTTTAAGCGACAAGCCGTACGAAATAACAAATACCGAAGTCATTACCCCTAATATTACTTTTATTATACCGCTAAAGGTATTACTGAAAATATTGCTTAGCATACCCTTGAAGGCAGCGTCAGAGGAGATTAACAACGGCACCACAATAATAAGCACCGGCACCGCGCAAAGTACACCAATTAAAACCTTGCCAATAGATTTTTTATCCCCATTTTCGTTAGAAAAAATAGATTTCAAGCTAATTCCTATATTATCTATCGAAGAAAATGCGGAATAAAATATGCCAACAGTTTCTCTATTACCCGTGGCTTCTCCGTTTACCAAGCCGTCAAAGCAAACAAGAGCCAATAAAAAGCCTACCACTGCACCGAAAAAGCGAACACTTGCATTAGTGGTTAATATAAACACCAAACCGCATTCAAGAGCTAAAACACCGCATAAAACGGATAAAATACACTTTTTATTACGCTTTGGCAGGTAAACCATAAACAATACACCCATTAAAATAGCAGACAGTAAATACCCTAATGCAAAACCGCCGAAAATACCCAGTGCAACGGTTAATACGCTGGTAATAACTGCACATATAGCAAAGGCATTATCACTTTTAGAGATTTCAAACAATGGCTTTGTATGATACAGCGCGTCAATAGTATCGTATACAGTAACATCTTGTTCTTCTTCAATCATTTCTTCATTTTCTAATATTTCTTTATTTTCCATAATCGCTACTCCTTTTCAGTATATTTGATTATATCTCCCGGTTGGCAGTCTAAGGTTTTGCAAATCGCTTCAAGGGTAGAAAAGCGTATAGCCTTCGCTTTTCCTGTTTTAAGTATAGAAAGATTGGCTTGTGTAATGCCTATTTTTTCTGCAAGCTCAAGCGAGGTCATTTTTCTGATTGCCAACATAACATCTAAATCTATCTGAATCATTTTTAACCTCCGCTTTAAATTGTAAGCTCGTTTTCTTCTTTTATTTCTACCGCATTTTGCATTACATTCTTTACCACTCTAAGCATTAGCCCTACAAATGCGGCAGCTACCGCAATTAATAAAAACGGAACATAATAAAATCCGCCTATCAGGGTTATTAAAGCAACTGCAAAGCAGCACCACGAAATTATACGAAGATAACTAACATTACGGCTTATAAATATTTCCTGCTTTTTAATGTTGAAAAGTAATTTTATAAGGCAGTAAAGTGTTGTATATGCAAATACAGCCGAAGGATAAAAGCAACCCTTAAAAAGCTTCATCATACTTTGTAGTGCTTCCCCGTTTTCATTAAATCCACGGTATAATGTAAACCATAATTTCATACCGTAAGGTCCTAAAAACAACCCACAAGTAAGTATTGCTACAAAAACAAAGCAAACTATAATTGATAAGCTTACCGATTTTTTACTATTCCACATAAAAATACCTCCAAAACCTTTTTCTGCCATTATAATAACACCAAAATTATCGTTTGTCAATAATTAATTTATCGAAAAACAATAATTATGTAAAATACGCTTGACATTTTGGCAAAATGGTATATAATATAAATGTAAAGCAAACTTTACTTATTGGAGGCGATTTTTTGAATAATAAAATCAAAGAATTAAGAAAAAAGGATTCTGTTACACAGGAGGATTTAGCCCGTGCAGTTGGCGTAACCCGTCAGACTATCATCTCATTAGAGAACGGTAAATATAACGCTTCATTGCAGTTGGCTTATAAAATTGCTAAATTTTTTAACACAAGTATAGAAAATGTTTTTATTTTTGAGGAGGATTAATTATGGATTTTAAGAAGAAATTGAAAATAAGATTATTCGTAGCAATAAGCTATGTTATTTTAGGAATTGCAATGATAGTAGTGTTTAACATTATTAAAACCGATAATGGCTTTTTCTCCTCTTTCGGCTTTGCACTTACTGTAATAGGTATAGCAAGAATTAGAAATTATTTTTTAATAACAAAAGACGAAGAAACAATAACCAAAAAACAAATTGCCGAAAATGACGAGCGCAATATATCCATTGCAAACAAGGCAAAAAGCGTTGCTTTTATAGCTTACATTTTAGTAGTATGTACTTCCATTACTGTATTGTACGCTTTAAATAAAACACAGCTTGCTTTCATTCTTTCGGGTACGGTTTGCTTCTTGCTTTTAGTTTATTGGATTAGTTATTGGATAATCAGTAAAAAATCGTAAAAAAGACGGTGCTTTAAGCACCGTCTTTACTTATATATTCGCCCATAAAATTATCGGGCATTTTTTCAAACACAAGGGTTTGCTTGGTTTTAGGATGATTAAATGTAATTCTATAAGACCAAAGACCTATATTTTTAAAATCATCGTCCGCTCCGTATTTTCTGTCCCCTACAAGCGACATTTTACGGGACGCAAACTGAACCCTTATCTGATGAGTTCTACCGGTATGCAGTAAAACCTTAACTAATGATAAACCGTCATTGCTGTTTATTAGCTCGTACTCAAGCGACGCTTCTTTAACGCCTTTTCGCATACGCTTTACTACGTAAGATTTATTTTTTCGGCTATCCTTAAAAAGTAAGTCGCGCATTTCACCGCAAGGGTTTTCAGGCTTTCCGTGTACTAACGCCATATACTCTTTTTTAAATTTATGCTCGGCAATATCCTTAGATAATGTAGCCGCCGCAAAATGACTTTTAGCATAAACCATAACTCCGCCCACTTCCCTGTCAAGTCGGTGAAGCGGATAAACTGTACCGCCTGTGTGTTTTTCTAAAAGGCTTATCATACTCTCGCTTTTTTCATCACTTTGCGAAACTATTCCTATAGGCTTTATACAAACTAAAACATCTCTGTCTTCAAATAAAATTTCCATTAAATCACCGTGAATATTATATCATTTAAAAAATTAGCCGTCAATAACCTGCAATACAGTATAACAAAATTATACAACTCACCGCCGTAGGCGGAAAACAGAAGGGGTAAGTTGTCGGAGCTGATATTTTAAATCCATACTAAAGCCCGTCTTTAAATAGCAAGCAAAGCGGCTCTTAAAGACAATTCTGATTAAACTTTATTTCCGACAACGAGGGGAATGCTTTCCCCTAAGGGCGAATCTTTCCGCCATTTCTTTTCGCCTACACAAGAAATGGCGCGCCTGTCGCGGCGTGAGCGACAAGTCAAAAGCATTGCATTCAACCAATTACAAAATAGTAAACCATTAAAAATATCCGCATACAAAATAATTCAAATAAACAATTTCACAGGTGTAAAGAAAAAAACTTGACACCTGATACTTTTTGTGTTATACTCTCTAAGGTTTAAAATTTCGGGTGAGGTGTGTTATGGGTAAAAATTTATATATTTCCGCCTTGCTTGACGTTTACGGTGCTTTCTTGAACGAAAAATCAAGAGCGCTTACCGAATATTATTATAACGATGATTTATCCCTTTCGGAAATTTCGGAAAACGAGGGTATTACCCGCCAAGGCGTGCGTGACCAGATTAAACGCGCCGAAGCACAGCTTTTATCTTTAGAAGAAAAATGCGGTTACTGTAAAAAGTTTTTAAAGCTTAAAGAACTCTCAACCACTTATAACAAGGGTGAAACTGAAAGTTTGAACGAAATTTTTGAAATAATAAATAATTTATAAGGAGTGTAACTATGGCGTTTGACAATTTATCCGATAAACTTGCCGGCGTATTTAAACGCTTACGCTCTAAAGGTAAATTAAGTGAGAGCGATGTTAAAACCGCAATGCGCGAGGTTCGCCTTGCATTACTTGAAGCGGATGTTAACTATAAAGTAGCAAAGGATTTCACTAATGCAGTTACCGAAAAATGCATTGGCGAAAAGGTAATGGAAAGTCTTACCGCTCCCCAAATGGTTGTTAAAATCGTTAAGGACGAATTAACCGCCCTTATGGGTAACGAACAGGCAAGACTTAAAACCTCAAACAAAATCCCAACCGTTATTATGATGTGCGGTTTGCAGGGTTCGGGTAAAACAACCCACTCTGCAAAGTTAGCAAGATATTTAAAGGCGCAAGGTCACAGACCACTTTTGGTCGCTTGCGATATTTACCGCCCTGCTGCAATTGAGCAGTTAAAGGTTGTAGGTAAAGCGGTTGATACTCCTGTTTTTGAAATGGGCACCGAAAAGCCCGAAATTATCGCAAAAAAAGCAATCGCCCATTCGCGTGACTACGGTTATGACTATGTGATTTTGGATACCGCAGGTCGACTTCATATTGATACCGACCTTATGGATGAATTAAAGCGCATAACTGAAACGGTTGAAGTTAATAACATTCTTTTGGTTATTGACTCTATGGTAGGTCAGGACTCTGTTAATATCGCAAAAGCGTTTAACGATATTCTTGAAATTGACGGTGTAATTTTAACCAAGCTTGACGGTGACACCCGTGGCGGTGCCGCACTTTCGGTAAAAGCGGTTACAGGCAAACCTATTATGTTTGCAGGTGTTGGCGAAAAGTTAGATCAGCTTGACGAATTCCACCCTGACAGAATGGCTTCCCGTATTTTAGGTATGGGTGACGTTTTGTCACTTATCGAGCGTGTTGAATCGGAAATTGACGAAAAGGCAGCCGAGCAAACCGCTAAAAGACTTGCTGAAAATAAGTTTGATATGAACGATTTGCTTGACCAGTTTAAGCAGATTAAAAAAATGGGCTCACTTAAAAGCATTTTATCAATGATTCCCGGTATGGAAAGACAAATCCGAGACGTCGATATTGATGACAGAGCGTTACTTCGAATTGAAGCAATAATCACTTCAATGACCAAAAAAGAACGCGCAAAGCCCGACCTTTTAAATGCTTCACGCCGTAAACGTATTGCCGCAGGTGCAGGCGTTAAGGTTGAAGACGTAAACAAGCTTATGAAGCAGTATGAACAAATGAAAAAAATGTTCAAGCAAATGAACAGTAAAAACGGCAAACGCAATATGATGCGCGGAATGAATTTGCCAAATAAATTCGGTTTTTAAGATAATAAATCTTTAAACATATATCAAATTGTGGAGGTGTATTTTAATGGCAGTAAAAATCAGACTTCGTCGTATGGGTGCTAAGCGTGCTCCCTTCTATCGTGTAGTTGTTGCTGATTCAAGATTCCCACGTGACGGTCGTTTCATCGAAGAAATCGGTACTTACGATCCCACTAAGGACCCCGCAGCAGTAAACATTGATAGTGAAAAAGCTAAGAAATGGATTGCTAACGGTGCTCAACCTACCGATACTGTTAAGGCTTTACTTAAGAAGAACGGTGTTCTTTAATTTTTAAAGTAAGGTTTTGTGAGGTAAAAAATGGAAGAGTTACTAATTGCTATCGCATCCGGTCTTGTACAGAATCTGGATGAAGTTAAGGTTACAGCCGATGAGCCAAACGCAGAAGGTGTTACCGTTCTTCATTTACAGGTAGCGCAAAACGATATGGGCCGAGTTATCGGTAAGCAAGGCAGAATTGCTAAGGCTATCCGTACAGTTATGCGTGCCGCTGCAAATAAAGAAGATATCTCTGTTGCGGTTGAAATCGACTAATACGCCTGCCGAACACAGTTCGGCTTAACTTTAAACTACTACCCCCACAGCGTTGGGGGTATTTACATAGGAGAAAAAATGAAAAAACAATATCTCGAAACAGGTAAAATCGTAGGCACTCACGGAATTAAGGGTATGACTCGCGTTCAGGTTTGGGCAGATGATAATGAATTTTTAGCGCAGTTTAAATATGTTTATACCGATAAGGACGGAAAAAACAGATTGGAAATTTCCCGTGTTCAACCCCACGGCACAGTTGCGCTTGTTGCTTTTAAGGGTGTAAATACCATTGAACAGGCCGAAAAATTGCGCGGAACTGTAATTCATATTAATCGCAAGGACGCAAAGCTTCCTGAAGGAAGATACTTTATAACCGACCTTTTAGGCTGTGAGGTTTTTGATGCCGATACAAACGAGCTACTTGGCAAAATAACCGACGTTTCCGAAACCGGCGCTAACGACGTTTGGCATATTACAAAGGACGGCAAGGAATACCTTGTACCCGCTATTTCGGATGTTATAATATCGGTTGATACCGAAAATGAAAAAGCGGTTATACGCCCAATGAAAGGAATTTTCGATGAGGATTGATATACTTACCCTTTTCCCAGAAATGTGTAACACCGTAATGAATGAAAGCATTATCGGTAGGGCACAAAAAGCGGGTAAGGTAGAAATTGTTTGCACAAATATACGCGATTTTGCGGGCAATAAGCATAATAAGGTTGACGATATGCCTTACGGCGGCGGTATGGGTATGGTTATGTCTGCACAACCGATTTATGACTGCTATAAAAGCCTTTATAAAGAGGATGAAGAAAAACCGCATTTGGTATATTTGTCACCCAAAGGCAAAACCTTTAATCAACAAAGAGCTATTAAGCTTTCAAAGCTACCCCGTTTGGTACTTCTTTGCGGTCATTACGAGGGTGTAGACCAACGTGTTTTGGATGAGATTGTTGACGAAGAAATTTCTATTGGCGATTACGTGCTAACAGGCGGTGAGCTTCCTGCCCTTACTGTTGCAGATGCGGTTTGCAGAATGCTGCCGGGCGTCTTGTCTGATGACCTTTGCTTTCAGGACGAAAGTCACTTCAGCGGCCTGCTTGAATATCCGCAATACACCCGTCCTGCTACCTGGAACAACCGTGAGGTTCCCGAAATTTTGCTTTCGGGTGACCACAAAAAAATAGATGAGTGGCGAAGATGTAAGTCAATTCTTACAACTATCGACAAAAGACCTGATATGTTGAGCGAATGCGACATTGACCCCAAAGATAAAAAGCTTTTAGAAAAATATAAAGATTTGCTCTAAAATTATAATAATTTTGCACAAATAGTGATATTCAAAAACACTATTTGTTGGATAAATATTAGAACTTTTTCACAAAATATTGACTATCACATTAAATGTGGTATAATACAATTATCGATAAAAACCACTAACCGATAAGGAGAATTTATAATGTGCGTTAAAGATGTTGTTATTCATAATCAAGTAGGTTTACATGCTCGTCCCGCTACCTTCTTCATTCAAAAAGCAAACGAATTCAAGTCTGCTATTTGGGTTGAAAAGGATGACAGAAAGGTTAACGCAAAAAGTCTTTTAGGCGTTCTTTCTCTCGGTATTGTAGGCGGAACCTCTATCAAGATTATTGTTGACGGTTCTGACGAAAAAGAAGCACTTGACAGTCTTGTTGCTTTAGTAGAATCAGGCTTCGCAGATTAATTTAAAGTCTAAAAAGCCGCCTTAAAAAAATATAATTTAAGGCGGCTTTTTTCTATTGACAAATAGATTTTTTTTGGTATAATAGTATTTGCGTGAAAAACGCATAACTCAATATTTCCGGGTGTGGCGCAGCTGGTAGCGCGCTTGACTGGGGGTCAAGAGGCCGCAGGTTCAAGTCCTGTCACTCGGACCAAAGATCCAAATTCAACTTCGGTTGGGTTTGGATCTTTTGATTTACAGTATTTTGAGGCTGCGGGATCTTGACCCGTGAGGGTTTTTGCGTTAAGAAAACAGTACGGTGTACTGTTTTATATAATTCGATAATTCGCTAAAAATCATATCGCTTTCTCAATTTGTTTTTTAAGCTTTACAATTATTCTTTTTTCAAGTCTTGATATATATGACTGTGAAATACCGAGTGTATCGGCTACCTCTTTTTGCGTGTATTC
>JAZRMY010000033.1:0-15887 GCA_045647925.1 Acutalibacteraceae bacterium | reverse complement strand
GCAGAGGATTTGGGTATTACGGTTTGCGGCTGTTAATCAAAATGGATAGAGCTCTCTAAAACACAGGATATAACAATGCGTTTAGCAAACAGAATCAACCACCCCGTTTCCGAAATGCACAAGCTTTTTGCAGACAGTCTTTACGAAACAATAATGGGTTAAGGAATTAAATATGTATAAAACAGAACTCCACATTCATACAAGCGACGGCGATATATATGCTAAGCATAGCGGAGAAGAAATTGTAAGAATGTACGCCGATAAGGGTTACTCTTCGTTAGTAATCACCAACCACTATTTTTCGCCGTTTTTCACTTGGTTTAAGGACGAGCTTGACGGTGCTGAACACAAAAAAATAATTGACCGATATCTTAAGGGTTATTATGTCGCCAAAAACGAGGGTGAAAAGCTTGGTGTAACCGTGCTACCCGGTGCTGAAGTAAGGGTTAGAAGCTGCGCCAACGATTATTTAATTTACGGGCTAAATGAAAAGGATTTTTACGATTTGCCGATACTTTGCAACCTTAAAAATATTGACGAATTGGTAGATACTATTCCCGAACACGCCTTGATTGTTTGGGCGCACCCGTTCAGAAATAAGTGCACCACCTTCACTCCCAACCGACTTTTCGGATTAGAAGGCTTTAACTACGGAAACGAGCCCTTTAGAAACGATATGGCAAAAATGTTTGCAAAGCATTATAATATGCCAATGACCTCCGGTTCGGATTTCCACGGGAAGAACGCTTTGGCAAAAGGTGGAATAATTTCAAACAAAAAAATTCTAACCCCCACCGATTTAACAGATGTTTTAAAAAGCGGTGACTATACATTAATTGAAACTGAAAAAGACTAAAAAACCGTGCTTTTGCACGGTTTTTTTATTACTTATACATCCTTTTACATTAAATCTACTACACAATAATTTTGTAAACTTTCACAGCAAAATATTTTTCAAAAAAAGTACTTGACAAATGCAAAGGTTTATTATATAATCGCTATGTTGCAATCCAAAGACAGTAGGTGGCAAGTTTGCCGTAAGTCTCATCGCCTACCGAGGTAAGCGCTTAAATAAACTATTTATGCTTATTTGTGCCTATCTTGTCTTATGCAAGGTAGGCTTTCTTTTTTAGATTGCAAAATCTAAATTTTTGTGAGGTGAAACACGTGCCCAACGCATCGGTTTTAGAACAAAAACAAAAACAGGTTGCTGAACTTTCCGAAAAACTTAGCAAGGCTATAGTTGGTGTTGTTGTTGACTATAAGGGAACAACAGTTGCTGACGATACAGCTCTTCGTAAGGAACTTCGTGAAAACGGTGTTGATTACTTCGTAGTTAAGAACACTATCCTCGGTCGTGCTATCGACGGTACAGACCTTGCTGATATGAAGTCTGCTCTCGAAGGAACAACAGCAATCGCAATCTCAAACGATGATTACACCGCAGCAGCAAGAATTCTCTGCAAGTTTGCCGAAAGCCACGAAAACTTTAAAGTTAAAACAGGTTTCTTGGACGGTAAAATAGTTGATGTTGAAACCATCACTTCTCTTGCAAAACTTCCGAGCAAAGAAGTTCTTCTTGCAACAGTTTGCAGCGCCTTCCAGGCACCCATCGCAGCATTTGCTCGTGCTGTACAAGCTATCGTTGATAAGAACGAAGCAGAATAATTAAAAAAATAACAAAACATTTATTTGGAGGAAATTAAAATGGCATCTGAAAAAATCACAGCTATGATTGAAGAATTAAAAACTCTTACAGTTCTTGAACTTTCAGAACTCGTAAAAGCAGTAGAAGAAGAATTTGGCGTATCTGCAGCAGCAGCTGTAGCAGTAGCAGCTCCCGCAGCAGGCGGCGCAGCAGCAGCTGAAGAAAAGACTGAGTTCGACGTTGTACTTAAGGACGTTGGCGCAGAAAAGATTAAGGTTATTAAGGTTGTTCGCGAAATCACAGGTCTTGGCCTTGCAGAAGCAAAGGCTGTTGTTGACGGCGCTCCCAAAACCCTTAAAGAAGCAGTTTCTAAGGACGAAGCTGAAGAAATCAAAGCTAAACTTGCTGAAGTTGGCGCTACTGTTGAACTCGCTTAATTTTAAAGCTATGCAGTTTGAAGGAACCTCGAAAGAGGTTCCTTTTTTTTACTAAAAAATAGCATATATACGCTTTTATTTATTGACATATTCACTATATAGTGGTACAATTAATTGGATAATTCCATTATTTTGGGTATCTATCTTAAACTTTTTTGGATTTTGGCGAACCAAAATAGGTTTAAGTTATATGTATAATGTTTATCTTTTACACTAATTTGATAACCATTACCGCGGGAGAATCACGCGCGGCTCCCGCTACCGAAATTTTCGGAAAATTCCGCGTTTACTATATAGGAGGTGCAATATGCAACCATACATTATTATGGGTGTCGTAGCACTTGTTCTTGCAATTGTCGGCTTTATTGCAGGCTCTGCATACCGCCGCAAGTCTGCCGAGGCTACTATAGGCTCTGCAGAGGACGAAGCAAGACGCATTTTGAACGACGCCATGAAAAATGCTGAATCAAAGAAAAAAGAAGCTTTATTAGAAGCAAAAGATGAAATCCACAATATGCGTCAGGAAACTGAAAAGGACCTACGCGAACGCCGTAGTGAAGTACAGCGTCAGGAACACAGACTTCAACAAAAGGAAGAAACCCTTGACCGCAAGATTGACAACCTTGAAGCAAAGGAAGAAAAGCTTGCTCTTCGCGCAAAGGAAATTGACACAAGAATTGAAGAATGTGACCGCTTAAAGCAAAGCCAGATGGACTTGCTTGAAAAAATCTCAGGCTTCACTAAGGAACAGGCAAAAACCCATCTTTTACAACTGCTTGACGATGAATTAACCCACGAAAAAGCAGTTAAGATTATGGACTTTGAGCAACAAACAAAAGACGATTGCGACCGTATTGCAAAAAATATTATCGGTCACGCAATTCAGCGCTGCGCTGCCGACCATTCTTCTGAAATGACCGTTTCTGTTGTAGCACTACCAAGTGACGAAATGAAGGGACGAATCATTGGTCGTGAAGGCAGAAATATCCGCGCTTTAGAAACCACAACAGGTGTTGACCTTATTATTGATGATACACCCGAAGCAATTACACTTTCAAGCTTTGACCCTGTAAGACGTGAAATTGCACGTGTTACCCTTGAAAAATTAATTCTTGACGGTCGTATTCACCCTGCAAAGATTGAAGAAACCTTTGCTAAGGCTACCAACGAAGTAGAAGCTACCATTAAGCAAACCGGTGAACACGCTATGATAGATGCAGGTGTACCTAACCTTCATCCCGAGCTTATTAAATTACTTGGTAAGCTTCGTTACCGTACAAGCTACGGCCAGAATGTTCTTAACCACTCACTTGAGGTTTGCTACCTCTCAGGCCTTATGGCTGCTGAAATGGGTGCAGATGTTACCCTTGCAAAGCGTGCCGGCTTATTACACGATATTGGTAAAGCGCTTGACCACGAGCAAGAAGGCTCACACATTCAATTGGGTGTTGAAATGGCTAAGAAGTACCGTGAAAACGATATTGTTATAAATGCAATTCACGCTCATCACGGTGAGGTTGAAGCTAAATCACTTATTGCTTGTATTGTTCAGGCTGCGGACGCTATATCTGCTGCACGCCCCGGTGCCAGACGTGAAAACCTTGAAAACTACATTAAACGACTTGAAAAGTTGGAGGAAATCGCCAATTCCTTTAATGGTGTTGAAGGCTCGTTTGCAATTCAGGCAGGCCGTGAAATCCGCATAATAGTTAAACCCGAGGTTGTTACAGAAGACCAGATGGCTCTTATGTCACACCAGATTGCCGAGCGTATTGAAAACGAACTTGAATACCCCGGTCAGATTAAGGTTAATGTTATTCGCGAAAGCCGCGCAGTAGACTATGCAAAATAATAATCAATAACCATAAAAAAACCTTGTGGAAGATTTTCCACAAGGTTTTTTGTTTATATTTTGTTTTTTCTTACCTTTATTTCGGTAATTATTATTGAAGTAATCGAAACAATGTTGCAAATTATGGTAGAAAGCGAAAGAGTCAGTATACCGTAAATCAACCAAAGCGTTAATGCAGGTAAATTAAATTTTCTTATGTTTTTAGGGTCGTTGCTCCAAAACCCTATTATTCCTAAACAAGAGCCAATTACAGGTAAAAGACTCTTTATACCCGCCCAAGAAATAAGTGTAACCGAAAGTGTAAAAACACAGAAAACTATTGGCACTATAATGCCCGATGCCCATTTTTTCTTATCGCGTTGTGCGAATACAAATCCGCGCACTGCACATACCGCGTTAGTAAAAGCGCCTGTATATGCGCCAAGCATTAAAAAGTGTATCATCCAAAGTAAATCAGAAATAGCCTTTGTTGTAATAATTGCTTTTCGATTATTAAAATGAAACACAAAATAAGAAAGCACCATTGGCACAAAGCCTATTATCTGCGCTACCGCGGTTACGGGGTTAGAAAACTGACCTATTAAATCATTCCACATTTGTTGCATTTTTCACCTTATATTTCAGGAATAACGATTTCAACCTCTCTGCCTAATTCTGCAGATTTTGAAAGCGCATCAATAATTGCTTGATTATAGATAATCTCACTTGAAGAAATGGGCGATTTACCACCACTTTTAACGGCATTTATAAAAGCCCTTACCTTTTTATAGAAAATTGTTTCGTCCTTTGGTTTAAGCGGTACTTTATATTCAACAGTTTGGGTGCCTAAGGTTTTGTAAACCGTGTAATCTTCGGTATCTCCACCTTGGAAGCCGTTGCTTGCCGGAATTTTAAGACCGCCCTTTGTACCAAGAATAAGTGCATCGCCACAAGCATCCATATGCATTGCCCAAGCAACTCGGAAATCAAGAATAATTCCGCCTTCCAAACGAACAAAACCTGCCGCGAAATCTTCTACACCGAAAATTTCGGCATATTCAGGATGACCTTCATAATAATTGGGATCTTTTCCAAAAAGGTTTGATTTATAACCGGTTGCAGTCAGTGGCTTGGGATAACCAACAGCATTAAGAAGCATATCAAGTGAATAACAACCGATATCACCTAAAGCACCAATACCGCCGGTTTCCTTTTCAATAAAGGTTGTACCAAAGGGTGTAGGAATACCGCGTCTGCGACCGCCACCAGTCTGAATATAATAAATATCACCAAGCTCGCCCGACTGTACGATTTCTTTAATTAACTGAATATTTTCGCTAAAGCGTGGTTGGAAGCCGATAGAAAGAATTTTTCCGCTTTTCTTTTCGGCCTTCATAACCTCAACTGCTTCCTCTAAGGTTACAGTAAAGGGTTTTTCAAGCAAAACATGAACACCGGCTTCAAGAGCGTGTATGGCGCAAGGAGCGTGTTGAGTATTGTATGTACAAATAGTTACACAGTCAAGGTCATTTTCTCCTTCGAGTAAAGCAACATCACTTTCATAGTAACGTGCGCCCTCTATTCCCCAAGTTTCAGCGAACTTTTCTGCCTTACCGGGAACAAGGTCTGCAAGGGCTATAATTTCAACGTCGGGACATTCTTTTAATGCTGTAACGTGAGATTCTGCAATCCAACCTGTGCCAATAATACCAATCTTTACTTTTTTAGACATATCAATAACTTCAACCTCTTGATTTACTTGATATGCATTTAAATCCGCACCTTTTGCCATAGTGGTTTTTTCTCCTTTAAAATTAAAGACTTTTTAAATAATCTATAGAAGCCTTAGCGCATTCCATCGGGGTAAGATCCATAGTGGGTTTATCCTGCTCAACTACTACCCATTTCATATCTACATCTTCTGCAGCTTTTAAAATTTCGGGGAAATTCTGAACTCCCTTTCCTACAGGACGGAATTCGAAAGTACCTTCAGTTTCTTTTCCGTGCTGTGCAATGCCGATAAGTTCATACATATTTTCGCTTTTTTGGCCGACATAATCCTTAAGGTGAAGAATTTCCTGTCTTCCTTTATACTTATGAATATATTCTACAGCGCTTTCTCCCGTTACGTTTACCCAACAAACGTCAAATTCGGGCATAAGCTCGGGAACATCAGCAAAAAGAATATCAAGTGCGTATTCGTCGCCAACCTTAACGTATTCAAAATCGTGGTTATGGTAGCAAAGCTTTATATCAATTTCTTTTGCTTTTTTAACTAAAACTTTAGAACCGTCAATAATTTCTTGAAATCTTGCATTACCCGGACGGTATTCTTCCAAAAGATAAGGAATTACAACGTATTCGCAACCGATTTCTTTATAAATATCCATTATATCAGGATTTTCAATCATGTCAACAAAAGGTATGTGGGCAGAAATCGGCACTAAGCCTATTTCTTTGCAAATCGTCTTTACTTCGGCAGCGGTTTTGCCGTGAAGACCTGCAAATTCTACGCCGTCGTAGCCCATTTCCTTTACTTTTTTGAGTGTTCCCTCAAAATCGTTTTTCATATCTTCACGAACTGTATAAAGCTGTAATGCTATAGGGAATTTAATCATTTTGATTTATCCTTTCAAGAAAATGAAACGCTTCATTTTTAAGTGCTATTTTTCTAAAGAGCGCAAATAATCTATTGACATTTTTATTTCGTCAAGACCGCTTGGGAAATAGGTTTCATTTTCCACAATCATTGGAATTGAATTTCGATATCCGTAAGCAACACAATCTCTTACAGGGGCTGTTCCCCTTCCCAAAGGTATGCCACGGGTAACCTTGTCGCCAAAACCGTCCTTAATATGTAATACTTTTACACGGTCGCCAAGTCTTTCCATTAGCTGTACGGGGTTTCCCATACCTACAAATGCCCAATAAGTATCTATCTCGAATTTGATATTGGTACGGTAAATTAACTGTTCAAAGGGAACACCGCCACCCCTTATGGGATAAAATTCTCTGGCGTGGTTATGAAACGCTAAAAACATACCGTCCTTTTCCAAACGGTCAATAATAGGATTTGCAAGCTCTACAAACTCGTCAATCTGGCTTTGTGTTTCAAGGTCGGAACCTATAACAATGCTTTTATTCCCTACTTCCTTGTGAAAAGCAACCGTTTTCTCATAATCGTCTACAAGGTTTTCAAAAATCTCGTGAGCACTCCAAAGCTCTAAATTATACTTTGCAAGTACGTCATTAATCTCCTTGGCACTTTTGCCATGAAATCCTGCAAATTCTACACCTTTATATCCCATTTGGCTGATTTTTTCAAGTGTTCCTTCAAAATCCTTATCCAATGTATCCCAAACAGAAAAGGTTTGTACGCCATAAGAAATCTTCATAGCCATTACCTCCAAATTAAATTTCAGGAATTTCTATTTCAATCTCGTGACCGAGCTTTGAGGATTTTACTAACGCATCAAGAATAGCCTGGTTGTAAATGATTTCGCTTGAAGGAACAGTTGCTTTGCCGCCATTCTTAACAGCGTCGATAAATGAACGCATTTTCTTGTAGAACAATTTATCATCAGAAGGATAAAGCGGTACTTTATATTCAACAGTTTGTGTACCCAAAGTCTTGTAAATGGTAAGAGGCTTGTCAAATTCGCCGTTCCAACAGTCAGTTGAAGGAATTCTAAGACCACCCTTTGTACCAAGAATAAGCGCATCACCGCAAGTATCCATATTCATAGCCCAAGAAATTCTGAAGTCAAGCACAATACCGCCTTCTAAACGAACAAAGCCTGCTGCGAAATCGTCAACACCGAATTTTTCAGCATATTCGGGATGTGTTTCATAGTAGTTTGGATTTGTACCAAAGAAAGCAGAGGTATAACCTGTAGCGGTTAACGGCTTCGGATAACCTACTGCACCAAGAAGCATATCAAGTGAATAGCAGCCAATATCGCCAAGCGCGCCGATACCACCAGTTTCTTTTTCAATGAAAGAGGTACCGAAGGGTGTTGGGATACCGCGTCTGCGTCCGCCACCTGACTGAATGTAATAAACATCCCCAAGCTCGCCCGACTGGACAATCTTCTTAATCATCTTCATATTTTCACTCATACGGGGTTGGAAACCGATAGTAAGAATCTTGCCGCTCTTCTTTTCAGCCTTCATAACCTCAATTGCTTCTTCTAAGGTTACGGTGAAGGGCTTTTCAAGCATTACATGAACACCGGCTTCAAGCGCATGAATAGCGCAAGGAGCGTGCTGAGTGTTGTATGTACAAATGGTTACACAGTCAAGGTCTTTTTCGCCTTCAAGTAAAGCAACGTCGCTTTCATAATAGCGAGCGCCCTTAATTTCCCAAGTTTCAGCAAATTTTTCTGCCTTACCGGGAACGATATCTGCCAAAGCTACTATTTCAACGTCGGGGCATTCCTGCAAAGCCTTTACGTGAGCTTCTGCTATCCAACCTGTACCGATAATACCAATTTTTACCTTTTTAGACATATCAATGGTTTCAACCTCTTGGTTTACCTGATATGCATTTAAATCTCCGCCTTTTGCCATTGTGAGTTTCCTCCTTGATTTTGGTTATATTACGAACTGTCGCATATAGCGATAGCTCAAGGTTACGGATTTCAAAATACTTTCTTTAGAATCTTCGAAAGCCTTATCTTCCACTTCAATACAAGCACAGCCGTTAAAGCCGATATCTGTTAAAGCAGAAACATATTTGCCCCAGTTTACATCACCAAGACCCGGAAGCTTTGGTGACATATATTCAAGCGGATAAGCCATAATGCCTACGTCGTTAAGCTTATCCTCATAAATTTTAACGTCCTTATAATGCACGTGAAAAATCTTATCGCGAAATTCGTAAAGTGGCTTTACGTAGTCTATTTGTTGCCAAACGAAATGGCTTGGGTCGTAATTTATGCCGAAATTATCGCTATCAATAATCTCGAACATTTTTCTCCAAAGACTCGGCGTAGTAAATAAATTCTGACCGCCCGGCCACTGGTCGCGTCCGAAAAGCATAGGGCAGTTTTCAATTGCCACCTTTACACCTTTTGCTTTAGCAAACTCAATAATCGGAGGCCAAACCTCCTTGAAAATTTCAAGATTTTCTTCAACGGTTTTAGCTTGGTCACGGCCTACAAAGGTAGTCACCATATTAACACCCAAAAGCGCGCTCATATTGATAACCTTTTTAAGATGCTCAATATTTGCATTTCTGCTTTCAAGATTACCGTCCATAGTGTTGGGATAAAAAGCCAAAGAAGAAATTTCAATATTTTTCTTTTCGCAGTAATCCTTAACATACGCGATATATTCGGGCGAGGTATTATTTACATCTATATGTGAAACACCTGCATAACGGCGCTCTGCCGCGCCTTGCGGCCAACAAGCCACCTCCACACATTCATAGCCTACGCTTGAAGCGTGGTCCATCATTTCTTCAAAGGTAAATCCGTCATAAATTGCAGACACTATTCCGAGTTTCATAATTTTCCTCCCATATAATGTTTAAAGCGGATATTTAATTTCCGCAGATTTTTTAATTAAATCCATACAGGTATGAACGTTATAACAAAATTCACTGTTCTTACAGTAATAATCAAGATTCTTACCATTTATAAAATCAGCAAAAGCAGCTGCTTCTTTAGACATAAGACACGGCTTTTCAATAAACTGTGTCAACGGTACTTTACTATCCCCTTGTGCCTTGTAAGCACCTGCATAAAGACCGATTTTATCAATTAAAACCGAGCCTTTAGCGCCTACAATTTCACTTGGCGATAAGCTTTGACCTATTTTCCCGTAAGATAAAATAGATACAAAATTATCATACTCAAAAATTGCGCTGCCGCAGCTATCCGCCCCGTTTTTTAAAAAGGAAGCCGATGCCTTGATTTTATTAGGCATTCCAAAAAAATCTACCGCCGCATAAACACAGTAAATTCCTAAATCCATTAGTGTACCTGCGTGAAGCGACATATCAAAAATATTAACCTGTTCGCCCTTCATAAGACTTTCATAACGGCTTGTTAACTGGCAATAGTCAATTTTAGCAATATTTATATTGCCGATTTCCGATATTGCCTTTTTAATATTTATTCGGTTTTCAGTATATATAGGAATAATAGCTTCCATATATATAAGACCCAAACTATCTGCCAGGTCCTTTAGTCTTTTATATTCTTCGGCGCTTGTTGTAATAGGCTTTTCGCAGATTATATGCTTTCCGCCTTTCAACAGCGTTTCGCTTTGACTCGCGTGGCAAACATTTGGTGATGCAATATAAACCGCCTGTATTTCGGGGTCGTTCGCTAACCCCTCAATTGTGGTATGAACCTTATTGCAGCCCCATTTTTCTGCAAATTCTTTGCCTGTTTCAAAATTTCTTGAATAAACCGCCGAAAGCTCAAACCTACCCGAAAGCTCGGCGCCCTTTATGTAAGAATCTACTATACTGCCTCTTCCTATAGTAGCATATTTTATCATAGCTTTTCACCTCTGCCGTACGGTAAAAAAAGACTCTCAATACAATACATCTATTCTAATAATATTATATAAATCACAATTGTAATTTTCAAGTCAATTATATCCTATTTTTTGGTCAAATATTGCGGTTGTTATTTATATACTCTTCGGCAAAATGCGCCGCAACCGCACCGTCTGCCGCGGCGGTAACTATCTGTCTTAATGCCTTTGTGCGAACATCCCCTGCCGCAAAAACACCCGAAATATTTGTTTTAGTGGTTTCATCTGCCACAATGTAGCCCGATTCATCTAAAATAAGCTGATTTTTAAAAATTTCGCTCTCGGGCTGCCTGCCAATACTTATAAAAACACCTTCAAGCAATAAATCCTCGGTTTCACCCGTCATTTTATTTTTAATTTTAATACCCTTTATCTTGTTATCAAACAATAGCTCTTCGGCTGTACTGTTCCACTTGAATTCTATATTTTCGGTCTTAAGTAGCGGCTCGTTATAAATTTTTGTTGCCCTTAAGGTATCACGTCTGTGAATAAGGTAAACCTTTTTGCAAATTTTGGATAAATAAAGTGCATCTGCCGCAGCAGAATTACCGCCACCTATAACTGCAACTGTTTTACCTTTAAAAAACATACCGTCACAAGTAGCGCAATAACCCAAACCCTTGCCGATAAGCTTTTCTTCATTTTCAAGTCCCAAATGCTTATGCTTAGCGCCCGTAGCGATTATTACTGTTTTTGCAAAATATTCGCCCGAATCAGTCTTAATAAGCTTGGGATTTTCTCTTAAATTAACATCTATAACCTCGGCATTAACGGTTTTGGCACCAAATTTTTCGGCAGCGGCTTGCATTTTAAAGCCTAATGTAAAGCCGTCTATACCCTCATCAAAACCGGGGTAATTATCTATTTGCGAGGTTTCGGTCATTTGACCTCCCGCCGAAAATTTTTCTATAACCAGGGTATCAAATCCTGCCCTTGTAGCGTAAAGCGCCGCAGAATAGCCGCTTGGTCCCCCACCTATGATAATAACATCATACTTTTTCAAAATCCATATTCCTTTCCAGATTTAAAAATAAAAAAGCCGCAGTAATCCTGCGGCCATTTACTACTTAAGCATTTCAAGTATTTGTGCTTTTGGTTTTGCGCCAATTGAATTATTTACAACCTTACCGTCCTTTAAAACGAAAAGTGACGGTATACTCATAACCTCAAAAGCGGCGGCAAGCTCGGGTTGTTCATCAACATTAACCTTGCCAACCTTATATTCGGGATACTCGTTTGCAATTTCATCAACAATAGGCGACACCATTCTGCAAGGACCACACCAAGAAGCCCAAAAATCAAGCAAAACTGTTTTTTCACTTTTTAAAACTTCGTTTTCAAAATTTTCTTTTGTTATAACTATTGCTGACATTTTAATTTTCTCCTGTTTTAATTAATCCTCTTTAGAAAAATCATCTTTTCCAACGCCACAAAGCGGACATACAAAATCCTCGGGTAAATCTTCCCATTTTGTACCTGCAGCGACACCGTTATCAACATCGCCTAATTCTTCATCATAAACATATCCACAAATATTACATACGTATTTCATTTGCTTTTCCTCCTTAGTTTTTCTTTAGTATAACCTATTTAAAAAAATTATTCAATTATAAGTTCTTTTGCAAGACTTAAAATTTGCCCATTATTTTCTTCATTTACTGCCGAATTTATTGTAACGGTAGTTTCGCAAAATTCAAGATTTTTGCTGTTTTCAAGCATTTTCTTAATAGTTTTAGCCGCCATAGGCGCCCAACTGCCGTTTTCAATAATACCTACCTTACGGTTTTTGTAACCACGTTCTGTAAGCTCGTTAAGGAATTCGCGCATAAACGGGAATATTTCGCCGTTATATGTAGTTGTAGCCAATACAATTTTGCCGTAACGGAAAGCGTCTTCAACCGCTTCTGCCATATCACAGCGTGCAAGGTCATTTACTGCAACCTTTTTGCAACCGTTCTTTTCAAGCTCGCTTGCAAGTAATTCTACTGCCTTTTTGGTGTTGCCGTAAACGGATGTATAGCAAATAAGCACGCCTTCACTTTCAACACCGTAAGAAGACCAAATATTATATAAGTTAAGGTAATAACCTAAATTTTCCGAAAGCACGGGACCGTGAAGCGGACAAATAGTCTTTACATCTAGACCGCCTAATTTTTTAAGAACAGCCTGTACCTGAACGCCGTATTTACCAACAATGCCAAAATAGTATCTCCTAGCTTCGCAAGCCCAATCTTCTTCTACGTCGAGTGCGCCAAATTTACCGAAAGCATCTGCCGAGAAAAGTACCTTTTCACTGCTTTCATAGGTCATCATAACCTCAGGCCAATGTACCATCGGTGCGGTATAAAAAGAAAGATTATGCTTTCCTAAATTTAAAGTGTCGCCCTCTTTTGCGATAATTCTGTTATCCGCATAATCGGTACCGAAAAATTTCTTCATCATCACAAATGCTTTGTCGGTAGCAACAACGGTAACTGATGGATATTCCTTAATAAAGCGGTCAATATTAGCCGAATGGTCAGGCTCCATATGCCCTACTATAAGATAATCAGGTTTTCTTTCGCCTAATACGTTTTTGATATTTCCAAGCCATTCTTCAAAGAAATCATTGCTTACAGTATCAAAAACAGCAATCTTTTCATCATCTATAACATAAGAATTATACGCCATTCCGTTTGGAACAATATATTGTCCCTCAAATAAATCTATACTATGGTCATTAACGCCAACATACTTAATATTTTCAGTAATCATAATCTTCTCCTATCCTAAAAATGTATCGAAAACAAGCATTAAACAAAAGCCTACAAGCAACGAATAGGTCGCGCCGCGCTCACTACCGTGAGCATGGGTTTCAATAACCATTTCATCACTTATAACATAAAGCATTGTACCACCCGCAAAGGCAAGCGCAAACGGTAAAATTGCGGTAGAAATGCTAACTGCAAAAAATCCGAACAATGTACCTATTACTTCTATTACACCGGTAGCAACCGCAATTAAAAAGGTTCTTTTATGACTTATACCAAGGCTTACCATTGGCGCTATAATAACCATACCCTCGGGAATATTCTGAAGCGCTATACCGCCCGCAATAAGCAAGGCCTGTTTTACATCGCCCGTACCGAAGCCAACGCCTGCGGCAATACCTTCGGGTAAATTATGAATACCAATAGCAATAACAAAAAGTAAAACCTTATTTATATTAGCCTGCATTTCAGGATGCGCCTCATCGTCAACACCCGTAAGCTTATGAAGATGCGGTACTATTTTATCAATAAGATTAACACAAAGCGCACCGCAAAAGATACCTATTATTGTTACGATAATCTGATATTTGCCGCCATATTCAAGCGATGGTAATATAAGACCTATAACCGAAGCCGCAAGCATTACACCCGCCGCAAATGAAAGTATTATATCACTCATTTTATGACTGATATTTTTAAAACAAAAACCAATAAGAGCACCTATAACCGACGCCCCACCGACACCAAGTGCCGTTATTAAAACCATTTGCATATTTTTTCCTTCTTTTTAAAGTTTTCCTTTAAAATTATAGCACAATCAAAGTAAAAAGTCTATCCCAATATGATAAAATTACTCGCCAATTGCTTGTCTTTTTTGCATTCTTTTCCAATTAATAAAGCTGTATAAATCATTAAAAAGAAACATAACAAAGCATATAATAACCGAAAGATATGAAACATCCTTAAAGGTGGCTAAAATCCACAAAACAATAAGTACAATATCATTGAAGGCATAAATAAGCGCAAAATACGGACTTCTTCTAAAGGTTAAATAAACCGCAACAAAACTTGTAGTTACCGAAAACGTACTCGGTACGATATTTGCAGTACCGAATTCTTTTAAAATAAAATAAAAAACCACGGTTACTATTATTGTTATGGGTATTAAGAACCATATCTCTTTTTTCTTAATACCGCTTACCTCTACCTCGCTTTTTTTATTTTTATATGGGTTTTTAAGCCAGGAAATAAGCGATATAAATGCCATAGGAACGGTCATTCCCATATATGTTATCATTTCGCCATAGTAAGCAAAGGAATAGGAAATAATACCGTAAAGCGCGCCAAAAATTATAAACAAAAACTGCCCTATAGGATTTCCCTTTGCATTAAAAATAAGCGCGGTAGCACCTACTAATGATGCTATAAAGCTTAAATAGTTTGACCTATCGAACAATAAAAAGGAAACTGTTATAAATAATACTGAACTTACCCACAAAGTAATTTCAAATCTTGTAAAATAACCAAATAATTTTTTCATAAATCCCCTCAAAAAAAGGCACCCGTAAACGCATCTTCAAAGACCTAACGATGCGTAAACGAATGCCGTTGCATTCACTACCCGGTGGCAGTATTATTAATTTGCCGCAGAACCGTCAATGCTTGTGATTACCGAATCACTGCCCATTGCCTGCGGAAGCTTTCCGTCCCATTTTTCATAAAATTTAGAACGAATAACCTCTTCACTTAAAGAGGCTCTTATTTTATTGTTGGCATCTGCTTCAGCTTCTGCCTTAATACGTGTGGTTTCGGCTTCTGCTTGAGCATTAGTAATAGCGGTCTGCTTTTCGGTTTCAGCCTTTAAAAGCTGTTGCTGTGCTACCTGTTTTTCTTCGATTGCATTAATAAATGCCTCAGAAAAATCAAAATTAATAATATTTACATCCGAAACATAAAGACCTATGTTATTAAGCTTATCGTTAAGGCCTTTTACAAGACCGTCAGAGATAAGTGAACGGTTTGTAACACTTTCTTCTGCGGTATACTGTGCAGTAATTGCCTTAAGTACTTCATTTACAGCAGGTACTACCAATACATCCTCATAAGCGGCACCTATGTTTTTATAAATACTATATGATTTAGAAGTATCTACACGGTAGTTGATAGCAAGTGTTGTGGCAACAGTCTGCAAGTCTTTGGAAAAGGCTTCTGTATCAACCTCTAGCTTGACAATTCGGTTATCAATTTTAACTACCTTTTGTACAAAGGGCGCCTTAAAATGCATACCCTCCTGCAATACACCGTCGTTAACCTTACCCAAGGTTACAACAACGCCTGTATGACCCGCATCAACAATAGTAAAGCAATTTGCAATAATTATAACAGCGAATAATACCGCCGCTGCAATAATAGCAATTTTTTTAATGTTTTGTGTCATTTTAAAACCCCCTTTAATAATATAATTTTAGCACATTTAAAATTTAATTGCAATAAAAAAAGTCGGTTTTCTTTACGAAAACCGACTTGTAATGTTAATAATGGTTATAGTTAGTCGAAACAGTAAAACATTTTACTGTTTCACCACCAAATCTTTGATTTGGGAGCAAATTTTCATTGAAAATTTGACTATATCCATTGAAATGAGTGTCGTGCACAAATAAATTCTTAAAAAATTA
>JAZRMY010000032.1:0-1349 GCA_045647925.1 Acutalibacteraceae bacterium | reverse complement strand
GCTAACAACAGCAAGGAAAGGTGCTGTTTTTTGTCTCTAATCTCGGCGATTGTCATTTTGTTCCTCGGCAAATTCTTATTTGTCATTTCATAAAGCATAGCTTTATCGGATGCTTTGGGTTAATTTGTGTTGTGTTTTTGTTAAAAACAACATTTTCTGCATTTACCTCAACCTTGGGATAAATGATTTTATCTGCTTGCGGTACGATATCAAAACAAAGCTTTGAGTTTTTGAAATCTATATTTTTCAGTGTTATATTTTCAGTAGGATAATTTGAATGAAGCAGAATATCAACATCATTTTCCAAAATGATATTTTCGAGAGTGATTTCACCTTGAGGAACGCACACACAACCGGGATAGAAGCTTCGTGCATATGTGTCATAATTAAGATTTACGGCAATTCCTATATTACGCTTTTTCTGAAGTCTGCAATTTCGTATTATTATATTGCGACAACCGCAGTCAAATTCTTCCGTATTGCGCACAACAACCCAATTTATACCGTCATATTCCATAATTCCTTTTTCATGGCAAGGCGGTGTATTGGAGGTGTATAATTTTCCGTCTTTCGGATTCATCAGAACACGATATGTTTTACCATTAACCGCAACGGTATCCGAGTGCTGAACCTGCATTCCTTTGTGCCATCTGCACCAGGCACCACCAAGAATCCTACAGAAAAATCCGGTTGTTGAGTTATCATCCAAATCAATACAGTTTTCGATTATTCCGTTTTCAATCCAACCTATATGAGTATTTGAGGTTGCGTAATCAAAGGCGTTGAGTGCTATTGGGTCATCAAATGTACGGAACTTGCCGTTTCTTATAACAAACCCATCGCCCCAACCAAGATGAACACCATCTTTATTTCCTGTTATATATAAATCATTAAGACTAATATTTTTAAACGCACTTATTTGAATTGCATAATCCTTTTCAAGCAATCCATGGCACTCAAAACCATCGATTTTTAAATTTTCAACATAAATCATTGCAACCTGTGCCCGTAATCCCGCAATTCGACTGTTCACACCAAAGTCATTGCTTTCAATACCGTTACATTCAAGATGCAATCCGATAATTTCAATATTACGATTATATTCGCCCTTAAGCGCACCTTTATTTATAAAAGCATTACCATTAACTCCACTCACACTTTCTTCACGTTGAAGAATTACACCTTCACAGAACACAAGCTTTGTATTATCACCGATTTCAATTTGCTCGGAAATTTTATAAATACCGGGAACAGTAACTTGAATTACTCCACCCTCATCAACCGCTTTCTGAAAAGCTTCGGAGTTTTTATGTGGGTTATTTTCAGGCAAAAAGCCATATTCATCTGCA
>JAZRMY010000031.1:0-1039 GCA_045647925.1 Acutalibacteraceae bacterium | reverse complement strand
TGCATTATCTTGTTTTTAAAGGACAAAATCCTTTATTGGTGACGATAGCTAAGTGGATACACCTCTTCCCATCCCGAACAGAGAAGTTAAGCACTTATACGCCGACGATAGTTTATCGCGAAAATAGGTAGTTGCCAATTTTTTTTTTGCTCTAATGTTTTTCATTAGAGCTCTTTTTTTTTGGGAGGGGCTGCCAGAACAAGGGCAAATGGTCTTTTCATAATTATTGATTATAAGCATATAATATATAGTAGATCCGTATAATTATAGATTATATCCATATAATTTTAAAATATTTTAAAAAGTTCGATTTAAATTTGACAGTGCTAAATTATGTGATATAATGAGATTGTTCTTGTGAAAGAAATCCTTATTTTTCTAAGGTTTCAAAAGACTTTAGAAAAAAATTAAAAAAAATTAAAAAAAGTGTTGACTTCGCAAATTATGTTTGATATATTAATGGAGCAACTTGCAAATAAAAGCGAGATGCAAATGATCTTTGAAAACTAAGCAAAACGTCAATTTTGAGTAGCTAGGAAATTAATTGAACTTTTAATTACTCGTTTAGAGTAATATTATTTTTTTATTTGAGAGTTTGATCCTGGCTCAGGATGAACGCTGGCGGCATGCCTAAGACATGCAAGTCGAACGAGACGGCCCAATGAAGATGGAGTGCTTGCACAAAGTTGGATTTGGATTCCCGTCTAGTGGCGCAAGGGTGAGTAACACGTGGGTAATCTACCTTCGAGTCTGGAATAACAGTTAGAAATGATTGCTAATGCCGGATGATATGGAAAACGATACGTCATTTTGTATTAAAAGGGGCCTTTAAAGCCTCGCTTGAAGATGAGCCCGCGCCGTATTAGTTTGTTGGTGGGGTAATGGCCTACCAAGACTTCGATGCGTAGCCGACCTGAGAGGGTGATCGGCCACACTGGGACTGAGACACGGCCCAGACTCCTACGGGAGACAGCAGTTAGGAATATTCGTCAATGGGGGAAACCCTGAACGAGCAATGCCGCGTGAAGGATGACGGTCC
>JAZRMY010000030.1:0-1203 GCA_045647925.1 Acutalibacteraceae bacterium | reverse complement strand
GTGTTTAATTTTGCAAGTCGTCAAAACGGTAATAGCACCTACACTCTTAAAAATTCGGACAAAAAGGTTGTAGGTGAATATTCGCCTGCGAACGCTTTTACTTGCCTTATTGTTGCAGGGGATGAACTTACCCCTGGGGATTATACTTTCTGGCAAGGCGAAACTCAACTAACTGCAAGCTCTATGAAAAATATGCAAGGTGGAATGCCGCAGGGCGAAAGACCCCAAATGCCTGATGGCGGACAAAGCGAACAAGGTACTCCTCCCGAAATGCCAGAGGGTATGGAAAGACCCGAAAAACCAAATGGCGAATTCCCACAAGGTGAAAGACCCGAAATGCCGAATGGTGAGAGACCCGAAATGCCCAACGGAGAAATGCCAGAAGGTATGACGCCGCCAGATAATGAGGGTGGAATGATTGGTGGAAATATGATGCCAAGCGGAGAAACCTCAACCACATTTACAATCACAAAGGGTGGAAACCAGTTTTCAAATGTTGCACAAGCGGCTTCTTAAAGATTTATTTAATTTCCCCCTTTTGCTAATAGCAGCACAGGCTGCTATCAAAGAAAGCAAGTAATTGTTGACTTTACAAAACAAAACTATCCGCCCGAAGAAATTCGGGCGGATTTTTCCTTTTGGGTACCACAACCCGTGGTCGTTGGTTCAAGGTTGTTTGGCGGTTTTTGATAACACAATAGAACCGTACCCTTGTGTTCGACAGCTAAAAATCTTCGTAATGTATGTTACGGAGATTTTTATAATTGGTAATATTACTATTGAAAAATAATAATCTCTTTTCATTGTAAAACTAAGAAAAATATGGTATAATTCTAAAAAATATATCAAGGGTGATAAAATGAAAATATTTATTATTGGCGGCACGGGTCATGTCGGCTCATATATTGTGCCCGAGCTTGTACGTCAAGGGCATGAGGTTTTCCTTGGTACAAGGGGTAGCACAGCGGTAAAAAGTTATTCTTCCACAGATGGTGTAACCTTCCTTAAGTGTGATGCGAACGACCCCGAAAGCCTTAAGGAATTGCTTCCTTATGAATTCGATGTTGTTATAGATATGCCGGGTACAGCTTATAATGCATGGTGTGTTTTCTCTGACACAGCAAAGCATATTATTGGCTGTGGCTCTTTGTGGATGTTCGGTAATCCAAAGGTTGTACCAACACCGGAAATTAAACAAGATGA
>JAZRMY010000029.1:0-1401 GCA_045647925.1 Acutalibacteraceae bacterium | reverse complement strand
ATCAAAAGCACCCTTTGGGGTGCTTTTTTTAATGCGTAATGCGTAATTCGTAATTTTTAACCGTTTTTTAAATAATAAATAAGAAAGAATAAAGAATAAATTCGGTGTTTCGTAAATAGAAACGATATATAAAATGCCGTGGATCTCACGGCACATTATTTATTATTTATTATTTATTATTTAATTTCATAATTTATATGTAGGGGATGGCGCCCACGACATCCCGTTTTTCTAAATTTTGTCTGTCGTCTTAGATTTCTTGTTTTTGGAATGGAATACATCTAAAATATAATTACAAACTAAGGTTTTTTTCGGTACGCTTAGGTGCCTGAAAATATCTATAATTTTATATTCGCGGTGAGATACTTTCATTGTACATAAGCCATTTTCAAATTTCCTGTATCTTGGCTCAGGGGAATAAGTTTCTTCTTTTTTATCGTAATCCTCGCCAAGCAAAAGAACTGCCGCATCTACATTTAAAACATTTGCAAGTCGTAAAAGCATTTCACAGGTGATTCTTCCGTTTCGCTCCATTTGCGAGTATGTACTTATTTTAAGCCCTACCATTTCTGCTACATAGGCCTGTGTATAATGTAGACTTTTTCTGTATCGCCTTATCCTTGCATTTATAGTTTCTTTCATAACTTTCCCTCTAAATTAAAAAAGTGCGCAACCGAAGTCACGCACCGAAAAATACATAACTCCGCTTGTTGCGACACAAGTTTGACCAATCCCAAGGAATGTCAAAACAGAGAATGTATTTTTGCCAAAACAAAATACATCCTTGGTTTATTGGTCTATATTTACTTGTGTCGCAAAATTAGTTTACCACCTTTTAAGCAAAAAATCAAGATTTATTGATTTTTAACCGCCGCAGGCGGTAAACAGATGGGGTGAGTTGTCGGAGGTAAGTTTTTATTTCAAGTTGAAATCCGTCTTTAAATAGCAAGCGAAGCGGCTCTTAAAGACAATTTTATTAAAGCCTTATTCCCGACAACGAGGGGAATGCTTTCCCCTTAAGGCGAATCTTTGCATCCTTTCTTTTCGCCTACACAAGAAAGGATGTGCCGGTCGCGGCATGAGCGACAAAACAGAAAGTTTTTCCTGTCTAAATGGTTATATGTCTAGAATGAAAAACGCTAAAATCTAGATAACCTTTTTACGCAATATGCAATAATATGAACACAAACCGTGATTTTTATAATACAGGATGCAAAGTAAATAAAATACGCGAAGCCATCCATTCGGGTAAATAAGCTGCCAAAGGTTACCGTGCTTATTGCCGATGCGTAGGGAAATGCAAGTCTGCCTGAAAATTTGCTGCCAAAAAGCAAAACCGAATTTAAAATACAAGCCGCCAACATAATATTACCGAGTATATAGCCCCCAAAAGCACTGGTT
>JAZRMY010000028.1:0-1409 GCA_045647925.1 Acutalibacteraceae bacterium | reverse complement strand
CTGGTTGTTCTGATTATTGCTGTTGTTCATATTTTCACCTTCTAAACAGTTTACAAGGATAGTTTACCTCATTGGCGGCAAACTATACATATATAAAACAATCTGAAGTGGAGAAATAATATGCTTTTAATTTCAAACGGTATTTTACACACAATGGAAACTGATACACCGTTACGAGCTGACATTTTGGTAAAACAAGGAAAAATTGTGAAAATCAAAGAAAATATTGTTCCGACGGAGGATACAGAAGTTTTTGACGCCGAAAATCTGAACATTTATCCCGGGTTTATCGATGCACACAGTCATATCGGAATTGCAGAAGATAAAATTTCATCACAAAATGATACAAGTAACGAGAACACAAACCCGATAACCCCTTTCATACGAGGGATAGACAGCGTAAATCCTATGGACAGCGCTTTTCATAATGCTATTGCTGCCGGTATTACCGGTGTTATGGCAGGACCGGGGAGCTCTAATGCTGTCGGTGGACAGTTTGCCTTTATAAAAACCTACGGCAGATGTGTTGATGATATGGTGGTTCTTGCTCCTGCCGCAATTAAAATTGCTTTCGGTGAAAACCCGATGAACTGTTACGGTCTTAACGGAAATATGCCGTCAAGCCGTATGGGAATTGCTTCGCTTATAAGAGAGGAACTTTTCCGTGCAAAGCAATATTTTTCACAAAACCAATCGGGTAACGAAGATTTCAGACTGGAGTGTTACAAAGAACTCTTTGAAAAGAAAATCCCGCTTAAAGCTCACGTTCATCGTACCGATGACATTTTAACTGCAATAAGAATAGCTAAAGAATTTGACCTTGACCTGACATTAGACCATTGTACCGAGGGGCATCTGATTGCCGATGAAATTGCAAAAAGCGGTTTTCCCGCCATTGTAGGACCGTCTCTTGCCTCGCGCAGTAAAGACGAAGTCAGCCAGTCAGATTTTAAAACTGCAGGTATTCTTCATGATGCAGGAGTTAAAGTTGCAATAACCACCGATCATCCTGTTTCCAGAATACAGTATCTGCCTTTATGTGCAGGTATTGCGGCAAAAGAAGGCATGGGCGAATCAGCTGCGCTCCGTGCAATTACCATTGATGCGGCACGAATATGCAGGGTCGATGACAGATTAGGCAGTCTTAAAGAAGGTAAGGATGCAGATATTGTTATTTTCGAGGGTAATCCGTTAGAAATAAACTCTCGTGTTAAAGCTACTATTATAAACGGTGAAATTGTGTGGCGAAATTAATTTTTTTCTGAGGGTACAAGCTGAAAGTTGAGTTTAATATTGACTTTGAGCAGTTTATGGTGGGTATTGATAAGGTGGCATAATGTAAAAATCGAGTAGAGTTTTTTAGGCTCTGCTCGGTTTTCTCTTAATTTTATTCAAATGAAATCATAAAG
>JAZRMY010000027.1:0-26865 GCA_045647925.1 Acutalibacteraceae bacterium | reverse complement strand
GGATTGCTCCCACCGCTCAAGCCGCTTTTCGTGGCACATCGGGCAAATGTATAGCCACACTTAGCGTTGCTCCAAATAGGGTTTACAGGGTTTCGACGTTCCCGTGAAACCGGTGAGCTCTTACCTCGCCTTTCCACCCTTACCTGCAAAAACAGGCGGTATATCTCTGTTGCACTTTCCCTAAGGTCACCCTCGGCGGCCGTTAGCCGCTATTCTGCCCTGCGGGGCTCGGACTTTCCTCAGATATTTCTATCCGCAACCGTCTGACCGACTCCACAGTATTGTACCACAAAACCCGCGCTGTGTCAAAACCTATTTTTTTGAATAATATATACTACTTGGAGGGGAATTTATGGAGAAATTTCAATTAAAATATTTTTTGGCGGCAAATTCTTGCGAAGGTTTTGTAAGCGAATTCGGCAACTGCTATAATCCAAACGATAATTGGAAAGTATATATAATTAAAGGCGGACCGGGCACGGGAAAATCTTCTTTTATGCGAAAAGTTGCAAAAAAGGCGGAAGAAAAAAACTTAAATTGCATTTACTGCCCTTGCAGCTCGGACCCAGATTCGCTTGATGCCGTTATTTTACCCGAAAAAAAGATTGTAATATTAGACGGTACTGCACCACATACCCTTGACCCCCTATACCCCGGTGTTTGTGAAGAGATTTTAAATTTCGGCGAATTTTGGGATAGTGAAAAATTAGGCAACAAATCCGAAATTATTAAAATTACCAACAAAAATAAAGCCTTACACGCTACTGCTTCACGATATTTGCAAGCTGTCGGTCAGCTTTTGCTTGATAATTATAAAACAGCACTTTTATCTACCCAAAAAGCTAAAGCAGAACACTTTGCGAAAAAACTTTGTAAAGACTTTATTCCAAAAACCGATAAAACTCCATACGAATGGATAGGGTTTATTGGCGGTGTTAGCCCCAAAGGCCTAATAAGTTTTCCAAAAACAATAGAAAACACCTGCAAACAGCTCATTATCGTAAAAGATAAATATTACGCTTGCTCGAACATAATAATGGAAGAAATTCGCAAAGCCGCACTCCAAAACGGTCACGAAATAGTAACCCTTAAAAATCCGCTCTTACCGTCACTTATTACCGACCATATAATAATTCCCGAACTGTCGTTGGCGTTTGTTACCGAAAATGATTTTATTAGCTTTAGTTCTGATTCTCGCCGTATTCACTCCCGAAGATTTGAACTTGTAAAACAACTGCACCAAAGTAAAGAAAGACTTAAATTTAACAAAAAAGCAACCGCCTATCTTTTAGACTGTGCATTTAATACCCTTGCAGAAGCCAAAGCAGTGCACGATAAACTCGAAAGCTATTATATTAAGGCGATGGACTTTGAAAAATTAAACGAATTTGCAGAAAAGTTTTGCAAAACGGTGTTATAAATAGTATACTTAAATAAAGGACGTGATAAAATGAATATTGCAGTTATTACAGGAGCATCGGCAGGACTTGGTGTAGAATACGCCAAATCGGTTGATAAAGCAAGACCTGATATTGAAGAAATCTGGCTTATTGCCCGCAGAAAAGATAAGCTACAAGAGGTTGCCAATTTGCTTGATAAAAAAGTGCGAATCTTGAGCTTTGATATTACAGACGACCAAGGCATTATTGATTATGTAAACCTATTAGAAAGCGAAAACGCCGACGTTAAGCTACTTATTAACAATGCCGGTTTCGGTAAACTTGGGCTTTTTTACGAATTATCCAAAGAAGATAATGCAGGTATGATTCGCCTTAACTGTGAGGCTTTAACCGTTATGGCAAATGTAACCTTACCCTTTATGAGTGAAGGCGCTGAGATTATAAATACCTGTTCTATTGCATCCTTTGCGCCAAATTCACGTATGGCGGTTTATTCTTCTACAAAGGCTTTTGTTATGAGTTTTTCTCGTGCTTTAAGAGACGAATTAAAGTCGCGTAAAATCAACTGCTTAGCGGTTTGTCCAGGACCTATGGACACCGAATTTTTAGGTGTTGCAGGTATAGGCAAAGGTGTAAGCAAAACCTTTGATACCCTACCACGTGACAACCCAAAAAGAGTTGCCGAGAATTCACTTAAAGCATCTAAAAAAGGAAAAGCAGTTTTTGCCGACCATATTTTCTATAAATTTTATAGAGTCGTTGCAAAAATACTACCCACAAGCCTTGTTATGAAGATGGCGAAGACATAAAACGCCATATTGCGAGGTGAACGATTTGGAAAAGTTTGAAAAGGATATACTTACTATCGAAAATATAATTAGTGACTATAAAATTATTTTTTTAAAAACAATAAAACTATTTATAATTGGCATTATTATTCTGACACCAATATTATATTTACTTTTATATTTTGTTTTTAACACATCATTATCGTATATATTAATTCTTGGATTTCCTTTATTTTTAACATTGTTAGGTTTGTATCTCGCTGCCACAGGTTTATTTATAAAATACATCTCTTTTAGAAATATAACTAATCAAAAGTTCAAAATTGTCATTGATATATTAAACAATAAAGAAAGCTTCCCTATTGGACATAAATTTGTTTCTGAAACTGTAAGAGCTTTACATTTTAACGAACACAAGGAATTTATTTTATCGAAATACCTTGAACTTCGTTCCGCCAAGAATTTTAATTTTGACCAAATCGAACTCTTCAACACATCAGAAATAGAAGATAAATTTTATTTGGTATTAGATAGTAAAAACAATATTCTTTTAGCTTATAACACAAAATTTTTTGAACTAAAAAATGATACATAAAACTCAATTTGTATAAGGACGATTGATTTGGAAAAATTTGAAAAAGATATAATCACGGTTGAAAACATAATTGGCGACTATAAAGCGGTGTTTTCCACAGAAATTAAACGCACCATTATAGCGCTCGCATATTCATTGCCACTATCAAGCTTATTTGTCTACCTAACTATAACAACCACTTATAAAATAGGATTTGGTATTTGCGGATTTTTTTGGGTGTTAGCGCTATATGCTACACTTGATTTGTTTTTAAAAAAATATATAAAATACAGAATTATAACTACTAAAAACTTTAAAATTGAGCTTGATAGATTGGCAGATAAACACGAATACATTCCTGCAAGACGTTATGCACCTGAAAAACCAAACATTTTAATTTTCAATAAGTATGGCGAATTTATAATACCTGAATGTGTAAATTTCTCTTCATCAAAACAGTTTTTCATGCGTGAAACTGAATTTTTTCACACTTCAAAAATAGATGATGAATTTTACTTGATTATGAACAAAAAACATATTATTAGTGCATATAACACAAAATTTTTCGAACTAAAAAATGATACATAAAAAAGCCTCCCTTGTGTAAAGGGAGGTGGCAAAACTTTAGTTTTGACGGAGGGATTGTTACGGACAGAAAACACAATAAAAATATCGTTCCTGTTGCAAAAACTCTGCGAAAGAATATGACAAAAGAGGAAAAGCATTTATGGTATGACTTTCTTCGTACATACCCAATTAAGTTTTTAAGGCAAAAACCGCTTGGCAAATATATTGTTGATTTCTATTCTGCTGAAGCAAAACTTATAATCGAAGTCGACGGTTCGCAGCACTATGAAGAAATTAATATAGAAAAAGATTCTAGAAGAAGCGAATATTTAAAACAATATGGATTAACAGTCATCCGAATACCCAATAATCAGGTTAATCAAAATTTCAGAGGCGTTTGTGAATATATTGATAATATTGTTAAACAATCCCTCCACCGCTAATGCGGTCCCCCTCCCTTTACACAAGGGAGGCTAGTTGGTAATAGAGTTAAAGGCTCCCACAAGGGAGCCTTTTTTTATTTTATTTTCCAAATATCTTTGGCGTATTCTTTAATTGTACGGTCGGACGAGAATTTACCCGCATTACACATATTAAGCCATTGCTTTTTAGCAAATGTAAATCTGTCGGTATAATCACGGTTAAGCTTTATTTTGGTTTCCAAGAAATCGGCAAAATCAAGTAGCAGATAGTAGTGGTCAGGCTTGTGCCATGAAGCGCCTTCTAAAATAGCGTCATAAAGCTCCTTGAAAATACCTGTGCCACCGTCGGACAAGGTACCGTCTATAAGTGCGTCAAGACATCTCTTTATACGCTTGTCCTTTTTATAGATTTCTTTGGGATTATAGGTTTCTTTAATTTTTTCAATGTCTTCTACACGGGCGCCGAAAATATAGTTATTTTCTTCTCCTGCTTCTTGTACGATTTCGATATTTGCGCCGTCATAAGTGCCGAGAGTTACCGCCCCGTTAAGCATTAATTTCATATTACCTGTACCCGAAGCTTCGGTACCTGCGGTAGAAATCTGCTCGGATACATCGGTTGCGGCAATAATTTTTTCGGCATAGGAAACATTATAGTCCGAAACGAAAACGACTTTAATATATTTGCTTACTTTTTCATCCTTTTCGATTAATTTAGCAACCTCGTTACAAAGCTTGATAATTCCCTTTGCTCTTGCGTATCCGGGTGCCGATTTAGCGCCGAAAATAAAGGTTGTGGGGGTGAAATCTTTAAGTGTACCCTCTTTAATTTCAAAGTAAAGTTCTAAAATGCAAAGAATGTTTAAAAACTGACGCTTGTATTCGTGAAGACGCTTAATTTGTGAATCAAAAATAGTATCGGTATTAAGTGTTATACCCTCTTTTTTGCTAATAAAATCGGCAAGTCTTTGTTTGTTATTTTGCTTTATTGCAATAAATCTTTGCAAAATCTCGGTATCGTCGGCATACTTTTCTAACTTTTTAAGTTCATTAAGGTTAGTTATCCAACGCTTGCTGCCTAAAAGTTCGGTAATAAGGTCTGAAAGTTCGGTATTGCAAAGCGCTAACCAACGGCGTTGGGTAATACCGTTAGTTTTGTTTTGGAACTTTTTAGGATAAAGTTTATAGAACCCATTCAATACGTCACGCTTTAAAATTTCGGTATGAATTTCGGCAACGCCGTTAATAAAGCTTGAACAGTAACATGCAAGATATGCCATATTAACCTGTCCGTTTTGCAAAATTAAAAGTTCCGCGTTTTCGCCCTTTAATTCTTTTTTAAATTTAGCATTAATTTTAGTAATTATTGAAGCGATTTCGGGCGAAATCTTCTTAATAAACTTCATATCCCATTTTTCAAGTGCTTCGGGTAAAACGGTGTGGTTTGTGTAGTTGAAAACACCCTTTGCAATTTCTAAAGCACCGTCAAAATCTACACCCTCTAACATCAAAAGACGAATAAGCTCGGGTATGGAAATAACGGGGTGGGTATCGTTAAGCTGAATTGTTATAAATTCAGGCAATTCATTGAAATCATTATGATTAAGCTTGAATTTCTTTATAATATCCTGAAGTGATGCGCTACAGAAGAAATACTGTTGCCTTAGGCGCAAAAGCTTGCCGTAAAGGGTATTATCGTTAGGATAAAGCACCCTTGAAATATCTTCGGCGCGGTTTTTATCTGTAACACATTTTTCGTATTTACCGCTATCAAACAAAGAAAAATCAAATTGTTCTAAAGGTTCTGCCTGCCAAAGTCTTAAATTTGAAATATGCTTTCCGCCGTAGCCTATAATCGGCATATCGTAAGGCACCGCTTTCACCTTATAATCGCTAAATTCTACCAAAACGGTATCATCTTCAATTCTTTGTGACCATGGGTCGCCGTATTTTGACCAATCGTCAAGCGTTTCTTTTTGAAAGCCGTCTTCGAAATACTGTTTAAAAAGACCGAAACGGTAGCGTATGCCGTAACCGTCAAGCGGCAAACCTAAGGTAGCGCCGCTATCCAAAAAGCAAGCCGCAAGTCGACCAAGACCGCCGTTACCTAAAGCGGCATCCTCGATTTCTTCGAAATCGGTTATGCTTTTCTGTTCGTTTTCTAAAAGCTTTTCGGTGCTATCCAAAAGACCTGTGCAAAGCAGATTGTTATAAATTGCTCTGCCTACCAAAAATTCGGCAGAAAAATAGTAGGCTCTTCTTTTTTGGTTGTGTGCTTCTTGCGATTTTTTAATATTATCCGCAATATGCGCCATAACTGCCTTACTTACACAATCGTGAAGCTCTATATTTGTTAAATCCTTAATTTCTTTTGAATAATTTGCTTTTGCAAAAAGTTCTGTACTGTTTTTAAAGTTACTCATTTAACTTTGCCTTTCCCTTGAATAAGTTTTTGTTAAATCAAAAAGTGTATCTTTTATTTTTTCGGTAATATATTCGGGCTCAGCTCGCCACATCCAGTTGCCGCCAACGGTAGACGGTATATTCATTCTGGCCTCACTGCCAAGACCTATTAAATCCTGCATGGTAAGAATGCAGGTATCTGCCACGCTTGACATAGCCGATACTATTAATTCTTCCCTTAAATCGTTATTTTTAGTATGAAGATATTTTTTTGCAAACTTCAAAGTCTTTTCATTAACTGCTTCAAGCCAACCGTTAATGGTATCATTATCGTGCGTACCTGTATAAACAACACAATTTTTATTGTAATTATGCGGTAGGTAGTTATTGTCCTCGCTTGAATCAAATGCAAACTGCAAAACCTTCATACCCGGAAAACCGCTTTTGGCTAAAAGCTTGTGAACTCGTGGTGTTAAAAAGCCCAAATCTTCTGCTATTACCGGCAAATCGCCTAATTTACGTTTTACGAATTTCCAAAAAGCAATATCAGGTCCTTTGAGCCATTTTCCAACTTTTGCGGTTTTTTGACCGTATTTTATACAATAATAGGCTTCAAAACCTCTAAAATGGTCTATTCGCACAACATCATAAATTTCAAAACTTGCCTTTAGTCTTTTAATCCACCAATCATAACCGGTCTTTTTCATATATCGCCAATTATAAACGGGATTTCCCCATAATTGACCGTCAGACGAAAAGGCATCGGGCGGACAGCCTGCAACAACAGTAGGCTTTAAATTTTTATCCAATTTAAAGCACTTAGGGTTGCTCCATACATCTGCGCTATCCTCGGCAACATAAATCGGTAAATCACCTATAATTTTAATGCCGTTTTTGTTAGCATAGCCCTTTAAAGCATACCATTGCTTAAAAAAGAAATACTGCAGCATTTTATAGTATTCTATACGGTCCTTACATTTTTGCTTGTAATCATTAACTGCATTTTCACTTCGTGTACGAATATCCAAATCCCATTCGGTGTATTTAACACCGTTAAATTGGTCCTTAACCGCCATAAAAAGCGCAAAATCATCAAGCCAGAAGGCATTTTCATTGCAAAAGCTTTCAAAATCGTGCGGCTTATTAGCCTTGAAATTATTGTAAAGCTTTTCAAAAACCTCGTTTCGCTTATAGTAAATAACCGAATAATCTATTTGGGTTATATCGTCGCCCCAATTTATGTTATTGTAATCACTTTTTTCAAGAAAGCCATCTTCACAAAGTGTGTCAAGGTCAATAAAATATGGATTTCCCGCAAAGGTGGAAAAGCTTTGGTAGGGTGAATCACCAAAGCTTGTGGGGCATACGGGCAAAATCTGCCAATATGTTTGTTTTGTTTCTTTCAAAAAATCAACGAATTCGTACGCCTTTTTACCTAATGTACCAATTCCGTTTTCACTTGGCAGTGAAGCAATGTGCATAAGCACACCACAAGCTCTCCTGAATTCCATTAAATCATTTCCTTTAAATGTATCTATAAATAATATACCCACAATAAAACAGTTTATTTAAACTGTTCTAAGAGTGAATTGTAAATCATTGTTCTTGTTACAGAATAATAAACAGGCTCTATTTCGGCTTGTTCAAATAATGTTTGCATTACGAGTGACGGATTAAGATTATTTTCATTTCCCGCAGTTAAAACCAATGTTAGTTTATTGCCATTAAGCGAATATTTTTTAATAAGCGGTGCAATATCAATATCCTTTGTTCCGCCTTTTTTTGTCGTTTTTTGGCATATAATCGATTTTTTTGCAAAGAATTCGTTTATTTTATTTGTTTTTGGCTCATCTATTTCGTCAAGAGTGATTTCAAACTCTGCAAAGCCTATATGCTTCATATTCATTACGGCTTCTTCACAAGCGAAAAATTCTATATCAGGAACAGTTACACTTTGTAAAGCGGCAAGAACATCCGATAACGGATAATTATCATCGGTAATCTTAATATCTAAAATTTCGTAAACGCCCTCGTACCCTAAGGAAAGCGGCACCGCAAAATTAAGATATACGTGGCGGTTAAAGCCTTCTGTAAACCAAACAGGTATTTTGGCTTTACTTATTATTCTTGACATAAAGCGGTTCATATCAAGGTGGGATACAAACTTCATTCTGCCTTGCTTTTTATAAAAAATTCTAACGTTTCTCAAAGCAAACACCCTCCTTGTAGCAATTAGCCCCACAATTAGAACATTTTTCACGGCAATTTGGTGTTGTTGCTTCACCGTGAGCTAACTTATTTTCCTTTATAAGAAAATCCTTTGTAACTGCATAATCAAGATGGTCCCAAGGATTAACTTCATCAAACGCCCTCTGTCTTTCAGAGTAGAATTTGGGGTCTATACCGCATTCGCTAAACGCTTCTTCCCATTTTTGCAAATCGAAGCACTCGTTCCAGCTATCAAACTTGCAGCCCTTTTTAAATGCGGCTTCTAAAACAGCCGAAAGTCTTCTGTCACCTCTTGCAAAAGCGGCCTCTAAAAAGCTTGTTGAACTGTCGTGATAGTTTAAGTCTATTTTACGGGTTGTAATTGAATTCTTTAAAAGCTCCTGTCTTCTTTCCATTTCGGCTTTACTTATTTGCGGCTCGAATTGGAAAGGTGTAAAGGGCTTGGGAACAAAAACAGATACACTTATAGATACCGACACCGACTTGCCTTTAGGTCTATTTTGCATATTGTAATACATATTTACAATTTTTTGACCAAGTTCTGCAATACCTATAATATCCTCGTCTGTTTCGGTGGGAAGTCCCATCATAAAATATAGCTTAACCGAGGTATAACCGCCTGCGAATGCAGTTTCACAGGTGGATAAAATTTCTTCTTCGGTAACATTTTTATTAATAACGTCACGAAGCCTTTGGGTTCCGGCTTCGGGCGCAAAGGTAAGACCGCTTTTTCTCACGTGCTTAATTTTTTCAAGCAATTCTTCAGAAAAATTATCAATTCTAAGCGACGGCAAGGCAAGACTTATGTTATTATCCTGCGTCCAAGTAAGCATATTATTAAGAAGCGGTTCTAAATCCCTGTAATCGCTTGTGCTCAAGGATGAAAGCGAAATTTCATCATAGCCCGTATTTTCGCAAAGGCATTTCGCCTGATTATTTATTGTTTCATGACTTTTTTCACGTACAGGGCGGTAAATAAACCCTGCCTGACAAAAACGGCAACCACGAATACAACCGCGGAAAATTTCTTGCACCGCACGGTCGTGCACGATTTGGATAAACGGCACTACAAATTTATCGGGATAATATGCCTTGTCCAAATCCTTAATAATGCGTTTTTTAATGATTTTAGGCGCAGTTTCTTTAGCGGTAATTTCTTTTACCGTACCGTCCTCATTATAAGAAACATCATAAAGCGAGGGCACATACACGCCCTCTATCTTAGCAGCTTCCTTTAAGAATTCTTGCTTTGTGCTACCCATTTTCTTGTGCTTTTTATAAAGGTCAATTACTTCAAGGTCAATCTCTTCGCCTTCGCCTAAGAAAAATAAGTCAACAAAATCTGCAAGCGGTTCGGCGTTACAAACACAAGGGCCGCCAACAACCACTAAGGGCGACAAGTCTTTTCTATCTTCGGATTTTAACGGTACGCCCGCCAAATCAAGCATATTAAGTATGTTAGTATAACTCATTTCATATTGAAGCGTAAAGCCCAAAAAGTCAAAATCTTTAATAGGGTCACGGCTTTCAAGCGCAAAAAGCGGAATATTGTTTTTACGCATAACCTCTTCAAAATCTATCCAAGGCGCAAACACACGCTCGCACCAGATATCCTCCCTTTCGTTAAAAAGGGAATAAAGTATTTTCATACCAAGGTGTGACATTCCAATTTCATAAGTATCAGGAAAACAGAATGCAAAGCGCACATCTACCTTGTTTTTATCCTTAATAACGCTGTTAATCTCTCCACCCGAATATCTGCCGGGCTTTTGAACTGATAATAACAGTCTTTCAAATTCCTTATTATCCATACATCTACTCCAAAAAAATTATATATACATAATACAATAATTTTGAATGTCTTTCAACTAGTTTTTAAGTAAACTCATTACAAAAAGATATATTCCCATTATATAAATAGAAATGTTGATTTTACCGCGTACAGTTAAGGTAACAGCAGTTAAAATCGTTGCCATTGCCAAGACAATTGTTATTATTTTTAAAATAACCGCCGCCTTGTCGGGTCCTTTATACTTTTCCAAAATACAAAAAAGTATTGTTCCGCCGTCTAGCCCCTTTACAGGTAAAAGATTAAAAAGACCTATTACCAAATTCAGTAAAGCAAAATAAAGCGTTACTTCATTGCCGAATGCCAAATAATTAAAATAAAGTGTTAAAAAGAGTAAAATGTTAACCGTAGGACCCGATGCCGCTACTAAAAAATCATTTCTATACCGCTTTTGAAAGGGCGCGGTTATCTGCACCGATGCGGGTATTAGCTTTATTCGTTTAGGACTGCATTCTAAAATCCACATCATAAAAAGATGCCCGATTTCGTGCAAAATAATAGCAAAAAGCGCGGGCAGCATATAGCCGGTTTTATCGGTTAAAAGCATTATTGTAACGGCGGCCGAAAAAAGAAAAGAAATATATATTTCGGTATCAAAAAGCTTAAATTTCATCCGATAGCACCTCGCTTATATCGGTGGTTACACAAACATTTTCACTATACCAAGAAAGTAATTTTTTATATGTACCCCCGAAAAAATATTTAACAGTAATAACACTTAAAATTATAATAAGCACACAAATAGTTTGCGTTATTATAAGTTTGGTTAAATTATCTGCTTTATTCATTTTAATCCCCTTGTGAAAAAATATAAAATATGTTATACTTATTTATATAATTTTTTAAGGTGATTTTATGCCATTTTTACCTATTACGGTTAAAGAAATGAAAGAATACGGTTGGGAAAGACCTGACTTTGTTATAATTACGGGGGATGCGTATGTAGACCACCCGTCTTTTGGTACTGCAATAATTTCGCGTGTGCTTGAAGCACAAGGCTATAAGGTTTGCATTATTCCTCAACCAAGAAGTAACGAAGACTATAAACGCTTCGGTGTTCCGCGTTTGGCTTTTTTAGTAAACGGCGGTAATATTGACTCTATGGTGGCGCATTACACCGCCGCCAAAAAACGCCGTAGTGACGATGCTTACACCCCCGGCGGTAAAGCAGGCGCAAGACCTGACAGAGCGACTATTCACTACTGCCAAAAACTTCGCCAAATTTACGGTGAAGTACCTATTGCAATAGGCGGTGTTGAAGCATCGCTTCGCCGTTTTGCACATTATGACTATTGGGACGATAAGGTGCGCCCCTCAATTTTGATTGATTCCACCGCAGACCTACTTATGTACGGTATGGGCGAAAAGCATATAGTGGAAATTGCCAACCGATTAAATAGCGGTGAAAAAATAACCGACCTTAAGGATATTAAGGGCACCTGCTACGCTATAGATACCGATAAATATGAGTATATTGAGGGCGCAAGCGAATGCCCGTCCTTCGAAGCAGTTGCCGAAAATAGTGAAAACGGCAAAATACAGTATGCAAAAGCCACTAAAATTCAACAAGCCGAAGCCGATGCTACAAGGGGTAAAACCGTTATACAAAAGCACGGCAAAAAAATCCTTGTGCAAAACCCACCAATGCCGCCACTAAGTGAAGCCGAAATGGATGCGGTTTACGCCCTACCCTTTATGCGAAATTATCATCCATCTTACGAAGCAGCGGGCGGAGTACCCGGTATAGCAGAAGTTAAGTTTTCAATTATTCACAACCGCGGTTGCTTTGGCGCTTGTAATTTCTGTTCGCTTGCATTCCATCAGGGCAGACAGATTTCCGCTCGCAGTCATGAATCGGTTATAGAAGAAGCCAAAAAAATCACCGAAATGGATGATTTTAAAGGTTATATACACGATGTTGGCGGTCCTACTGCAAACTTCCGTTTTCCCTCTTGCCAAAAACAGCTTAAAAGCGGACTTTGTGCCGACAAAAAATGCCTGGCGCCGACGATGTGCCCTGCAGTTGAGGTTGACCATAGTGACTACCTTGAACTATTGCGCGAACTTAGAAAACTACCTAAAATTAAAAAGGTATTTATCCGTTCGGGTATAAGGTTCGATTACCTTGTAGCCGACAAGGACGAGGAATTTTTCAAAGAACTTGTAAGTCACCATGTAAGCGGTCAGCTTAAGGTTGCGCCCGAGCATTGCTCAAACAATGTACTTAAATATATGGGCAAGCCTAATATTGAGGTTTACAATAAATTTGAAAAACGTTTTTACGAAATAACAAAATCTGTCGGTAAAGAGCAGTATTTGGTACCTTATTTAATGTCTTCCCACCCCGGAAGCACAGTGAAAGACGCTATCGAGCTTGCCCTATTTTTAAAGCGCAATAAAATGCGACCCGAACAGGTGCAAGACTTTTACCCCACCCCCGGTACTGTTTCAACCTGTATGTTTTATACCGGACTTGACCCTAACACATTAAAAAAGGTGTATGTGCCAAAAACCGCAAAGGAAAAGGCAGAGCAAAGAGCACTTTTACAGTATTTCAAGCCCGAAAACCGCGCAGTTGTTTTAGCGGCGCTTAAAAAGGCAAACCGTTATGACCTTATAGGTACAACTAAAAACTGCCTTGTCGCCCCCGACCGTAACGATAAAGCAAAGCCTACAGGAAAACCCAAAAAGACAATACGTAATATACACAAAAAGAAAAAAGTATGAGGAAAATTCCTCATACTTTTTTAGTTATTGGTCATTTTATAAGAAAGTCTTGTAAGGCTATCGCCCAAGTGAACGTTTTCAACCTTAACATCGGGATTATCAACCGTTAAGTCATAGTGACTAAAATTCCAGAAGCATTTAATTCCTAATTTAATAAGCTGCTTTGAAATTTTTTCTGCTGCTTCCTTAGGGATACAAAGTATTGCGGCATCGGGTAAATTTTCGCGGCAAAATTCATCCAAGGTGTTGGTGTTTCTTATAGGTTGGTTTTTAACTATCTGCCCTACAAGAGACTCCTTAGCATCAAAAAGACCGGTTAGGTAGAATCCTTTTGATTCAAAATTCATATGCATAGAAACAGCACGGCCAACATTACCTACACCAATAAGTATTATGCTTTTTGGTTTATCAAGTCCTAAAATACTTGCTATTTCGGACTGCAAAATATCAATATTATAACCATAGCCCTGTTGGCCAAAGCCACCAAAGCAGTTAAGGTCTTGCCTTATCTGACTTGCGGTAAGCCCCATTCTTTCGGAAAGCTCACGCGAAGAAATTTTAGTAACGCCCTGTTGTTTTAGTTCACCCAAGAATCTGTAATATCTTGGTAATCTTTTTATAACCGAGCTTGAAATTATGTTTTTCATCTTTTTCTCCAAAACATTTTTTGTCATACTAATTTTATTGCATTATAAAAAAAATGTCAACAAAAATAATTTTTTAAAAAAGGTATTGACAAACTGTTATTTTCGTGTATAATAAAAACAGTAATCATTACTACTTTTGGGGTGATTCAAATATGAAGCATTATTCTAAACAGCGCGAAACTATTTTAGAGGTTCTGCGCTCTACGGATACTCACCCTACAGCAAATTGGATTTATAATGAGGTTAAACAGCTTATACCTAATATAAGTCTTGGCACGGTTTACCGCAATTTGTCGGCCCTTAGTTCTTCGGGTGAAATTTTAAGTCTTAATGTGGGCGACGGCTTTGAACATTTCGACGGTGACATTTCCCCTCACGTACATTTGCACTGCAAGACCTGCGGTAAAATCCACGACCTAAAACTTAAAAAGGATGTAATATCTGATTTAGCCGAAGAAAACGGTTTTTTAGCCGAAACTTCAATTTATGTAGCATACGGTATCTGTAACAACTGTAAAACAATTAATTAATTTTTGGAGGAAATAAAAATGAAAAAATATGTATGTCTTATCTGCGGTTATACTCACGAAGGAGATGCCGCTCCAAACGAATGTCCTATCTGCCACGCACCCGCTTCTAAATTCCAGGAACAAGCAGGCGAAAAAACTTGGGCTGCAGAACACGTAGTTGGCATTGCTCAGGGTGTTGACGAAAGAATTATTGACGGTCTTCGCGAAAACTTTAACGGCGAATGCTGCGAGGTTGGTATGTACCTTGCAATGTCACGCGTAGCTCACAGAGAAGGCTACCCCGAAATCGGTCTTTATTGGGAAAAGGCAGCTTTGGAAGAAGCAGAACACGCAGCAAAATTTGCTGAACTTTTAGGCGAAGTTGTAACCGATAGCACAAAGAAAAACCTTGAAATGCGTGTTGATGCTGAAAACGGCGCAACACTCGGTAAATTCGAGCTTGCAAAGCTTGCAAAAGAACTCGGTCTTGACGCAATTCACGACACTGTTCATGAAATGGCACGCGACGAAGCAAGACACGGTAAGGCTTTTGAAGGTTTACTTAACCGCTATTTCAAGTAATATCTGATTGAAAAATTTTAAAAGATGTGCTATCATAACGGTAGCGCATCTTTTGTTTTGGGGTGATAATCGTGAAGTATATTAAGATAATCTTAGTAGTCATTTTAGCTGTTGCACTGCCTTTTGCAATATTAAGAGCAAGTTTAGAATATAACTGTTTAACAGATTTTGCTGCAATAATTTTATATCTATTTCCACTATATTTACCTGTTTTATTTGTTTGGTTTGGCATCAAAATTTTCAAAACTACTAATGAAATATTTTTTCCAATCTTACTTTTTGACATATTGTTAGTTTTCGTTATGTTTTTCTTGACGAAAATATTATTTGCGGCTATAGAACGAAGTTTAGCAGATGCTGTTATTTTCTTATTGCTCATGGGACCTTTAATTTATTCAATTCCTATTTCATTTATTGCGGCAGCGATTTATAGGCATAAAAATACAAAAGACAAATCACAAAATAACACAGATGACAGTAATAACAAACCCCAAGAATAGTGTGAAAAAAAGTGGGATTTTTAAAAATCGAATAACGAAGCCTTGTTTTCAAGCAGGTTTAGGGTGTAGTTTCAAGACGAGGCAAGACACGGCAAGGCATTTGAGGGACTTTTAGGCCGTTATTTTAAGTAATATCTGATTGAAAAATCACTGTGGATGTGCTATCATAACGGTAGCACATCTTTTGTTTTGGGGTGATTTTGTGAAAAAAGCGAAAAAATACATTTATCCCATTGTATTTTCAATGTTTTTTGTTGCTTTATATGAAATATTAGTACGCTCGTCATATATGTTTTCTGGGCGCGCAAATGATATACTTTCTGCTTGTGCTATGCTATTTTTAATGGCTTGGATTTTTGTTATCTTGCCTTTTTACTGTGTAAAATACAGCAAGATAATCATTGGTGAGAAACTTAAATTTTTGTTTTCCATTTACAATTGTATAGTGTTAGGTGCTATTCCTATATTACCCTTTAGTTTGCAAAATGACGGAAAAGTTGTCGTTGGCTTTTTTATTTGGGTAGCGATTTGGACTATTGTACCCTTGATTTTACGGGTGATTTCTGCTAAAAAACAAAATCATAACAATTCAAACGAAACTGGGGATAGTGTGACAAAAGTGTGATTTTAAAAAACAAAATTCAAAAAGCCTTTGTTTTAGCGGTTTTTAGGCGTGGTTTCAAGATGAAGCTCGTCACGGCAAGGCATTCGAGGGACTCCTCGGTCGTTACTTTAAATAAGTGATTTTTTAGAGGAGTGCTCGGCACTCCTCTTTTTTAAAACATAACAAAGGAGAGATACTATGAAAAAATTATTAACCCTATCTATCATATTGATTTTAGTTTTAGTACTTTCCGCCTGCGGTAATAATTCAATCAATAATACAAAGGATAATGGCGCAAATCAGCAACAAGGAAATCAAACATTAGCTATCACCCGCGAAAGAGCGATTGAAATCGCAGTTGAAAAAGCAGGCGTAAAGCAAACAGATATTCACGATTTGGATATTGAGCTTGATGTTGAACGTGGCGCAAAGGTTTGGGAGGTCGATTTCGACCACGGAAATTTGGAATATTCCTATGATGTCGATGCCGAAACCGGTGTCATCACAAAAGTCGAGCGCGAAAGAGATTAATTAAAAATAACTCATTTCAAAGATAAAGAAAAGTCAATATCTTGAATATTTCTTAATGATATGCTATCATTTTGGTAGCATATCTTTTGTTTTGGGGTGATTTTATGAAAAAGAAATTATCAAAATCTACAATCATAGCTTTATGTGCTTTTTTTATAATAGCGATTGGAATCTTGTCATTATTGTGGTATAGCGATGTCTTTGTAATAGACCGTTCTGCAAAAGTTGGCTTTGAGAGGTTGACTTGGAACGGTAAAAATTATTCAACGATAAGCGGAGAATACACCGAGGGCAGAACTATTGCAAAAAGTGAAGACGGAAGTTGGGATATAAACGAAATCAAAGAAGACCCATCACATAAGTTTGTTGTTGCACGTTCTTTTTTAGACCAACATCTTTATGTTGCTGACGACTATACTGTGCCTTCAAGTGGCGAAATCACAAAGGTTTGTTGGGATGGAAAGTATATAAACAACAAAGATTTTTTAAAAGCAATAACAGAAATTGATGCTACTAAAACGACTACTTTTGATTATGAAACAGAGGGCATATTTATGCTTACTGATAATCAGCATATGCGTAGATTGTATTTCGCTTATGAAGATTGTGCTATTGCCACTGAATATATAGGCTATATGGGAAAAGTAAATGGTAAATGGGTAATTACTACTTATATTTCCCCTGACCAAAATAACGACGATGGTTCACCAAAGCCCTATAGTGTCAGTTGCTATTCTATACCCGACAAATTTGGAAGTATATTAGAAAAATATTTTGAATAGTTTTAGTGTGACAAAAGTGTGATTTTGAAAACACATCCCGAAAAACTCTTGATTTTAAGCGGTTTTTAACCATAGTTTCAAGACGAAGCTCGTCACGGCAAGGCGTTTGAGGGACTCCTCAACCGCTATTTCAAGTAATCTCTAATTGAAAAACAAACTAAGATGTGCTATCATAATGGTAGCACATCTTTTGTTTTGGGGTGATTTTATGAAGAAGCTTAAAAAATATATTTATCCTTTTATTTTTTCAATATGTTTTTATTTACTTTTTGGAATCTCATATATACTTATACTCGAATTTTATGATAATTATGGTGGTCTTGGTCTCGCACTGTTGTTTATAATACTATGGATATTGGTCGCCACACCTATTTTTTGTTTTAAATATAGCAAACTTATTTATGAAGAAAAGTGGAAATTCTTATTCATCATTTACAATTCACTTGTTATTTCTCTTTGTTATACTGGGCCTTTTTTAATCTCTGCCATACCTGGTAATGATGCTTATATAATTATTAAAATTACTATAGCTCTTTTTGGGTGGATAGCACTATGTACATATGTTTCATATCTTATACGAAAAGAACCATCTGAAAACAATTCAAACGAAACTGGGGATAGTGTGACAAAAGTGTGATTCTGAAAACACAACTGTCAAAATCCCTTATTTCAAGCGGTTTTTCGTGGAAGTTTCAAGATGAGGCTCGTCACGGCAAGGCATTTGAGGGACTACTCGGTCGTTATTTCAAATAATATATAATTGAAAATTCTATTTAGATGTGCTATCATAGCGGTAGCACATCTTTTTTTGGAGTGATTTATTTGAAAAGAATAATTTGTTTAATTCTTGTACTTTGTACACTTACCTGCTTTGGCGGTTGTAAAAATGATAAAAGCATTGTGAAAAGCGGAAAAATACCCGAAACTGTTAAGGTTGCCCTTATTGATGACGGTAATATTTCTTGGCTTGATAATTCACATTTTGAAAAAGTAAACCTTAAAATCACCAAGGACGAAGTTTACTATTTAGAGCTTGTAACCAATAAAGCCGGAAAACAGTTGCTTGAAGAAGCTACTACAGAAAATAAAGATAAGAATCTATCACTTATAGTTAACGAAACCTTTTTACTTTCAATAAATGTTCCAAAAATTATTAAAAACGGAATTTTTACCTGCAAAAGCAAAAATATCGACCATATTTATTCCTACAATCTACTTACAGACGCTCCTATTAAAACCGAAGGCTTAGTTCCCCCGAAAACTCTTATTTCCAAGGAGAATGCCAAAACTGCCGCTTTAAAAAAAGCTAATGTAAAATCGGATAATGTACGGGACCTTAAAATAGCGCTTGAATTTGACGAAAATTGGCGCGGTTGGGAATACCAAATCACCTTTAGTGACGATATTACAAAATACGAATGCGAAGTAAACGCAACATTTGGAAATATTATAAAATTCATTTCCACAGGAATGTAAAAATTTTACAGGAGAGTCTTAAGGAAGGACTTTCCTGTATTTTTTTGAAATCTTTAACCAACACTAAAACAACAAGGAGGTTTTATTATGAAAATAAGTGTTTTAACAACAATTTTTGCATTAATTATTGCTTTGTCGCTCACCGGCTGCGGTGAAAATAATAATAATTCGGATAATATGATGTCCGATATAAGAAATGGTATGCAGTCTGCCGAAGATAAGGTTGAAAGTGGCATTGATAAAGCCGAGAATAATGTTGAAAACGGTATGGATTCAATGGATGCTAAAATAAGCCGTGATGAAGCCAAAAGAATTGCGCTTGACCACGCAAAAGTCAAAGACGCCGATATTAAAAATTATCATATTGACCTTGACAAAGACAATGGCGTTTTAGAATACGATATTGAATTTGACCACAGCGGTACTGAGTATGACTATGAAATCGATGCCACTACAGGCGAAATTCGTGAACACACTAAGGATAAAGAAGATTAAAATTTAACGCTTCCTTTTTTAAGGGAGCGTTTTTTTAAAAATATTTCCAAAAGCCTTTATTTTACTTGCTAAAATAACACTTTTATGGTAAACTATTTTAGATTACTGTTGATTTTGGAGGAAGCTTAATGGCTTGCAAAAATTTCGATACCGAAAGGGTATTTTATTACTTTAACGAGCTTTGCAAAATACCGCACGGCTCGGGCAATATGAAGAGTATTGCAGACTTTTGCGTAAGCTTTGCTGAAAAGCATAATTTAAAATACAACCGCGATAGCGCTAATAATGTTATTATTTATAAGCCGAGCGAAAACTACCCGAAGGATACTATCATTTTACAAGGTCATCTTGATATGGTATGCCAAAAGGCTAGTGATAGCGACATTGACTTTTTAAAGGACGGTATTCAAACCTTCACAGACGGCGACTTTTTAAAGGCTAATAAAACCACTCTTGGCGCAGATAACGGAATTGCCGTTGCAATGATATTTGCAATACTTGAAAATACAGATATAAATCTCCCCTCCATAGAAGCGGTGCTTACAACCGATGAGGAAGTAGGAATGCTTGGCGCGATGGCGCTTGATACAAGCCTTTTAAACGGCAAAAAAATGATTAATATTGACTCTGAGGATGATGAGGTTTTAACCGTTTCGTGTGCGGGCGGTAGTGATTTTTCTGCCATTTTGCCAATAGAATACGAGACCAAAACCGCAACCGAAATTACCGTAACCCTACAAGGTCTTAAGGGCGGTCATTCAGGTGTTGAAATTGATAAAAAGCGCGTTAATGCAAACATCCTTGCAGGCAGATTTTTAAATCATATAAAAAATCGTTGCGATTTTGATATTATTTCTATATGCGGCGGCGATAAATCTAACGCTATTGCAAATGCTTGTACCATTAAGCTTTGCTGTAATGATGCGGACAAGCTTTTGTCACTAAGCCGTGAATACCTTAATGTAATTAAAAAAGAAATAGCTGCCCGCGAGCCTGACTTTAACCCAATAGTTACTTTAGGCAAGACAGAAGAATTCAGCGTAATATCTTCTCAAAATAAAAATGATATTATAGGTATTCTTTCCACTACACCAAACGGCATTATTGAAATGAGCGCCGAAATTGAAGGCTTGGTAGAAACCTCGCTAAATTTAGGTATTCTTTTATTAGATAAAAACGAAATCCGTTTGCAGCTTGCGCTTAGAAGTAATAAGCAATCCGCATTGGATGCTTTGGAAGAAAAGCTTTACGCCTTTTTCGAGCGTTATCCCTGTAAAACAAGCCTTGGCGGAAAATATCCCACTTGGGAATTTAAAGAAAATTCCGTAATGCAAAAGCTTTATAGCGATATATATTTAGAAAATACAGGCAAAAAGCCAAAGGTAGAGGCTATCCACGCAGGTCTTGAGTGCGCGGTGTTCTCTTCGGCGATAGCTGACCTTGACTGTATAGCAATTGGCCCCACTATTTTTGATGCTCACACAACAAATGAGCGCTTGAGCATTTCCTCTACCTACAAGATTTTTAATATTTTAACAGATGTTTTAACAAAACTTGCTTAAAATTTGTTTTTTTAAAACATTTAATATAAAAAATAAAGATTGGAGAAATTATGGAAAACAAAAACAATTTCAAACCGTATATCGCGGCAGACAAGATTACACCCGAAATTACCGTAACATCCATTGTTATAGGTATTCTCTTGGCCGTTGTATTCGGTGCCGCAAATGCTTACTTAGGTCTCCGCGTTGGTATGACCGTTTCAGCATCTATCCCTGCGGCAGTTATCTCAATGGGTGTTATCCGCATTTTGCTTCGCAGAAATTCTATTCTTGAAAACAACATCGTTCAAACAATAGGCTCTGCAGGCGAATCCCTTGCAGCAGGCGCAATTTTTACATTGCCCGCTCTCTTTATCTGGGCAGCAGAGGGTAAAACCAAGGCTCCCGACATTGTAGAAATCACACTTATTGCCTTAATAGGCGGTCTTTTGGGTGTACTCTTTATGGTACCTCTTAGAAATGCGCTTATTGTAAAGGAACACGGCGTTCTTCCCTACCCCGAAGGAACCGCTTGTGCAGAGGTGCTTTTAGCCGGCGAAAAGGGTGGTGCGAATGCATCTACCGTATTTGCAGGTATGGGCTTTGCCGCATTATTTAAGTTTATTATTGACGGACTTAAATTAGTTGCAGGCGAGGTTTCACTCCGTGTTAAAGGCTATGCAGGCGAAATCGGTACCCAGATTTATCCCGCTGTTATGAGCGTTGGTTACATTTGCGGACCTAAGATTTCTTCTTATATGTTCTCGGGCGGTGTGCTTAGCTGGTTGGTACTTATTCCTCTTATCGTGCTTTTCGGTGGCGATATGATTTTAGCCCCCGGTACTGCACCCATAAGCGAGCTCTTTGCAGAGGGTGGCGCTAGTGCAATTTGGGGAACATATATCCGTTACATCGGCGCAGGTGCTTTAACAGCCGGCGGTATTATAAGCCTTATTAAGTCACTTCCGCTTATCGTTAAAACCTTTGGCGGAGCTATGAAGAGCCTTGGTAATTCAGGTGTTGCTTCAAACGACCGTACCTCACGCGACCTTAATATGTTATTTATTATAATTGCAATTGTAGTTTTAACCGTTCTTATCTGGTTAATTCCCGCAATCCCTGTTTCTCTTATAGGTGCGGCTATTACCGTTGTATTCGGCTTCTTCTTTGCAACTGTTTCTTCCAGAATGGTTGGTCTTGTAGGAAGCAGTAACAACCCCGTTTCAGGTATGGCAATTGCAACCTTGCTTGTAGCAACACTTATTCTTAAGGTTACAGGTATGGAAGGTATTAAAGGTATGTGCAGCGCTATTGCAATCGGCTCGGTAATTTGTATTATTTCCGCTATTGCAGGTGATACTTCACAAGACCTTAAGACAGGCTTCTTGCTTGGCGCTACACCTAAAAAGCAACAAATCGGCGAAATGATTGGTGTTATCGCTTCTGCTTTAGCAATCGGCGGTACACTCTATCTTCTCAATCAAGCCTGGGGCTTTGGTTCGGACGAGCTTGCCGCTCCCCAAGCAACCCTTATGAAGCTTATTGTTGAGGGTGTTATGGGTGGAAATCTCCCATGGACTCTTGTGTTCATAGGCGCATTTATTGCAATTATTGTTGAAATAATAGGAATTCCTGTTCTTCCGTTTGCTATTGGTGTTTATCTACCTGTTCAGCTTAATGCTTGTATTATGGTTGGCGGTCTTGTAAGACTTGTTGTTGAAAAAATTACCGATAAAAAGGAAAACAAGGAAACCACCGTTAATAACGGTATCCTCTTCTGCTCCGGTATGATTGCAGGCGAAGGTATTGTTGGTATTTTACTTGCATTACTTGCAGTATTCGGTGTTGATAAGGCTTTGAATCTTTCAGAAAGATTCGGCATCCCTGCTATTGTTTCAAACATCGGCGGTATTGTTTTATTTGCAATTATTATCTTAACACTTGTAGCATTCACATTTGGTAAAAAGAAAAACAAAGCAAATGAAGAATAAAGAAAACTTTCTTGAAAAAAAGCCAAAAAAGAACACGGAAATTAAGTGGTCGGCAGATGGCGAAAATATTACCTTGGAAATTGAAAACAAGGGACTATTTAACCGTTTGGCGCAAAAGCTTTTAAAAAAGCCTAAAATCAGTTATATCCACCTTGACGAAATGGGTAGCTTTATATGGCCTTTAATTGACGGTAATACCGATATTATAGCTTTGGGTGAAAGAGTAAAGGAACACTTTGGCGACAAGGCAGAGCCTTTATATGAACGCCTTTCAAAGTATATTAAAATACTTGAAAGCTACGGGTTTATAAAATTCTAACAAAAAGAGCTTAAGCAATTAGCTTAAGCTCTTTTTAGTTTTTTATTAATAATGCTACCGTTTCCACATGCTCAGTATGAGGGAACATATCAACGGGTTGTATTTTTCTAACCTTATATCCTTTTCGCGTTAAAAATGATATATCGCGCGCCATAGTTTCGGGATTGCAGGAAACATATACAATTTTTTGTGGCGCAAGCTCTGCAAGGCACCGTAAAAATTCAAGGCTTGCTCCTGCTCTTGGTGGGTCCATAATTACAACATCAAATTTTTCGCCTTCGCGTGCCTTTTTAACCATAAACCTGCTCGCATCGTCTTCAAAAAATTCAATATTTTTCACATTATTAAGCTCTGCATTTACCTTAGCGTCCTTTATAGCATCCGGATTAAGCTCTACGCCTATAACCTTATCGGCTTTAGGTGATGCAATTATACCAATAGTTCCCGTTCCGCAATATGCATCAAGCACCTTTTCGGTACCTGTAAGCTCGGCAAAATCAATTGCTTTGTTATAAAGCACCTCGGTCTGTGTGGGGTTTATCTGATAAAAAGCCTTTGGAGAAATTCTAAAACGAAAGCCGCAAAGCTTTTCCTCTATATATCCGTTTCCATAAAGCACACGGCTATTTTCACCCAAAATAAGATTTGTTTGTTTGTCATTCACGTTCTGTACAATTGTAGTAATTTCGGGATGGCGCGAAAGCAATGCATTAACGAACTGTGATTCTTTGTTGAAATCCATTACAGTGGTCACAAGCACAACCATAATTTCACCGCTTAAGAACCCGCGCTTTATCAGAACATGGCGCAAAAAGCCCTTCTTAGTAACATTGTTAAAGGCGCGAAGCTTAAAGCTTTTCAATAGCTTTCTAATAGTTACAATAATTTCATCGGCCTTTTGGTCCTCAATCAAACAACTGTCAACAGCGACAATATTTTGTGTTGAAGACTGATAAACACCTGAAACAATCTCGCCCTTACGCTCCGAAAATGCCGCCTGAACCTTATTGCGATAATAATAAGGATTATCCATACCTATAATCTCATTAACGTGGTGGTATTTGCCCAGCAATTTTATAACCTTAACCTGCTTAAAGCTTAACTGCTTTTGGTAGGTTAAATTTTGTAGCTGACATCCGCCGCATTTTTTACGGTGAGGACATTTCAAATTTAATTCGCTCATTTCATTCTCACCGACCTATATTCAGTAGTGCTACCGTTTCACAATGGCTTGTTCTTGGGAATAAATCGGCGGGGGTATATTCTATAAGTTTATATCCAAACTCATCAAATATTTTGATATCACGCGCTAAGGTTGCGGGGTCGCACGAAACATATACAACACTTTTTGGCGCAAAATTATTTGCAATAATTTCTATAACCTCTTTAGCGCAGCCCTTTCTTGGAGGGTCTACAATTACGGTATCTGCCTTTATGCCCTCTTTCGCTAACCTTTCTGCCGCGGCAGAAGCGTCCGCACAGATGAATCTTGCATTTTCTATGTTATTAATTTTAGCATTAAATTCGGCATCCTTAATAGCTTCAGGTATAATTTCAACACCTATTATACTCTTAGCCTCTTTAGCCATTGAAAGACCTATTGTACCCGCTCCACAGTATAAATCTATAATATTTTTGCCGTTAGGACTCGCGTATTCACGCGCCTTATTATAAAGTTTTTGCGCCATATCGTGATTAACCTGATAAAAAGAGAGCGCCGAAAGTCTTACCTTAACACCGCAAAGAACATCTGTAATATAATCACTACCGTAGAGTGTTTTACATTCCTTGCCCAAAATTACATTGGTATTTTCTTTGTTGATATTAATTTGAACACTCTTAAGGTCATTCCCACAAACATTTTTAAGTGTTTCTATTATTTCTTCTGCAAAAGGCAATATGTTACCGTTTATAACAAAGGCAACCATAATTTCATTTGTTACCTCGGCCTTGCGAATGTAAATATGACGAAGCAAGCCCTTATGCTTTTGCTCGTCATAAACACTTATACCGTACTTATTTATCCATTCACTTACTTCTACGGTTAGCTTAGAAAAAATTTCAGGCTGTAGCGCACAGTCGCCACACTCAATAATTCTATGTGAATGAAAAGCGTAAAAGCCCACACCGCCATTCTGTGCAATCGGATATTGTGCTTTATTGCGGTAGCGGTCAGGCTCGTGCGAAATAATAGGTTGTGGCTTTAAATCCACTCCGCCGATTCGTTTTACCGTTTCGTAAACCTTATTTTCTTTAAGACGGCATTCGGCAGTATAATTAATATGCCTGAAAACACAACCGCCGCATTTTGAAAAATGCGGACAGTCGTTTTCTATTCTATCTTTTGATGGAGTTAAAATTTCTATTAGCTTACCGTAAGCATAGGTCTTTTTAACCTTTAAAATTTTAACCCGTGCGGTATCGCCAACAGCGGTTAGCGGTACGAAAATTGCCATACCGTCGTATTTGCCTACGCCGCTACCCTCTGTGGTAATATCTGTTATTTCTAAAATTATTTCAGTATTTTTTTGCATATTACTTTTTCTTCTTAAAAATAATTACTATTGCAACTATATAGCTAATAATTATAAGACCTACCGGAGCAAAAATCATCCACCATTCAAGCTGTAGCTTATATTTTTCGCCCGATTGAACCTCGGTTTCTTCCCCGCCTTCAAGTATTGGAATAGTTTCGTCAACCTTTTCCTTACACTTGTTACAGGTATATCTCATAACGCCTGATGTTTTTTGTGTGGCAGTTTTAATTATTTTACCTTCATCCAAATCGTGTGCAAGCTTTTCTATTACCTGTGTTTCCTTATGCTCACATTCACATTCGCGAACCTTTTTACCCTCTTTAGCGCAGGTGGCTTCTTTTTCAATTGTCCACGCGCCAAACTTATGCTGGTGAGCAGGATTAACTGTTATCTTAAAGGTTGCGGTTAGTCCTTGGTATCTTACTTCAATTCTTTTTTCACCCTCGCTATCAAACTTTGTAGGCGAAACATCCAAATTCTTACCGTCCTGTGAAATAATAATACCGTCTGAAGTTATAACATTAACCTTAAGGCCTGTTAAATCCAAGGTTTCGCCAATGTTATAAATTGTCTTTTTAGGTAATTCAACTATTTGTAGCTTTGTTTTAACAGTTTCTTCGGGTTTGCTTGGAGCTACGCTTTCACTTGAAGACGATTCCTCGCTTGAAGATTCTTCTTCACTTGAAGAAGAATTGCTTGATGACGAATTATTCTCACTTGAATTATTTTCATCACCTGCAGAGGTATTGTCAGAAGTGTTATCTCCCGGCACCGAGCCTACCAAATCATCCTCTGTAGCAAATGCGGTTATACTAAATACCGCAATCATCATTATACTTAAAAGTAAAGTTATTATTTTTTTCAATATAATCACCTCAATTAAGAAGAGTATACCACATATTTCAAAAAAATAAAAGCCTAAAAAGGCTTTTATTTTTTAATTAATACCTAAATCCTTAGCTTCGGCAATGCCTATGCCGTTTTTAGTTAAAACTGCCTGTGCATTTTCAGTGTCAGACAATTGTAAAATCATATACGCCAAGCCGTCTATATGGCCGAAAATAGAATACATATAGTTAACATCTATATTCTCATTTGCCAGAACCTCAAGCATACTGTTAAGTCCGCCCGGCTTGTTGGGTACTGCTACCGCTATTACAGGAGTTTTTGTGCAAATAAGGCCTTCTTCCTTTAAAACCTTTTCTGCCAAATCAGTATCGGCAGCGATTATGCGGAGCAAACCGTAATCAGCAGTTTCAGCAATATTAATTGCTCTTAAATCAACTTGATTTTTTGATAGTATTTCAGTAACTTCCAAAAGTTTACCCGCTCTGTTTTCTAAAAATACAGTAATCTGATTAATAGCCATTTCGTACCCTCCTTAAATCTTGC
>JAZRMY010000026.1:0-1321 GCA_045647925.1 Acutalibacteraceae bacterium | reverse complement strand
GATTTTCTCGGTGATACGAAATGTAGAACGTGAAGAACAAATGAAAGTTCTTGCAAAAAAAATACGTGCGATTAAGTTCGCATATATTTTTTCTCTATTACATAGATAATCGTCTATATAGACAAAAATAAATATAAGGAGTTATATTGTGGAAACTAAAAAACGCAAATGGTTAAGCGTGCTTATTGGGGTAATTGCTGTTGTGTTGCTTACAATAGGGATTGCCATAGTTGTGGACGGTGTAAACGGGTTAAAAGCAATAGGCGATTTTATAACTGACCAAATACTTGGTATGAAATGGCTAAACGCTTTAATCGGTATGGCGTTTAGCGCTATGTTTGGCGAAACTTTTATGTCGGGCCATTGGGGGCAAGCAATACAATTTTTTGTATATGATACGGTAAAAATAGTCGTGTTGTTATGCTTGCTTATCTTTCTTATTTCGTATATTCAAAGTTATTTTCCGCCCGAAAGAACAAAAAAAATACTTGGAAGATTTAAAGGTGTCGGCGCAAATGCGGTTGGTGCTTTGCTTGGTACGGTTACGCCCTTTTGCTCTTGCTCGTCTATTCCTATCTTTATGGGCTTTACCCGTGCGGGAATTTCAAGCGGTGTTACGTTCAGTTTCTTAATTTCAAGCCCACTCGTTGATTTAGGTGCGTTTATTCTACTTGCGAGTGTGTTTGGCTTTCCTATCGCGATTGCTTACGTTATCGTGGGTTTAATCCTTGCTATTGTCGGTGGAACGATTATTGAAAAAACAGGTTTAGGAAAACACGTACAAGATTTTATTATGGAAGGCAGTATCGCCGAAGTGGACGGCGTAGAACTTACGCAAAAGGATAGATTGATTTACGCAAAAGACCAAATGCTGTCAACGTTAAAAAAGGTATGGATTTATATTCTTATTGGCGTTGGTATCGGGGCGACTATTCATAACTTTATTCCTGCCGAATGGATACAGTTGGTTTTGGGTAGTGATAAATGGTACGCTGTACCCCTTGCGACAATTCTTGGTACGCCTATGTATGCGGATATTTTCGGTACGATTCCCGTTGCGGAAGCGTTGTATGCAAAAGGTGTTGGCGTTGGAACGATTCTTTCCTTTATGATGAGCGTTACCGCACTTTCCTTGCCGTCTATGATTATGCTTTCAAAGGCGGTTAAGCCGAAACTGCTATTTTGGTTTATCTTTATTGTCGTAGTCGGCATTGTAATTATAGGCTTTACCTTTAACGCCTTTAATTTCTTATTCGTTTAATAAAATTAAGGAGATATATATTATGAAACTTATTACTCTTGGTGCTTGTTGCAAAAAGTC
>JAZRMY010000025.1:0-1367 GCA_045647925.1 Acutalibacteraceae bacterium | reverse complement strand
TTAGTAACCTTTTGGTCACCGAATACTGGATCCGGGAGGATCACACGTTTTTTTGGTTTTGCTTTTCTCATTTTCTTTCAAAAATAATGTTTTGTTTGGGGCTGTTTGCTTCTTTTCGTTTCCTTCAACGCCTCCTCCGAGACATTTACTCAACCTTTATAGCTTTTTCCAACAAACCAAAACTAAAATTTAAATACTTTTTCTTTTAAGGAGCTTGGTATTACTTCTTCTTACCCTTAGCTGCTGCTGGAGCCTGTCCTGGCTTTGGACGCTTAGCACCGTACTTAGAACGACGTTGAGTACGACCAGCTACACCTGCAGTATCCAAAGTACCGCGAACGATGTGGTAACGTACACCCGGAAGGTCCTTTACACGACCGCCACGAACCAAAACGATTGAGTGTTCCTGCAAGTTGTGGCCTTCACCTGGAATGTATGAGTTCACTTCCTTAGAGTTTGTCAAGCGCACACGAGCAACTTTACGCATTGCAGAGTTCGGTTTCTTAGGAGTAGTAGTGTACACACGAACACAAACACCACGTCTTTGTGGACATGAGTCAAGTGCCGGCGACTTACTCTTTTCAACCAATACCTGTCTTCCTTTTCTTACTAATTGTTGAATAGTAGGCATTTTGTTAAATTTTTAATTATTATATATTGTTTTATTATTTATCAATGTCATATTCAGCATTTTTCAGCCGAGAAAATCGAAATACACTTTTTCGGGGTGCAAAGTTACGAATAATATTTTATTCAGCAATGAAAAGGAGAAAAATAAAATAGTCTGCCCCCCGAAAAACGCTCGAAAAGCAGACTATTATATTTTTTTAACTATTCAAAGCCTTTATGCTTCGCCTTTGAAACCGCTCAAAGGCGGAATAAAGGTCTTTCCGTCAGGCCCGCCTTGACCTCCGTTCATGTCTTCCGGCATACGGATAGGTCCGAACTGACGTTCGAACTTTGCCACGTTTTCCTGAAGGGCAAACATCAGGCGCTTGGCGTGTTCGGGTGTCAAAATGATACGCGACTGCACACCTGCCTTGGGCAATCCTGGCATTACTCTGACAAAATCGACAATAAACTCGGAACTTGAGTGAGTAATGATAGCGAGGTTGGCATAAGTACCTTGAGCCACTTCGTCCTTCAGCTCTATCTGCAATTGGTTGTTGTTTTTCTGGTTTTCCATATTCTATTTGCTTTATACATTATTATATATAGGGCAAAGATAGGCAAATATTTCGGTTCTACAATCCTTGACCCAGCGGATTCTTTCATTCCAATTCCGCAAAAACCAATATCGGATTGTCTTCCTCGTCGGTCACTTGGTCATAAAGTTCCCGGAGCTTTCCTTCGGGGATTGCTCCCAA
>JAZRMY010000024.1:0-10149 GCA_045647925.1 Acutalibacteraceae bacterium | reverse complement strand
GCTTTCATAGACGTGGAACACGCATTAGACCCTGTTTATGCCGCACACCTTGGTGTTGATATTGACAGTCTTTTGGTGTCACAGCCCGATTCAGGTGAACAGGCACTTGAAATTGCCGAAGCGCTTGTTCGTTCGGGAGCGGTTGACATTATAGTTGTTGACTCGGTTGCCGCATTGGTGACCCGAGCCGAAATTGACGGCGAAATGGGTGACAATCACGTAGGTCAGTTGGCTCGTCTTATGTCACAAGCGTTGCGCAAACTTACAGGCGCACTTTCTAAAACAAACTGTGCGGCAATATTTATTAACCAATTGCGTGAAAAAATTGGCGTAATGTACGGCAACCCAGAAGTTACCACAGGTGGTAGAGCGCTTAAGTTCTATTCCTCTGTTCGTATTGACGTTCGCAAGGGCGATGTTATTAAGGACGGTAGCGAGGTTATAGGTGTACACACCAAGGCTAAGATTGTTAAAAACAAGGTAGCGCCACCTTTCAAAATGGCAGAATTTGATATTATGTACGGCAAGGGTATTTGCCATACAGGCGAAATTGTTGATGCGGGTGTAGAAACAGGTGTTATTAAAAAGTCGGGCGCTTGGTTCTATTATGGTGAAACAAGACTTGGCCAAGGCAGAGACAATGTTAAAAAGTTGTTTGAAGATAATGTGGAATTAGCAAACGAAATCGAAAGCAAGGTTATGGCAATCCTTTCGGATAAGGCTAATAATAAAACCACTGCTGTACAAGAGGATGACGAATACATTATGCCAACCGAACCCGTAGCACGTACACATAAGTCAATTGATATTGACATTGCGGTTGACGATTAATGATAATCACCGAAATCAAAAAAGATAAGCTTCATCTTATGCGACTTTTTTTAAGTGACGGCAATGAAGTTTTGATTGATAAAGACGTATGTAATGAAAAATGCCTTAGAAAAGGTATGGATTTGAGTGAAGAAGCTTTAAAAAGCATTATTTTTGAATCCGATTACCAAAGGGCAAAGTCGAGAGCGATTTGGTATCTTGACCGTATGGACCATACCGAAAAGGCACTTTATGATAAGCTTTTAAGGGCAGGGTTTAAGCCAAAGCCTTGTGCAAAGGTAATTGCCCGTTTAAAAGAGGTTGGCTTGCTTGATGACTTAAGATATGCCGAAAATTACGCTAACCGATTAATAGAAAGTAATGTTTCCAAACGTGAGGCTTTACAAAAAATGCTTTTAAAGGGTGTGCCTTACGATTTGGCAAAGTCTGTTTTGGAAGAAACCGAAACCGACGAATTAAGCCAGATTAAAAATGTAATAGAAAAGAAATATAAAAACAAATTAACCGCCGAAAACGGCGTACAAAAGGTGTATGCCGCATTAGTGCGAAAAGGCTTTTCTTACGGCGCGGTAAAAACCGCATTAAATGAGTTTATTGAAGAATCAGAGGAATAGTATGTACAAAATCAGTATGGTGTCGCTCGGTTGCCCTAAAAATCAGGTAGATGCCGAAATGATGCTTTATTCATTAAAAGAGGCAGGGTTTGAAATTTCGCCCGAAGAAGCGAGTGCAGATGCAATTATCATTAATACCTGCGGCTTTATAGAGGATGCCAAGGCAGAAGCGATTGAAAATATTTTAGAAGCCGCCCGCTATAAAACAGAGGGCGAGTGTAAGGCGTTAATCGTAACGGGTTGTCTTGCCGAAAGATATAAGGACGATGTAACCGAGGAAATTCCCGAGGTTGATGTTTGCGTAGGTATCGGCTCTAACAGTAATATTGCAGAAATTGTAAAAAATGCAATTGAGGGCAAAAAAGGAAACTGTTACGGCGCTAAAGAAGACCTTGATTTAAACGGAAAAAGAATTTTGGGTGGCTATCCTTTTAGTACATATTTAAAGGTGGCTGACGGATGCGATAACTGTTGTACCTACTGCGCTATTCCAAAAATACGCGGCAGAATGCGAAGCCGCACTATTGAAGACTGTGTGAAAGAAGCCGAGTATTTGGCTCAAAACGGCGTAAAAGAATTAATTGTTGTAGCGCAGGATACCACCGCCTACGGAACCGACCTTTATGGCAAACCAATGCTTGCCGAATTGCTTAAAGAGCTTTGCAAAATCGAAGGTCTTCATTGGATAAGAACCCTTTATACATATCCCGATAAAATCACAGACGAATTGCTTGACACAATTGCGAGCGAGCAAAAGCTTTTGAAATATCTGGATATGCCTATTCAGCACGTAAACGGCGAGATTCTAAAGAAAATGAACCGTAAGGGTGATTTAGAAAGTCTTACTGCATTAATAGAAAAAATAAGAGCAAAAATTCCTGATATTACCCTTAGAACAACCTTGATTACCGGTTTCCCGGGTGAAACTGAAGAACAGTTTAGCGAAATGGCACAGTTTGTAAAGCAAACCCGTTTTGACCGTCTTGGTTGCTTTACCTATTCTGCGGAAGAGGGTACTATGGCGGCTCAGTTTGAAAATCAAGTGGATGAGCAAACCAAAACCGACCGTATGGAAAACATAATGGATATGCAAATGACCATTGCGGCCGAGAAAAATGAAGAAAAAATCGGAACAGTAACCGAGGTTATTATCGAAGGCTGGGACGATTATATAAAATGCTACTTTGGAAGAACGGTTTACGATGCGCCCGAGGTAGATGGAAAAATTTTCTTTATGGCACACAAACCGCTTAAAATTGGCGATTTTGTAAAGGTTAGAATTAACGACTGTTTAGATTACGATTTGTTAGGAGAAGAAGAATGAATACACCAAATAAATTAACTGTTGGCAGAATGATTGCAACCCCGATTTTTATGGCAACAATGCTTATTAATTTCCCGTATCATTATTTAGTATCGTTAGTGCTTTTTATAGGCGCTTCGCTTACAGATATGATTGACGGAAAAATGGCAAGAAAGTATAATCTTGTTACCGACTTTGGTAAGTTTTTAGACCCACTTGCTGACAAAATGCTTACAACCTCTGCTTATCTTGGTTTTATCTGTATGTTTGCCGATAAGTACGGCTACTGTTGGCAGATGACCGCTATAACCTTTGTGGTTCTTTTCAGAGAATTTATGGTATCAAGTATAAGACTTGTTGTAGTATCAAGCGGCGGTAAGGTTATTGCTGCAAACATTTGGGGCAAGCTTAAAACCGTAAGCCAGATGGCAGGCATAATTTTAGCCCTGTTCGCTTACACTCTTATTAAGGATTTCTCGCTTACTGCAATAGAGCCTGTAGCAGATATTGTAATCCTTGTTCTTTTCTGGATTTCAACCGTTCTTTGCGCTGTTTCGGGTATCATTTACCTTTGGGACGCAAAGGACTATATCAACACTTCTAAATAGAGGAATAAAATGTTTAAAAGATTAAAAGAGGATATAAAGGCTTTCAGGGACAGAGACCCTGCGGCTAAAAGTGATTTGGAAATATATTTTCTGTACCCCGGCTTTAAGGCTATAAGAATGCACCGCCGCGCGCATTTTTATTTCACACACGGTATGCCGTTTCTTGCTCGTTACGTTTCGCAAAAGGCGGCAAGGAAAACCGGTATTGAAATACATCCGGGCGCCACTATTGGCAGACGTCTTGTAATAGACCATGGTACAGGAATTGTAATAGGCGAAACCACCGAAATCGGTGACGATGTACTTATTTATCAAGGCGTAACCTTGGGTGGTACGGGTAAGGATGTTGGAAAACGTCACCCAACCATTGGTAATAATGTTATGATTTCTGCGGGCGCAAAGGTTTTAGGACCGTTTAAAATCGGTGATAATTCCCGTGTTGCCGCAGGTGCGGTTGTACTTTCTGAAGTGCCACCTAATTCTACCGTTGTAGGTGTACCTGCCCGTGTTGTAAAGCAGGACGGCAAGCGTGTAGCACTCGACCAGATTCATATCCCCGACCCCGTAAAGCAAAAGATGGATGCTTTGGAAGAACGAATTTTGCAGCTTGAGGGTATAATTAGCGCTAAAGGAGAAAAGTAATGAAAATTTTTAATACATTAACCCGTCAGAAAGACGAATTTAAACCTATAACCGATGGCGAAGTTAAAATCTACGCTTGCGGACCTACTGTTTATAACTATATTCATATAGGTAACGCGCGTCCGCTTTCCGTGTTTGACGTTTTGCGCCGTTATTTTGAATGGCGCGGCTACAAGGTAAACTTTGTTCAGAACTTTACCGATATTGACGATAAGCTTATAAACAAGGCTAATGACGAGGGTATAACCGTACCCGAAGTTGCTGAAAGATATATCGGCGAATTCTGGACCGACGCTAAGGGACTTAATGTTCGCGAAGCAACCGTTCATCCAAAAGCTACAGATAATATTGCCGAAATTCAGGCTATAATCTCAAAACTTATTGAAAAGGGTTATGCCTACGAAGCAAATGGGGACGTTTATTACCGCGCTAAAAAGTTTAAGGAATACGGCAAGCTTTCTCATCAACCGCTTGACGACCTTGAAGCAGGCGCTCGTATTGAAACAGGCGATATTAAGGAAGACCCAATGGATTTCTGTCTTTGGAAGGGCGCAAAGCCAGGCGAACCTTTCTGGGAATCGCCTTGGGGCCAAGGCAGACCGGGTTGGCATATCGAATGTTCTGCAATGGCAGGCAGATATTTGGGCAAGACTATCGATATTCACTGCGGCGGTCTTGACCTTACATTCCCACACCACGAAAATGAAATTGCTCAAAGTGAAGCCGCAAACGATTGCGAATTCGCGCATTATTGGATGCATAACGGCTTTATTAATGTTGATAACCACAAAATGTCTAAGTCGTTAAATAACTTCTTTACTGTAAGGGATGTTGCCGATAAATTCGGTTACGAGCCTATTCGTTATTTCCTTATTTCTTCACAGTACAGAAGCCCTATAAACTATTCTGTTGATATTATTGAACAGGCTAAAAATTCGCTTGAAAGACTTTACACCTGCCGCAATAATATTGATTTTGCGATAGGAAATGCTACTGACGGCGGCGAAGTTCCTGTATTTGTAGAAACTGCAAAAAATGATTTCATCACCGCTATGGAAGACGACCTTAACACAGCCGATGCTTTGGCTTCAATCTTTACACTTGTGCGCGAAATTAATACTGCAATTGCAAACGGCGCAGGTAAGGCTACTTTAGAAGCATGCGCTGATATGTTTGACCAGTTAACAGGTGTATTAGGTCTTGTTTACAACAGAAAAACTGAAGTTTTAGATAGCGAAATTGAAGAGCTTATCGCAAAGAGAACCGAAGCTCGTAAGAATAAGGATTTCAAAACAGCTGACGCTATCCGTGACCAGCTTAAAGAAATGGGTATTATTCTTGAAGATACCCCACAAGGCGTAAAATGGAGCAGAAGTTAATTAAAAAAGAGCCTTTAGGCAAAGGGTTTTACGTATACGTAAGCGGCCACCATACCTTTGGTACAGATGCGGTGTTGCTTAACAACTTTGCAAAGGCTACCGCTAAGGATAAAATGGTTGACTTAGGGACAGGCTGCGGTATTATACCGCTTCTCGCTTTAAGGGACAAGCCTTTAAAAAGCGCTGTCGGTGTGGATATAAGTCGCGAAGCAACCGACTTGGCGGAGAAAACCAAAACTGAACTCGGTCTTGAAAACTTTACTGTTATAAACAGCGATTTAAAGGATTTAAAGGGCAAGGTTGATTTCGGATGCCATACTTTAGTTACTTGTAATCCTCCTTATAAAGCGCCGAATGCGGGACTTAAGAATCCCGATAGTGTTATAGAGGTTGCCCGTCACGAGGTGGCGTGTACCTTACGCGATATTATTGCGGTTGGCGCAAAGCTTTTGCAGACCTCAGGCAGATTTTGTATCTGTCACCGTCCTGAAAGACTTTCGGAATTAATGGCGCTTATGAGTGAATATAAGGTAGAGCCTAAAAGATTAAGGCTTGTTTGCCAAAGAAAAGGCGAGGAGCCTTGGCTTGTACTCGTAGAGGGTAGACGCTGCGGTAAAACGGGTCTTAGAATTGAGCCTACGCTTTACGTTGAAGAAAATGGCGAATTTTCAAAGGAAATGATAGAAATTTACGGTGTGTATAAGGAGGCATATTTGACTTGAGCGGAAAACTTTATATTGTAGGAACGCCCATAGGTAATTTGTCCGATTTTTCGCCCCGTGCGATTGAAACCCTTAATAATGTTGACTTTTTAGCGGTTGAGGACACAAGGGTTACCGTAAAATTACTTAATCATTTTGGTATAAAAAAAGAAATGCTCGCGTATTACGAGCATAACAAAAATTCCAAAGGCAATCTTATTATTGAAAGACTTTTAAAGGGTGAAAGTTGTGCTTTGGTGTCGGACGCGGGAATGCCCGCAATATCTGACCCGGGTGAAGATTTAGTAAAAGCCGCTTATGAAAACGGTATAGCGGTTGAATCTGTTCCGGGACCAAGTGCGCTTATAACCGCCCTTGCAATTTCGGGAATGCCAAGCGGAAGATTTTGCTTTGAAGGCTTTTTAACCATGAACAAAATTGGCAGACGCGAGCATTTGAATTCGCTTAAAGCCGAAAAGCGTACAATGATTTTTTATGAAGCACCGCATAAATTAGTGGCAACACTTAATGATATGCTAAATACTTTTGGGGAAAGAAAAATTGCAATTGTGCGCGAGCTTACAAAGCTTCACGAAACAGTTTTTCATACAACCCTTTCCGAAGCGGTAGAGCATTACACCGAAAATGCGCCGCGAGGGGAATTTGTACTTATTGTTAATGGCGCTAAAGAAGAACAAACTGTTTATAGCCTGGAGGATGCGCTTAAAATAGCAAATCGTTTAATTGACGAAGGACAGTCAACCTCAGCTGCCGCAAAGGAAGCGGCTAATATTACGGGACTTAAAAAAGGCGATATTTACAAAAGCCTTTTAAACGGGTGATAAATATGGAAAATAAAAAAGATTTTGAAGATATTATTTCGGATTCACATTTGAAAAGGGATGAATATGTAGATTTGGCTTCTATGAGTAGTAATTATAAAAGTCGCCGCTTTAAAAAGAAAAAACGCGGCATAGCAGGATTCTTTTCTAATATAGGCGAAGGAATTTCAAAATGGTGGCGCAATGCGGGGAAAATACAAAAGGCGGCAGTAATATCACTCACCTCGCTTATCGCGGTGTTGCTTGCGGCAATAATTTTTGTTACAAGTTATTTTGATTATAACTATAATAGCATTACCAACAAGCCTGAAAATTTGGGCTTTGAGAATGTAATAGACGAAAAAATAATCAACATTGCGCTTTTTGGTATAGATTCACGTTCGCAGAATTTCAAAGGCAATTCTGACAGTATAATGGTTTTAAGCCTTAATACCGAAAAGAAGACGGTTAAAATAGTTTCCATTATGCGCGACTCGCTTGTGAAGATTAATAAGAAGGGTAAGAATACCTATAATAAAATAAACAGCGCTTATGCTTCAGGCGGACCCGAGCTTGCTATTAAGACCTTAAATGAAAACTTTGGTCTTGATATTTCAGAGTATGCTACCGTTAACTTTGAGGGTATGATGGACATTATAGATGCGGTAGGCGGAATAAATGCCGAGCTTACATCTAAAGAGGTGGTAAATGCTTCTAAGAACCCTTACGCGCTCAATGCGATTATTGCAGATATGTGTATGAAGTTGGGATTGAACGCGGAAAAATATTATATCAAAACACCGGGCGTGCACCACTTAAACGGAGTTCAGGCTGTTGCATATTCGCGTATTAGACGAGCGGTAAACATTTGGGGCACTAATAACGACCACGGCCGTACTGACCGTCAGCGTTATGTTATGGAACAGCTTTTCAATAAAGCGTTAACTCTTAATAAGTCTAGTTATGTGAAGCTTGTAAAGGCATTAATTCCTTGTAGCGAAACCTCGCTTTCTTATTCGGAAATTTTAGACCTTGCAACAAGCATTCTTCTAAAATCTCCAACCTTCGAGCAAAGCAGAGTTCCGCTTGAGGATTATCAGATGTCTACCCCCACACTAAAGGGCATAGGCTCTTGTGTTTATTACGATTTGGAATATGCTTCAAAGATTTTACACGCGTTTTTCTATGAAGATATTACCCCTGAGGACTATATTGAACAAAACGGAGTGGAAAAGAACAATTGGTATTCGGGCTCTACAAGCAGTAGCTCAAGCAAACCGAGCAGTTCTTCTAATACTTCATCAAACAACACAACATCTTCGAATAGTTCTAATACATCGTCTGGTGTAACCTCATCGGATGATGAAACCGATAATTCTTCCGACACAAGCTCAGATACTTCTTCATCTGAGGGTGAAGAAGATGAAAATGTATCTTCAGATGATGAAACCTCATCATCAACTTCTTCTGAAGAAAACACCTCTTCGGATAAAAACACCTCGTCGGAAAACACCACCTCATCAGAAAACACACCCACAACTTCTGAAAACAGTTCATCAGGCGTAGAGGGCGGAAATGAAGAATAATTGCGAAAATTGTGCTAATTATGTTTACGATGACCAAACAGACGAATATTACTGTGAGGTTAATCTGGACGAGGACGAAATGCACCGTTTTTTAACAAGCCAGACATTTAATTGCCCGTATTTTAATTTTTATGACGAATACGGCATTGTTAGAAAACAAAATTGAGGGAATATATGTTTTACTTTTATTTAGTATTAAGCGTTGCGCTTGTGCCTATTTTAAATAACTTTTTTGAAATTTTAGGCAAAAGCTATTCTTGGTGGCTGGTACCTGTATTATTAGTTGCCTTCTTTGTAGGACTGGTGCTTTTACACGCGATTGTGTTTGCGGTATCGTTTTTAATCGGCGGGCAAAAGCATTCGCCCGGTAGATGTGCAAAGTATTATAGATTTTTGGCAAAAATTACCGTTCCGCTTATACTTAAGCTTGCAAGAGTGGAAGTAACTGTGCGCGGTATGGACAAGGAAGAATTGCCTAAGGATACAAGATTGCTTTTTGTGTGCAATCACAAGCACGAATTTGACCCTATTATAATGTTAAGCGTTTTTGAGGATTTCGAGGTTGGCTTTATAGGTAAAAAGGAAATCTTTGAAAAGATGTTTTTAATAGGCGATGTTATGCACAAGCTTTACGGCTTACCTATTGATAGGAATAATAACCGTGAGGCTGCAAAAACAGTTATAAAGGCAATTAAAATTTTAAAGGATGATAAGGCTTCAATAGGTCTTTTCCCTGAAGGGTACACCAACAGAACCGAAGAGCTTCTTTTACCCTTCAGAAACGGCGCGTTTAAAATCGCCTATAAGGCGGAGGTTCCTATTGTTGTTTGCACGGTTAACGGTACACGCGCAATACCTAAAAGAATGTTCCGCAAAAAGAGTGAAGTGGATTTTTGCATAGCAGATATAATTTATCCAAAGGATTTTATGGATTTAACCACCGCGGAGCTGGGCGATAAGATTCACGCTATAATGGAACAAGCATTAAAGAATTAAAAAGCAGCTGTTTAGCTGCTTTTTCTTTTGCGTAGCGCCTATATATAATGTATATATAATAGTGCAATACAAGATATTGTGAAGCAAAAAAATAATTTAAAAAATTTTAAAAAAATACTTGATTTTTGGATTGAATTGTGTTATTATTCGTAGGTACGCTGTGAAAGTATGGCGTAAAAACATGCGTTGATGCAGGAGGTGGCCCGACCTGATCGGGGAAATTTCTGCGGAGTATGTCCGATTTTAAACCGGGCGAAAGAATTAGGAGTACATAGAGAAACTTGCGACCTTTATGTACAACGGCAAAGCGATTTGCCGTCCGGAATTGACTGTGACCCCAGCAATCCGGTTTTATATTGTGCAGTGAAGAAAAACACGGCACGGTGTAAGTTTTGCCCGCCAACTATTTAAGGAGGCGAATTTCACATGGCAGTGAAAGAAAAAATTCGAATTCGAATTAAGGGTTACGACCACGCGCTTGTAGACCAGTCTGCAGAAAAAATTGTAGAAACCGCTAAACGTACAGGTGCAAGGGTATCAGGTCCCGTACCGCTACCCACCGAAAAGGAAGTTGTAACAATCCTTCGCGCAGTTCATAAATATAAGGACAGCCGCGAACAGTTCGAAATGAGAACACACAAAAGGCTTATAGACATTATCAGACCTTC
>JAZRMY010000023.1:0-53853 GCA_045647925.1 Acutalibacteraceae bacterium | reverse complement strand
AAGCATATACGCCTTATCAAAAACCGTTATATTAACCGAAGCGTCAACCCCTTCAATTTGGGCGGTAGCAAGCAGATTGTTATTTTTAAGTTGCCTTACTTTAAGTCCGCTAACAATACCCACAACGGTTATTCTTTGGCCGTCAGAATATTTTCCTGAAATCACCGAAGTTAAAGAATCAAATTTAGCACCCTTTAAAAAGGTTTCGTATTTATCAAGCGGATGGCCCGAAAGATAAAGCCCTGTAGCCTCTTTTTCAAGAGAAAGTCGCATTTCTTGTGACATTTCAGGAACGTGTTGCGGTACAAAGGTGTTAGGACTTCCCATTTCGTCAAACAAATCAAGTTGCCCTTGAGCGGAAAAACGGCGTTCATTTTCTACCGCAGAAAGTACCCCTTCTATATTATAAAGCATTTCACGGCGGTTATCCGAAAGGCAATCCATAGCGCCGCTTTTAATTAAAGTTTGAAGCGCTTTTCTGTTAAATTCTCTCGAATAATTACGCAAGCAAAAATCATAAAACGAGGTGTACACAGCGTGTTGTTCACGTTCGGCAATAAGTCTTACAATAACCGAAAGTCCTAAATTCTTAACCGGTAAAAGACCGAAGCGTATTGTTTTATTGTCGGGCGTGAAATCCTTGCCACTATGGTTAACAGACGGTGGCAAAATTTTAATACCCGTTTTTCTGCATTCGGCAGTATAAAGTGAAAGTTTTGAAGCGCTGTCCATAGTACCCGTCATAAGTGCGGCAAAATATTCTGCGGGGTAATGGCATTTTAAATACGCCGTGCGATATGCCACAAAGGAATATGCACACGCGTGCGCCTTATTGAAAGCATACGAGCTAAAGCTTGACATATCATCAAATATTTTTTCAGCCACTTGCGGTTCTACGCCGTTTGCAACGGCGCCCTTTGTTATTAAATTGCCCTTATCATCCTTTTCGCCGTAAAGGAAAAATTCCCTTTCCTTTTGCATAACCGCGTGCTTTTTCTTAGCCATTGCGCGACGGACAATATCCGCTCTGCCTAAGGAATACCCCGCCAGAGTTCTGAACACCTGCATTACCTGTTCCTGATAAACAATGCAACCGTAGGTTACATCAAGTATAGGCTTTAAAAGCGGTGTATCATAAACTATATCACTCGGGTTATGACGGTTGCTTATATATTTAGGTATAGAATCCATCGGCCCCGGACGGTAGAGAGATAGCACAGCGGTTAAATCCTCAATGCTTTCAGGTCCTAACTGACGAAGAACATTTTTCATTCCGTCAGACTCGAACTGAAATACGCCCAAGGTTTTACCGCGTGACATCATATTATATGTTTCTTTATCGTCAAGCGGTATTTTTTCAATATCAAAATTTGGATTTTGTTTTCTTATATACTTTTCGGTATCGTCAATTACAGTTAGGTTGCGAAGTCCCAAAAAGTCCATTTTCAAAAGCCCTAATTCTTCGAGAGAGGTCATTGGGAACTGTGTTACTACCGCTTCGTCGTTAACTGCCAGCGGCACATATTCTGCCACAGGCTTGTCCGATATAACAACACCTGCCGCGTGGGTAGAGGCGTGTCTCGGCATACCCTCAAGCTTCATTGCCATATCTATAAGCTCTTTTACCGAGCTATCATTTTCATATAAATCTTTAAGCTCACGGTTTCCTTCAAGCGCACGGCTTATAGTCATACCCATAGCCTGTGGAATAAGCTTTGCAATTTTATCGCAATTGGCATACGGAATATCAAGCGCTCTGCCAACATCACGCACCGCCGCTCTTGCCGCCATTGTACCAAAGGTAACAATCTGCGAAACATGGTCAGTACCATACTTTTCGGTTACATAATCAATTACTTTTTGGCGGTTAACGTAGCAAAAGTCAATATCAAAGTCAGGCATTGAAACGCGCTCGGGGTTTAAAAAGCGTTCAAAGTATAAATCGTACTTTATTGGGTCTATACCCGTAATGCCAATACAGTACGCCGCCAAGGATGCTGCACCCGAGCCACGACCGGGACCTACGGGAATACCGTTATTTTTAGCATAGTTAACAAAGTCCGCTACTATCAAAAAGTAGTCAACGTATCCCATTTGATTTATAACCGAAAGCTCGTAATTTAAGCGTTCTACATATTTTTCTTGCGGATTTTCGCCGTAAATGCGGTGAAGCCCGTCGAAGCATTTTTGCTTAAAATATTCAAAGTGGTCTTGGCTTCCAATATCAAATCTCGGTAATTTAATTTTACCAAATTCAAATTCTACATTACATCTTTCGGCGATTTTTACGGTATTTTCCAAAGCGGACGGCGTATTTCCAAAAATTTCCGCCATTTGTTCACGTGATTTTAAATAAAACTCATTGGTTTTAAACTCTAAAATATTATCGTCAGTTATTTTAGAGCCCGTTTGTATGCACATAAGCACCTTGTGCATTTTATAATCATCCGCGCTTATATAGTGTGCATCATTTGTAGCAACAAGCGGAATACCCGTTTCTTCTGAAATACGGATAATCTGCGGATTAACTATTTTTTGTTCTCGTATATTATGGTCCTGAAGCTCAAGATAATAGTTATCCTCCCCAAAGGTATCACGGTACCAAAGAGCAGTTCCCTTCGCCTTTTCGTAATCGCCGTTTAAAAGCAAGCGCGGTATTTCACCCGCAAGGCAGGCGGAAAGCGCAATAAGACCTTTGCTGTACTTCGCTAAAAGTTCTTTATCAACACGGGGTTTAGAATAAAATCCCTCGGTAAAGCCGCAAGATACCATTTTAATTAAATTTTGGTAGCCTTCATTATCCTTACACAAAAGCACCAAATGGCTATATCCGTCTAACCCCTTTTGCTTGTCAAAACGGCTTCGGGTTGACACATAAACCTCGCATCCAATAATCGGTTTAATACCCTTACTCTTTGCATATTTATAAAAATCAATAACGCCGTACATAACGCCGTGGTCGGTGATGGCAATACTTTTTTGGCCAAGCTCTGCCGCTTTATCTATAACCTTTTTTATAACACAACAGCCGTCAAGCAAGCTATATTCGGTATGCAAATGCAAATGCGCAAAATCCATGCTTCAACCCTCCTTTAAATTTTGTAATTAATCTTATAAATCAATTCTTTTCGTTTTCGTAAATTTCGATTATTTTTTTAAGTCTATGGTTTATTCCCGAAAGTGAAATAGGTGTTTTTGAAATTTTGCATAGCTCTTTTAAGGTTGCGTTAGGATTTCCCTTGCGAAGCAAAGCAACCTCTAAAAGCTCGGGCGGCAGACTGTAAAGACGGTCTGCTTTTTCTAAAAACTCTATTGCAGTACGCTGTTTTATTGAAGCCTCAACCGTTTTTGAAATGTTTGCATTATCGCAATTTCTCGCTCTGTTAATATTATTTTTAACGCTTTTAATTATTTTAGTATCCATAAATTCAAGCGTACGCGCAGAATCGCCCATGAGGGTCAGCAAATCCTCAATAACACTACTATCCTTAGTATACAAAACCGTACTTTTACCGCGAATGGTTTTCTTCAAATTAATATCGTATTCTGCAAGTAAATTAAGTAAATCCTCTGCAAGACTTTCGTTTTTAACCGAAAACTCGGCACGGTACTCTTTTTCGGGGTCACTTATGTTTCCGCAAGAAAGAAAAGCCGCCCTTACAAAGCTTTGAATACAACAATCCTTTACAAAAAGGCTTCTGTCTATAACCGTTTCGCTTATACCGAAATCTATCATTGCAAGTATTCTAAGCCTGTCCGCCGCGGAAGATACCTTTGCTATGTAAGTTGGTCTGCTACTTCCGCCACAACTTATCTCAACATCAACCTTATAAGTATGCTTTATTATTTCGGCATAAGCCCTTGCAACATTTTCGTTACCCGTTTGCAACGCTATTTTATTTATAGAAAAAGACCTTCCAAAAAGCATAAAACCGTATATATAAGACGGCTTACAACAACCGGAAAGTCTTATACCTATGAGTTCATCCTTAACAAGTGAACAAAATGACATTTTACCACCACATTATTTTTTTATATCTCTGTGAGTAATTATGCAGTCATAATCCTTTTGTTTTAAATATTCACCCACAAGCTCGGCAAATGTAACCGAGCGATGCTTACCGCCCGTACAGCCAAAGGCAATAACAAGCTGACTCTTACCCTCTTTAGCATAAAGCGGAACCGCAACATCCAAAAATGAATTAAGCCGTTGCAAAAACTCTTTGCTCTCAGCCGAATTCATAACAAAATCACGTATTTCCTGTTCCAAGCCCGTTTTGCGCTTTAATTCTTCAACATAATAGGGGTTCGGCAAGCATCTTACGTCAAAAACCAAATCCGCCTCGGTATCGGCACCGTATTTAAAACCAAAGGATTTGCAGTTTATTTTTAAGGTGTTACTAATACTGCCAAAGAAAATATTTGAAATATTATTTTTAAGCTGCGAAATTGATATGTAGGTAGTATCTATAATATAATCCGAGCTATTGCGAATAGATTTTAAAATTTCGCGTTCCTTTTTTACTGCCTGTAAAACAGATAATTCACCGTTTAAGGAAAGCGGATGCTTACGGCGGTTTTCCTTATATCTTTTTACCAAAACTTCATCAGAAGCATCTAAAAACAATATTTTATATTCAATACTATGGCTTTTAAGTTCTTTTAAAACCTTAGTGATATCTGCAAATAATTCACCACCGCGAATATCGGTAACAATTGCAATTTTGTTAAGCGTTTCACCCTTTGCGGAGGAAAGCTCAACAAATGCAGGAATAATTGCAGGGGGGATATTATCAACACAGTAGTACCCCATATCCTCAAGCGCATTAGCCGCCTGTGACTTACCCGCGCCCGACATACCTGTTACAATAAGTAGTTCCATTTTTTGCTCCTAAATCTTTTTCCAAATTATAAGCTCGGCATCTTCTCCGCCGGCGGAATATTCAATAACCGCAAGCTGTTTTTTATCGGTCACAAGGCCAAAGCAACGTTCGCTATTCTGCTTAGGCAACTCTGCAGTATAATACATTTTACTGTCATCAAATATTTTAGCAACTATACCGTTAGGTAATTTGCAAGGACCGTTAATATATTCGCCTTTATGCCCGTAAAGCTTGGTAAGCTCGGGCATACCTTCAATATTAAGACTGTTAAATTCATTTATTAATTTCTGCATTCTATTCCCTACCTACAAAAATAACCTCGGGCTCAAGCTTTACATTGTTTTTTTCAAAAACCCTTTTTTGTATTTCTGCCATTAATTCTTTTACTTCCATGCTTGTAGCATTGTTATAATTTATAACAAATCCCGCGTGCTTTTCGCTTACCATTGCACCGCCTACGCTAAAGCCTTTAAGACTACATTCTTCTATAAGCGCGCCCGCAAAATAACCCTCAGGTCGTTTAAAGGTACTGCCTGCACTTGGGTATTCAAGCGGCTGCTTATTTTTTCTGCGCGACATAAAATCATCCATTTGGGATTTGATTTCTGCCTTTTCGCCTTTTTTAAGCTTCATTTTGACGCTTGTTATAATTTTTCCGTTTTGCTTAAAAATACTTGTGCGGTAGCCGAGCTTCATTTCATCTATGCCGAATTCGCCTGTGTTGCCGTATTCATCAATATACTCTGCCGAAATAACCACCTGTGACATTTCGCCGCCATAGGCCCCTGCATTCATATAAAGTCCGCCACCCACAGTACCGGGTATGCCATAAGCAAATTCAAGTCCTGTAAGACCGTTTTCATAAGCCTTCATACATATCTGCGCTAATGAAGCACCTGCACAAGCCGTAATAACATCACCACAAACGGTTACATCATTAAAGCCCGTAAGACAAATTACAACCCCTTCTATTCCCTTATCGGAAACCAAAAGGTTAGAACCTTTTCCCAGAATGAAAAATGGTAAATCAAGCTCTTTAGCCTTTTTCATTACCTTTTTTAAATCCTCCAAGGTTTTAGCATTAACGAAATAATCTGCCTCACCGCCGATTTTAAAGCTTGTATGATTTTTCATACTTTCCTTTTGCTTTAATTCAATTTTTTCCTGTGAGCAAAATTCTTTGAAAGACATATATTCCCTCTTTAAATTTATTTGAATGGGTCAATTGCGCCCTGTGTGTCTTCGGTTGTGTCATCAGTCATACCAAGCTTTCTAAGCAGGTCTTCTGCCGCATTGTAGCCAAGCTTTTTCTGTCTGTTATTCATAGCCGCAACCTCAATAATAACCGCCAAGTTTCTACCGGGTTTAACAGGTATGGTAAGCGACGGAATTTCCAAATCAAGAATAGATGTTGTTTGGCTTTCAAGTCCCATCCTGTCATAAACCTTATTAACATCCCATTGCTCAATGTTAATAATAAGGTCTATTTTTTCGGTAAGCTTTACAGCACCCGCACCGAAAATACGGCTGGCATTAATTATACCTATTCCGCGAAGCTCTATAAAATGTCTTATATTATCCGGCGCTGTGCCTACAAGTGATTTATCCGAAACACGTCTTATTTCAACCGCATCGTCCGCAATAAGACGGTGGCCACGCTTTACAAGCTCAATAGCGGTTTCACTTTTACCTACGCCGCTTTCACCCAAAAGCAAAATACCTTCACCGTAAACTTCTACAAGAACGCCGTGACGGGTAACGCGTGGCGCTAAATTAAGATTTAAAAATGCAATAAGTGCCGCCGAGAATGATGAGGTTGAATCCTTTGTTCTAAGAAGTGGAACATCATACTTTTGTGCAAGCTCAATATAATTTTCAGGAACCTCTAAATCACGGCAAATAACCACCGCCGCAGGCTTGTGCGAAAAGAGTTCTTCCACACGCTGCTGCGCCTTTTCAGGTGTAAATCTACCCAAAAAGCTTTCTTCGCTTCTTCCTATAATCTGAATTCTTTTTTCATCAAAAAATTCAAAATATCCCGCCAAGTGAAGTCCCGGACGGTTAATTTCGGGAGTGGATATCATAATCGAAGAAATATCCATTGGTGCCGATAAAACCTGAAGTGAAAATTCCTTTACTATTTTACCTAAAGAAACACTGTAATTTGTTTTCATAATTACACTTCCTTAATAGAAATTATATATACACAGTTATTATACTATATTCTAGCAAAAAAGGCAAAGAAATTTATCAAAAATTCAAGTTTTTCTTGATAATCTAACAAATTGGCTATATAATTGTTTAGAAATATCTATAAAGGATGTAGAATATTATGAAATTAGGTATGGTAGGTTTGCCGAATGTTGGCAAATCAACACTTTTTAACGCAATCACAAATGCAGGAGCGCAATCGGCCAACTATCCGTTCTGTACGATTGAACCGAATGTTGGTATGGTAAGCGTGCCGGACGAAAGACTTGAAAAATTAGCCGAAATTTATAACCCTGATAAATTTACACCCGCAGTTATTGAATTTGTTGATATTGCAGGTCTTGTAAAGGGTGCTTCAAAGGGCGAAGGTCTTGGTAATAAATTCCTTTCAAATATACGCGAGGTGGACGCTATCGTTCACGTTGTACGTTGCTTTGAAAGTACAGATATTATTCACGTTGAAGGCTCGGTTGACCCTCTGAGAGATATTGAAACCATAAATCTTGAGCTTATTTTCTCCGACATAGAAATGGCACAACGCCGTTTAGATAAAGCAACTAAGGCCTTAAAGGGCGATAAGAAAATGCAAACCGAGGTTGATTTTCTTAAAAAATTAATTGCTCATTTAGAAAACGGTTTGCCTGCCCGTTCGGTAGAAATTAATGACGAAACCGAACAGGAAATTATTAACACAACCGCGCTTCTTTCGGCAAAACCCGTTATCTACGCTTGTAATATGAGTGAGGATGATTTTATAAACGGAATTGAAAGTAATAAAAACTACAATACCGTTAAAACTATTGCTGAAACCGAAAAAGCAGAAATATTGCCGATTTGCGCCGCTTTGGAAGCTGAAATTTCAGGTCTTGACGATGACGAAAAGGCAATGTTCTTAGAAGAATTAGGTCTTGAACGTTCAGGTCTTGACCGTATGATTCAAAAATGTTACCACCTTTTAGGACTTATTTCTTACCTTACAGCAGGCAAGCCCGAGGTACGTGCTTGGACCATAACCGAAGGCACCAAAGCACCTCAGGCGGCAGGTAAAATCCATACCGACTTTGAACGCGGCTTTATCCGTGCGGAAGTTATTGCCTTTGACGATTTCATTGCTTGCGGTTCTAATATGGTTACCGCAAAAGAAAAGGGTCTTGTAAGAAGTGAAGGCAAAGAATACGTTATGAAAGACGGCGACATTGTTCTTTTCAGGTTTAACGTGTAATTTTTGGAGTGATTTTAAGTGTTAGGATATTATTACGGTATAGACCCACTCTATTTATATTTAGTTTTACCCGCAATAATTTTATCCCTTTTCGCAAGTATTAAGGTTAAAAGCACCTTTTCAAAGTATTCAAAAATCTCCGCAAACTTAAGCGGTGCGGATGCCGCAAGGAAGGTACTTGAAGCCAATGGAGTACACGGTGTTAAAATTGAACGTGTAAGCGGACATCTTACCGACCATTTCGACCCTAAAACCAATGTTATAAGGCTTTCGGACGCTGTGTACAATTCTTACAGTATTTCAGCCGTAGGAGTTGCCGCTCACGAAGCAGGTCATGCAGTACAATACGCAAAAGGCTATTCACCAATAAAGCTTCGTACTGCCATATTCCCGATTTGTAACATTGGCTCTAAGCTATCTTTACCGTTGCTTTTAATCGGCTTAATGTTCAATTTTTCACTTTTAATGACCTTGGGCGTTATCTTTTTCGGCGCAGCGCTTGTTTTTCAGCTTGCTACCTTGCCTGTTGAATTTAACGCTTCTTCAAGAGCATTAGGTGCAATTAGAGATTGCGGCTTATTAGACTATGAACAAGCTATAGGTGCCCGTAAGGTATTATCTGCCGCTGCTATGACCTATATTGCAGCATTCTTAGTTTCCCTAACCCAATTTTTAAGACTTTTAATAATTACTAACAGAAGGCGGTAACCCCGCCTTTTTTACATATTATCATATAAATTACCCATACTAATTTTGGTGATTTATTTGAAAAAAGCAAATTTTTTAATGTTTGGCTTTGGGGCTTTGGGCTACGGACTTATTGAAATTTTATGGCGTGGCTTTACCCACCCTTCTATGCTTACAGCAGGCGGTATTTGTTTTTTATTTTTTGCAAAAATAGGCGAAAAATTAAAAAATGCAAACCTTTTTATAAAGGCGATTATAGGTAGTGGTTTTATAACCCTTATCGAGCTTGTATTCGGTATTATTTTTAACCTGATTTTAAGAAAAAATGTTTGGGATTACAGTAATATGCCTTTGAATTTTAAGGGGCAAATTTGCTTTTTATACTCGTTTTTCTGGGCGGTTTTAAGCCTTCTGTTTATACCGCTTGCAACACTTATGAATAAGCGATTGCAAAAACTGAAATAACTTGATATAATAATAACAGTATTATGGGGTGATGTTATGAACTTTTTACACAGAACTTGGGCAGAGATTGATTTAAACGCCCTTGTGCATAACTTTAAGATTTTAAAAGAAAAATCAGGCAATGCTAAAATAATGGCAGTTGTTAAAGCCGATGCTTACGGTCATTCGGTTTGCGCGGTTGCGCCTATTTTACAGCAATACGGTGCCGATTATTTTGCAGTTTCTAATATAGAAGAAGCCGTTGCTCTTAGAAATCTTGAAATAACAAAACCCATTCTTATTTTAGGCTACACCCCTGTTAATATGGTTGACGTTTTATCCGATTATAACCTTACCCAATGTGTTTATTCTAAAGAATACGCTTTAGAGCTTTCGAAACGGGCCCTTGAAAACAAAACAACTATAACTATACATATTAAGCTTGATACCGGTATGAGCCGCTTAGGCTTTGATTGCAGAAGTGATGCGCTTTCAGGAATTGACGACGCCATTTACTGCGCCAAGCTTGACGGTTTCAATTTCGGCGGTATTTTCACCCACTTTGCTAATGCAGATTGTGATTTAGATAAGCGTGACGGTTTTACAGAAGAACAGTATTCACGTTTTACCGCTGCAGTTAAAAAATTTAATGAAGCAGGACTCACCCCCGAAATAGTTCATTGCTGTAACTCTGCCGCTTTGCTTTTAGATGATGATAAGCATTCCGACTTAACACGCGCAGGAATAGCACTTTACGGTCTTTCCCCTTCTACAGACATTGACTTAAAAGAAGATTTAATACCTGTTATGACGGTTAAATCGGTTGTTTCTATGGTGAAAGAAATTAATGCGGGTGATACCGTAAACTACGGCAGAACCTTTAAAGCCGATAAAAAAATTAAAATTGCCACCGTAACCGCAGGCTATGCGGACGGTTACCCAAGACTTTTATCCAATAAAGGCTATGTGCTTATAAATGGCAAAAAAGCCAATATTATAGGCAGAATTTGTATGGACCAGATGTCTGTCGATGTATCCGATATTCCCGATGTTAAAATGGGCGATGAGGTTATACTTTTCGGTAAAGATTTAAAGGTTGATACCTTAGCCGACATTTGTGGCACTATTAACTATGAAATTGTTTGCGGCATTTCTCCAAGAGTTCCGCGAATAATAAAAAAAGCTTAAAACATATACAAAAACCGCCTTTATTGGCGGTTTTTTATTTCTTCCTCAATAATTAAAAGTCGGTTATATTTTGCTACTCGGTCGGTTCTGCAGGGTGCCCCTGTTTTAATCTGTCCCGCATTAACCGCTACCGCCAAATCTGCGATTGTGGTATCCTCGGTTTCACCTGAACGGTGGGAAATAACGGCGGTATAACCGTTTTGCTTTGCAAGCTCGATTACATCGAGCGTTTCTGAGAGGGTACCTATTTGATTAAGCTTTACAAGAACAGAGTTTCCGCAGCCCATCTCTATCCCCTTTTCAAGCTTTTTAGTGTTGGTCACAAACAAATCATCGCCCACAAGCTGAAGCTTGTTACCTAATTTCTTAGTAAGCTTACGCCAACCGTCCCAATCGTTTTCGGAAAGGCCGTCCTCAATTGAAATTATAGGATATTTTTCTATTAGCTCTTCATAGTATGAAATCAATTCCTCGGCGGTCATTTTTTTGTTTCTTTTAGGCAGTAAATAGTGGCCGTCCTTATACCATTCGCTTGAAGCAACGTCTAACCCTATTTTAATTTCATCTGTGGTGTACCCCGCCTTTTTAATAGCCTTTACAATAATTTCTATTGCCTGTTCATCGCTTTCCAAATCAGGTGCGAAGCCACCCTCGTCACCAACACCCGTGGCTTTATTATGCTCTTTTAATATTTTACCTAAGCTGTGGTAAATTTCAGTGCATTTTCTTAAACCCTCACTAAAGCTTGGCGGGTTATTGGGAATTATCATAAACTCCTGAATATCAATGTTATTTGCCGCGTGTGCGCCACCGTTTAAAATGTTAAGCATTGGTCTTGGCAAAACACTTGCATTAGTGCCGCCTATATACCTGTAAAGCGGTATTTTTTTGGCATTTGCCGCCGCCCTTGCTACCGCTAAGGATACCGCTAAAATAGCGTTGGCACCTAATCTTGATTTGTTTTCCGTTCCATCAAGTTCTATTAAAAGCTCATCAATTTCTCTTTGATTGAATGGATTTTTACCGACAATTTTTTCGTTTATTTCGTTATTTATTCCCCATACTGCCTTTTTAACGCCGCGCCCCAAATAGCGCTCACTCACGCCATCGCGCAATTCGTGTGCTTCGTACATACCGGTAGATGCGCCCGACGGTGAAATTGCAAACCCTTCACTTCCGTCACAAAGTATTACCTTTGCCGCAACGGTAGGGTTTCCGCGAGAATCCAAAACCTCGTAGCCTTTTACGGCTTTTATTAAATTTTCGCTCATAAAATCATTCCTTTTTCAGTTTTAAAACTATTTTTCCAAAAATATTTAATAATATTATAAAATAACTATTTTATTTTTCGAGTATTTATGTTATACTGTATGATGAATATTTATGTGTAGAGTTGATTTATTATGGAAAACAAAAAAGAACAAGGTTACAATATAATTTGCGGCAGAAATCCCGTGCTTGAAGCAGTGCGCTCGGGCAGAGAGATTGACCGCCTTTTAGTAGCACACGGTATAAACGGTGGTTCGGTTACTGCTATAATTGCCAAATGCAAGGCTAAAGGAATTTTAATAAAGGAAGTAAGCCCCCAAAAGTTAGATTATTACTGCGGCGGCGCAAACCATCAAGGTGTTGCCGTGCTTTTTGCAGAGCAAGAATACTGCGAACCGCAGGATATTCTGGATTTTGCAAACCGAAAGGATGAAAAGCCGTTTATCATTATTTGTGATGGTATTGAAGACCCTCATAATTTAGGTGCAATTATCCGTACGGCAGAGGCTTCGGGTGTACACGGTATTATTATTCCTAAAAGACGAAGCGCTTCACTTAATGCAACAGTTGCCAAAAGTGCAAGCGGCGCGCTCGAATATATGAAGGTTGCCCGTGTTACCAATATTTCAAACACTATTGAATTTTTAAAGGAAAACGGTGTTTGGGTTTTTGGTGCAGATATGGACGGAACCGACTATGAAAAAATCGATTTCAACTGCCCTTGTGCTATCGTTATTGGAAACGAGGGTAAGGGCATAGGCGAGCTTACCGCCAAGAAATGCGACCAAATTGTAAGCCTGCCTATGAATGGAAAAATAAACTCACTCAATGCCTCGGTAGCGGCAGGAATTTTAATGTATGAAGTAATACGAAAAAGAAGAAGTTAAACTCTTAGAACGGAGATTTTGAATGAAACTATTTCAAAAAAAGCAGGACGATGAATTTTTCTCTTTGCTCGAAAAAGAAGATGATTCTATAACAACAGGCGAAAATTTGCCTGAGCCTTCCCACGCGTTAACACCGCAAGAAGTGTTATCTTCAAAAATCAATACTTCAAAAAGATATGACAGTACGGGTGCACTCGATTCCCTTAAAAAGCGAATGCAAAAGGCAACCGCAAATGACAACCGCTCGTTACTTGAAAAATGCAAGCCCTACATACTTGATGAGCAGGGCAACGATACCTCGGTTGAAACAGAGCCTGTTTATACCCTTGAAAGTGTTGATGATATTCTTAAAAGCGATGACCAAAAGATAATTGACCAGTTATCCCATAAATACGATATAACCTTTGATTATCTTGGAAAATATGTAGAACAAAAAACCACGCAAAAGGTTGAACCTAAAGCAGAAATAAAACCGGAACCTGTGGGAAAGCCAAAGGAAGCTGTTCTGCCTGAAAAAGAAATTTTTGAAGAAACAATACAAATATCTACCCCTATAAAAAATGCACAGTCAAGCGTTCCGTTTGTTATTTCGGATATTGACAGCAGTATATCCCCTCTTCAAAAGGATGATAAGGATATATCTTCCACTTCAACCATAACCTTTACGCCTGTTTCAAGCAGTGATTCGGTAGAGCCTAAAATTATGGTTACAACAAGAACTCAGGCTATTGACCTTACGGGCGAATTTGAAGGTATTAATTCCGCTTCGGATGAATTGGAAGAAACCCGCGTAATGCTTGAAAATAACGACTTTGAAGATTTTGTGCCCGAAACCGAATTTGAAGATGAAAATCAAGCCAAAAAATTCATACGCCGTTTTTCTATTTTAAAGCGAAGAAGCTTTTTATTATCTTGCCTCTCGGTAATTGTTACGCTTTTATTAAGCGGTATGCGACTTCCCTTTATGTCCGGCATAGTTTTAGGTAAAACCACTACTGCTATGATTGTTTGTGCTGTAATTTCATTTTTTAATGTTATTGCTAATGCAGATATGTTTTTATCACTTAAAAATATATTCCAAAAAAAATCAAGCCCCGATGTTTTAATATCACTTGCAACCGTTTTTGTATTTATTTACGCTATTTTTGGAATAATAAGCGGAGAAATTATACTCGATTTGCTTATTACCCTTTGCATTATTCTATCCTTAAGAAGTATAGCAAAATTCAGGAAAGACTCTTATATGCTTTCAAACCTTAGGCAAATTACAAGCTCTAAAGAAAAAAATGCAGTCAGTCTTTTGGGCGACCCTGCCGTTACATTCGCTATGGCTAAGGATTCTATTGAGGGTGACACACTCATTGCCGTTCCGCAAAATTGCCGTCATATTGACGATTATATTAAATATTCAACCTTTGGAACATTTTTAAACGGTAAGCTACCCACCATCACCGTTATTGCTGTTTTGGTTTCGCTTATCGCAGGTCTTACCGCCTTCAACTATTTTGACGGCGTTGTACAAGGCCTTTATGCAGTAGCGGCAATTCAATGCTTCGCCGCATTGCCTACAATATTCTTTATTGATAACTTACCGCTTTACCGCGCAGCCAAAAAGCTTAACAGATACGGTTGTATGATAGCGGGTAAATACGGCGCGGAATCGGTTGAAATGGCAAACGGCTTAGTGCTTGACTCTGCCGACCTTTTCCCAATCGGAACCGTTACGCTTCATCAAATGAAGATTTTATCCGAAAATAGTTTGGACGAAACACTTCTTCGCGCCGCTTCACTTACCGAAACCTTAAAAAGTCCGTTAGCGCCCATATTCAAAAGAATTGCGGGCGAAAGCAATATAACAACGCTTCCCGATTCCGATACCGTTAAATATGAGGACAGAATGGGTATTTCGGGTTGGGTAGATAATAAGCTTTTATTTATCGGTAACCGTACGCTTATGGAAGCTCACGGAATAACCGTTCCAAGCGTTGAAATTGACCGTAAAATCCTTCGTAGCGGCTATTTCCCGGTTTACGTTGCAAGCGGCAACAAGGCTTGCGCTTTGCTTATGGTACAGTACGACGTAAGCCCCACCGTTGCAAAAGAGCTTAGAAGACTTACAAAGCTTGGCGTTACCTTACTTGTTAACAACACCGACCCCAATATAACAAAAGAAATGATTTGCGATTATTTGGGTCTTTACGACGACGCGGTAACGGTTATGAGTACCGCAGGCTGTCATATGTACAAAAACTCTATTGTAAAACAAGCCTCTTGCTCTGCCCCCGCTTCATTCAAGGGTAGCGGAATTGCGCTTGCAAAAATAATAAACTGCGCTAACCGAATTAGGCGCAGTAACGCATTACTTTCTATTTTGTATATTATTTCCTTCGTTTTAGGAATAATAATTTTTGCCTACGCTTCGTTTAACGGCTCGGGCTCGTTAATAGAAGGTACCACAATTCTTTTATACACAATTATTTCAACCGCAATTTCATATCTTTTATACACAACCCAAAAACCTTAAGAACGGAGTGTCTTTATGTCAAACAACAAGAAATTTTATATTACTACTGCTATTGCTTACGCTTCAAGCAAACCGCATATCGGCAACGCGTATGATATTGTTTTAGCTGATATGATTGCCCGTTACAAAAAAATGATGGGCTTTGATGTATATCTTATGACAGGCTCTGACGAGCATGGCCAAAAAATTGAAGAAAAAGCAAACGCCGCAGGTATTACACCTAAGGAATATGTAGATAATGCGGCTTCGGTTATTAAATCTGTATGGGATAGTCTTAACACTAATTACGATAAATTTATCCGTACAACCGATGATTATCACGAAAAAACCGTTCAGAAAATATTTAAAAAGCTTTATGAACAGGGCGATATTTACAAAAGCGAATATCAAGGCAAATACTGTGTGCCTTGCGAATCCTTTTATACCGAGTCCCAGCTTGTAGACGGCAAATGCCCTGACTGCGGACGTGAGGTAATTGACTCTAAAGAAGAAGCATATTTCTTAAAGCTTAGCAAATACCAAGATAAATTGCTTGAATATTACGAGCAAAACCCCGACTTTATAAAGCCTGAATCACGCAAAAATGAAATGATTAACAATTTTCTCAAGCCCGGTCTTTCAGATTTGTGTGTTTCAAGAAGCTCTTTCAAATGGGGTGTTCCCGTAAGCTTTGATGAAAAGCATGTAATCTACGTTTGGATAGATGCTCTTTCCAACTATATAACAGGCGTTGGTTATGATACAGAGGATAATTCCGACCTTTACCGCAAGCTTTGGCCTGCAGATTTGCACGTTATAGGTAAGGATATTGTGCGTTTCCACACTATCTATTGGCCGATTATTCTTATGGCTTTGGGTGAACCGTTACCAAAACAGGTTTTAGGTCATCCCTGGGTGCTTGTTGGCGAAGATAAAATGAGCAAATCAAAGGGTAATGTTGTTTATGCCGATGAACTTGCAAAGCGTTTTGGTATAGATGCTGTTCGTTACTATCTTTTAAGTGAGGTTTCATTCGCACAGGACGGTACATTCACCTATGAAAACTTTATAAATAAATTCAATACCGACCTTGCAAATACTTTAGGTAACCTTGTAAACCGCTCGGTTGCGATGACCAATAAGTATTTCGAAGGCAAAGTTACTTTCGGCGAAGGTGCCGAGCAATGTGATAAAGAGCTTTTAGACGAAGCAAATAAAACAATTGAAAAGTACAAAAGCCTTATGGATATTTATCATAACGCCGAAGCGGTTGATACTGTTATGAGCCTTGCAAAGCGTTGCAATAAATATATTGATGAAACTACCCCGTGGGCTTTAGCTAAGGACGAAGCAAACAAAGAACGCCTTAACACCGTGCTTTACAATCTGCTTGAATGTATTCGTTTGCTTGGCATTATGCTCTACCCTGTAATGCCGCAAAGCTCTGACAGCATTAAATCTCAACTTTGTTGCGATAATACTGACCTTTGCTTCGGCGCAGTTAAAGAATATTCTGTTGACGCCGCAACACCGCTATTTGCCCGAATGGATTCCGAAAAGGTTTTAGCCGAAATCGCTGCCGAACAGGAAAAAGCTAAAGAAGAAAAGGCTGAAAACGTAGTTACAAGCGAACAAATAGGCATTGAAGATTTTGCAAAGGTAGAGCTTACCGCTGCAAAAATTATTGCTTGCGAGCCTGTACCGAAGGCTAAAAAGCTTTTGAAATTAACTATTGACGACGGTAATAGAAACCGCACCGTAGCATCGGGTATTGCAAAATTCTATACACCTGACGAGCTTGTGGGCAAAACCGTTATTTTAGTATCCAATCTTAAACCCGCTACCCTTTGCGGTATCCAGTCCGAGGGTATGATTTTAGCGGCAGACTGCGGTGAAGATATTAAGGTCATTTTCCTTGACGGTATCCCCGCAGGAAGCAAAATCAGGTGATAGCCTTGAGCAATACAGAAGCACTTATATTTGACACCCATGCCCACTATGATGACGATGTGTTTTCTGCCGGCTTTGATGACTTGATTTTTTCATTAAAGCAATCGGGCGTTGGCGGTATTATAACCTGCGGATGCGATAAAGAAAGCAGCTTAAAAGCAATAGAGCTTGCCGAAAAATATGATATTATTTATGCGGCTGTCGGCATTCATCCGGGTAATGTTGATGACGGCGATTCCATAGATGATATTAAACCGCTTTTAAGCCATAAAAAATGCGTAGCAATAGGCGAAATAGGGCTTGATTACTATTGGCGACAGGATAATAAAGAAAAACAAAAGGATATCTTTATTTCACAGCTTAAGCTTGCAAATGAATATGACTTACCGGTTTTAGTTCACGACCGCGAGGCACACGCCGACACACTTGAAATCTTAAAAGAATACAAGCCAAAAGGTGTTGTTCACGCCTTTTCGGGCAGTGTGGAAATGGCGCGTGAAATAACAAAGCTTGGTATGTATTTAGGCGTTGGCGGCGTTTTAACCTTTAAAAATGCAAAGGCACTTCCAAATGTAGTCAGCGATACGCCAATGGATAAAATCTTGCTTGAAACCGATGCTCCATACCTGGCACCCGAGCCGTTCAGAGGCAAAACAAACCATTCGGCTTTTATAAAGTACACCGCCGAAAAAATGGCTGAAATAAAGGGGATTTCTACCGATGAGGTTTTAGACTTAACCTTTAAAAATGCTAAAATTTTATTTAATATTTAAAGAATAATCACCTCGCTTAAAACAGATAATAACTGTGAAAGCGGGGTGATTTTTAATGGATAATTACAACAATAAAAACCAAAATAATCAAAACAGCAATAACCAGAACAACAACCAAAACAGAAGCGATAATAATAAAAATAATCAAAATAACAATCAGAACAAAAGCGATAACAAAAACAATCAAAATAAAAACAGCAATAAAAACGACAGCAACAGAAACAACTAATAATATTAAAACCGAGTGTTCAAAGAACACTCGGTTTTTTAAGGCATAGAGTACGGAAAATAAAGATTTTCGAAATTTTCTTCTCGGTCACTTAAATACATAGCCGTATAGCTTCCGCCCGTTTCCTTTTCGGCTAAAGCTAACGAATAAAAATCCTCACAAGGTGTTAGTTCTAAATCCCTAACTTGATTTGTTGCTTTAAATGGTTTAAAGCCCATTTTTTTATAAAATTCGGTAACATTTTCATTAACAGGGCGCAATATTAAAACATCATTTTCTTCCGCTTTTATTTTATTTAAAAGCTCGGTTGCGTAGCCTTTGTTTCTTTGCGCTTCATCGGTTGCAACACCGTAAATGTAGCGAGCAGACCTTTCGCCTATTTTACAAGGAAAGGCAAAGCACATCGATACTATCTTACCTTCCTTTTCAAGATATTTGCAATACTTGAAGCATGTTTCAAACAGCTTATCTTCAAAAGCATTGTCGCCGTCTGCAAAATTTTTGTGATAAAGCCTTTTAAGCACCTTTTTTTTAGGCATACAAAGATATTTCTTTAAAAGAATTTCGGGCTTGTATGAAAGCTTTGCCTTGCGAAGTCCCTCAATCCCCATATCATCTTCGCGATTAATATACTTGTATCGCTCAAGACTTTTAGCAAATTCATTATTAATAACAGTATATGCCGTGCCATATTCCGGTAAGGCCTTTTCTATGTGAACATCGAAAACCTCATCATTTATAGCAGAGCCCAAGGTAAACGCTACAACCTTACCCTCAATATATATTGCCCCGCCCTTAGCCTGAAGGGCTTCCATATTTTCTAAAATTGTTTTTATCCCTTGGAATTCACATTCCATATATTCGTCATACCGTTCCAAATTCGCTTTGTACCACAATTCAGCGCATTCTAAAACATCGTTTTTGTTTTCACTCGTTATGTCGCGGTAGGTCCAATCATATTTTTTTGAAAATGCCGAAATATGATTTCGCTTGCTGTGGTATTTTTTGCCGCTAAGATTTGCCAAATCGCTCTGCAAATAAATATAATCAAATGCATCACGGTGCTCGTATAACTGATAATTTTCGTTAATATACGGTGCTATTTCATTGAATCTTTCGGCCTCCTGTATCCAAAACACAGGGTCTTCACCACAATATTCACGCAATAGCTCAACACCCTTTTTAATATCGCTTCCAAACGGTAAACGGAAATTGGTGTATCCCTTTATAACTGATTTTATAAAAAGTATACCATCCTTTTCGGCGTACATATTATTGTAAATATTCTGCCATACAAGTAGGTTGACAAAGCTTGTTTCGCAAGAAAAATTACCGTGAATATTTGTATAATTTTTTATTTTTTCTATATCAGATATTTCAAATTTTTTAAATTTCAGCATATTTTTATCCTAATAAAGCGTGCTTAAAGCACGCTTTATTTATTACTCTTTAAATTATTGTGCCTGACTAGCTGTGCCAGACGAAGTAGATGAAGTATTAGAAGAGGTACCTGACGAGGTAGATGATGTATTAGAAGAAGTGCCTGACGAGGTGCTTGAAGAATTTTCAGAGGTGGTTTCTTCAGGCTTTTCGTAAACCGGCTTTCCTAATACAGTACCCTCGTGAGTTGTACAACTTTCGGGCAAGAATGCCTTTTTGTACCAACCAACCGCTTTAGATGGACAAGCTTCAGTAGCAAGAAGACCTGTTGAGGTACAGTAATATCTATCCTGTGCGTAGTTACTTACTTCAAATTCGCGCGACTTTAAGCCCTTATGAATTTTGGACATAACCTCGCTCCAAAGATTTTTAGCAACGCTCAAGTTTGCCGAGGGCATTTTTTGCATTGTTTCGTATCCGCACCAAGAGGATACAACATAATAAGGCGAACCGCCTACAAACCATTTATCGTTATCCTCACTTGAAGTACCTGTTTTACCGAATAGCTTCATACCGCTTACAGATGATGCTACCGACTTACCTGTACCGCTACCGCCGTAAATAACAGTTTGAAGCATTTTATTCATAACGGTTGCAGTATCCTCACTTAAAGCGGGAGTAGGTCTTGTATTTTGCTCTAAAACAACATTACCCTTTTGGTCGGTAACCTTGGTGTAGAAGGTTGGCTCGTAATACTGACCGCCGTTACCGAAAATAGCATAAGCTGCCGCCGATTCAAGCGTAGTAAGACCGCCGTTAGTACCGCCAAGTGACATAGGCGCTAAGTCTACATCGTTCTTAGTAAGATTTTTTATACCTAATTTTTGGGTTAGGAAATCATACGAGGTTTGCGGCTTCATTTTATTTACCAATGCCGCAGGAATAGTATTGATAGAACGCTCAAGCGCCTTTTGTGCAGTCATATTTCCGGAATATCCGCCGCCTGCGTTTTTAGGTGTCCACTTACCGTATGTGGTTTTAGTATCATTCAAAATACTCGAAAAATTAATAACGCCGCGTTCTATAGCGGGTGCATAAACCGCAATAGGCTTCATGGTAGAACCGGGCTGACGAACCGCATCGGTAGCGCAGTTGAATGCGCGGTTTTTAGTTTTCTCACCAATACCGCCCACTATTCCTTTTACGTGACCTTCATAATCCATAACAGTCATAGCGCCCCAAAGAGGGTCACCCTTACTGCTTTTCTTAACCTTAGATGCAACATCAAGGTATGCTTTTTCTACTGTAGCCTGTATTTCATTATCAACAGTAGCATATATCTTATATCCGTTTGTATAGAAAAGCTGTTCAGCTTTTTCCTTATCATAGCCGTATTCTTCTATTAAATCGTCAACAACCTGGTCAATTAAAGCATCAATAAAATAAGAATTTATTTCGTTTTGCTTAGCATTATCCTTATTAAGCGCCAACTTAAAATCAGCGTTTAATGCCGCGTCATACTCTTCCCTTGTAATATATTTCTGGCTTAGCATCTCGCGTAAAACATCTTCACGGCGCTTTTTATTATTTTCGGGGTTAGTATCAGGCGCATAGTATGAAGGTGCCTTTGTTATTGCCGCAAGACAAGCACACTCTTCCAAAGTGAGTTCGTGAACGCTTTTTGAAAAATAGTAGTTTGCCGCAACCTCTACACCGTAGGTACCGTGGCCCATTGGAATAGTATTAAGATAGCATTCTAAAATAACATCCTTTGAATACTTGGTTTCAAGGTATCTTGCGCGCATTATTTCACGCACCTTACGGCTTGCCTTCTGGTCGCGGTCATCGGTTAAGTTCTTAACTAACTGCTGTGTAATAGTAGAACCGCCGAACTTCGAGCGCATAGGTATAAATTCGTTTACAAATGCCGCGAAGGTACGCTTCCAGTCAATACCGTAGTGGGATTCAAAACGCTTATCCTCAATAGCAATAAAGGCGTGAGCCAGATTTGCGGGTATACCCTCATAATCCTTATCTTTATTTTCTATTGCTTCCTCGTCATAATCAACCCAAATACGATTATATTCACCGTGAAGACGCTTGTATTCTTCCCAATCGCCTTTCTTGTTTTCAACATAAACGCTTGTAGTGAAATTAATCTGCAAATCGTTTAGGTTTTGTTCAACCGTACCGTCTATCATAGTAAAGGCGTAAACTAAAAAAGAGCCTACAACTATACTACAGGTAATAAGTCCTATAAGAAAACAGGTAAGAATTATTTGCCATACCTTTTGCTTACGCTTTTTAGGTGGCTGTGGCGGCCCTTGTTCTTCATTTTTAGTGGAAAAACTGTTCAAATCAAAGCTTGATTCACCGTCGTTTACAATATTGTTAGAATTATCGTAACTAAATAAATCTTTATCTTCCATAATCTTCTCCAATTCGAATGCAAGAGTTTTACTAACATAAATTTACATTAGTATTTGCATTGTACCACAAAATTTATAAAAAATCAACTTTTCTTGTTTTTCATAACATTTTTGATTTTTACTTGAAAAAAATCAAAATGTGTGTTATTATAACTGAGTACTAGGGAGTAGTCGGCATATATATATGTGCTGCAATTGCGTCAATACGGTTTTTAACCCGCATTTTGCATTAAATGACAAGACTTTTACTGTTTTTGCAGTAAAAGTCTTTTTTTACTCCACTAAACAAAAAGAAAGGACTTGAAAAAATGGATTTTTTAATGGACACACTTAAAGAACTCAGCTTCCTTGTCGAAAATCTTTCTGCTTTTGCAACAGCAGGTGGCTGGAAGTACCTCGTAATGTGGGTGATTGGCGGCGTGCTAATTTATCTTGCAATCCGTCACGATATGGAACCCACACTTTTGTTACCAATGGGCTTTGGTACAATTTTGGTTAATATCCCTTCTTCGGGCGCTATAACCAGATTTAGTGAAACGGGTGAAGTTATAGCCGAAGGTGCTTTAACCACCCTTTTTAACGCAGGTATAGCAAACGAGTTATTCCCGCTCATACTCTTTATAGGTATCGGTGCGATGATTGACTTTGGTCCGCTTCTTACCAACCCCAAGCTTATGATTTTCGGCGCAGCAGCACAGTTTGGTATATTCTTTACCTTCTGTTTGGCATCTATGTTCTTCACCACACCCGAAGCCGCATCTATCGGTATTATCGGCGCGGCAGACGGCCCCACAGCAATTGTTGTTGCAAACAAGCTTTTAGGCGCAGACAGTGATATTACAGGCGCAATAATGGTAGCCGCATATTCTTATATGGCTTTGGTTCCTATCATTCAACCCCCTGTTATTAAACTTTTAACAACTAAAAAAGAACGCCTTATCAGAATGCCGTATCAACCAAAAGAGGTTTCAAAGCTTACCCGTATTTTATTCCCAATTGTTATCACAGTTGTTGCAGGTGTAGTAGCACCCGAATCGGTATCCCTTATAGGTTTCCTTATGTTCGGTAACCTTATTCGTGAATGCGGTGTACTTAATTCCCTTTCGGAAACCGCACAAAAGGTACTTGCAAACCTTATTACTATATTCCTTGGTATTACAATCGCTTGTCAGATGGAAGCCGGAAAATTCCTAAACTTCAACACTCTTCTCATTTTAGGTCTTGGCCTTTTCGCATTTATTTTCGATACCGCAGGCGGCGTTATGTTTGCAAAACTTATTAACCTTTTCTTACCGAAAGACAAGAAAATCAACCCCATGATTGGTGCCGCAGGTATTTCTGCATTCCCAATGTCAGGCAGAGTTGTTCACAAAATGGGACTTAAGGAAGACCCCCAAAACTTCTTGCTTATGCAGTCAATAGGCGTAAATGTTTCAGGTCAGATTGCTTCTGTTATAGCAGGCGGTCTTATCCTTAGCTTCTTTATGTAATCTGGAGGTAATGTATTATGTTTAATAATCTTTTTCTTGCAAAAAGCATATTCAGCACCTTTAACCCTATAGCGTTTATTGATAATCTTAAATATATGCTTTCGGGTATGGTTGCAATATTTATTGTTATCGGTATAATAATTATTATAACCGTTGTTCTTAACAAAATTTTCAGTAAAAAATAAAACACAAAAACCGCAAGTATCAACTTGCGGTTTTCTTTTTTAATCCTTACTGAAATCCTCTAAAATAAGGCCTTCGTTCTTTTCAAGCGCCCAGTTTATATTCCATTCGCTTGTAAAAATTAAGATATTATTTCCCTTAAAGTCCTGAACCCACTTTGTATCTGAAGTAAGGTTGAGCTTTTTAATATCGATATCCTTATTCTTAACCCAACGGATATATGAATACGGTAAATCGTTTCTTATAACATCTACATTGTATTCGTTTTTAAGGCGGTGTTCAAGCACCTCAAACTGAAGCACACCAACAACACCTACAATAACGCGTTCCATACCTGTGTTGGGCTCGTGGAAAATCTGAATAGCACCCTCTTGCGCTATCTGCTCAACGCCCTTTACAAACTGCTTTCGCTTTAGCGAGTCCTTTTGCTCAATCATTGAAAAATGCTCAGGCGCAAAGGTAGGTATACCCTCAAACTGTACCTTATTTTTAGCCGAACAAACAGTATCGCCAATTGAGAAAATACCGGGGTCAAATACACCAATAATATCACCTGCATAGGCTTCATTAATAATCTGGCGTTCCTCTGCCATCATCTGTTGCGGTTGTGAAAGACGAACAGGTTTTCCTGCCTGAATGTGAAAATAATCGGCGCCGCGTTCAAACTTACCCGAGCATATACGGAAGAAGGTAATTCTGTCGCGGTGATTTTTATTCATATTCGCCTGTATTTTAAAGGCAAATGCAGAAAAGCTATCATCAAAAGGAGAAACCATACTGTCGCCCGATTTTCTCGGCAAAGGTGAAGTGGTCATTTTAAGGAAGTTTTCCAAAAATACCTCTATACCAAAGTTCATTAAAGCCGAACCGAAGAATACAGGGGTCAATTCGCCGTTTCTTACCTTTTCCAAATCAAATTCATAGCTTGCGCCGTCTAAAAGCTCTATTTGGTCAACAAGCTCTGCTCTTTGGTATTCGCCAATAAGCTCGTCAAGCTTTTCTATATCTGTTATATCGCAGGGTGTGGGCTTAATCTTTTCTTTACCCTTGTGCATATCTGCAAAGGAAAGAATTTCCCTTTTATCGCGGTCAAAAACACCCTTAAAGCTAACACCGCAGCCAATAGGCCAGTTTACAGGATATGTGCCAATGCCGAATTCCTTTTCAAGCTGGTCCAAAAGCTCAAACGGGTCACGGGATTCACGGTCAAGCTTGTTAATAAATGTAAAAATCGGGATATGGCGCATTGCACAAACCTTAAAAAGCTTTCTTGTTTGCGCTTCTATACCCTTTGCCGCGTCTATTACCATTACCACGCTATCTGCCGCCATTAAGGTACGGTAGGTATCCTCCGAGAAGTCCTGATGTCCCGGGGTATCAAGAATATTAATGCAATATCCGTCATACTCAAACTGCATTACAGATGAGGTTATTGAAATACCACGCTGTTTTTCAAGCTCCATCCAGTCACTTACTGCGTGTTTTGAATTTGCTTTACCTTTTACCGAGCCTGCGGTTTGAATTGCACCGCCGTAAAGCAAAAACTTTTCGGTTAATGTGGTTTTACCTGCGTCAGGGTGAGAAATTATCGCAAAGGTTCTGCGTCTTCCTATCTCGCGTTCTAATTCAGTCACAAAAAATTCTCCTTAAATTTACTAACTAAAATATATTATCACAATTATATTGTTTTAGCAAGAAAAATTGTTCTAAATGCGCGGTTTCCTTGACAAAACGATTCAGTTAATATAAAATATTAGTATATTTTTTATGGGAGGACATCGATTATGTCTATTTTAGTAACAGGCGGTGCAGGATACATAGGTAGCCATACCTGTATTGAAATGCAGAATGCAGGATATGATGTTATTGTTGTTGATAATCTTGATAACAGCAGTAAGGAATCCTTGGCACGCGTTGAAAAAATCACAGGAAAGGCTGTTAAATTTTACGAAGAGGATGTAAGAAACAAGGAAGCACTTCGCAAAATTTTCAGCGAAAATAATATCGAAGCAGTTATACATTTTGCAGGTCTTAAGGCGGTTGGCGAATCGGTAAGAGAGCCTGTTATGTATTATGATAACAACCTTATAAGCACCCTTGTTTTACTTGAAACAATGAACGAGTTTGGTGTTAAAAAGATTGTTTTCTCATCCTCTGCAACCGTTTACGGTGTTGCAACCGAAATGCCTTTGGTTGAAGGTATGCCTTTGGGCGCTATCAACCCCTACGGCAGAACAAAATATTTTATAGAAGAAATGCTTCGTGACCTTTACATTGCCGATAATGATTGGTGCATAGCGCTTCTTCGTTACTTTAACCCAATTGGCGCTCACAAAAGCGGACTTATAGGTGAAGACCCCAAGGGTATTCCAAATAACTTAATGCCTTATATTTCACAGGTGGCAGTTGGCAAACTCGAAAAGCTTCACGTTTTCGGTAACGATTATAATACTGTTGACGGTACGGGCGTGCGCGATTATATCCACGTAGTTGACCTGGCGGACGGTCACGTTAAAGCGGTTGACTGGGCGCTTAAAAACACCGGCTGCGAAGCCTTTAACCTTGGCACAGGCAACGGTACAAGCGTTTTACAGCTAAGGGATGCTTTTGTAAAAGCAAGCGGTATAGACGTGCCTTATGTTATAGACCCTCGCCGTCCCGGTGACCCTGACGAAGTTTACGCTAATGCCGAAAAAGCCAAAAATGTACTTGGTTGGACTGCTAAATACGGTATTGACGAAATGTGTGAGGACACATGGCGTTGGCAGTCAAATAACCCAAAAGGTTATGAAAAATAACAATTAAAAAACAAGGTGTTTCGCAACGCGAAACACCTTGCTAATCTATTTTATGATTACCGCTCGTGGCGCAGCTGGATAACGCAGCAGATTCCGATTCTGAAGAACGGGGGTTCGAATCCCTTCGAGCGGGCCAGAAAAGAACCCACATTTGTCTACGACAAGTGTGGGTTCTTTTCAACTAAATCCGTCCTTGTGGACGGAATAAATCCACCTGCGGTGGATGAAATCACTTCGTGATGAAATCCGACTTTGTCGGGAGATAAGGACGGATTTAATTTCATCTGTGAAGCAGATTTCACCCGAGCATCGCTCGGATTTCATCGCGCTTTGCGCGATTTCATTGAAAATCATTGGAATCTGTGATATAATGTATCCAAAGAGGTGATCTCGATGGCTGAAAATAAACTTGCGGATATGTCAACAGAATTTGCAATTCAAATCTTAAAACTAACTGAAAACATCAAAGGGCATTATTCTCTGTCCAATCAACTTGAACGAAGCGGGACAAGTATCGGTGCAAATATTCGCGAGGCAAAGTATGCGCACAGCCGTCCCGATTTTATTGCCAAGTTGCAAATTGCTTTAAAGGAGTGCTATGAAACAGAATATTGGATTGAAATAGCACAAAAAGCCGGTATTATCACTGATGATGTTGCGAGGAATGCTTTGCATGACTGCGGTTCAATTCGCAGAATGCTCATCTCCTCTATCAACACAGCAAAGGAGAATAATAAATAATAACGACGATTGCTAAAATTATAAAATATTTCTTAAAAAGAGGTGCGTATTATCAACGAAATAAAACTTGCTTTTGGATTAAGAGGAGATAAAATCATACATATCGATGAATTAACTGAAGAAGAACGCGGATTATCTTGCGGTTGTGTTTGTCCTTCTTGCGGTGCAACTTTACAAGCGAAATTAGGATTAAAAAATCGTCATCACTTTTCCCACAATACAAAAAAGTGTTCTGTTGATGTGGCAACTCAAACTGCCGTTCATATGCTTGCCAAGGATATCATTTCATCTGCTGGCGAATTGCTCTTTCCATCAATTTCACTTGAATATAAAAAATCGTCTTCATTTTTTTATGAATACATTCCTTTTGTACCTGAAACAATAGAAATACAGCCTGCTCGCTATGTGAAATGTGATGATATACTTTTAGAAAATAAATTATCCTCAATTGTTCCAGATATTCTTTTGATTTCGAAAGATACTATTTGTATTGTAGAAATCGCTGTTACTCACTTCGTTGATGAAATTAAAGAAAGTAAAATTAGAAACTTAGGAATCCCCGCAATAGAAATTGATTTAAGTAAACATTACAAACAAAACTTCAATATAAATGAGTTGTATAATGACATTATAAATAATTGCGAAAATCGTCGTTGGATTCATTACCCAAATATGTGTAGATTAATTCAAAAAGCTGATTTAGAGTATAAAATAAAAATCAACAAAATTATAAATAAAGAAAAAGAAGCAAAAAAGGAATGGGAACGCCAAAAAAAAGAGCATGAAAAAGAATGTAAGCAACGCGAAAAAATAATAAAAGAGCAAGATGAAATATATTATAAAAACAAACTAAAGCAATATCGTTCTGATATAAAAACAGATGCAATAATCTCAAATTTTCACTTTGCTAAAGATACGAAAAATAGAACACTACCATTCTTTCTTGATATTCCAATTGATGGAGAAATCATCTTTATGTGTGACCGTAGAATTTGGCAATGTGCGTTGTTTGATAAATTTATATATTATCGTAACACTTCTAAGAATGCAATTGTTTCAATAAATAACATATTTCAATGGGTAAAAAAACATCAATCTCTATTTAAACTTAATTGGAGCGATATCTACAGTGATTTTGGTAATGCTTACCATATAATAGAACAATATTTAACCTACATGCATTTCTTGGGATTTGTTTCAGAGTTACATCGGCAAGAAGCTAAATTATTATGTGCTCATACATTAATTCCGCCAAAACAGGAACATGCCAATTTGTTATACTCTGCTATTTCTTGCATTGACGGTTGTTCCAGAAATCCCAATAAAGAAATCGAACAATATTTAGCAGAAGCTTATGACGTTTTTCTTTCAAATAAAAAGGAAATGGAATATCGTATTATACAATCGTATAAAAATCATTTTTAAAACCTTTAGATATGTAGCGGTTCAAACACACTAGTCAAAAAAATTAAGAACTCCGAAATTGTGAGCCACATTCAGAAAAGAGAGTGTCAACACTTGTTGGTGCTCTCTTTTTCGTCTGTAAAGGATTCGAAGCCTGTGAGGGCACGCTTTTTGGTTTTTAGGTTATTTTCAATTTCTACAATATAAATTGAAAAACAGCAATAAAATACAAACAAAATGCAAATATAATTATAGCAAATCAAATTATTTGTATTATCATATTAATATACGGTAATTTATTGGGGGAAATAAAAATTGAAGAATTATTATAATATTGACTTTAAAGCCAAAAAGCAAGAAATATTATCGTGCAAGGCATATAAGCCTTTAATTAAACAAATAGTTGACCGCGCCGACAAGGCTTTAGAAGCACAGTATAATATTGATAAAATAAGCAAATATATGGAATATTATACCACAGGGCGCAGAAGAGACGAGGAATATTTCGAGCGCCGTAATAATGCTATGGCTTTGGCAATTGCTTATTATCTTTACGAAGATGAAAGATATTTAAACGAGCTTATTGACCTTATTCATATTATCTGTAACGAATTTACTTGGGTTATCCCCGCCCACAATCATTTTGAAGAAAATCCCACAATGGATTTTATAATTCATAGAATCGACCTTTTCCAAGCCGAAACCGCTCGTGCTTTAACAGAAATTGCTGTATTATTACACGATAAACTCCCCTATTTTATGATAGAAAGAATTGAATATGAACTTCGCAGAAGAATTTTTACCGCCTTTAAAACCTACCCTTACTTCCATTCGGCAGAAAGTCAACTTAACAACTGGTCGGCTGTGTGTATGGGCGGTAGCGCAGCGGCACTTTTGCACTTTGGTACAAAAGAAGAAATTGACGAAATTCTCCCCCGTCTTATAAAAGGGCTTGACAGATATTTAGAAGGATTACCTAACGACGGTTGTTGCCAAGAAGGTGTTTCCTACTGGAACTTTGGTTTTGCAAGCTACAGCTATTTTGCAAATATTCTTTACAACTATTCAAACGGCAAGATTAACTATGTTCATAATGACAAGATAGACAAACTCGCACTATTCCCCCAGAGAGTTAAGCTTAACAAGGATATGACCGTTTCCTTTGCAGATGCGGGCGCCAATTTTAAATTCAGCCCGGGTTTTGCTTGCTATTTAAAGAGAACTTATGACGGTGTACTACTTCCCGAATTAGAACACGGTGCCGCATTTTTTAATAGCGTAACCTCTATTCCCGCATTCTTCTAGTTAGACAAGGAATATAAGGCAGATGCTGATACTATTGGCACATCCTACCTTGACGATGCACAGTGGTACGTGAACCGCAAAGAAAAGTTCAGCTTTGCTACAAAGGGTGGCCACAACTACGAACCGCATAACCATAACGACCTTGGAAACTTCCTTATAGTTGTTGGTACCGATATGCCGCTTTGCGATTTGGGTGCGCCTGAATACATAAGATACAAGCATTATGACGATAGAATGGTTAATCTTAATTTCTCTTCAAAAGGTCACAGTGTTCCGATTATTAACGGACAGTATCAATGCCTTGGTAAAGAATACAAATCCGAAGTAATCAAAGCAGAAGAAAATGTATTCTCAATTGATTTGCAAGGCGCTTACGAAGAAGGTATTATAAATAAAATCAACCGCACTTTCACAATAAACGACGACGGTGTTTTACTTAAGGATATTTTCAAATATTCCGAAAAGACCGAAACCGTTACCGAGCGTTTTGTGACCCGTACCGAGCCTAAGGTTTTGGACGGCGAAATTGACCTTGGTACCGCATCCATTTTGTTTGACAAGGATTTATATTCGGTAACTATTTCTGAAGATTCCTATACATCCCACAGAAATATGGCAGGAAGCCCTTATATAAAAGTTATGGTTTATCTTATTGACTTTACCGCCAAAAAGGAAAAAGAAACCGAATTCCAATTTGATATAAGAATAAAATAGTAAAAACGCGACCGAAAGGTCGCGTTTTGTTATTTTATTTCCTTAATATCGTAAGGTGTTGTTTGGTAAACAAAGTAGTTAAGCCAGTTTGAATAAAGCAAATTAGCGTGCGAACGCCAGGTTACAACAGGCTCATTTTCGGGGTTGTCATCGGGGAAATAGTTTTTAGGAACTTCAATAGGTTTACCCTCGTTCAAATCCCTGAAATATTCATTTGCTAATGTGTTAGCATCATATTCCGAATGACCTGTAATGAAAATTTGTTTACCCTCGGCAGTCGCCATAGCATAAATACCTGCTTCTTCGGAAGACGCAAGTATTTTAAGCTCACTGCATTTCTTTATGTCCTCAATATCAACCGTTGTATGTCTTGAATGAGGAACCATAAATACATCATCAAACCCACGGAAAAGGATTGATTTTTTATAATCTGCTTTATGTGGGAATATACCGAACATCTTTTTTGGGAGTGGCTTTTTATCAATACCGAAATGGTAATAAAGCCCTGCTTGTGCGCCCCAACAAATATGGAAGGTGCTGTGAACGTGGGTTTTAGTCCATTCCATTATGGTACAAAGCTCTTCCCAATACTCAACCGCTTCAAAAGGTAACAGCTCTACGGGGGCACCCGTAATAATCATACCGTCAAAGGTCTGGTCCTTAACGTCATCAAAGGTCTTATAAAAAGCGAGTAAATGCTCGGCTGATGTATTTTTAGACTTATGACTTTTAGTATGAATAAGCTCTAAATCAACCTGTAAAGGTGAGTTTCCAAGAAGCCTTGACAATTGAGTCTCGGTTTCTATTTTTTTAGGCATAAGATTTAAAAGCAGTATTTTTAAAGGACGGATATCCTGTGTTATGGCACGGGTTTCGGTCATAACAAAGATATTTTCGTCGTTTAAAGTTTTTACCGCAGGTAAATCATTTGGTATTTTAATTGGCATAATATATATATTCCTTTTACATATTTGCCTCCCTTTTTTAAAGGGAGGTGTCTTGCTTTACGGCAAGACGGAGGGATATTTCGTTAAATTTTATCAAGTGCCTGCTTAATATCGCCGATTAAATCGTCAGCGTCTTCAATACCGCAAGAGAAACGAATCAAGTCAGGTGTGATACCGCAAGCTACTAATTCATCATCATTCATCTGACGGTGGGTTGCATTTGCAGGGTGTAAGCAGCAGGTACGCGCATCTGCCACATGGGTTGCAATCTGAGCGATTTTAAGTTCTTTCATAAACGCTTCGGCAGCGGCTCTTCCACCCTTAACGCCAAAGCTTACTACACCGCAACCGCCGTTTGGCATATATTTCTGCGCCAAATCGTAGTTCTTATCACCCTCAAGGTGCGGATATCTTACCCAAGCGATTCTATCGTCATTTTGAAGAGCCTTTGCAACTGCAAGGCCGTTTTCGCAATGCTTTTTCATTCTAAGGTGCAAGCTTTCAAGACCTAAGTTTAATACATATGCGCTTTGTGCAGATTGGCAACAACCAAAGTCACGCATTAATTGTGCAGTAGCCTTTGTAATGTAAGCGCCTGCAAGACCGAAACGCTCGGTATAAGTAACACCGTGATAGCTTTCGTCAGGTGTGCAAAGACCGGGGTATTTTTCGGGATATTTTGTCCAATCAAATTTGCCCGAATCCACAATACAACCACCAACTGCGCTACCGTGACCATCCATATACTTAGTGGTAGAATGAATAACGATATCTGCCCCCCATTCAAAAGGACGGCAGTTTACAGGTGTTGCAAAGGTATTATCAATAATAAGCGGTACACCGTGCTTATGCGCCATATTTGCAAAGCGCTCAATATCAAGCACCAATAAAGCAGGGTTAGCAATAGTTTCACCGAAAACTGCTTTGGTATTGGGTTTGAAAGCCGCTTCAAATTCTTCATCAGAACATTCGGGTGAAATGAATGTAAAGTCAATACCCATTCGTTTCATAGTAACCGCAAATAAGTTATATGTTCCGCCATAGATTGCAGAGGAAGCAATAATATGGTCGCCACAGCCTGCTATATTGAAAATTGAGAAGAAGGATGCTGCTTGACCTGAAGAAGTAAGCATAGCGGCAGTACCGCCCTCCATTTCGCAAATTTTAGCGGCAACTAAATCGCAAGTAGGATTTTGAAGACGGGCATAAAAATAACCCGAAGCCTCTAAGTCAAAAAGCTTTCCCATATCCTCACTTGTATTATATTTATATGTTGTACTTTGATAAATTGGAATTTGACGCGGTTCGCCGTTTTTTGGGGTATAACCGCCTTGCACACATTTAGTGCCGATTTTAAAATCGCTCATTAATTTCACTCCAAATTAAAAACTTTTTTTGCATTCATATTAAGTATACACCTATTTTCAAATTCGTCAAGCGAAAGTGACAAAAAAGCCTCTATTTCTTTGCTTGGCGACCACATAGGATAATCGGTACCGAAAAGCACTTTTTCGGCACCATATAGTTTAATTAATTCCTTAACCTTTTGCGCGTTTATAAACGGGAAACACGAAGAACAGTCTACATAAAAATTAGGTAAATCCTTAAGGGTGCTTACCGCCTCGTCCCATACAGACCAACCGCCCAAATGAGCGCCCACAACTGTAAGGGATGTATATATTTCCATTATGGGTAATAATCGGTTTGGGTTCGAAAAATCAAACCGACTGTCCCCCGTATGCATTAAAATCGGAATGCCTTGCTCTTCGCAAAGGTCATATATTTTAAGGCATCTGTAATCATCTATCTTGAATTTTTGAATATCGGGGTGTAATTTCACGCCGTGAAGCCCCAATTCAAGAATATGCTTAATATCGCCATTAATATCCTCACTGTCGGGATGTAAGGTGCCAAGACCCGTCATAAGACCGTCGGAATTTTCAACCTCTTTGGCTATAAATTCATTAATACTTCTTACTTGATGCGGCGTAGTAGCAACCGACTGAACAATAAAATGGTCAATCCCTGCTTTTATACCCTCGCTTATTAAATCGGACGCGGTGCCTTTGCAGAGTGACTTTTCGCCGTAAAAAGCGTCAGTCCCCGCAACTGCACGGCTTGCGATTTTTTCGGGGTAAATATGACAATGCGAATCAATAGTATAAATATTATTTATCATACGAGTCCCAATCTATTAGCGGCATCCTCGCGCATTTTGTATTTCAAAATTTTACCTGCGGCGTTCATTGGGAAAGCCTCAACAAACTCAATATAACGCGGCACCTTATGACGAGCCATATGCGATGCGATATACTCTCGCATTTCTTCTTCGGTCATACTCTCGCCTTTTTTAAGAATAATCTGCGCCATAATTTCTTCGCCGTAATTTTTATCGGGCACACCGATAACCTGAACATCGCGAACCTTAGAACAGGTATAAATAAATTCTTCAATTTCCTTGGGGTAAATATTTTCGCCACCACGAATTATCATATCCTTAAGTCTACCTGTTATGCGGTAGTTACCGTCCGCATCTCTGCAAGCAAGGTCACCTGTGTGAAGCCAACCGTCCTTATCAATAGCCTCGGCAGTAGCCTTAGGCATTTTGTAGTAGCCCTTCATTATGTTATAACCGCGTGCTACAAATTCGCCATTTACACCGTCAGGACAATCAAGTCCTGTTTCGGGGTCAACAATCTTACATTCAACATTTGCAAAAGCACTACCAACAGTTTCGGTTCTAACCTCCAACGAATCGAAATAACTACTCATAGTACATCCGGGTGAAGCCTCTGTCTGACCGTAAACCGATACAATTTCTTTCATATTCATATCTACAGTAGCCTTTTTCATAAGGTCTGCAGGACAGTTAGCGCCCGCCATAATGCCAACACGGATATGTGAAAAATCGGTCTTAGCAAAATCGGGATGAGACATCATAGCAATAAACATTGTTGGCACACCGTTAAATGCTGTAATGCGCTCGGAATTAACACAAGCCAAAGCAGATTTTGGCGAGAAATACGGTAACGGACAAATGGTAGCGCCGTGTGTCATAGAAGCGGTCATAGAAAGCACCATGCCAAAGCAATGGAACATAGGAACCTGAATCATCATACGGTCCGCGGTAGAAAGTTCCATACGGTCACCAATATATTTACCGTTATTAACAACGTTATAGTGTGTAAGCATTACGCCCTTCGGGAAGCCTGTTGTACCCGAGGTGTACTGCATATTGCAAACATCGTCCTTATCGACTGCGGCAGCCATACGGTGAACCTCGGAAAGTGGCACCTGTGAGGCACGTTCTACTGCAGCATTCCAGGTAAGACAACCCTTTTGCTTAAAGCCTACTGTAATTACATTACGCATAAAGGGTAATCTTTTAGCGTGTAAGGGTGTGCCGGGCTTGGTATTTTCAAGCTCGGGGCATAATTCTGCAATAATTCCGCCGTAATTACAATCCTTAGAACCCTCGGTCATAATTAAAGTATGCGTATCCGACTGACGAAGCAAATATTCTACCTCGTGTATTTTATATGCGGTATTTACAGTTACAAGAACTGCGCCTAATTTAACAGTTGCCCAGAATGCAATATACCATTGAGGCACATTAGAAGCCCAAACAGCCACGTGTGTTCCCGCTTTTACGCCCATTGAAATTAAGCTTCTTGCAAAATTATCAACATCGTCACGGAATTCGCTGTATGTTCTTGTATAGTCAAGCGTTGTGTATTTAAAGGCGTATTGGTCGGGGAATTCCTCTACCATACGGTCAAGCACTTGAGAAAAAGTAGCGTCAATAAGGCGGTCCTTTTCCCAAACGAATCTACCTGTATGTGCGCGGTTATAGTAAAGCGAATTATCACTCTTTGAGGTATCTGCAAACTGCTTCATATAGTTTACAAACTGTGAGAAGATGATTTCCATATCATCAAGCTCTTCGCACCATTCGGGCACCCATTCGAGCGATATAAAGCCATCGAAATTTACCGAGCGAAGTCCCAACATCATTTCGCTTATAGGCATTTTACCCTCGCCTATAATACAATATTCTATGCCATTTTCTGTTTTAATGGCATCCTTTATATGAACATGCTTAATATAAGCACCTAGGTTTTTAATTGTAATTTCGGGGTCTTCGTTCTTAACAAAGTAAGGTGAATGCATATCCCAAAGCGCCGCTAAATTATCGCACGCAAAGCTATCAAGCATATCGCGAAGCTTTGCGGTATCACAGAAAATACCCGAGGTTTCAATTAAAATTACAATTCCCTTTTGTTCACAGGTGGGAAGAATTTCTGCAATAATATTCGATACTAAATCATAATTTTCTTCACCGTAAGCCTTTACTCTTACATAAGGAATATGCAAATCGTTTGCAATCGCTATACAAGCGTTGATTTCCTTAATGCTTTCGCTTTTAGTATTTTCATCGGCAAGGTTGCAAATTGTATCAATACAAGGAATTGTAAGCTTCATTTCGTAAAGCTTTCTTACGGTTTTAGCCGCAGCATAATCGTGAAAAGCGCCGTCCTTATCGGTAAAAAGGCGGTTATGTATATTATGAAGCTCTATTCCCGAAAACTTTAAATCCTTTGCAATTTGGCAAAATTCATCAAAGGTGCTGTTATGCCAACCCTTTGTAGAGAATGAAAGTTTCATTTAATTTACGCCTCCTCGTATACAATCTTATTTACGGCATTTATATAAGCCTTAATACTTGCGCTTATAATATCGGTAGAAATACCGTTACCCGAATAAAGCTTACCTTCTTTTCTAAGCTTTACAAGTGCGCTACCCATAGCCTCTTTACCCTGTGTTACAGACTGAATTTGGAAATCATCCAATTCAAAATGTGTGCCCATAATTTGTTCAAGCGCCAAGAACGCCGCATCAATAGGACCGTCGCCTGTGCTGATGCCCTGTAAATTCTCGCCATCTTTTTCAAGGGTAATCTGTGCAGAAGAAGTAATAACATTACTACTGTTCACAACATAATTTACCAATTTATATGTAGGTGTTACCTGTAATGCAACAGCGGCTACAATAGCCTCTAATTCGGTTAAGGTAACCTTTCTTTTATTTGCTACACGCAAAAATTCTTCGTAAACCTTGGCGGAATCCTCTTCGGATAAATCATATCCAAGCTTCATAACTGCCGCTAAAACAGTATCACTATCATCATTAGAATCTAATTCCATACCGTCTTCTATAGCCTGAGTGCTAACTGCAACCTTTTCGTTTTTAGCATTATCTGTAATCCAACCGATTTGCTTAATAATACGGCCATATTCGGTAATCTTAATATCCGATTCAATATCACAGCTGTTGCCGCAGTTTTTAATAACCACCGCCAAGGTATCAAGCGGAACATTACTGCCGCCAACCGAGGTTTTTATAACCTTTGCGCCATTTTTAATAGCAATAACCGCATCTGCAACGGCTAAGCCGTTCTTGTTATCACACATAACACCTAAGGTTACGCCTTGCTTTTCAAAGCTACCTACGAATTCGCCAAAAGCATCGGGCAACATTTCTGCGGCGGTATCACAAAGTGTAACTATACTAGCACCCGAAGAATATGCAGTACTGATAACCTCTTTCAAGAAATCCTCTTCGGCTCTTGTAGCATCAATAGCGCAAAACTCTACGTCATCGCATTTTTCCTTAGCATAAGCCACAAGCTCACTTATGAGCTCAAGCATTTTAGGCGCTTTTTTGTGGCAGGTATATTCCATACCCACTGTAGATACTGGTAATTCTATACGAAGTCTTGGCTTAGCGGCTGTATTTAAGGCGTTTGCCGCATTGTCAATTCCCTGCTTTGTAGCGCCTGTAGCCACCGACAAGACTGCCCCCTTTACAAAGGAAGCGATTGTGCGAACTAACAATGTATCACTCTTAATATTTTCAATTTCAGAAATTTCAACAGTATCAACATTTAGCTTTTCAAGCTGCCTTGCAATTTCAATCTTTTCCTTAAAAGAAAAATTGCGGTCATCTCTGCATAAAGTTCTGTCAAAAATTTTGATTTTCATAAAAATACCTCACTTAAAAATTAAAAACCCTGAGACTGCACAAAGCAATCTCAGGGACGAATTTTGAATTCGCGGTACCACCCTGTTTACCGAAACATTACGGTCACTCATAAGGCTCCATCAAGCCCTTTGCTATGATAACGGTGCATGCCGTAGCCGCTTACTATATTTTCAGCCGCTCTGCTAGGGAATGAGACTTGACTTAAACTCATGTATCGGACTTGCACCAACCGCCGACTCTCTTAACAATCCGTTTAAGCAATAATTCCTTCAACGCATTTAACATTTCTAAAATTATATCATTAATAGTTTACCTTGTCAAGCATTTTCTATCTCGCTAAGCTTTTCTATACACTTTTTGCACACGGTATAACCGTTATAAGGAACGCTATCCTCCAACGAGCCACAAAACACACAGCTTAACTGATATTTTTTAAGTATTACCAAATCGCCGTCGGTATAAATTTCAAAGCTATCCTTATCGTTTTCAATTTTAAGTCTTTCACGGATTTCCTTTGGTATTACTACCCTACCCATTTTATCTACAGGTCTTATAATCCCTGTTGGTACCATAAAATCACTCCTGTACTCTAAATTCTTTGCTAATTATACACGAAATGTCATAAATTGTCAATATTTTATTTCTTTGCCAATCGCGACCATAAATAAATTGCTATTTGCATTGGAATACCTATAAGCAATATTTTCCATATATTAAAGGTTAAAAACTGAATAGCAGCAGATATAAGGAACGACCATATAAGTAATGTAAGCAAATAAAAAAGCAGTTTGCATTTGTTCCATATCGCATCAAAAATAATGCTTACTACCGACGATGCAGGCACCGCCCAAGCAAAAATTATAAAATAATCCTTGTGAGCAAAAATATCAAACGAAACAAAAAGCACAAGAGCTACAAACCAAACCGCTAAAACGCTTAAAAGCGTAATATTCAAATAGCGTTTCTTAAGCGCATCGGTTTCAATTATTTTAGGCTCTTTTTTTTCGTCGCCCACTATGTAATCCATACTAACCCCGTAAAGCTTACAGATTTTATGCAACACCTCAACAGAGGGTAAGGATTCGCCCTTTTCCCACTTTGAAATAGCCTTGTCCGAATAGTTAAGCTTTTCGGCAAGCTGCGCTTGTGTTAATTTATTTTTTCTTCTCAAAGAAGCTAAATTTTTTGCAATAATAAAGTTTAAACTTTCCATACTATAATTATACCATTCTTTTAAATTTAGGAGATTTTTTATGGGAATTATCCAATGTGCCGAAAACTGCAGACATCAAACAGACGGCTACTGCACCCTTGACAAATGCAGTAATGTGACCTCGCTAGAAAATTCTTGTCCATACTTTGTAAGCCGCTTATTTGATAATAGCAATCGCCTGCGCCAAGTTCCTAACCCCAATAAGCTCGATTGAATCAGGACATTTGGTGATTTGCTTCATTGAAGCGCTCGGTAAAATACATTTTGTAAATCCTAGACGCGCCGCTTCGTTTACTCTAGCTTGCGCTCTTGGTACCGTTCTTATTTCACCCGAAAGCCCAATTTCGCCAAATGCAATTGTATTCGGGTCTATTGGTATATCCCTAAGCCCCGAAACAAGCGCCATAGCTACCGCCAAATCTGCCGCAGGCTCATCAAGTCGCATACCGCCTACGATATTTAAATATGTATCTAAATTAGAAAAATAAAGTCCCAAACGCTTTTCCAAAACGGCTAGCATAAGATTTAAACGGTTATAGTCATACCCCGTTGCCATTCTTCTTGCATTTCCAAAGCCCGTTGTACTTACAAGACCCTGAACCTCGGCCAAAATAGGTCTTGTACCCTCTATAACACAGGTAATACATCCGCCCGAAACATTTGGAAGTCTACCCGATAAAAGCATAGCAGAGGGGTTTTCAACCTCACTAAGTCCGGTATCGTTCATTTCAAATACGCCAATTTCATTAGTAGAGCCAAAACGGTTTTTAATGGCTCTTAAAATACGGTAGGACTGATTTCTTTCACCTTCAAAATAAAGCACAGTATCAACAATATGCTCCATTACCTTTGGTCCTGCAATATCGCCGCCCTTGTTTACATGGCCTACAATAATTACGGGAATATCCAAGCTTTTTCCCGTTCTTAACAGTAAATTAGTAGATTCCCTTACCTGAACAATACTACCTGCCGACGATGAAAGCTCGGCAATCTGCATTGTCTGAATTGAATCTATCATAACAAGGTCGGGCTTTTGAGCTAATATATATTCGCAAATTGCCTGAGTATCAGTCTCGGTCATAATAGTAATATTATCGCTAACAACACCAAGTCTGTTAGCGCGCATTTTTATCTGAATTGCAGATTCCTCACCCGATACATAAAGCACATTAAGCTTATTTTGAAAAGCATTACATATTTGCAAAAGAATTGTAGATTTACCAATACCGGGGTCGCCGCTTAAAAGTGTTACAGAGCCCTTTACTATACCGCCGCCAAGCACCCTGTCAAGCTCGCGTATACCTATTACATAGCGTTCTTCTGCTGTGGAATCTATTTGCGATAAGGGTTTAGCTGTAGCAACATTAACACCGGTAATTCCCATTGTTTTTGCAGCGGCTTTGGTAGCCATCCTTACATCCTCTTCCAATGTGCTCCAAGCATTACAGGACGGGCATTTACCCATCCATTTAGCCGTTTCATATCCACATTCACTGCAAACATATACAACCTTTGACTTACTAGCCATTACTTTTCTCCCTTAAAATATTCAAGTATTCCACAATATATACAAAAAGCCATTTTTTTCTGATATTCCTTGGTTTTAAGCCTTTCGAGCTCTGCTTTATTGCTTAAAAAACCGCACTCCACAAGCACCGAAGGCACCGAGGCATTATAAAGCAAATACATACTTTTGGTTGCCTGCTTATTAACCCTTACATTGTCGGGTTGCAGATAGTTTACAATAGAATTCTGTATACATTCGCCCAATTTCTCCGATTGCGAAAATCTACTGTAAAAAACCTGTGAACCGTTTGCCGCAGATGTAGTGAATTTATTAAGATGAACACTTACAAAAACCGAATTGGGATAATCTCTCATCAAATTAAGTCGGTTTTTAAGGTCACTTTTCTTACGCGACGCAATTTTATCGGTTTCAATATCATCGGTAGAAACATCATTTTCGCGTGTTAGCACAACCTCAAAACCGCTCTGCTTCAAAAATTGTGCAACCGAAAGTGTTATGTTCAAATTTATATCCTTTTCTACCGTACCGTCACTCGCTACGGCACCACCGTCAAACCCGCCGTGGGCTGAGTTAGCCAATACTATACTTTTTTGTTAATCTTGTATATTTTGTCGATTTTTGACTGTGGAAAACGCCTAAATTTTCCACTCAATCTTGATTTCTCTCTTGCCACTCTTTTGGAGTTTTCCAATGAAGATTTTACTTATAAATTCATCGGCAATCTCAAATGTAAGAGTGTCAATTTTTCGGTACTTTTCGAGTATCGATTTTGTATCCATTTTTGCTTCGCCGCCTGATAATGCGACAAGTTTTGATTTCAAAATTTCGATGCGCTTTTCTATATCTTCGGATTCTTTTTGATAGTTTTCTCTGTATTTAGTAAACTCCGCCACACTGATGACACCGTCTAATTTATCGGTGTACATCTGAGCCATTCGGTTATCGTTCCGTTTTACCTTTTCTTCAAGCTCTGCAATCTGCGACTGCAAGGTTTTAGCACCATTCTTTTTTCTTTTCGGTGCATCTAACTTGCCAATCTGCTTTTTATCGTAGTATTTTTGGAGTAACTTATTGATTTCATCTACTACGATTTGCTCTAACTCATCTAGGCGAATACTGTGCTCGTTGTCACAAACTCCGTTAGTGGTTTTACGAGTTCTGCAGGAAAGATAGTTATATCTGCCGTCACGCAGCTTATAGCTCATTTTCCACATTGTGTTACCACACTCAGCACAAAAAACTTTTTTAGCAAGTGAATAACAACTGCCGCTTGGAATTTTTTGACCTCTGCCTCGGGAAAGCCGAATCTCCTGTGCCTTATAAAAGGTTTCCTTTGAGATAATCGACTCGTGGGTATCTTCTACAATATCCCACTCACATTGCGGCTTTTTACGGCGTTTACCCGTTTTGTAGTTAACAACCTCTTGTCTGCCCTGCACCAAAGCGCCCGTGTATTCGAAACGGCGAAGAATCGCATAAACCGCCGAATCGGACCAGGTTGTCCGTGGCGCATTGTTCTTCTCATAATTGCCATTATAATACTTAGAGCCAAGCTCCTTTTTGTGAACACAAGGCGGCGGAATCATTTCATCATTTAATATTTTCGCAATGCTTATGTACCCAAGTCCGCCGATATATAAATCAAATATCCGCTGAACTATGGGTGCCGCAACCTCATCAATAATTAAATGATTCTTGTTATCGGGATCTATTAGATAGCCGTAAGGTGCAAAAGAGCCTACGAACTCGCCGTTCTTCCGCTTAACACTTAAAGTGGCTTTAACGTTATCGGATAGCTCCTCTAATTGCCATTCATTTACAAGCCCGTTGATTTGCCGTGTCTTTTTATTGCCTTTAACATTTGTGTCAATGTTATCAACAACCGCAACAAACCGCACACCCCATTCGGGAAACTTTCCGTGAATGAAGTGTTCAATCATCTCCATATCACGAGAAAAACGGGATTGTGTTTTGCAGACAACGATCGTGCATCTGCCTTCCTCGCAGTCTTTTAAAACCTGATTCCAAGCAGGTCTTGAAGCGTCGGCACCACTGTAATCCTCATCACAGTAAATGCCGTTGATTTGCCATCCTTTCTCGATACAGTAGTTTATAAGCATCGTCTTTTGATTTTGGATACTTTCGCTCTCGTCAGTCTTGTTTTTCTTATCCCTATCCTCTGAAGAAAGGCGAACATAAATATCCGCAATTTCAGTTAGCATTTTCAAAGCACTCCTTCCCACTTAGGTCCTGAGTGCTGCCGTGAAATGCAACACTATTATTATAATCTAATTCATATAATTTTTCAATATCCATAACGCAAAGAGTTCTAATTGCATTATTTATTTTTTCCTTGCGCTCTGCCTCACTAATTTTGGAGAACGCATTAACTACAATATATTCGGTTTTATTTTTCTTCATATAACACGCCCTCCTTACCTACATAATGTTTATGCTGATTTAAATGCTTTAATGTTTTCAGCATCACTAAAATCCTTTCCGACAACCAAAATTTGAGCTTTGCTCGATTGCCGGGAAAGTATTAAGTAACCTTTTTATTCGTTTCAAGAAAACATTAACTTTAATGGATTCTTTTAATTTCATTCGAATAAGTATTATTAACATCGTTGCGAGAATGTCCCATAGATTCGGAAAGTTCTCGCTCTATTTGTGCATCGGTCATTCTGCCTTCGGCTTTGTATCGTGCTTTGGTTTCTTGATAAAACAAGTGCCTGAGACTATGCCAATGTATAGATTGTTCTCTTGGTCGTTTTCCCGGGCTTTTGTACTTGGTGCGTTCGGGATCCATAAATTTCTTTTTATTATTGTTCATCCAGTTATCCAAGGATTTACTTTTCTTTTTAACACTGTTTGTATGGTTGTCGCATATCACATAGTCCGTAGAGCATTTACCGTTTTTCTGAGCGTATGCCAATACTCGTCTTAAAATGTTCTCCTGCATTTTGGTTTCAACGGGTATATCTCTCGGTCTGCCACCCTTAGTGTTGGTAAGATTTAATTGTTTATATTTCAGTGCATACTCGATTTGATGCACACGAAGGGTTACAAATTCCTCGTGGCGAAGTCCGAAGCATCTATCCATATACGCCTCGATAACCGCATCAATACGACCCATATCAAGCGCAACTTTGATAAGGTCATCAAACTCATGCGGAAGAATAGATTTATCCTTTATATATAATTGGCGTTTGGCAACGAAGAAACATTTATTACTTTTCGGTAAATTTCTTTTAGGGTTCATTCGCTGATGCACCCACTTTATGCCAGATAATTCGGTGAGTATATATCCGGGCTTACAACCGCTGATTTGAAGATGCTCAACATAACTTCGCACGTGTCGCACTTCAACATTTCTAAAATTCTGCAATGTGGTATTCTCTCCTAAATACCCACAGAATCTATTCATCACAGCTTTATAGCGCCTTCTTGTTTTAAAACTTCCTTGATTTGACCTATCAATCACAGGAAGAGTTTGATTAAGCAAATTCTGCTTTTGGTTCTCGGCTTTTCGTTCTTGTTCTTCAGGGGTTAAACTCATAAGTATTACTCCTTTCGTAGATTTCGGTTTTTTACAATAAGTATCTATGGTTCCTCGATACCTGATCATAAATTTCCGATACTTAAATGTGGATAATGTTTTTATGCCATTTCAAGAAAACATTAACACTCTCGAATTTCCCCAAATTTTCGTTCACAGCCTCAGTGGTTCGGGTTGAAGCAGTCTACCAAATTTGGGGATGTTTATAATATGAATAATACTTTTTTCGAGTTTCAAGAAAACATTAACTTTTTGTATGATTTATAAAATCATAGGTTTGTGTACGAAAATTTTTGATTAAGGCGGTTGCTGTACAAATAAATTTATTAACGAAAATTTTAATCATAAAAAATTTTGGCTCCCACAGACTGATTCACAGTCTATGGGAGCCGCTCTATAAATGTATATCATATTTCCCGCACTCATTTCGAAATGAAAGTCATATATCATTTCAAAAAGACAGGATAGATTCTTTTGCAGATTTATTGAAGATTGGTCTCATTAAGATTTTATATCTTTGCTTACTCTAATAAGAATCTGTTAGGAGCATATCAAAAAGTAAATCATCTTTTCATACTAAGCACCGACAGTTACTCTCAAAACGAATTTCGAAAAGATAGTTAATATATCATTTCAAAATGTGTATCATAAATCATATCAAAATATCATATCAAAATTTTGTCATATATCATACGAAAATGATAGCAAGGCATAGTACGCCCAGGGACTTTTTTACATAAAATTAGGTACGTTTCTCCTATTTTCTTTTTCTAACTATGCGTACTATGCCTTGGCGCCGCTCCCTCGGGCAAGCCCTCGGTCGCGTTTCTATCTTCCTTGCTAGGAAAGATAGAAACCGGCGCCTCTCAAAATGAAAGTCATTATCATATCGAAATGAGTGTCATCTTTGTCATCTATCATTTCGAAAAGATAAGCATACCTTTCAAAAAGAGAATGTATTTCGAAATGACTCTCGAAATTATAATCATCATTATCTCGAAACGTAAATCATATTTAATTTTGGCTGAAGGTCAGCATGATGGGAAAAGCCCAGCGTATACCTGGAGTATGCTCCAAGCCTCTAATTTCCAGAGTACGCAATACCATATACCGATACAATGGATCGGTCCACAGCTGAATAGTGGTACGGCAAGGATTTTCATTACCGATTAAATCCCGTAACTTCGGCGCTTAATTTAAGTACTGAAAATATATCCAAGCAAATATTTTTTCAGCCGTGTCTTTCACGGTAGCAACGATGAACCAACCTGTCATCGCTCAGGTGTGCTGCCACAGATTTTTCGTTAATAACTCAAACTCAAATCTGCTACTCAACCTGCAACATTTGGGCAGCTATGCAAGTCGGACCTTTTCAGGTACACTTCATCATCTCTCGACAAACCTTTGTCGAAGATACCCTTACTTCCCGTGCTAATGGTGTAACATTCCTTTGTACACCTAATTGAAATTTAAAAAACTCCTTCTCAAAATCTTAAGATGACACTTAAATTCTAAGAAAGAGTTTTTTGAGTTTCAAGAAAACATTAACTTTCGGTATGACTTATTAAATCAAACGTAAAGAATTCAGCGGGACTTATGTCAAAATACAACATAATATCCATCATAGATTTGAATGACGGGTCAATCTTTCTTTTGAGAATTCGGCTGATATACCCCTCGTTATACCCGAGCGTTAAACTCAATTCTCGAGCAGTAATATTATTTTGCTCCATAAGCTTCTTAAGCCTTTCTCTGTAATCATTTTCCCAAACTACTGTATCAATGTACTTTTTCATTAATTTTAACCTCTTTTCATAAAAAATATGACCTCTAAAGCCATAAAACTTTAAAGGTCATGTTTTTATTACATAAGGTTATATTCGACTTTCAAGAAAACATTAACTGGTGATTAAAATCATTGCACAGCAATCCAAATCGCAGGTCTAACACCATTGTTAAGAGAATAATCAAGGCGGCATGCATTTACAGACTCAGATATCTCGCCTTCGGGTGATACAGAAGCACCATAATAAGCTGTGCCACTAAAATAATCATCATACCAGATATCCTCTTTAGTGATTGGAGAACGCAATGCCCAAAAATCAGTTGAAAATGCACTTTTAGAGGGTTTTGATATTAATATATTGGTGGGTAAACTTTCCGCCTCTGATATACTTAACAAAAAAACCTTGTCCTTTGTATTGTTGCCCCCGGATGTTCCATATCTAGGACTTCTTGGGTTAACAACATCGACCGTGGGAATTAACAGTTGTTCTTCGGTCGAGAATGCTGAAGCAAAGAATTCGTTGTTTAGCCATTTTCGCATAGAACATGTCTCCCAAGTTACAACATCTTCTGTATTGTTGTATGGCTCATAAGCTAAAATTTTATCGCTAATTACCATCATTTTATTCTTTTCTTTTTTAACAACTTTCCAAACAATGTCCTCTTTGCCGTTCTCTTTATTCCCATCTTGCTCGTATTTTCCAAAGGTTATAGAATCACCCACGCTTGAATAGCTTATCATTTTTTGGATTTCAGCGTTCTTTTTAATTGATTCTGCTTTTTCAAAGCTATCTTTATGATTCAGAGTGCTCAATATTTCATAAGCAAGAATATATTCTTTTTGGTTTATGTACGAAATAGCAGTATCATATTGTTTATCAGCAATTTTCAATTTGCAAAATTCTAAATGGGTATTACTATCTTTATAATCACCAAGTTTTTCAAATAATAAGACACATTCGTCATACTGTTTTAATTCCATTAAGTCAAGTGCCTTTGTATAATTATTCTTTGGAATAATAACATTTGTAATAACCAATACAATTGCAATTACAACAGCAAATACCGAAAGCCCAATTGAAGTAAAAATCTTTACTTTTCTTTGAGTGGCCCGTTGTATATCCAAAAAATCCTCAAGAAGTTTTTTACTTTCAGATAGCAATTGTTCACTATCCTTATAAGAAGCCAAAGATTCGAACTTTTTGATTGCAGAATTTAGTGAGTCCTCATCGTTTTTTCTCATTAAAGATATAGCGCTTTCATATGTATCCTGTAAGTGTTTCTCTTCCTTCGATTTCTTACGACATATATTTATAACATCGTGTAAAGCATCTAACTCATTACATGACCCAAAAGAAAGTGCCTTATCATAGTAAGCAACTGCATTACTATATTCATCATGCTCAACAGCTTCTTTTAGTTTTTTTATTAGATATTCCTGTTTGCTATTCATCATCAAAACCTACTTTTAAATAGAGTTTATAATTCCATTTTTCTTTTTTCAAGTGCAGCTATTGCTACACCTTCCTCAACATCATATTCTGCACAGTAACAGTTAATTGCAGTTTCCATATCCCCATTACGCAAGAAGCCATCAAAACGGTCATCACCATCAACTTCATTTACAATTAAATTTGTTCCGCCATACTCTAAATACACAACTTTAGCTTGACCAGCAAATGCTCTAAAACTAACTTTTGTAAAAGCCTGATTCCATTTACAATCAATGGTGCAATCTTCTTTTATATCTATTGCTATATATTCATCACTTTTAATTACGCCTTTTTCTTCGCCGTTAATGGAAACTCTCACCACACCACCAATGGTATTTCTTTTCCCAATATAAACAAATACCTTTCCGTTTTCTTTGTTCTTCGATGTATTAATAGCATCTAGGGATACCTTTTGCGGTACGGAAAACTCCGATAAATTTATGGTGTGTTTAGATGAATCCAATTGAGAAGAAAGAGAATCACACGCTTTAGATGAAGCCTCTTTGACAGATTTGGTTTGAGAATAACAATTGATGAATATTTTAAAGGTATCTTCAAGTATTCCCTCTACGCTTCTTCGTTCTTTTATCATTTTTTCGTTAATTTCATTTAATATTTCTTTTTTCTTTTTAGTGTTTTGGCTTTCCAAAATACCGCATATTAGTGCAATTATAAATGATAGTAGTATAAAGAATACCAAACCCCAGGATTCTATTCTCGTATTAACAAAAATGATCAAAAGTATGACGCCTATTATTCCAGACACCCAAGCGACAGCACCTGTAGCAGAAGTTGTGTTAACTTCCGCATTGGCATTTTCAGATTGTGCTTGCAAAATGACAGCATCTTTATTGATAGGATAAGTAGCTGCAATTTTGTTGCAAGATGTATGTAATATCTGTATTGCAATATAAAAATCACCTTTGTAGGCATATTCGATAATTTGTATAGGAATATAATATGCCACACTTGTGCTGTTATTGCTTGTTTGGACATAAGATACATCTTCACAATAATCACCTGGGCACGCATTTCTCGCACTCATTCTACACAAGGAATCTACCCGTTCAGCATATTTTCTGGATGCTCTTTCAATCCATGATTTGTCATCTGCGTTAAAATCAATTTCAAAATCTTTATAAAAGTGTTTATCGGTTTTTATTAAAATTTCACTTTTGTCTAAGGCGGAAAATTCTCGACTATGCTCCCTGGCAATTTCAAACGCTAAACTTTCAAAATCAGCAAACATTTTTGCTGCGCAAAGTTGTTCGTTTCCAATAGCGACACTATCTTTGTCGAAATTATCAATTTCTGTTGACTTCAAAGTTGTAATTCGGCCGTTAAATTCTGCGGACACTGAATAAACACCAGCGGCAGAAGTTGAAAACTGTCCGTTAGCAGGTTTTTTCTCAATTTCAGTTCTATATTTCGTTACAGGAACACGTTCGGTTCGGTAGGTTCCATTACTAAGTCTTACTTGTCTGTTTTCGTAATCTGTATAGGGAACTTCATGTTTATAACAAGACGTTCCTGTAAATGTGCCTGAAATATCACCATGCGCCACTGAAAAAGGATAATATTTTTCGGTTTTTTCTATGATTTCTACATCTGTAAAAAAATCAGGTGATAACTTGCTTCTATTGAATAAATAATGAAACAAATTTTCTTCTGCTTTTTCGCTATTAATATCAGGTTCTAAAATAGCAATATTTGACACGTATTGTGGTTGTTGCGAAGTTGCTTTAGCGGCCTCTTCATTCTCAGGATCATAGTCTAATGCTTTTTCATAATATTCTTGAGCTTTCTCCTGATCTCCACGATCCTCAAATTGCTTTGCACGTTTAAGCATATTTTCAGCATCTCGAGAATGATCTATTTTAACTTCGCCTGTTATCTCAACCAAAAGCTTTTTAACTTCTTCTTTACCGTACTGCACACCGCAGCTTTGGCATTCAAACATTGATTCGCCTATTTTTTTGATTGTTGTGCCTCCGCACACTTCACATTGCATCTTTTTCATTTTAAATCCCCCGTCAATTTGGCAAATTAACTTACATTTATTACGCTATTTCATTCCCATTTTCATCATAAAAAATTTCTTTTGTTATTTCACTATTAACACCGTATTCACGATAAACGTTTTTAACTCCGTATTCATTATAATTTTCTTCTCTAGAAGATACACAAACACCATTTTCCCATACATGCGTTATAATTGAACTGCATTTACCATTTGCGTAATAACCATAATCACTGATTTCGTGATACCCTTCATTTAAAGAACCGTAACTATAAGTAGTTCCTTTGCTCATTTGTGTTTGGCTCAATTTACCTTTATGATTGCCTTCTGAATAATACATTTCCTTATAAAAAGTTGATTTTTCAAAATCTTGTTCTTGGTATTGATCTTTTGTGCCGTCTTGCAAATAATATGAACTAATGCATTTAATATTTTTCCTATTACTGTTATAAATATAAGAATGTTCTTCAGCAATACTACCACTATCATAATAGTAATATACTTTAATTACATCACCAAAGGCATTAGATTCTTCCTTACCGTTCCTTCCAGCATCCTGGAAAGTTCTTGCTTTTGCTACAACATTCGGATCTGCATTAGTAACAGAATTTGAAGAAACACTGTTTGTGGTTGGTTTGTTAGATTCTTCTTTACTTGAATTGGATACACTTGATTCAACAATACTTTCACTTGGCTCTTGGGTGCTGTCTACCTGACTTGATTCAACAGTACTTTGAATATCGCTTGAATTATCATCCGAAATTGGTATGTTTCCCTTAGGCAGTAAAACAATCAATAAAACAACCGTTACAAGTGCAAGGGCTATGCCCGCTATAGACGGAATTATGATTTTTTTGTTTTTATACCAAGGTATAATCGCGTTGCTTTTAACCGCTTCTTTTTGCTCGTCGGCTTCAGTTTCTTCGCTTTTATCCTCATTTTCAGAAACAACATCCTCTATTCCATCAATTTCTGAGGCAACAATAAAAATTTCATCTGCTGTTTCCTCAGCAGCTTCGGACAGTGGCTCTTCTTCTATAGCAATACTGTTATTGGTTTCTTCACTTTCGGTAGACTCTATTAATGTAGCCCCTATATATTCGGGGGATGTTTCACTATCTGTTTCTACTGCAATTTCTTCGGTTTCTTGTTCTGCGTTAACTTTTTCGGTAAAATTATATTCCAACTCCTGAGCAACATCAAAAGTCGGTTGTAAATCTTCCTGCTCTTCAACAGTCAATTCTGCCGGTTCTTCAACAACCTCTTGCGGTAAAACAATTAATGTTTCAACCTCTGCAACATCATACTGCAAACCGCAGTCCTGACATTCATAAGTTTTTTCATCAATTTGAATTATTGATGTTCCACCGCATATTTCACACTTAAACTGTTTCATAAAATACTCCGTTTATTTTGAAAGCCTTAATTTTGATGTTCGAATATTAACAAGGGATATAATTTCCTTTGCTGAAGATTCCACCAAACTTAAATCATCAGCAATAACCGCATCTGTCAAGATATCGAATTCCTCTTTTATACGCTGTTCGATATCGGCAATTTCAGCATTTGATACAGGGTCGCTATAGCGTAATGCTTCATAAACCTTTTTGCACTGTTTTTTTAGCATCGGTGCATTAGCACGATTCATCAAATTTTGAGCATCTGCTGTTATTGCTTTAATAAATGCCGTATTTTCGGCTACTTTTTCATCAATGTCAGAAACAAGCTCTGCGGCAAGACCTGCCTTTATAACCGAAATTGCTGTAAATCCTAATATTAGTAAGCAAACAATAATACCTATCCAATCAGATATATGAGGTATTGCCATTGTTATGTTGCCAACAACCAACATTACAACAAGCCCGATATAGCTTATAGATATGAGAGGAATATTATAAAACAACTTTTTAAGATTTTCAGCTTTAAACGCAACATAAGCGCAAACTAATTGACCAATAAAAGCAAGGGTTATAAATATATATCCTGTCCAAAAAGAACCGTTAAACTTGCTTATACCTGCTATTTCATCAGGTGTAACAAATGATATTACATTAAATAAGGCTAAACATATAACCCAAACAATCGCATAAAACTTAAATGTTTTCTTCATCACTTATACCTCACGCTTGGTTCCGCACTTAGGGCAGAACTTACCAGGGCGTTCGAATTTATAGTTGCAATTTTTGCAGTAGGTGGCTACAGGTGCTCCGCATTCATCGCAAAAAGCAGCGCCCACAACCAACTGTGTACCACAATTTTCACAAAAGGCATTATTACTTTGCGCTACAGGAACATTGTTTACGGAATTCATTGCATCCTGCATTTGTGAACCAACCATACCACCAACTGCTCCGCCGACACCTGCCATAGTACCAAGTCCAACACCCATATTTGTGAATTGACCCACAGCCTCGTTTTCGGCAACCTTTTCTGCAACATCAAAGCCGCGTTCTTGACTATATGTATAACCTTCCTGAGCACGCTTTGTAGCCTGTGCTTTAGAATCAATAATGGTTTTCTGGGCCTCAGTTTCGGCATCAATAATTTCTGTTTGTTGGCGAAGTTTTGCTTCGGCAATATCCGAATACTGACGGAAATGCAATTCCTTAAATTTTTCATATTGTTCTTCGCCATTGGGCTTTAAAACGGAAGCTACAAAAAAGCGTTCTAACGCAATACCGTAATCCTCAAAATCGGGAACAAGCAATTTTTTAATTTCTTCTGAAAATACTGTTAACTGCTCATCAATTTCAAAGATATTTATAGCTTTGCTTTTCATTGTACGAGCAATATATGTTTTTACTCGTGTCATTAAAAATGCACGGAAGAACGAAACTAATTGCTGCTGAGAAAGATTGTTTTCAGTACCAACCAATTTAAGCAACAATTCACGACCATTTTCAACACGCAAACTCATTTCACCGTTTGCACCTATTGCAATGGGGAAATTGTAAGTAGGTTCTACATATTCAACTTTTGTATCAGTGCCCCAACGAATTGCCATTTGCTCGGTTTTATTTATGAAATAAACTTCGCAATGGAACGGAGATACATCCCCAGTAGCACGATTAAGTGCTTTTCCAATTAAAGGAATATTTTGAGATTCAAGAGTATAGCGACCAGGGCCAAACGTATCAAGTGCTTGGCCATTCATAAAGAATATAGCTTCTTGGCTCTCATGAACTATAAGCTGAGTAAGGCTATTAAAATCTTCACAAGGATGCTTCCAGATAAAGGTACTGTTATCGCCTTCGTATTTAATAATATCAGTTATCTGTGCCATTAGACTTTCCCTCCTCAATTTCAAGGTTATCAACAGCAAACTCTAGACACAACTGGATAATCTCATTCCTTGTGCGTCCGGTTTTATCTGCGATCTTATCAAGTTCTTCAACTAATTCATTTGTTAGTCGTGATGATACTACCATAGTCTCGCCCCTGTACTTTTTCGAAGTAATAATTAATTTTTTATCCATTTACTTCACCTTTCTGTACACTATTGTACTACAATTGTATTTTAATGTCAATACCTTTGTGATTCGCTTGTTGATAACAGCTTATCACTACACAGTAATTATAAACTACAATTGTAAAAATTACAAGTGTAATCTGCGTAACAGAATAAAATGTCGATTATCAGGCACATCTGCGTTTGATAAAAGAACAAAGATATGCAACAAGCCGCACTCTTAACGGGTGCGGCTTGTAAATTTATACTTATATGTCCTGTACCGAATATTAAAAATTTAAATAATGAGGATATAACTAAAAAATTTTTAGATTTAATTTCAAGGTATTTCTATAACAATCCCATTATCGTTTCCTCGTCAATTAATCTTTCTTTAATTATGTGAATCTTTGGTTTAGTCCAATTAGAATATTTATGAATCGAAGCGACAATGATTTGATTCTCTCTAAAATCCCTATTTAAAATTTCGAACATCATTTCAACATTATCTGGATCAACCTCTTTACCGCTAGGAGAGTCTAATATAATTGGTAACTTATATCCCAAATATTTTTGTGCTTCTATAATAAATCCTAATTTAAATGCAAAAACAATTTTATGAAGTATAGCACCAGATAATTCTTTTAAGTTATGCGTAAAAACAAAATCTGTTCTTAGATTTATATATTTCTCCAAATTTAATTCTTTTGCATACCCTTCTATATTTTTATACATAGATATCAAATGTTCATTGTTTTGCTTAGTCATAATAGTACGTTCAGTCGTCAAAGCACGCTTATGTTTTTCAAGAGTGGATATTATTTTTTTTACTGTTTTATAATCGATATCAAATGCAGAAATTTTTTTATCAAATTCTTTTAAAATACTATTTGTAGTAACAAAACTCATTTGATTTTCTTCAATCACTCTATCTAAACTTTGAATTTTTCTTTCTATGCTAGAAATTTCAGCTTTCACAATCCTCTGTCTTGCTTTTAACAGTTCATTAATATCGCCATAATTTTTTATTGTTTTTGCATTAACCGGCACCTCAATACCATCTTCATTAATAACGCTAAGCCTCATTTTTTCTATATACTTTCTAAAATTTTGATTTTCCTCATAAAG
>JAZRMY010000022.1:0-1301 GCA_045647925.1 Acutalibacteraceae bacterium | reverse complement strand
TGATATGCACCCCAAAAGTTAGACACTTTTGGAGGTGCATATTTTTATGGGTAAAAGAAAAAACAAAGTATATAGTGCAGAATTTAAAATAGGTGTTATAATGGATATGCGAGAACACCGATTAGGGTATCGAGAAACGGCACGAAAGTACGATTTAGTAAGGCAATCTGAAACAGCAGCAGCTTCAATGTTACATCGGTGGGAACGCATATACCTAGAAGAAGGAGCCGAAGGTCTAATGAAAGAAAGACGAGGCAGAGCGTGTTCCACTAGCGGAACACGGAAAGGCAGACCACCTAAATTAGATAAAAAGGTTGAGGAAGATTTAATTGCCGAAAACCAACGACTTCGTATGGAGATAGAATACTTAAAAAAACTGAGTGCCTTAGTTCTTGCGGAAGAGCGAGAGAACGGCAAAAAGCAAAAATAATCTCTGAACTAAGGCAAAAGTATCCGCTAAAAGATTTGCTTAAGCTATCTGGTCTTGCTCGCAGCACATATTATTACTATTTAAAACAACCAAACAAAGATAAATACGAATGCGAAAAGCAGGAAATACAAGAAATCTACAATGCGAATAAGGGCAGATACGGATACCGTAGAATCACAATAGCTATGCGTAAGAAAGGTTATGTAATTAACCATAAAACCGTACAAAAACTAATGAATAACCTTGGTTTGAAAGGCAAACAACGTAAAAACGATAAATACCATTCATACAAAGGTACTGTTGGTAAAGTTGCAGATAATCTACTCAAAAGAGATTTTTATGCAGAAAAACCATTTGAAAAGATAACTACCGATGTTACACAGTTTAAAGTTGGCAATGAGAAGGTATATCTTTCACCTGTTTTAGATCTGTTTAACAACGAAGTTGTATCTTATTCAATTTCAACAAGCCCTAATTTAGAACAAGTCAGAGAAATGCTTAATGTCTTATTCAACACACTACCTGCTGATGCAACACCAATATTCCATTCTGAACAAGGTTGGCAGTACCAACATGCTGAATACCAACGACTACTCGACGAACATAACATTACTCAAAGTATGTCTCGCAAAGGTAACTGTATGGATAATGGTGCTATGGAAAACTTTTTCGGCAGATTAAAAGTTGAAATGTTCTACGGTGAAAAATTCGAAAGCGTTAACGCTTTCATTGATGAATTAAAGAAATACATAGATTACTACAACAACGAAAGAATTTCCTTAAAACTAAAAGGAATGAGTCCGGTACAATACCGAACTCATTCACAAACAATTTAATATTTAATTTTGTCTAAACTTTGGGGTTCACTTCA
>JAZRMY010000021.1:0-34318 GCA_045647925.1 Acutalibacteraceae bacterium | reverse complement strand
AACCTTATTTTCAAGTTGTTCAAGTCGGTAATTAATTAACTTACTTGAAGCTAAAATTCCGCCCGTGGTACCGGCAAGCGTTCCTAAAAAGGAAATAATTGCCACTATTACCGTACTATCCATTAACATTCTCCAATTTTAAAATATTTTCCCTTTGCTCTAAAAACGGTTCTTCAAGCGAAAAAAGCGATGAATAAGAAAAATAAACATAGCCTTGTACTAAAGCATCTTCTTTACAAAGCTTTACTTGGCGACTTATAATATCGCGATTATTTTCCCATTCTTCCTTATCTGCTTCCAATTGGGGCACACATTTATAATTAGCAAGGCCTATAAGCAGCCCTACCTTGCTCTCTTTTGTAACACTTTTCCATTCTTTTAAAAGATTAGTGAATTTAAACTCATCCTCGGGGTATTCAAAACCAAAATACAACTGCGGAATAATATAATCTACATAACCGCAATTTATCCATTCCTTTACATCGGCATAAAGATTATTATAATTCTGCTCCAAGCTTGCCATTGGGCTAATAGAAAAAACAATATCCTTATTTATGTATTTTATAGCATCATAGCATCCGCTTATCAGCAAATTTACATTACACCGGCGCCATTCATCTAATTTAAGGGGATTTTCTTTACCTTGGGTGTAGGCGTTATAGGACGCTTCATCGAAAACACTGTCCTTAGTAGGATAAAAATAATCATCAAAATGAATACCGTCAACCGAATATTTTTGCAGTATTTCTTTTATGCCGTTAATAACAAGCGATTGAACTTCTGTTTCTGCAGGGTTAAGATATATCCCACCGGCTATGCATACATTACGGTCGTTTTGGTCCGTTTCATCCTTTAACCATTTGTATGCAGGACTATTATTATCGAGTGTTTCGATATCGGTCGAAGCAGTAGACACTCTATACGGATTTATCCAAGCGTGAACCTTTATATTTTCTTTATGGCACTCCTCAACTATATACCCAAAAACATCATAATCATAACCGTTTGCCGCCTTAACCAACGGAAAATATTCCGAACTGTAAAGCGAATCACAAAAAGCGCGTACATGCACATAAATGTTTTGAATTTTCATTTCTTTTAAATTTAAAATAACCTTTGAAAATTCATTCTTAAATCCGTCTTCACTTAAAAGCATACTGTTAATTTCGCTGTAAGTAAGCCATACACCGCTTGTTGCAGTTCCACTATGACTTATTTCGTCTGTTTTAGGTTTTTGAGTGGCGCAACCGCTTAAAAGCAAAATTGCCGCTATAACAATCCATAATTTTTTCATAATGCTACCCTATTTTCCTATATATTATTTCCAGTTCACCAATACTCATTTCACCATTTGAGGAAAGTGTTACATAAATAGAATTTTTATTATTCATATACGGCTTTAATTTAACTGATTTATAATCTTTTTTATCATATTCATCGTCAGTTAATCTTAAATTAAGATCGGCAATTTCTATACCGTTAATAGAAATATTTACATTTGATTTACCGGCAATGGCAATATAAACACTTTCTATATTTTTAAGGCTTAAAAAGGAAGAAAAATCAAAATGCTTTGTGGTAATACTGCTTTTTATTGGATTTTGGAATTTTAAAATTTCGCCCTCGTCGCCAAGCTCTAAAAATTCATCCTTTTCGCCATTTAAGGAAGCTATATATGAAAGCAAGGTGTTCTTTCCCGCACACAAAAAATAAAATGTGTTTTCAAAAGCAAAACCGCCCGATATTTTAAAGTCTTCAGGAAATTCCCAATAGTACCATCTTATACTTTTTGTATCTGAAAAATCCGCAACAAAGGCTTTATTGTTTTCGAAAATTATGTATTTATCATTACTGCAAAAAGCAAAATCGGCATACCTGAAGTCATTAAAAGCATTGCCCAAAGCATCCGAAACACATACTATATCTTCTGCGTTTAGGTTATTTATTACATAAACCTTTCTGTCAGTCGCAAAGAATATAATTTTATCCTTTAAAACGGCCGTGCATTCTTTATATTTGCAGCCAATCTGATTTGTAATAATATCACAGGTAAATATATCGCTCTCGTTAAAAAGCTTATCATTATCAGCCAGAAGCGATATTTCATTGATTTTACTTCCCTCTTTAAGTGAAAGTGAGTAAATACTGTCTTCCTTTAAGGCGATTATCTTTTGGTCTTTTATTGCTAAATCCACAACCTCACTATCGCCAAAGCCTATTTCAACCGATGAATTTTGCGGGAAATACAAAGGGTTTTGATAATCTGTAACAAAAGCCTGATTACCGCTTTGACCACCTGAAACAATTATACGCGATTTATATTCACAAGTGCAAGTAGAATGTATTACCTTTTCTCTGCCTTTTTCTATTTCCTTGGTGGCGGTAATTTTAATATTATTTTCGTGGTACATATCCATTACGGGTATAGCGTAATCGTTACCTTCGGCAATAAAATATACTATACCCTTTTCCCTGTCGGCTTCCATAGTAACCTCTTTACCGAAAAAGCTTTTCTTATCGGCTATGGTTTGCGCTCCCACCTGCCATTCCACATAATCTACCAAGGTATAATATATTCTGCAAACAATATTTTCACTTGAAAGATTTGCAAAGGGCAAGCGGAATGAATTAGAGTATCCGTCTGATGTAAAATAAGAATGAAATCTGCCGTTAAGCATATTGGGAGATTCCAATATTTTAGGACTAAGCAGACATGCGGTATTATTAGCCTTTGCAAGTGAATATTTATTACCTCTGCCGTTTATATAAAGGGTTGGAATATAAAAATTATATATTTTATTCCATTCGGTAAAATCCTTACTTATTTCAAAAAAATTATAATATCTGTCATCCTCATAATAGCCGTTCTGCAAGGTAACCATTGCAAAAATTCCGCCGCCCTCCTGTGGCTTTCCGCTATAAAAAACAATATTAATAGGGGTGTAAAATATATCGCTTGTTGTTCTGAAAAATGAAAGCTTACCTATTGCCCTGTAATCACCGCGTTCACTTATTAAAAAAACATTGCATAAATACAAATAATCATCCGAGCATACCTCTGCAGTAGCAATACGCATATTTTCGCCCTCAACACAAATTGCCGTTTTATGTATCTTATATTGGTTTTCTCCGTAATACCCGCCAATTGGTGTTATAAGTGATTTATTACTATCACACGAAAGTCCTTTTCTTGTTTGAAGATTGCCGCTTTGGAACCATACGTTTTTACAATCACTCAATTGGTTGTCATTTATATATAAAGGCGGTTCTTGCTTATTAATGCCACCGTCAAGACTTTTTATCTTTAAAGCTTTTGTGTGACTTTTTTTCAATGAATCATATTTCATTTAATCATCTCCGTAACTTACAGAAGGCAATTTATCCTCAACCAATAAGGTTTCACTAAGCACTGCCGCTCTTTTAGCGTTATAAATCTGCGCAAATAATTTGTTTTTTTCTGTTTCACCTTCGCTAACCGCTAAAAGCATAGCTACGCCGTAGCAAAGCGCATCTATTTGCTTTTGGGTGGCTTCAATAGTATTTTCCAATTCATTTACAGTCGGTATTTTTAAATCAAAGCAAATCTGATTTATAATATCAGGCATCCTTTCTAAGATTACCTGTTGTGAAAAATCAGCTTGGTCTAAAGCAGAATATCCGCTTATGCTTAAAACCTTTTTATAAATATCATATCCCGTCATTTAAAGCCACCTCTGTAATTTCTTGTAAAAGTGAATTTTTTTCAGGTACACTGCCGCTCGGCAAACGCGAAATCAACTGTTTGCGGTCAATTAACCCTTTTTCAAAAAGTGTTATTAAATTATTAAAGCACTCTCTTTCGTTGTAAATTGTGCCGTTTCCTACATCAACCTTGGTGTTAATTATTAATTCATTGTAGCGCGACGCATTAAAAGGCATATACCATATACCGTTTTGGTCGCTTATTTTAATTTTGCGGTCAGCATATTGGGTAATCCAGAACTCTGCCCATATTCTTGCAGTTTCCTCTACAAAAGCATAAAAACGGTTTTTAAGAATTTGTAACGGCATTAAAGCCGCATCTCTCATAGTAATAAGCGCGGTTGCATTATCTGCACGGCTGTCACCTAGCGCTACCTCATTTGCTCCGCTTTGAGTTAATGTATTGTTAATTAAAGAATTTATGCTAACGTCATAATCCTCCTTAAATGCAGGCGGAGTTACATATTTAACCGCTCCCGAAACATCCTCGTTACTGCCGAATACCTTTATAATCTGGCCGGGCTCGTTAGTAAGCTTTTGGGTTATTGTATCGCCGTTCACAAGCATAATAGGCATTCCCGTTGTCATAGCCGACCACACATTTGCAGTAATCATTCTGTTAATCGCTATTTGGTTAGGAATAATGTAGGTGATTTCACTTTCACCGTAAGCAGAATTATTTCTTCTTTCCCATTTAAAAATATTAATGGGATAAAGTCTCAAGCCTGTATCAAATTCATCCCTTACAACTGCTTTTTCGCATACCTTTACACTTTTAATTGTATAGCTGCCGTCAGGTTTATATTCCTTAAAAAACTTAGTAAGCAAATTAATTTTACCGTTTACTGCAGACTCCTCGATGTCACGCAAAATGTTAATATTTGCGCCAAACAACCTCGCCTCACGAAGCACGCTTTCAGCTTCTACAAGCGAAGATACAATTATATACGGTTGATTCTGAATATCCTCTAAATACGGGTCGCCAAAATAAACGTCATCAATATCTAAAACCTCACAGCAAATATCGCCGTTTATTTTATATTTTCGGCTATCATCTGCATAAAGACCTGTTTTCACATCAGAATCCCAATATGTATAAAGTACGCCCGTACCCGTTATATAAGCGTTTCGTAAAATTTTATCCTGTAAGCTCGAAAAACCCACTCTTTCTACAGTGGTGTTGAAATATTTCGAAAAAGCAGAGGTAACTAAATTTATTTCTTCTTGATTAAGCTCACCTTTAAAATACTTAACACTTTCTTTTTTAGGTGATATATTATAATCGGTCACAATACCCTCGGCAGAAAAATTAACGCTTAACGGCGCGCTTATTATCTGTGAAATTTTATAATCACCAATTCTTTTTATAATGTTATGCCTTACAAGCGGTCGGTCGTTGCCACACTTTGCGCCGTACCATTGGTCACCGATAAAAAAACGCTCGTTAATGCGGTTTTGCTCGTACATACCCCGTTTACCTAAGGAGGCTTTATGCTGTACACCTGCTTGGTACTGGGCAAAAATTTCCTTATATTTCAGATTCATAATATTATCTCCTTACTTTAAAAGGGAGGTTTCCCTCCCCTTTAAATTTTGTTATTTAGGAAACTGTAACTGTTGCAATATTGGAGTTGATTCCTGCAACACCATTTACAATAATCTTTACAAAGTAGTAGTGCTTACCTGCAGTAAGGTCGGCCGGTAAGGAGTATTCCGACTCGTTAGCGTCCTTAATTTTAACTGCGCCTAAGCCGTTTGCATTTTCTGCTTTATACCACTGATATGTTAGTGTGCCCTCACTTTCGGCAGCTACAGCTAATACATCTGCAATCTCACCTTCCAAGCCTGCAACATCTTCGGGTTGTTCTAAAATTTCAATTTCAGGTGAAACCCAAGCCCAAATTGCATCCAAACCACTTTTGTTTACAAATACATCATAGTAAATTCTGTAATCAAACTTATATGCATCTGCATCAATATTCTGTTCGGGTGTGAAAATACGCATATTTTCGGTTTTCTTAACAAGGTGTGCGCCCGATTTTGGGAGTACAAGCATATAAATTTCGCGTGATTTTTCTGCAGGCTTAAAGCCGTTAGTTCCAAATGAATAAGCAGTTTTCATTCTTTCACTTACAACAGGTATAATTGATACACCGTTAATGCTTTTTACTTTAAGCGAAACATCGCCCTGCTTAAAATCGCTTACGGTAATCATTTTAGAAACCTCATCGGAATTCTGTAAAGCGGCAAACATATAGCCGTCTACAAAAGCTACCAATTCTTCGTCGTAACCAACACTGGCTTGAACCTCATTAATAAGCTTGCAAAGAGCTTCAAATGGCTTCTTAATATCTCCGTTTACTGTGTTTGCACGGCCTACTGCCAAACCACCCAGCTTAGAAATTACATAAGCGTCACATTCAGGTACTACCTTTGTGCGAACATATTCGCCTAATACCTTACCTGCAAGATTAGCAATACCGGTTTCATCCATATCCTCGCGGTCAATCTGCAAAGAACGGGCTCTGTCCATTGCCATTGTGTAAGAGGTATTGCTAACTGTAATAGCGCCCTTAGTAAAGCCTGTATCGCGGTCGTAATCTGCAAGACCCTGAAAATCAACATCAGGGATAATTACTGTTTTTGCGCCAACAAATTTTGTTGCAAGTGCATTGTCTGCAAAAAAGCCTGTGGCACTTTTTTGGGTGAACATTTTATCAAGTTCGTTTGAATATCTTGTTGAATTTTCTATACTGTTAATTGACATAGTTTTGTCCTCCATTTATTATTTATTCCAAAGTCCTTTTAAGAACTCTGCTGCTTCCGGGTTGTCGTTTCCCTTTTTGGTAAGTTGGGAGCCTGTACTGGCCTTTCTTGCCTGTTGCTGCTTGGAAATACTGTTTTTAACAGCAATTTCCTGTTCTAACTTATATCTTAAATATTCATCAAGCAATAAGCTTCCCTTTAATTTTGCATTTTCTAAAACACATTCAGGGAGCTTTTCAATATTTTTAAATTCGGGGAACTTTTCTGTTAATTCCTCAATTCCGCGAAGTGAGTCTGTTCTGTTAGCTTCAAGCTCTAAAATATGCTCTGCAAGTGCTTCATCGCCGCCGCATTTTTCGGTGAGTAACTGCTTTTTAGCATTAAAGCTTTGATTTTTTAATTCCTCAACAAACTCACTTACACTTTTTCCTTTTTCTAAAGCCATTTCCTTAATAGCTTCATAATCCTTAGAAATACTGTCAAATTTCATTCCCTTTTGCGCTAATTCCCCTGCGCTTTCAATATCCAAATTCATTACTTGCTTGTTATATTTAACGGGAATAAAAATTTTTTCTTCTGTTTCAGGTGTGGTATCCTTTAAAATTTCGGTTACTTCATTTTGTACCTGTGGTGTGGTATCAAATTCGTTAACACTGTTTGTCATAAAAATCTCCATTCTTAAAGTTATTCCTGAGCCGTGCCGTCATAATTTAAAAAGTTTTCATATTCCTTTTGAAATTCTGCTTCACTTGGCTCTTTAATTGCTTTTATACTTTTAACAGTTGGCTTTCCTTGGTAACAAAGACCTACTAAAAACCCAAAAAGTAATGCAAAAACCGCAACAAGCATAACTGTTAAAATCATCATAAATCCCAACCTCCGTTAAAATCATTGTGGCTAATCTCACTGTCACCTTGCTGTTCTTCCTTTTGTAAGGGCTTAAAAAATTTCACATCCTCAAAAGCGTATCTAAGCGCATCGCAAAGGTGGTTGTCACTATCCTTCGGAAGCTTAAAACCGCTACTGTTTTGTTTGGTATCATAAACATAGGATGATAATTCTCTAATCATATTCACACATAAAGGATGAACCGTAATTTTATATTCATTAATAGCGGAAATTCCGTTTAAAATACTGTCGCGCCCTTTTACAGAAGGGGTTATTCTGCTAATACCAAGACGCCTTAAATCGTCGTTAGATTTTGGCTCGGCACAGTCGGCTCGTATGCGCTCCTTGGCAAAACCCAATTGCTTAATTTTTTCTGCTATATCGCAGTTAAGCATTCGCTTTTTATAAAATTCACAGTATATGTAAATTTCCTTATCAATAGGATTTGCCATAAAGGCCACAAATGCCGTAGGGTCGTTTGTGTAACCGTAATCAAGCCCGAAAAAATGCTTCCATTTGTACTGTTGTGATTTTTCCACTTTAACCCTTCCTACCGTCCAGTTTTCAAAAACTAACCCTTCGGAAACACCCCAATTTCCAAGCCCTGCAACCTCATATTTTCTGCGGTTTGTCTTTTTCATTCTTTCAAAAACCAAACGGTCGGTTTCGTCCAAGAATTCATTTATAAGGTAGTTGGTGGAAAAGGTAGCAACATCGCTTGAAGGATTATCAAAAAACCTTTTCTTAAGCCAATGTGTTTCACTCCAAGGGTTAAATGTAAGGGTGGTTTGCTTGTAAAGTGTAGATGGTATTTTACCTCGCGGTACAGAAAGGTCTAATTTATCAAAATCTGCCTCGCTTTCAATTTCAAATGCCTCCTCTATCCAAACATAATTCAGATATCCCTTAGGCACCGTTGTCGAAGCCAATTTAAGTACATCGTCAAACCCGCGGAAAATAATTTTTTGTCCCGTAGGCTTATAGACCATTTCTAAGGGTGATACGGTATTGCTCCAATATTTAGAAACCCCTAACCGTTCCTGCGCCCATTTAAGCTGTGCAAATGTAGAATCCCTGTGGGTATTCATCACCTGCCGTACAACAAGTAAATTGGTATCCTCCTCTTTCATTAATCTGAATATAAAATTTAGTGCTGTAGTGGCTGATTTTTTGGAACCCTTGCCGCCCTTTAAAACACGGTAACGCTTTGTGCAGTTCCAAAATTTTTCATAACCTTGTCCGACAATCTTTGACATCTTAATCTCGGATGTCGTCAATAATCATCACCGCCTTAGAAGTCGTAGGTTTCTGCTCGGCTTGTTCACTTACGATTGAACGAAGCTCTTTAATTGCCGATAAATCACCCGAAGACGCCTTCTTATAAAGAGCAATCATTACAGCGGTTTTTCTTGTGGGATTTTTAACCTCAAACCCCTCATCCCTAAGCGATTGAGCCTCACTTTCCGATAGCTTTTCATTAAGCAGCGTTTTTAAGGTTTTATAAAGAAGCTTATCATTCTCACGCAAATTTTTCCCTCCAATCAGCGCAATAATAATAAAAATTTCAAAACCGCCATTCACCGACAAAAAAATATTTAAAAAAATTCATACTTCTGTCACAATTTTGTGGTATTATTATAGTAAGAAAAAATATTTACAGAGGGTTGCATTATGAAACAGAAAATATTAATAGTAGATGATGACCTGAATATCTGCGAATTGTTAAGACTTTATCTTGAAAAGGATGGCTTTGAAACCGTTATTGCAAATGACGGTGAGCAGGCAGTTTTATGCGCTCAAAAGCACTCCCCCGATTTAATACTTTTAGATATAATGCTTCCAAAGCTTGATGGTTGGCAGGTTTGCAGACAAATACGTAAAACAATGGAAACCCCAATAATTATGCTTACTGCCAAGGGCGAAACCTTTGATAAAATTTTAGGCTTAGAGCTCGGCGCGGATGACTATGTAACCAAACCGTTTGACACTAAGGAGGTTATCGCCCGTGTTAAAGCGGTTTTAAGAAGAAGCAGTGATAACGATAAAAACTCGGTTCAAGAGGTTAAGTACGACAAACTTAAAATCAACCTTACCAATTATGAGCTTCAAGTAGATGGAAATAGTATTGATACGCCGCCAAAGGAGCTTGAGCTTATTTATCATTTAGCAAGTAACCCCAATCGCGTATATACCCGTGACCAGCTTTTAGATGAGGTATGGGGTTTTGATTATTACGGCGATTCAAGAACTGTGGATGTTCATGTAAAAAGGCTTCGCGAAAAGCTTGAAAATATTTCACCCGAATGGTCACTTAAAACCGTTTGGGGCGTAGGCTATAAATTTGAGGTTAAATAATTTATGAAACTTAAGCTTTTTAAAAAGTTTTTCTTTATAACCACCACCATAATTGTTATAAGCCTTACGGTTATGATGATGATTTTATCTATGGTACTTAATTACTACATTTCCAGAAACACCTATAAAACCTTAAGTGAATGCTGTGAACAGGTAGCCTTTACTGCCGAATGCATAGAAAACAATATGGATGAGGATAATTTTTTAACCCTTTTAAGAACCGTTGCCAATGTAAGCGAAGCAGATATTTTTATGACCGACGGTAACGGCGCAGTATTAGTTTGCTCCTGCAGTGAATGGCAGGAAAACAAAAAATGCCTTCACTCCTCTTATATAGTTCCAAAGGATATAATAGAAAAAGCCGAAAAAGAGGATGACCTGTTTATAAGCACAATCGGTATGTATAAATTCCCTCAATATGTCGCGTCCCGTCCTATTAACGCAAGTGAACCGTATTATGTTTTTGCAACCTCTCCGCCGGCACAGGTTAAAGAATTAATGGCAACCGTTTCAAAAATTTATTTTCTATTGGCAATTATTCCAATTGTAATTATGTTCTTTGCCATTTACGCTATGACCTACCGCCTTACAAAGCCGTTAAAAAGTATGTCCGAAGCGGCAAAGGCTATGGCAAAGGGTGATTTTTCAAAAAGAATTCCCGTAACAAGTGATGATGAAATCGGTGAGCTTGCGGTTTCCTTTAATATGATGACCAATTCACTCGCTCAGTTAGAGGGTATGCGTAGAAGCTTTGTAGGTAATGTATCCCACGAATTAAAAACACCTATGACTACTATTGGCGGCTTTATTGACGGTATTCTGGACGGCACAATCCCACCCGAGCGCCAAAGCTATTATCTTGACATTGTGGCTAAAGAGGTTAAGCGACTTTCCCGTTTAGTAGAGGGTATGCTAAGTATGTCACGACTAGAGTCCGGGCAAGACACTTTGAATCCACAAACATTTGACTTTTTACAGCTTTTGTGTACAATAGTTATAGGCTTGGAACAGCGCATTGAACAGCAAAAACTCGAAATAATCGGGCTTGATGCTATTAAAAGCGTAAATATAACCGCAGATAAGGACTTAATTCACCAGGCGGTGTATAATTTAGTAGATAATGCAATAAAATTCACTAACAAAAACGGTAAAATTGAATTTACCCTTTCAGACCTTGGTGAAAATATTGTATTCAGAATAACAAATACAGGTAACGGCATACGCGAAAAAGAGCTTCCGCTTGTGTTTGAACGCTTTTATAAGGGAGATAAATCCCGTTCCGATGTTAAGGACAGTACAGGCATAGGTCTTTATATTGTAAAAACCATTGTTTCTTCACATAAGGGAAATATATCGGTAACAAGTAAAGAAAATGAATTTACATCCTTTGAAATAAACTTACCTAAGGAGATATAAAATGGAAGAATTCAACAACTACGAAAATAATGTGGGTAGTGATAATGATGCTCCTGTTACGGAAAATGAACCCGTAACAGAAACTCCCGAACAGAATACAGAACCGTCTATAGAAGAGCCTGTATTTGAAGAAAATCCCGCCGAAAATCAACCGGAAAATGATTGGCAGCAACCCGATTTCACACCCTTTAACCCTATAAACTATACCCCTGTTACCGCTATGAAGGACTATAAGCCCGTAAGCCGCGGCCTTAAGCTTTTTGCAGTTGTTATGGCGGCAGTAATTTTACTTTCAGGCACCTGTCTTACAGGATATTTTATAGGTAAAAACAGTGTTAAAAACGGTTCTTTTGGTCAAAAGGTAGAGCTTAATCTCGCAACCAAGCCTACCAATAAAGACCAGCTTTCTGCCGCAGCAGTTTATGAAAAAGTAAATAAAAATGTTGTTGGCATACTTATCTATAACGCTAAAGGAATCGCTTCACAGGCAAGCGGTGTTATCTACACCGAGGATGGCTATATCGTAACAAACGACCATATCTATTCCGAGGTTGCCGCTCCTAAATTTAAAATTTATACACACGACGGTACAGAGTATGACGCTAAATATGTTGCAGGTGATAAGGTTTCCGACCTTGCAGTTTTAAAAATAGACGGCGCCAAATTCTCCCCTGCCACCTTTGGCGATTCGAACCAATTAGTGTATGGCGAGGATGTTGTGGCTATTGGCAGACCTAACGATGCCACAAGCGCTTCAAGCATTACAATGGGTATTATTTCTGCTACAAACCGCAGAGTCACCACCACAACAAATTATTCCTCACGCCTTATTCAAACCGATAGCGCTATAAACCCCGGTAGCTCAGGCGGTGCTTTGGTAAATATGTACGGTCAGGTTATTGGTATAACCTCATCTAAGCTTGCAAGCACCACGCAGGACGCTGTAGGCTACGCCATTCCTACTACTGTTATGAAGCGCATTGTTACAGAGCTTATTGAAAAAGGCAAGGTAGTAAGCCGCGCCAAATTAGGTATAACCTATACCGCAATTAACTCTGTTGCGGCAGAGGTTGGCGGTTATAAGCAGCAAGGCCTTTATGTTGTTTCTGTTGCAGAAGATAGCGACCTTTACACAAAGGTTAATGAAGGCGATATTATAACCCAGATAAACGGTATTGATGTTACAAGCGATAATATTGTGCTTGATATAATTGAACAAAGCTCTGCAGGTGATAAAATTACCGTTACGGTAGTTACTAAAAACGGCACCACAAAAACCTTAAAAGCAGTTTTAAGAGCAAATGTCAGTGAATCAAGCTACACCGAAATTGAAACACCTAACACACAACAAAACCCCAATAACAACGGTGGCGGTTCTTTTACCTTCCCGTTTGGCGAATAAATTTTTAAAAGACTATCGAAAGATAGTCTTTTTTTATACAACAAAATTTTTATTACCGCTTGTTATCGACATTATTTTCAATCTAATAATTGTATAATAGTTATTGGTGATTGTTTTGATTGTATATGCCGATGTACTTATTTTCCTAAACCTTATTGTTAACTATTTTCTTTTGTGCGCTTGTTTTAAAATACTAAAACAAACGCCTAAAACCTTAAGGGTTATACTTTCGGCAATACTTGGCGGAGTGTCCTCCCTTTACATATTTTTGCCAAAGCTTAATATTTTACTTGAAGCCATTTTAAAAATTGTAACCTGTGCTTTAATGGTGCTTATTTGCTTTGGCTTTAAAAATATTAAAGGCTTGCTTAAAAATGTTGGTGTTTTATTTGCTGTTACCTGTGCCTACGGCGGAATTATGTTTGCGTTTTGGCTAATGTTTAACCCAAAGGGTATGGTTATAAATAACTCGGTGGTTTACTTTAATATTTCACCCTTAGCCTTAATAATTTTTTCGGTAGCGGCATATATTATCTTCAGTATTTTTTCGCTTATTTTCGGGCAAATTTCAAAATTCGCAGCCAAGTGCAGTGTCACCGTTTTTGCAGATGATAAAAACATACGGCTTGAAGCAATTATAGATACGGGCAATTCTATTGAAGATATATTTTCAAATTCTCAAATAATTATCGCCGATAAAGCAAAGGTGGAAAAATTATTTTCGCATAAGGATAAAAAATCTTCACGCTACCGTATACTCCCCTGTAATACCATTTCAGGAAGCGGTCTGCTTGAAGGCTTTAGGTGTGATAGTGCCGTTATTATAAACAATAACTCTAAAACAGTTTTGCAAAAACCTATACTTGCAATATCCAAAACCGATTTAAAAGACGGTTATGATGCTATTATTAATCCAGAATCTATAAGGTGATATTTATGAAAATTCGTTACTTCTTTCACAAAATTCTTTTTAAAATTGGAATTATAAAACCAACCTTTTATATAAACGGACCCGAAACTCTGCCCGCTCCCTTAAAAATTGATGAGGAAACCGTGCTTTTAAACCGTAATGACAAGGAAGCACGCGATATATTAATTGTACACAACCTACGGCTTGTAGTGTATATAGCCCGTAAATTTGATACGGTTAATGCGGGAATAGAGGACTTAATTTCCATAGGTACAATAGGTTTAATAAAAGCGGTTAATACCTTTTGCCCCGAAAAAAACATAAAACTTGCAACCTACGCTTCACGTTGTATCGAAAACGAAATACTTATGTATCTTCGTAAAAGCTCATCCCAACGAAATGAAATCTCAATCGACGAGCCTTTAAATATTGATTGGGACGGCAACGAACTTCTGCTTTCGGATGTACTCGGAAGCGACGGCGACGAGGTAGGGCGCGGTGTAGAGCTAGAGGATGAACGCAGCCTTTTAAATAATTTTGTAAAAGAATTGCCGCCAAGAGAAAAACAAATAATGGAAATGCGTTTTGGTATGAACGGTTATAACGAATACACACAAAAGGAAGTGGCAGATACTCTTGGAATTTCGCAGTCGTATATTTCGCGACTTGAAAAGCGTATTATAAATAAATTAAAAAAACAAATTGAAAAAGCCGTTTAAAAATGTTAAAATAACCTTTGGTGATATAATGTTATTAAGTATAATTAAGCTTTATTTAGTAATCATAAGTATAATATCGGTTATTGTTTGTTGTTATGATAAGCTTATGGCAATAAAAGGAAGAAGGCGCATAAGTGAAAAAACATTGCTTACACTTTCTGCCCTTGGCGGAAGTATTGCTATGCTTTTTACAATGTGCCTTATCCGTCATAAAACCCGTCATCTTAAATTTATGCTTGGTATTCCCCTTATAATAGCGCTTCAAATAACCGTATTACTGTTAATTTTAAAAAATATCGCATAATTTTGCGCTTTTTTAAATTTTTTTGTTGACAAACACCCCCTCACTTGATATAATATTAAAGCTGTCCAAAATGATTCATTAGCTCAGACGGTAGAGCACTTGACTTTTAATCAAGGTGTCCGGGGTTCGAATCCCCGATGGATCACCAAATAAAGAAACCGACCTTTTGGTCGGTTTTTTTATTTCTATATTTATTTCGGGGATTCGAACCCTGAGAGGGTGAGGAGCGTTAAAAAAACAGCTCAGTGAACTGTTTTTAGCGACGAAGTGTGAGGTGGGTACTGTTTGCAAAGCAAACGGTCACCGAGCACGAAATACGCGTAAGCGGATTTATCCCCGATGGATTACCAAAAGCCCTGAAACATTAAGTTTCAGGGCTTTTAATAGCGAGAGAGGCTACCCGATTGGCAGCCTCCCTCAATGGTGAAAAAGTATTAAGTATAAATCAAATCAATATAAATAAAAGTTTTTATTAGTTGATTTTCGGCAAGCTTGCAGCAGCTACCGACTGACCAACTCTTCTTGACTTTTCATCAGGAATATGAAGTTCGCATTTTTTAGCAAGCTCGGGGAATTCTTCATTGATTACTTTATTTGCCTTATCAAGAATAATTTCTCCGCCCTTACCTGATGTCACACGGCCCATAATAAGCACGTGCTTAATATCATAGAAAAGACTGTAATAAGCAATTGCATAACCAAAGTAAACACCAATTGTATCGTAAATTGCAACAGCGCGAGGGTCATTATCGTTCATAAGACCTTGTACTACCTTTAGTTTCTCTGCAGGAGAAAGACTTTCATCAAGTTCAATGCCTGCGGCAGGAGCTAATTTTATAACTGCATCTTGTGAAAAATATTTAACACCGCAACCGTAGTCTCCCGACCATTCATCTACCATCGCATCCTTGCAAAAATCTACAGGAGCAAAAGCAAATTCATTAAGCCAACCTGTGATATTACCTTGTCTGTCAACATAACCTGCGGCTTCGCTTGTACCCATTGCGATACCTAAAACTGCGTTATCATTAAGACTCATAGCGCCGGCAAGTGCAGTAACGTCACCGTCGTTTGCAACCTCAAGCGGTACATCACCGAATTCTTTAGCAATGTCAATATACATTGTTTTAACTCTTTTTTCAAAATCTTCTTTTGAAACCTTTAAGAAAAGAGAAGCAACCATTATTTTATTATCAATATAAACACCTGCAGATGAAACACCGATAGCATCTACTCTTGGAATATGAGAAGCAGCGGTTTTCATTGCGGATAAAATTCCGTCATACTGATACTGTGGGTCGCTGTTTAATTTAGGGAACCAAACAACTTCTTCGGAATAAACGCTTTCGCCATTGATTACAGCGCTAACCTTACGGTCAGAGCCGCCCGCATCAAAACCGATACGACAACCGTCCAAATGTCTGCCAACGGGAGCCGCACCCTCGTTATCCTTAGGAGCTTCCTCTATCGGACACCAAGCAACCTCGAATTCTTTTTCGTAAACGCCTGCCATAAAATCGTTATCAAAGCTACGTGTGCCGTCCTTAGCATAAGCTTTTTTAATACCTTCATAAACAACTTTAGAGCCTGCGATAATGATTTTATAACCGCCTCTGAACCACAAAAGTGATTTAACTATACGTTCAACCATTTCTATATTTGCGTTATCATTAACACCATCTGGGAAAACAATAGTTTCAAAGGTTGAAATATAGCCTTTATTGCGTTCGATAGCGATTATCAACTTTTCGCCACCATTTTCTTTTGCCTCGTTTACAAAATCACGGTAAACGACTGACATTGGCATAAACTGTTTATCTAATTTTGCTTCTACCTTAAGCTTCATATTTTATTTCTCCTCCTATAATGGTTTTAACTATATTAAAATCACCGTCTGTGATAATAATATCTGCATCCTTGCCCTTTTCAAGTGAGCCTTTTCTATCATCAACACCAATAGCTTTTGCCGGGTTAATACTTGCAGCAGCTACTGCTTTCCACAAAGGAACATTTCCATTTTCTTTGAAGTTCTTAACAGCGTTATTAAGTTTTAAAACACTGCCTGCAATAGTACCGTCCTCAAGCAAGCACTGAACGCCTTTAACGAAAATGGGTTGGCCACCCAAGGAATATTCACCGTCGGGCATACCACCGGCTCTTGTGCAGTCGGTTATAAGAACTAAATTCTCACCTTTTACTCGGTCAAGAAGTTCAAAAAGACCTTGATGTACATGGAATGTATCTGCGATTAGTTCTGTGGTTACATCCTTCAAAAGTGCCGCACCAACAACACCGGGATTTCTGTGATGCAAAGGAGTTTGGGCATTAAAAAGATGGGTTATATGTGTAGCTCCCGCATCAATTCCCTTTAATGTTTCTTCAAATGTAGCATCGGTATGGCCTACCGATACAACCACATTGCTTTTTTCTCTTATTTCTTTAATTGCCTCATAACCGCCGTCCATTTCGGGTGCCATTGTTGCTAGGCTTATAATATCCGAATTGTCTATTACAAACTTAGCATCGGGTGATTTAATATGGGTTTCGGCTTGTGCACCCTTTTTCTTTGGATTAATAAATGGACCCTCAAGGTTTACACCCAAAATCTCTGCTCCGTCCCAATCTTTGCTTTCATTCTTTAAAGAACGAACTGTGTTAAGTGCAGTATTTATTTCATCCATACTAACGGTCATAGTGGTAGGGCACCAAGAGGTAACGCCGTTTTTCATAATTCCGTTAGCCATTTTTCTAATACCGTCAGCATTACCGTCAGAAACATCCTCACCTAAATAACCGTGAATATGAACATCTATAAGACCGGGAGCGACATAACCGCCGTTCGCATCAATAACATCTGCGTTTTGTGGAATTTCGTCTACAAAACCACAAATCTTTTCATCAAATGCTAAAATACCATTTTCCTTTATACCGTTTGACAATATAAATTTTCCGTTTTTTATGTATTTCATATCAACACCTCTATTTACAATAGTTGCTAACTATTTCTTTCATTTTATCCCATTTAGATTCCATATCTGCCACTAATTTAAACTGTGTTCGACAACGGTCAAGATTATGTTCGGGATACTTTGTTTTAAAATATGTGTCTCCCTCGAGATAATCGGTCAAAAATCTCATGCCGCACTCAATGGTCATCATTTTAGCACCTTCAGGCATAAGAATTATTTCATCTTCACTAAGTAAACCGCCACAACCTTTAATAAAACCTTTTGCGTATGTTTCAAAAAGGTTTAGGTCCATTTCAACTTTAGAAAGGTCCTTTTCATCTTCTGCGGCAGTCGAAGCACCAAAACGAATAGAATCGCCAAAATCGTTAACTGAAAAACCAGGCATTATAGTATCCAGATCGATAACACAAAGTGCAGTGCGTGTTTCACTATCAAGCATAACATTATTGATTTTTGTATCGTTATGTGTAACACGTAACGGCAAAACTCCATCATTTTTGCTATCAAAAAGAACCGAATAAAACTCTTTTCTTTGATTTACAAATTCTATTTCCTTTGCTACGGTACCCGCTCTGCCAACAACATCTTTTTCAACAGCTTCAAGAAACTTTCTGTATCTATCCGGTGTATTATGAAAATCGGGTATAGTCTCAAACAATTTTTCTACAGGGAAATTGTTAAGCAGACATTGAAATTCACCAAATGCAATTGCCGACTGATAAAAATCATCGGTGCTTTCAGGCGATTCCAAGCATAACGAACCTTCAACAAAATCATAAACACGCCAGAACCTACCTTCATCATCAATATAATAAGGCTTCTGATCTTTAGTGTAAACCAACGATAAAACTCTTCGTTCATCAGCGGTTTGAGATTTTAAATATCTTGTAACCAGTTCTATATTATGCATAACCTCTTGGGGCTTTTTAAATACATTAGTATTGATAGATTGTAAAATATAACGCTTATCAGCACCAAGCGAGTCTTTTGTCGACACAAGAAAGGTGTCATTTATATGTCCGTTTCCGTAAGGTGCACATCCTATTACTGTTTCATTAGCATCAAAATTCGAAAATGCTTCTAAAACTTTTAAAATTTCTATTACTCTCATAAAAAACCCCCTGTTTTTATTCCTTTATTTAATTATATATTTTTTTTAAATTTTTTCTATAAAAAATAATGCATATATTAGTAAAATATGATATAATTATTAAAAAATATAGAACAGAGGGCCAAAAATATGAAAAATTCACTTGAAATTAAAGAGCTATTGCGTGAGTTTTATAAAATATCAGGATTCCGCATTTCTATTCACGATACAGAATTCAATGAAATATACGCCTATCCACAAGAGTTATCACCGTATTGCGCCGCAATTCAAACTGATATTCATAATAAAATACAATGTATTAGAAATGACGAAAAGGCATTTAAAAAGGTTAGAGACTCAGGTGAAATGGAAGTTTACCGATGTTCCCACGGACTATATGAAGTCGTAGCGCCACTATATCATTATGGTATAATTTCAGGATTTTTAATGATGGGACAAGTTTGCGATAATAAAATAAAATACTCGCAACAACTTATACACTCCTTAAAAAAAATCTCTTTTGAAGATAAAACAATATCCCAGATTGTCACGAATATTAAAGAAGTACCTGAAAAACTCTTAAATTCCTACATAATGCTAATGCGTGTAATTGCTGAATATGTAACTCAGACAAATCGCATTTTTTATGGTAATGACAATTATGCGTCTCTGGTAATGAAATATATTAAACAAAACTATTCATCTAAAATAACCCTTGACTTACTTTCTGAAAAGTTTTCATGCAGTCAATCCACGTTAGTCAAAGCTTTTAAAAAGGAATATTCTACAACTATAATGTCCGAGCTTATGAATATACGTTTAGAAAAAGCCGAACAATATCTCAAAAACAGTCGACTTTCTGTGAAAGAAATATCCGATAAATGTGGTTTTTCTGAGCAAAATTATTTTTCAAAGGCTTTTACAAAAAAATATAACATCCCTCCCAGCAAATATAGAGATACAATGTAAAATTCAGTAACCAAAACAAGTAAAAAAGTGTAATTGACAATAGTATTCTTAATATGATAACATCCAATTAGTATTAAAATTACTTTTTTGAAAGGAATACTAAATATGCTTAACATCACAAATTATCCCATAAATTCCGAAATTAGTGATGATTTTTCAATAAGACTTAATAATACCGAAGCAAAAGCTATTAAAACCCGCGTTTCTGCTATGCCCTTTAACTGTTCTTGGCCGGGGCATCAGCGTCCAATAACGGAAACCGAAATTGCATCATATATTTCGTTTGTGGCTGACAGTGATGTAGAAGTATGCCTTGCACCAAAACAATCTTTTAAAACAGTAACTATCCGTCCCCTTTCTGCAAACATTATTCCAAAAATCAAAAACGGGGAAATCACCTTTGCCGTTAAATGTCCCGGACAATATACTGTCGAGCTTGATTCCCCGCATAATGCTTTACACATTTTTGCCGATTCTATAACCGATTTTGACTTAAAACAGGATGATAATTTAATTTATTTCGGCGCAGGAGTACATAATATAGGTAATACCGAATTAAAATCCAATCAAACTGTATATATCGACCGTGATGCCGTAGTGTACGGCGCGTTTTACGCGGTTGATGCCCAAAACATCCGCATATTAGGTAACGGTGTGTTAGACGGAAGTAAGTACGAGCGCCAAACCGATAATTTTTTGGCAGTTTACGATTTTATGCGTGTTCCGCCTGAATCGTGGGAATATGTCCAGATGATAGGCCATTTCAAAGGGCACGAACACCTTTTCCCTGATGCAAAAAACTATAAAGCAGGTATCGGAACCAAAATTTACCGTAATAAAGAACAGTTTTCAAAATTAGTGGATGTTATGAAGCCCTTACAAACGGGTCTTAAGTTCTATAAATGCAAAAACATTGAAGTGAACGGTATTATTATCCGTGATTGTGCAGGGCTTTCAGTAATTCAAATGGGCTGCGAGGATGTTCACTATAACAATGTTAAATTAATTGGTATGTGGCGCTATAACAGTGACGGTATAAACTTTTATAACTGCCAAAACGGCACCGTTAAAAACTGCTTTATACGCACCTTTGATGACAGTATATGTGTTAAAGGTCAGGTCGGCTTTGATACCGAACCCTCATCAGATATTTTAGTGGAAAGCTGTGTAGTTTGGAATGATTGGGGTAAAAGCCTTGAAATAGGTGTTGATACCGTAGCCCCCGAAATAAGCAACATAACCTTTAGAAATTGCGATGTTATACATTCAACAGGGGTACCAATCGATGTAAGTAATATGGACCGCGCAAATATTCATAATATCACCTATAGGGATATTCGCCTTGAATTTTCAAAGCACGATTGCAAGGCGCAATCCAAGACTTCGGATACTGCAACATTCGTGCCTACTGTTAAAGACCCTGTTGCTATTAAAATTTTTATGGACTGCGGAATGTGGTCGAGCGATAAAATTCGCGGTAAAATAAGTGATGTCACCTTCGAGAATATTAAAATCACCACCGATTACGATTATAAGGTTAATTTTATTTTTAACGGACTTGATGAGGAGCACGACGCTTCAAATATAATATTTAAAAACATTACATTAAACGGAAAAGCACTTACAAAAAAGGATGATTTTAATATTTCATCCAACCAATTTGTAGATTTTAAAATTTCTTGATAAGTTAAAAACTCCCGCCAAAATTTTTCGGCAGGAGTTTTGCTTTATTCAATTATTTCGTTTTCTCTTAAAATTCTTACAAATTTATCAATTTCGCCAAGCGCTAAAACCGTAGAAATTTCAAAAGCTTTAAGCAATAAATCGAGCATTTCATTTTTAGAAAAATCCTTACCCTTAAGGTTGTTCCACAAAAACAAAGAGATTTCATCTAAAATAATGGTTTGATTTAAACTTTTTTCGCCTTTTATAACATAATGTCCATCGACATTTACTATATCAAATCCGCTTTTTATCCTCAATTCCATCACCTTTTTGTAAAATAATGTAAAATTATTATAAACTATAATTTTTTATATTGCAAGTGTTATGTTGTTTGTTGTATAATATAAAAAAGAATATTTTAATTAGAGGTAAAATTATGGATACTTTTTTTGAACAAATTATAACTATTAGAAAAAACGGTAAGGCTATTGCGGGTGTTTTAGGTCTTTGGTTTTTAGCGCTCGTTTTATGCTACATTTTATTTTTATTTTCAGGTTATATAGGTTCTATATTCGTATTGCTTATTGCAGGTATACTTTACGGCGCATTTAAACTGACAGGGCGTTTTAATATTGAATACGAATACATTATTACAAACGGCACAATGGATATTGATAAAATTGTAAATAAACAAAGCCGTAAAAGAATGCTGAGCTTTGAGCTTACAGGTGTTACACGCCTCGAAAAATTTGCACCGCATTGCCTTAATAACATTGACGCTAAAAACGTAGTTTTCGCGTGTGATATTACAGACGAAAACGCCTACTTTATGGTGTCTGAAAAAGAGGGCGGAAAAACCTCATATTTAGTTTTCTCCCCTAACGATAAAATTAAGTCTGCCGTTATTAAATATGTTCCAAAATTCATTTCAAACAGTGCTTTTAAATAAGGATGTGCCGCTATGAAAGTATTAACCAAGGCTTTAATAAAAAGCCATGAAGAAAATGCTGTCACAAGCGGCATTTTTTCATATATACAGCTTATGAAAAATGCAGGTGAAAAGGCATACGAAATAATAAATAACACCTATCCTCTAAAGGATAAAAAAATAGCAGTAGTATGCGGCAACGGTAATAACGGCGGCGATGGCTTCGTTATTGCTAAAAATTTAAAAGAAAACGGGTTTAATGTTACGGTTATAACCCCTTTAGGAAAACCCACAACCGATACTGCCACCCATTATTTCAACCAACTTGAAGGCATAAAAATCTGCCAAAGTATAGATGAAGAATATAATGTTTTTATAGACGCCCTTTTTGGCATTGGTCTTAATAGAAGGCTTAGTGATGATATTATATGCCTTATTAATAAAATAAATTCCACTAACAGTATCCGTATTGCAATAGATATTCCGTCAGGCATAGCAAGTGATACGGGTGAGATTTTAGGCAGTTGTATTAATGCCGATTTAACAGTCACATTTATAGCGCTTAAGCCTTGCTTTGTGTTGCCCTACGCAACTGATTATTGCGGTAAGGTTACGGTTGCAGATATTGGTATACCTGTAACTGAATACGCTTATGAAACTATAGAAGAGCCTATTTTCGAAAAAAGAAGGCACAATTCCCATAAAGGCACCTTTGGTACTGCGCTTTTGTTTTGCGGAAGCTATGGTATGCTGGGCGCTGCGATTCTTTCTGCCAAGGCGTGTCTTAGAAGCGGAGTTGGTATTGCAAAATGTGTGTTGTGTAAAAGCATTTACAAGCCTTTTACCGTAGCCGTACCTGAGGCTGTATGCATTCCCGTAAAGCAAACCTTAAGCGGTACGCTTTCCCACTTTATAAATATTAAAAAAGCAACCCAAAAGGTAAACGCTATACTTTTCGGTTGCGGGCTTAAAAATAATAAAAGCATTAAAAAACTGCTTAAAAAAGTAATTACTAACACAAATGCTCCACTTGTTATTGATGCGGATGGCATAAATGCCATAAGTAAAAACATAAAATTACTTAAGAAGGCAAATGCTCCGATTATATTAACCCCCCACCCTGCCGAAATGGCACGGCTTTGCGATAAAACAACTGCCGAGGTAGAAGCAAACAGAATAAACACCGCTATAAGCTTTACAAAAGAATATAACTGCTATTTGGTGCTTAAAGGCGCAAATACCATTGTTTGCACTCCGTCTTCGCAAATGTTTTTTAACACTAACGGTAATCCCGGTCTTGCAACAGGCGGTAGCGGCGATGTACTTGCAGGTATTATAGTATCATATTTAGCGCAAGGTATGCCTGTGGTTGATGCTTTAAAATCTGCCGTATATATCCACGGGCAAACTGCTGATAAAATGGCTGATATTTTAAGTGAAAAAGCATTATTGCCAAGTGATATAATCGAAGCGCTCTAACTAAAATATAAGGAGTGTAATTTTTGAAAAAAATTATTTGCATATTAATGTCACTTTTTTTCCTGTGTTCTTGCGGCACCAAAACACGCAAAATAACCCCCATAACAAAGGGAATTAATTTTGAAAGTGAAATTTCGTTTTATAACGAAACCTATAAGTGCAATGTTAATATTCTGAAAAACGGCGATACCGAAATCGCATTTTCTTTTCCCGAAGAGCTTTCGGGTCTTAGAATAAACTATTCAGGCAAAAATGTTACTGTAAATTATGGCGGTATTGAATACACTTCGGTTATAGAAGGCCTACCGCAGTATTCCACAAGCAATATTATTTATAAAATTTTTTCAAACAATTATACGCAGGTTTTATATGAAGAAGACAATTATTTTGTTAAATTCAAGGATGGTGACACCGACTATAAAATGTACATAGGCGCAACGGGTTTGCCTATAGAAATTAAGTCACCGTTCTTTAATGCTAAAATTAAAAATGCTACAATTATTATAAAATGAAAAAGAACCGCAGAAAACTGCGGTTCTTTTTCACATAAGGGGGTTTGAGGAGAAATTTCTTAAAAACTTAAGAAATATACCAAAACGGATGCGGCTTCCTTTTCGGTACAAGTATATAATAAATCAAAATAATTAACACGCTATGAACGAATTTTAAAATTTTTTGAAGAATATAATTAATCATTTTTGTCAATAATATTCTCGAAAGGATGATTTTGATGAAATATACGCAGTACTCCTCTAAAAAAAGGGGTAATTCCGCTTTTTATATTATTTTAGCCGTATGTCTTTCGGTAATTGGTATTGCCGCTTGGTTTGCATTTTCAAAAATGGCAGACACACCTTCTGATATGACCTCCGACAAACAAAACAGCAGTATACAAAATAACAACGAATATAACAGTAATAATTCCTCATATAATGAAAACAGCAATAATGATATTATAACCCCACCGCAGAGCACAATTCCCTCTACCCCAACTGCCGAAGAGCCGCAGGATGTACCCTATAGTGAGCCTGCTACCGAAAAGCTATACACTATGCCTGTAAACGGGGAAATTTTTAAGGATTTCAGTTTAAACACATTGCAGTATTCCGCTACCTACGGTGATATGCGAATTCACAATGCAGTAGATATTTCCTGTAAGGACGGAACACTTGTAAGCGCCTGCTCGGACGGTAAGGTGCAAGCCGTAGAACAAACCGCAACCTTGGGTCAGGTTGTAACAATTGACCACGGCGACGGCTTAGTTGTTAAATACGCTTCACTTAAAAATTTAACTGTTAAAAACGGCGATAATGTAAAAACGGGCGATACAATAGGTGCCGTTTCTACCGTTCCCAATGAATGCGCCGACCAAAGCCACCTTCATATAGAAGCATACAAAAACGGTAAGAATATTTCTATTTTAACATTATTTGAATAACTTGCCCTCGGAAATTTATCGTTTAGGGGCGCTAAATAAAAAAATGCACAAAGCATAATGCTTTGTGCATTTTTTAAATCTTCATTTTCTCTTTTGCTGACATTATAGTATATTCACTTATATCAGGTATAGTTTCACCGTCAATCTGTAAAGTAGCATTACGGTCTAATTTCACCGAAATGTTATGACCTTCAATTACGGTAATCATACTTTTAAGTATAGTATGTTTTCCAAACATAATAAGCAAAAATGCAATTATTATTTTAAAAATATTTTTACTGTGCATTGCCACTACCGATAAGCTTTTTTCGGCGTTAAGGCGGTCCTGCTTAGGAGCTGCCATAAATCCGCCGCCAAAATATCTGCCGTTCATTGTGGGAACAAGCCAAGTGTTTTTAAAGGTGAATTCCTTACCGTCAACCGTAACATAAGCCGTGCAGGGCTTATATGCGTATACAAGGGCTTTTACCGCCGCGTAGAGATAATTTCCCCTTTTCTTTGAAAGGGCGCGTAAACGCTCAACCTCGCCACAGCAGTAGCCATCCATTCCCGAACCAATACAATTTATAAACTTATATTCCTTGCCGCCAATATTAGCAATAGGTAAATTTTTTATGTATTCGTTAATAATTATCGGTCTTGTACGCTTTTTAAAATTAATATCCCTTGCAAAATCATTTCCGCTACCGGATGCATAAAAATAAATATTATTCTTTATTTCATCCTGCCCGATTTTATTTATAAAGCTGTTAAGTGTACCGTCGCCACCGGTTAAAATTATATTCATATTAGGCGAAAGCGCACTTATAAAGCCCCCAAAATCGTCAATTGCAGTAATGTCCATATAAGAATAATTGTTATTGCCCATTAACTGCTCAATTTCTTTAGCTATACTAAGCCCTTTTCCACCGCCCGAATTAGGATTGTAAAGAACGGTAAATTCTGTCATTGCTTCACCTCTTAATACTAATACATATATTTTAAAGGCTTTGGCGTATTTTGTCAATAAAAATACTATTTAAACGCAATTTCAAAAACTAAAACGAGCGGTTTAAAAACCGCCCTAAAAAATAATATTCTTATATTTCCAGGTCTTACTTATGTAGTAAAACCTACTGAATTTATATTAAGCCCAAAACTGACGCTAAGCGCCTTGTCCACCATCCCCATAGAGTCATTATCAAGGCACCCCATCTTCTCTTTGAGCCTTTGTTTATCAATGGTTCTTACCTGCTCAAGCAAAACAATAGAATCCTTTGCAAGCCCGCAGTTATCGGCATCAACCGAAATATGCGTAGGTAATTTTGTTTTATTATGTTGGCTTGTAATTGCTGCTGCAATAACCGTTGGGCTGTACTTATTACCAACATCGTTCTGGATAATAAGCACAGGTCTTACACCGCCCTGCTCTGAACCGATTACGGGACTTAAATCTGCGTAATAAATTTCTCCGCGTTTTATATTCATATACTTTTCACACTCCGATTATATTTTTACCTTAAATTTTCAAAATTAATCATTAAAGTAAGAAATTCATTAACATAATATGTTACGGCGTGTGAAAATGTTAAATCCCCAACCTTTAAGTTGGGGATTTTGTTATTTTGCAAATTCGGTTTTAAGTTTAATTTCGTCCTTAGCAGTTGCGGTAATAGAAGCAATACTGCCCTCTGCATTGTCAACAATAATATCAACAATTTTGTTTTCAATTTCACGGCGGATAAGGTTTCTGAGCTCTCTGGCTCCGCGTTTGCCACCGTCACACTTATCGGCAAGATAATCACAAAGGTCTTGCTTATAATTAAAGTCAATAAGCTTTTCCTTTAATGCTTCTTTAAGCTCTTTAAGCATTAAATCGGCAATTTTTGAAAGCGATTCCATTGATAATGGCGAGAATACTACAATTTCGTCCACACGGGCGATAAATTCGGGACGCAAGAAGCCTTCAAGCGCCTTTAGTGCTTTATCCTTAGAAGCATCTGCCTGAGTTCTGCCAAAGCCTAAAAGATTTTCCTTATTGTCGCTACCCGCATTAGAGGTCATAACAATAACGGTGTTTTCAAAATTAACCGTTCTGCCTTGCGCATCGGTAACTCTGCCGTCGTCAAGAATCTGCAAAAGGATATTTAAAACATCGGGATGGGCTTTTTCAATTTCATCAAAAAGCACTACCGAATAGGGCTTTCTTCTTACCTTTTCGGTAAGCTGACCTGCTTCGTCATAGCCAACGTATCCGGGAGGCGCTCCGATAATTCGTGATACCGAGTGCTTTTCCATAAATTCCGACATATCAAGGCGAATTAAAGTTTCAGGTGTGTTAAATAACTGTTCAGAAAGCACCTTTACAAGCTCAGTTTTACCAACGCCTGTAGGTCCTACAAATATAAAGGATGCCGGACGGTGAACCTTGCTTGTTTGTACACGGGAACGCTTTACAGCGCTTGCAACAAGTTTTGTGGCCTCGTTTTGACCGATTATACGCTCGTTCAAGGCATCCTCAAGAGTTGCTAACTTTTTAAGGTCAGATTCCTGAATTTTGGTTGCGGGAATACCTGTCCAAAGCTCGATTACCTTTGCAATATCCATATCGGTAACGGGTCTTGCGGCAGCCGCTTCACAAAGGTCTTCGGCTTGCTTTTTATATTTTTCTATATCCGATTTTAAAAGCGCTTGCTTTTCATAATCGGGGTTTTCAACATCGGCAGTTAATTCTTCGAGTTTGATTGTATACTCTGCAACCTTTTTGTTGGCAACATAAAGCTCATCGACCGCTTTATTTGCAAGACTTGCACACGCGCACGCCTCGTCTAAAAGGTCAATCGCCTTATCGGGCAAGTAACGGTCGGTAACGTATCTTTCAGAAAGTAAAACCGCTTTTTTAACAATATCGTTAGGTATAATTACATTATGGAAGCCTTCGTAATAGCCCTTAACGCCCATTAAAATTTCTTCCGATTCGCTTAAAGAAGGTTCTTCAATTGTAACGGGTTGGAAACGGCGTTCAAGCGCGGCATCCTTTTCAATATACTTACGGTATTCCTTAAAGGTTGTAGCGCCTATAACTTGAATTTCGCCACGTGACAAAGCGGGTTTTAAAATGTTTGCGGCATTCATAGAACCCTCAGCAGAATCACCTGCGCCTACAAGGTTATGAATTTCATCTATAAAGAGGATAATATTCCCTGCTTCTTTAATTTCTGCAACAAGCCCTTTTACACGGCTTTCAAACTGACCGCGGAACTGTGTTCCTGCAACAAGGCCTGTTAAATCAAGCAAGAAAATCTCCTTATCAAGCAGTCTTGCGGGAGCATCGCCATTTGCGATTTTCATTGCAAGACCCTCTGCAATAGCAGTTTTACCAACGCCTGGCTCACCAATAAGACAAGGGTTATTTTTAGAACGGCGTGACAAGATTTGAATAGTTCTGTAAAGCTCCTTATCTCTGCCGATTATAACATCTATTTTGCCCATTTTTGCCTTTTCGGTAAGATTGGTACAATACTGCTCCATAAACTTACGGCGTTTTTTCTTAGGCTTTTCATTGCCCTTTTCTTCTTTGTCTTTAGCTTCGGATTTTGATGCGCCACCTGCCATATTACCGAAAATTTTATTTAAAAACGGCATTGCGGGTGCAGTACCCAAATCAAAGGTTTCGTCGTTAAGGTCGGCATCGTCCATTTCCTCGTTTAAGGACATTATATCCATAAACTGTTCGCTCATTTGTTCGATATCCTCATCCGATATATTCATTTTTTTGAGCATATCATCAACAGGCTTTATGCCTAATTCTTTTGCACAAACAAGGCAAAGACCGTTTGGTTCTGCGTTGGGGTTTGAAATGTCCGAAACAAATACTACCGCCGGACGCTTTTTGCATTTGGAACAAAGTTTCATTTTTTAAAAGTCTCCTAAAATTTGATTACATCTGTTAAAAATTTGAAAATAATTGTATTTTCTATATTTTCGGCATTGAAAATCCAAATACCGTTTTTGGTAAATGATACTAAAAGTGTTATAACTGCACAGAAAAGCCATGCTATTATTATGCCCTTTACCGCGCCGAAGGCTCCGCCCAAAATTTTATTAACCTTTCCTACTAAACTAAAGGAAAATAGCCTGTTAATAACACGAGCCAGGAATTTTACAACTATTATAAGCACCAACATAAGTATTACCGCATAAAGCATTTTTAAAATACCTACCGCCATGGGTTTTATGGTATTTTGTGAGATTGAGGTTACAATTTCGGTAGCACTATTGCCTATATTTTCGGTTATACCCTGCGTTACAGAATCCTTACTAATACCAAGCTTATCGGCATTTTTCTTAATAAATTCAGGCAAGGAATTCCAAGCATTATCTGCCGCAGTGGAGGTCGAATCGGTTGTAGCGCTTTCTACCGAAGAAACAATTGCAGGCTCTATAACCTTTTGATATGTAACATCTGCCAAGCTTACACTTAACGACAAAGAAAGTATTATTGCCGCAACAAAGCCTACAACCTCTACCGCAACGCGTACAAAACCGCGTTTAGCAGAAATTAAAGCCATTAAAATTATAATAGCAATTACAATTAAGTCAAGTACAATACTCATAAAATCACTCCTGCTTTAATTCAATTTCAGTAATCAGATTATCTGTAACGGCAGTAACCCTTTTCTGCCCAACAACTGCAATTCTTTGTGCTCCGAAGCCGCTTGGCGCACTTCTTAAAATATCGCCTTGAATATTTAAAATATAAACAGTAGTATCACTAAGGCAATAAATAGAACCGCCCTTAAAAGCAATATCGGTAATTACGCCCTTAAACTGTGTTGTGGTTTTTAATTTGCCGTTATTTGAAAATATTGCAATACGGTTATCCGTCTTGTCGTTTTCACGGTTAAATACCGCAACTATTCCCGAAGCGGACTGTCTTGACATATCTGCCGAATATTCATTCTTATACTCGGTAATAATCTTTCCGCGCCACGAAATAAAATTACAGTCATTTTCGGTTACAGTATAAAAGCCAAAATTACTAAAAGAATTCAGTTCATAAATTATAGTATTTTTAAATTCCTTTGTATATTCCGCATTTGCAGACTTAAATCCAAAAACGCTTACCTTAGAATCGTAACTTCCAACCCTTGAAGACATTGTAGATATGGCAATCTTCTTACCGTTTGCCGATAAAGCTACATTGTTAACCATATCCTCCGAAGAAAACCACTCGTAAATTAATTTGTTATTCTTTTTGTAAACCCTTACTGTAGCAACATAGTTATCTGCAGGGGTTATTAAAGCATAATTTCCGTTTTCGCCAATATTGGCATTTATAATTTCTTTTTCACTGTTTACTGTAGATTTTAAACCGTCAAGATTAAAAATTAAAGCCGTTGTACCACCTTGGTCAAATATAAGCGCCCTCGTAGACGAGGTTTTTAAAACGGGATTTTCAAAGCCGTGGGTATATGAATATATCATTTTTCCCGAATTTGAAACTGCATAAATTTTAGTATCGCTCAAAACATAATAATATCCGTTTTTGGATACAACACTAAGTGTATTTGCCGATTCAAGTTCTAGAGGATACTTGCCCGAGCCCATTAAGGAAACTGCATTTGAAAGAGTTTCTATAACACCTGCAGGAATAATTAATTGAAAGACAATAAATACTACCGCAATAATGCTTATAGCATAGGCAAAAACCCCTAATTTTCTTTTTTGTTCAAGCTTTTTACCCTTTACTACGCGCATTTTCTGTCGTTTAGGCTTAGCATCATAAGAAGTCATTTCAATATCGGCAGAAATTTCCCTACTTTTTATTCTTTTTTTATTCGTTTTAGGAGCAGACTTAAATCTGCTTCTGTGTTTTTTCCTATAATCAGGCATTTTATCACCCTAATGTATAATGTACTTTTTCTAAAAACAAGCCCTGTGGCGGTGCGGTAACACCCGCAAGCTCACGCTTTTTTGAATTTAAAATTTGCGGTATATCTTCGGGTTTTATTCTTTTATCCGAAACCTCAACCGCAGTACCTACTATAATTCTTACCATATTGTACAAAAAGCCGTTTGCACTAACAGTCAGTACAACATCATCATTTTCTTTGGTTACATAGCATTCGCTTATAGTTCTAACAGTATCCTCTACCGTTCTTCCCGATGAAGAAAACGCATAAAAATCGTGTGTGCCGATAAGCTTATTTGCAAATTCATTCATAGCTTCAACATCAAGCGGTCTTTCAATCTGCCACGAATAGCGCATTTTGAAAGGGTCTTTTTTATTACTGTTGTAAATGTAGTACTTATAGGTCTTACCCTTGGCGTTATATCTTGCATGAAAATCGTTTGCAACCTGTATGCAGTCCTTAACCGCAATATCGGGCGGCAAAAAGGAATTAAGTCCCCTTACAAACGCCTTTTCGGGAATATTATCATCACAATCAATATGGCAGGTAAATTCCCTTGCGTGAACTCCTGCATCTGTTCGTGAGGTGCCAACAGCGTCATGAGTTTTACCAAGCATTTTTTCTAAAGCCTCGCACAAAGTCTGTTGTACGGTTACGGCATTTTTCTGCACCTGCCAACCGTGGTAATTTGTACCGTCATACGCGATTGTAAGTAAAACTCTTTTCACTAAAGCACCACCTTTTAAATCAAATTAATTAAAACAATTCCCACACAAAATAAAACGGTTATAAGCGCCATAAAATAATCCCTAAAAGCCAGTCTTAATTGCTTCATTCGGGTTTTACCCTCGCCGCCATTGTAGCAACGGCATTCCATTGCTTCTGCAAGCTCGTAAGCACGTCTTACCGAGGATATTAAAAGCGGAATTAAAATGGGTATAAGTGCCTTTGCTCTATCTTTAAGGCTTCCGCTTTCAAAATCTGCGCCGCGGGCTTTTTGTGCATTCATAATCTTTTCTGCTTCTTCTACCAAGGTAGGTATAAACCTTAATGCAATAGTCATCATCATAGCTAAAGTATGAACCGCATTTTTAAGACCCAAATATTTTAAGGGACTAAATAGCTTTTCCAAAGCATCGGTTAAATCGTTTGGGGTTGTGGTGTAGGTAAGCACCGAGCTTATAAATATAAGCAAAATAATTCTTGTTGCCATAAATACCGCTCTGTAAATACCTTCACTCGTTACAGAAAGCTTCCATACACTAAACAACACCGTAGCGTTACCGTCGTTATAAAACATATTAATAACAGCTGTAAAAATAAGTATTGGCAAAATTGCTTTTAAATTCTTTAAAAACAGTTTAACAGGCACTTTAGAAATTAACAAAACCGCAAAAACAAATAAAGTTGAAAGTCCCAATGAAAACATATTTTTGGATATAAAAATAAAAATGATTAACGCTACCATTAAAACTATTTTCATTCTTGGGTCTGCACGGTGTATTACCGAATTTGATGAGTAATACTGACCGAAAGTAATATCCTTAAGCATTTCGGTCACCTGCCTTTATATTCTTAATAACCTCTACAGCCTTTTCAACCGTAAAAACATCAAGCGGAACATCAATGCCCTTTTCTTTAAGCGCATAGAAAACCCTTGTAACTATAGGAACATTAAGTCCTATTTCACGAAGCTTTTCGCCGTTTTTAAAAACATTTTCAGTTTTATCAAACATAACAAGTCTGCCCCCGGCCATAACGAGCAGCTTATCGGTAAACATAGCCATATCTTCCATACTGTGAGAAATTATAATCACAGTAGCACCGTAAGCATTGCGGTAGTCGGCTATTATTTTCATAATATCCTGTCTGCCCTTAGGGTCAAGTCCTGCAATAGGCTCATCAAATATAATAATTTGCGGGCGCATAGCCATTACACCTGCAATAGCAACTCTGCGCTTTTCGCCACCCGATAAATCAAATGGGGACTTATCAAGATATTCCGGCTTTATTCCTATAATTTCGCATATTTCATTAACCCTGTTTTTAAGCTCCTCGCCTTTAAGTCCCATATTTTTAGGGCCAAAAGCAATATCCTCAAAAACGGTTTCTTCAAAAAGCTGATATTCGGGATACTGAAAAACAAGCCCAACCTTTGAACGAATTTTTCTAATTTCCTTTGGTTTATCCCAAATATTGCTGTCATCTATTAAAATTTCGCCCTTTGTCGGCTTTAAAATGCCGTTAAGGTGCTGAACAAGTGTTGATTTACCCGAACCCGTATGGCCGATAATACCTATCATTTCACCCGCTTCAATGGTAAAGCTTACATCATTGACTGCGTCGTTTATGAATGGTGTATTTCCGCCATAGCTGTGGCTAAGGTTTTTAACCTGTAAAACTGACAATTTTTAATTTTCCTCCAAATAATGCATAATTGCATCGGCAGTTTCCTCTATCGACAAAACATCAGTAGGAACTGCCATTCCATTTTGATTTAAGGCATATAAAAGCTCGGTCGTTTGGGGAACATCAAGCCCAACCGATTTAAGCATTTTAACATTTTTGAAAATTTCTTTAGGTGTGCCGTCGGCAATAAATTCGCCATCGTTCATAACAAGCACACGGTCGGCTTTTTCGGCCTCCTCCATATAGTGTGTTATAAGCACAACCGTAATGCCCTTTTCTTTATTAAGGCGCAAAATTGTGTTTATAATTTCCGCCCTGCCCTTTGGGTCAAGCATAGCGGTCGGCTCGTCCAAAACGATACATTCGGGCTCTAACGCAATTATGCCCGCAATGGCAATTCTTTGCTTTTGACCGCCTGACAAATGGTGGGGTGTAGAATTTCTAAATTCATACATACCAACCGCCTTTAAGGCCTCATCCACACTCTGTCTTATGACCTTTGGCTCAAGCCCCAAATTTTCGGGACCGAAAGCGACATCCTCCTCCACAATAGAGGCAACAAGCTGATTATCAGGGTTTTGGAAAACCATACCAACCTTTTTCTTTATAAGAAATTCGTTTTCTTCGTCCCTTGTATTGATGCCGTCAACCAAAATATCACCGCTTGACGGCCTATTAAGACCGTTAAGCATTTTAGCCAAGGTAGATTTACCCGAACCGTTGTGACCCAAAATTACCGTAAAGCTACCACGTTCAATCTCAAAGGAAACACCCTTTACAGCGGTATGCTTAACGTCTTCATCGATATATTCGTAAAATACGTTTTTTACTTCAATAATATTATCCATTTTCACTAGTCCAAACTGTAGTATTACCGCAAGGCATCCCAAATCCTTTTTCAGTTATCGGAAGACCTATTTCGTCGGTATAAACCTTGCCACCGCGTCCCTTTACAACATATTCCGAAACCATATAA
>JAZRMY010000020.1:0-1463 GCA_045647925.1 Acutalibacteraceae bacterium | reverse complement strand
TCTGTCAAACGCTTTTTACCCTGTGATGATACTGTAAACACAATCTTTGTCAAATTACCTGCAGAGCAAGTTGCTGTGATTGTGTTCTTTGCATACGCACGGCAGTCGCCGCTTTTGTTAAATGCAGGAGCTGTGCCACCTCCACTTTTGTCGAATGTCAAAGTAACAGGGCCTGCTTCAAATGGAGTTTCGATGTCGACGGTTGCGCTGCCATAAACATCTTTAGCAACACCCGTCACCTCCTCTGCTGTTGCAAAGCTTACCAAGCTGAACAAGCAGAAAATTGAAAGTAAAAATTTCTTCATAAGATAATTTTTTTGGGTTAATAAATATAATTTGTTTTAGTCTCTAATTTCCCAGTGGATCTTTCTTTATACCTATAATTAAATAGGTTGTTTTTTTGAAAGTTCGCGAAGGTACAAAAAAACATCATACATTTATAATTAAAGTTAAATATTTTTGGAAAAATGGTTGAGTTGTGTCAAAATAATCTGCCGTGTGGGTGTGTTTTTGTCAATAGTTGTGTTCTGTTTTTGTTTGGTAATGTAGCTGCGTTGGAAATTATTTTGTCATTGTGTTTTGATAAATGGAAAAAATGTACTACCTTTGCAACCGTAAAGGTTGTGAAAATTGGCTGCACTCGTTGCAAAACGCTAAAACAAGTTTTGCGTTTCACTCGTTGGCACAATCTTTGCAAACGTAAAAGTTTGCAAAACACAAGCGTGTGTTCCTGTAAAGACATTTGAGTAAATACAAGTATATGGGTAAGTCCTATACGGCCAGCTCCCTGCGAATCCTCCAGGGCTTGACCGCAGCAAAGGTAGTAGGTTGTAGCGGCGCGATGTAGGTAGCTTACCCACCCATAAGGCGAATGTTTTCACATTCGCCTTTTTTATTGCCAATGTTTTCCGGGGTAGTGAATTGGGTTCAGTCGCAAAATGATGTGGATAATCCGGTTTACTTTAAGTTTGGGATATATCTTATTGATGTATTGAATTAACTGACAATTTAATTTCGCTGCAATTTCATTGTCTCGCTTTGTGTGTAAACATGTTCATTATCTTATATTCTTACTGTAGTATTGCGTTCTTTACTTTTTGGTGTCAAAAAGTAACAAAAAACTGGGCAGTCGTGTACGGCATTCGGTGCTTCCTTTGTTCAAGAGTCGCTTTGCGACATCTTTCAGTCGGTTCACACCTCGCTGCTCGCTGCTTGTCGCAATGCTTGGGGCGGCAAGAACTCGCTGCGCTCAAACATCATGCCGCCTTTTTCCAAACATTGCTCGGCTACTCGCTGTGCCTCCCAACGCTGCCCTTCCGCCGTTGGCGGGGAATTACCTTTGCAAAGAAGATTCATTGACGTACCCTATGCATTATAGTGCGTACAATGGTAATATTTTTAAACCGGCACCATCAAAATCACAGCGAACAGCCGGGCAAGCAGAGGAAACAGGACAAAATTTG
>JAZRMY010000019.1:0-69345 GCA_045647925.1 Acutalibacteraceae bacterium | reverse complement strand
GCAAAGCTTATTGAAACCGGTAAGCTTTACGACGTTAACGAAGCAGTAGAACTTGCTGTTAAAACAGGTACTGCTAAATTTGATGAAACAGTTGAAATTCACGTTCGTTTAGGTGTTGACTCACGTCACGCTGACCAACAGGTTAGAGGCGCTGTAGTTCTTCCTAACGGTACTGGTAAAACTGTTAGAACCCTTGTTATTGCTAAGGGCGACAATGCTAAGGCAGCCGAAGGAGCTGGTGCAGACTTCGTAGGTGCTGAAGAAATGATTGCTAAAATCCAAAACGAAAACTGGCTTGATTATGATGTTGTTATTGCAACACCTGATATGATGGGTCTTGTTGGTCGTCTTGGTAAGGTTTTAGGTCCCCGTGGCTTAATGCCTACACCTAAGGCTGGTACAGTTACTCCTGATGTTGCTAGAGCTGTTACAGAAGCAAAAGCAGGTAAGATTGAATACCGTCTTGACAAAACAAACATCATTCACTGCCCAATCGGTAAGGTATCTTTCGGTCCTGAAAAGCTTCAGGAAAACTTTGATACTCTTATGTCTGCAATCATTAAGGCTAAGCCTGCTGCAACAAAAGGTCAGTACGTACGTTCTTGCGTTGTTGCAACAACAATGGGCCCCGGAATTAAGCTTAACGTAGCTAAATTCGGTAACTAATTTTAGTTAAATTTAAACGGAGAAGATTAATTTCTTCTCCGTTATTTTTTGCGAAAATTTACGGGCAGTCGTGGGCGCCTGCCCCTACAAAAAACAATTTATTTTTATTGTAGTTTTTATTGATTTGTGTTATTCTTAAGTAAAGGATGTGTTATTATGACCGAAAGAATTGAGAACGTTATTAAAAACTTAAACGGAAATAATATTAATGCCGTTTATTGCGATACCAAGGATGAAGTATTAAATAAAGTGGAAGAGCTACTGACCGAGGGCGCTACTATAAGCTCGGGCGGTTCGGTATCACTTGTAGAAAGCGGCGTTTGGGATTTAATTAATAAACCTTGCTATAACTTTTTAAACCGTAATCGGCAGGGAATAACACCCGAAGAGCAATTAGAAATTTACAAGCAAGTAATAGGAATTGATTATTACTTTTGCTCGGCAAATGCCGTTACCGAAAATGGTGAGCTTTTAAACGTTGACGGTTTTTCAAACCGAATCTCTGCAATAGCCTTTGGTCCCAAAAAGGTTATAATGGTTGTAGGCGTCAACAAAATTGTTAAAGATTTAAAAGATGCGTTTTTGCGAGTAAAGAAAATTGCTGCTCCCAAAAATTGTGTTAGACTTGGTATTGATAACCCGTGTGTTAAATTAGGACATTGTGTTTCGCTTTTAAAGAGTGATAATCCCGATTTTACAGACGGTTGTAAGCTACCTACCAGAATATGCAGGAATTATCTTGTAAGCGGTATGCAAAAGGATAAGGAAAGAATAACCGTAATACTTTGCGGTGAGGAATTAGGGTATTAATAAAACTCAGGCAATTGCCTGAGTTTTATTTTACCCAACGACTTATTTTTTTCTTTGCAAAAGGGTTTGCAGTTGGGTTTACATACGGAGAATATTCTGCCTTGCAATTTGTACAGTGTGTAGTACCCGCTTTGTTTACAGTTCCACATTTGATACATTCCCAAGTGCCTTTTGCAGTATCATTATAGTTGGCGGTTGGTGGAGTATTTTCTTTAATATTGTCAGATTCTTTTTGCTTTTTTAAATCTTCACGAAGTCGGGTTAATTCGTATTTTAAGTTTTCAATATCATCTGTATTAAATATTACGGCAAGAGTTAACGTAATAACTAAAACGCCAATAAATAATTGTATAATTGCAAGTAAAATTGAAGTTGAAAGTAATACGAAAAATGAAATGGCAGATGAAATGATTTGTACTATTAAAAGTGTGTTTAATAATTTTTTCATATTATCACTCCTTATAGTCATATTACCACATTATAACAAAAAAGGCAACCTCGTTTGAGGTTGCCTTAATTTATTTAAGCTTACTGTTTGCCGTAGAGTTCAACCAATTTTTCAAGGTGAGCACGACGAGCTTTTGCAGCTTCACTTGCTTGCTCGAAGAGAGCTTCTGCACGGTCAGGGAATGAACGTGTAAGTGAAGAGTAACGAGCTTCGTTAAGGATGAATTCCTTATAGTCAGCAGTAGCAGGCTTGCTATCGAGTGAGAACGGATTCTTACCTTCTGCTTTTAGTGCAGGATTGTAACGGAACATATCCCAGTAACCTGCAGCAACAGCCTTACGCATTTCGTTCTGGCAGTTAACCATACCGCCCTTGATTGAATGCATTTCGCAAGGTGAGTAGCAGATGATGATTGAAGGACCGTTATAAGCTTCAGCTTCCTTAATAGCCTTAAGGGTCTGGTTCATATCAGCGCCCATAGCGATTTGTGCTACGTATACGTAACCGTAGGACATTGCAATTTCAGCAAGACTCTTCTTGTTGATTGCCTTACCTGCAGCAGCAAACTGTGCAACCTGACCGATGTTAGAAGCCTTAGAAGCCTGACCGCCTGTGTTAGAGTAAACTTCGGTATCGAATACCATAATGTTTACATTTTCACCTGTTGCAAGAACGTGGTCAACACCGCCGAAGCCAATGTCATAAGCCCAACCGTCACCACCGAAGATCCAGATAGACTTCTTGGAAAGATATTCTTTCTTAGCAAGAATAGCGGGAGCTGTAGGACAACCTGCAGCTGCAGCCTTTTCAATTTCAGCAACAAGTGCCTTTGTAGCGTCGGTATTCTTAGCGCCGTCATCATATGAAGCAAAGTATGCTTCAGCAGCAGCCTTGAATTCGGCAGATGCCTTATCGGATTCAGCCATTTCTTTTACTTGAGCTGCAAGACCGTCGCGGATAGCCTTTTGACCGAGGTATATACCAAAGCCGTGTTCAGCGTTATCCTCAAAGAGTGAGTTAGCCCAAGCAGGACCGTGACCTTCGAAGTTAGTAGTATATGGTGATGTAGCAGCAGGACCGCCCCAGATAGAAGAACAACCTGTTGCGTTAGAGATATACATTCTGTCACCAAAGAGCTGTGTAACAAGACGTGCATAAGCGGTTTCTGCACAACCTGCGCAAGAGCCTGAGAATTCGAGTAACGGCTTCTTGTACTGAGAGGTAATAACGTTAGCATCACTTGCAACGCCGTCCTTTTCAGTAACGTTAGCTACGCAGTAATCGAATACGTCTTGTTCAGCAAGCTGAGATTCCTGTGAAACCATCTTGAGTGAGTTTGTGGAACATTCGCCAACGCAAACGCCGCAACCCATACAGTCAAGCGGAGAAACTGTAAGAGCGTAAGAGTAGCCCTTATTAGTAGCCATCTTTTCTTTAACTGCAACCTTAATATTTGCAGGAGCAGCAGCCTTTTCTTCTTCGGATAAAGCGAAAGGACGGATAGTAGCGTGAGGACAAACGAATACGCACTTGTTACAACCGATACAGGTTTCGTTATTCCATTCGGGAACCATAACAGCAACACCGCGTTTTTCGAATGCAGAAGCGCCTTGCTCGAATGTACCGTCAGCATGGTCGTAGAAGGCGGAAACGGGGAGAGAGTCACCGTTCATAAGACCAACAGGCTTCATAATGCCGTCAACCATCTTAACAAGCTTAGAAGCATCTGTTGTAGCAGCTGCAGCAGCATCATCAGTAGCGTTAGCCCAGTCAGCCGGAACGTCAATCTTAACGTAAGCGGTAGCACCTGCGTCGATTGCTTTTTCGTTCATTTCAACGATTTCTTTACCCTTCTTCATGAACTTCTGAGCTTTTTCCTTCATATAGCCAATAGCCTCTTCAGGAGGAAGAACCTTAGAAAGTGAGAAGAATGCAGACTGTAAAACAGTATTTGTACGTTTGCCAAGACCAATCTGAGCTGCCAAGTCAATAGCGTTAACGGTATAAAGCTGAACGTCATTCTTTGCGATATAGCGCTTAGCTTCAGCAGGCATATGCTTGTCCAACTCTTCAGCGTTCCACTGGCAGTTGATAAGGAATACACCGCCGGGTTTAACGTCGTTAACCATCTTGTAACCCTTGATTACGTAAGATGGGTTATGACAAGCAACAAAGTCAGCCTTATTAATATAGTAAGGACTCTTAATTGGCTTATCACCAAATCTTAAGTGAGAAATGGTAATACCACCGGTCTTCTTAGAGTCATATTGGAAGTATGCTTGAACGTATTTGTCGGTATGGTCACCGATAATCTTAATAGAGTCTTTATTAGCACCAACAGTACCGTCACCGCCAAGACCCCAGAACTTACATTCAATGGTACCTTCAGCTGCGGTGTTAGGAGCTTCTTCTTCAGCTAATGAAAGGTCGGTAACGTCATCCACAATACCGATTGTGAAGTTATGCTTAGGAGCATCCTTAGAAAGCTCGTTATAGATTGCGAAGATGCTTGAAGGTGGTGTGTCTTTTGAACCAAGACCGTATCTACCGCCTACAACACTATCAATCTTTCTGCCTGTAGCAGCTAAAGCAGCAACAACGTCTAAGTATAAAGGTTCACCCAATGAGCCGGGTTCCTTAGTTCTGTCAAGAACAGCAATCTTCTTAACGGTTTGTGGAATTGCTTCAACAAATTTTGCGGCAGAGAAAGGACGGTAAAGACGAACCTTAATAAGACCAACCTTTTCGCCTGCAGCGGTCATATAGTCGATAACCTCTTCTGCAACGTCACAGATAGAGCCCATAGCAACGATAACCTTTTCAGCATCGGGTGCGCCGTAGTAGTTGAAGAGCTTATAATCGGTACCAAGCTTAGCATTAACCTTGTCCATATAATCTTCAACAATAGCGGGAACAGCATCATAATATTTATTACAAGCTTCTCTGTGCTGGAAGAAGATGTCGCCGTTTTCGTGTGAACCGCGCATTACGGGATGTTCAGGATTTAAAGCACGCTTGCGGAATGCATCAACAGCATCCATATCGCACATTTCTTTAAGGTCTTCATAATCCCAAACCTGAATTTTTTGAATTTCGTGTGAGGTACGGAAACCGTCAAAGAAGTTAATGAAAGGAACACGGGATTTAATAGTTGCAAGATGAGCAACTGCGCCGAGGTCCATAACTTCCTGAGGATTTGTTTCAGCGAGCATTGCGAAGCCTGTTTGACGGCAAGCGTAAACGTCAGAATGGTCGCCAAAGATGTTAAGAGCGTGAGAAGCTACGCAACGTGCAGAAACGTGGAACACGCTGGGGAGCAATTCACCGGCAATTTTATACATATTGGGAATCATAAGCAAGAGACCCTGAGAAGCGGTATAGGTAGTAGTAAGAGCACCGGCGTTAAGTGAGCCGTGAACTGTACCTGCAGCACCTGCTTCAGATTGCATTTCGGAAACCTTAACGGTTGTGCCGAAAATGTTTTTCACACCCTGTGCAGACCATTGGTCAACATAGTCAGCCATAGGGCTTGAAGGTGTAATCGGGTAAATACCTGCTACTTCTGTGAACGCATAGGATACATAAGCGGCAGCGTTATTACCATCCATAGTTTTGAATTTTCTGGACACTAAAATTCCTCCTAAAAATTTGTGAAAATGGGTTCAAACCCATACATATACATAATAACACCTTTTGTTGTTAATGTAAACAAAAAATTTTCTTTTTGGTAAAATTTGTTATAAAAAAAAGCACAACCCGTAAGGATTGTGCTTAAAAATTATTTTATTGAGCCTAAAGAGGTTTCTTTTTGAATAACGTCGTGTGCGCCGCCTTCCACAATACTTGTAGCAGAAACCAAAGTAAGCTTTGCTTTTTGCTGTAATTCAGGGATGGTTAACGCGCCGCAGTTACACATAGTGGACTTAACCTTTGAAAGTGAAAGCATAACATTATCTTTAAGTGAGCCGGCATAGGGAACATAAGAGTCAACGCCTTCTTCGAAGGAAAGCTTCTTGTCACCGCCTAAGTCATAACGCTGCCAGTTACGAGCACGGTTTGAGCCTTCGCCCCAATATTCCTTATAGTAGTTACCGTTAATAGTGATTTTATTTGTCGGGCTTTCGTCAAATCTTGCAAAGTAACGGCCTAACATCATAAAGTCTGCGCCCATTGCAAGTGCTAATGTCATATGATGGTCGTGTACGATACCGCCGTCCGAACAAACAGGAATATACACGCCTGTCTTTTCAAAATATTCATCTCTTGCCTTGCAAACATCAATTAAAGCTGTTGCCTGACCGCGACCGATACCCTTGGTTTCACGGGTGATACAGATAGAACCGCCGCCTATACCAACCTTAATAAAGTCTGCGCCTGCTTCTGCTAAGAACATAAAGCCGTCACGGTCAACAACGTTACCTGCACCCACCTTAACAGTATCGCCATACTTTTCACGGATGAAAGCGATAGTTCTTGACTGCCATTCACTGAAGCCTTCAGAAGAGTCAATACAAAGAACGTCTGCGCCTGCTTCAATTAAAGCGGGAACACGCTCAGCATAGTCACGGGTATTAATACCTGCGCCTACAACATAGCGCTTGTCCTTATCAAGCAATTCGTTGGGGTTTGATTTGTGAGCATCATAGTCCTTACGGAAAACGAAATATTTTAAGTTACCGTCTTTATCAATAATAGGTAAAGAGTTTAATTTATTATCCCAAATAATATCGTTAGCCTGCTTTAAGGTTGTTTCCTCATCTGCAACGATTAATTTATCAAGCGGGGTCATAAATTCTTTAACCTTAATATCGGTAGACATACGGCTTACACGATAGTCACGGCTTGTAACAATACCTAAAAGCTTGCCGTTTGCAGTACCGTCAGAGGTTACAGCTACGGTTGAATAACCGTTCTTCTCCTTAAGTGCTAAAACATCAGCTAAGGTGCTTTCGGGTGTTACGTTTGAACCGCTTTCTACAAAGCCTGCTTTATAAGATTTAGCACGAGCCACCATTGCAGCTTCGTCTTCAATAGACTGTGAGCCGTAAATGAAAGAAACACCGCCTTCACGTGCTAATGCAACTGCTAAACGGTCGCCCGATACAGATTGCATTATAGCAGAGGTCATAGGTATGTTCATCGAAATTGCAGGTTCTTCACCCTTTTTAAACTTAACAAGGGGAGTTTTTAAAGAAACATTTGCGGGTACACATTCGCTTGAAGAATAACCCGGAACCAACAAGTATTCGTTAAAGGTATGTGATACTTCGTTAAAATAATAAGCCATTTTGTACTTCTCCTTTTATTATTTTAAATTATTATATCAATTATAGCTTTTTTATCGAATAATGTCAATCAAAAATATATAAAAAAAAGACTTGATTTTTGGAAGAGATTATGGTATAATTTTTCGGCTACCGTAGAGTAGCAAAAATATAACACACATTCGGTTATATAACGGCAGAAAAAACTGCAGGTGTCGTCCAATACTGTCGGGCGATTTCTAAACGGCCGAATGGAGGAAAATTCTTAGGAGGAATAAAAAATGGCAGTAGTATCAATGAAACAGTTACTTGAAGCCGGTGTTCATTTCGGACATCAGACAAGACGCTGGAACCCGAAGATGGCAGAATACATCTTCACAGAAAGAAACGGAATCTATATCATCGACCTTCAGAAGACCGTTAAGAAGCTTAACGAGGCTTACATGTTCGTTCGCGACATCGCAGCAGAAGGCGGCGACATTCTTTTCGTAGGTACCAAAAAGCAGGCTCAGGATTCTGTAAAGGAAGAAGCAGAACATTGCGGTATGCCTTACGTAAATGCACGTTGGCTCGGCGGTATGCTCACTAACTTTACAACTATTAAGACAAGAATTGCTCGTCTTAACCAACTCCGCGCAATGCGTGATGACGGTACTTTTGAACTTCTTCCCAAAAAGGAAGTTATCAAACTTAACCTTGAAATTGAAAAACTTGAAAAATTCCTTGGCGGTATTCAAGAAATGAAGAAGACTCCTGCAGCTCTCTTCATTGTTGACCCCAGAAAAGAAAGAATTGCAGTTGCTGAAGCAAAGAAGCTCGGTCTTCCGATCATCGCTATTGTTGACACTAACTGTGATCCTGACGAAATCGATGCTGTTATCCCTGGTAATGACGATGCTATCCGCGCTGTTAAGCTTATTGCTGAAACCATCGCTGCTGCTGTAATCGAAGGCAGACAGGGTTCTGAAATGGGAACTGCAGCTCAAGACGCAGAAGCAGAAGCTACTGAAGAAGCTGCTGACGCTGAATAATTAAAATATTCGGAGGTAAATAAAATGGCTTTTACTGCTAAAGATGTACAGGCTTTAAGAGAAAAAACCGGTTGCGGTATGATGGACTGTAAGAAAGCCCTCGTTGAAACCGACGGTAATATGGAAGCCGCTGTTGACTATTTACGTGAAAAGGGTCTTGCTTCACAAGCAAAGAAGGCAGACCGTATTGCTGCTGAAGGTACAGTTGCTGTTTATACTGCTGACGGTGTAGGCGCAGTTGTAGAATTAAACAGCGAAACAGACTTCGTTGCTAACGGTGACGGCTTCAAAGCACTCGCTGCTGAAATTGCACAAATCGTTGCAGAACAAAACCCCGCTGATGTTGACGCTCTTCTCGCTTGCGAAAAGGATGGCAGCACAGTTGAAGCAAAGGTTCAGGAATTGTTCCTTGCTATTCGTGAAAACATTAAGGTTCGTCGTTTTGAACGCTTTGAAGGTAAGGTTGTTTCTTACGTTCACGCAGGCGGCAAAATCGGTGTTCTTGTAAACTTTGATACCGCAGTAGCTGCTGACAATGCAGATTTAATCGCTGCAGGTAAAAATATCGCAATGCAGATTGCAGCTATGAATCCTGCTTACTTAGATCAGGCTTCTGTTCCTGCTTCTGTTATTGAAAAGGAAAAGGAAATCCTTATCGCTCAGATGAAGGAAGATCCTAAAATGGCTAACAAGCCTGAAGCAGTTCTTGGTAAAATTGTTGATGGTAAAATCGGCAAATACTACAAGGAAAACTGCCTTGTTGAACAGCAGTTCGTTATCGATGGTGACATCACTGTTGGTAAGTACATTGAAAATACTGCTAAAGAACTCGGCGCAGAAATTAAGCTTGCTTCTTATGTTCGTTTCGAAAAGGGCGAAGGTATTGAAAAGCGTGTTGACGATTTCGCAGCTGAAGTTGCAGCAATGGCAAAATAATTTAAACTTAAAATCCCAAGCGTTTTAAACGCTTGGGATTATTTTTTTTATTCACATAAAAAACGAGTTCACAAAAGTGAACTCGTTTTAATTATTTTTTACCTGTTGAACCGAAACCGCCTTCGCCGCGAACGGTGTCTGAAAGCTCATCAACTTCGGTGTAATCTACCTTTAAGAAGGGGGCAATAACCATTTGTGCTACACGCTCAAAATCGGTTATAGACTGTTCTTCTAAAGAGTGGTTATGTAAGGAAACCATAATTTCGCCACGGTAGTCGCTATCAACTACGCCAACCTTGTTTGAAGGCGCCAAACCGCGTTTGTTAGCAATACCGCTTCTTGCATAAATAAGACCTGCATAGCCTTCGGGAATTTCCATTGCAATACCTGTTTTTATAAGCTTGGTTTCACCCGGAGCAAATGTAATGGTTTCGCCGTTTGTACAAGCGTATAAATCTGCACCTGCAGCATATTCGGAACCATAGGACGGAACCTTTGCATTTTCGTTTAATTTTTTAAAATTAACTTTAATCATATTATCACCTATTCGTAAATATTGCCCGAACCCATTTTGCGTTGCCATACACCAGGAAGCCATATTGCTTTACCTTGCTCGAGCGACGGCTTAACGTCAATAATTCGCTGATTAGAAGAGCCTCTGAAAAGTAAGTCGGGACTTTTTAGTTCTTCAACAAACTTACCGTCTACCAAAACATCAATGTTTTTAAGTATCTCTAAAACGGTTTCTTTATTTCCGACTGTGCCGGAAAGCAACTGCTTTTCAAAATCAAAGCCTGTATAACACCAAACATTTTTATTTGGCAGCTTGGTTTTTATATGCGCTAAAATTTCGCATACTTTAGGTTGATTTTCAGGCTCAAAGGGTTCACCGCCCAAAAGCGAGAACCCTTCGATATAACTTTTGTCAAGCGCTTCGGTAAGCTCGTTTAGTGTATCGTCCGTAAAAGGTGAGCCATAATCAAAATCCCATGCTTCACTGTTAAAACAGTTTTTGCACTTATGGCGGCAACCGCTTACAAAGAGCGACACCCGAACCCCCGGTCCGTTTGCAATATCAAATTTTTTTATTACTGCATAATTCATAAATATGGTCCTTTAAAATTAAAGGTGAAGTACACGCTCTTTAATTTCCTGTGTTCTGCCTTGGTTCCAGAACTGTGTTCCAATGTAGCCGCAGGTACGTCTTGCAACGTTCAACTTGTCTTGGTCGGTATTGCCGCAATTAGGACAGGTCCATACAAGCTTACCGTGACCGTCTTCTTCTACTACAATTTCACCGTCAAATCCACAGTTGTGGCAGAAGTCACTTTTGGTGTTAAGCTCGGCATACATAATATTATCGTAAATGAACTGCATTACCGAAAGAACAGCATCAAGGTTGTTTTGCATATTAGGTACTTCTACATAAGAAATAGCGCCACCTGGGGAGAGGGCTTGGAATTCGGCTTCTAGTGCCAACTTATCAAAGGCGTCAATATCCTCGGTTACATGAACGTGATAGCTGTTGGTGATATAGTTTCTGTCAGTAACACCTGCAACCTTGCCAAAACGCTTCTGCAAGCATTTTGCAAACTTATAGGTTGTGCTTTCAAGCGGGGTGCCATAGAGTGAATAATCGATATTTTCAGCAGCCTTCCACTTACCGGTGTATTCGTTGAGCTTACGCATAATTTCAAGACCGAATTCTTTACCTTCTTTTTCGGTAAGCTTTTTGCCTATCATACTGTAAACACATTCCCAAAGACCTGCATAGCCGAGAGATAGGGTAGAGTAACCGCCGTGGAGATATTTATCGATAGTTTCACCTTTTTTAAGACGTAGAAGTGCGCCGTATTGCCAAAGGATAGGAGCGGCATCCGAAACAGTACCTGTAAGACGCTCGTGACGGCATTGCAATGCTTTATGGCAAAGCTCCATTCTTTCGTCAAAAATCTGCCAGAATTTTTCCATATCCTTATTAGCAGAAAGACCAATATCAACAAGGTTTACGGTTACAACGCCTTGGTTGAAACGGCCGTAATACTTAGGCTTGCCGTTTTCATCAACATAAGGAGTCAAGAAGCTGCGGCAACCCATACAGGTATAGCAGTGACCTTCGCCGTTTTTGTCAATCTTATTCTGAAGCATTACCTTTTCGGAAATATAGTCAGGCACCATACGCTTAGCGGTACATTTTGCAGCTAATTTGGTGAGGTACCAATATTTACTGTCTTCCTTAATATTGTCTTCTTCCAAAACATAAATAAGCTTCGGGAAAGCAGGGGTAATCCAAACGCCCTTTTCGTTCTTAACACCTTGGTAACGTTGTTTTAAAACTTCTTCAATGATAAGTGCTAAGTCGCGTTTTTCCTGCTCGTTCTTAGCCTCGTTAAGATACATAAATACAGTAACAAAGGGAGCCTGTCCGTTAGTGGTCATAAGTGTTACTACTTGATACTGAATCATCTGAACGCCCTTGCGAACCTCTTCAAGTAAGCGTTTTTCGGCAATTTCAAGAATCTTTTCTTCAGGCAGATTAACACCTGCTTCGGTGGTTTCCTTTACAACGTCCTTATAAATTTTCTTACGGCTTATATCAACAAAGGGCGCTAAGTGAGTAAGGCTTATACTCTGGCCGCCGTATTGACAGGATGCAACCTGAGCGATAATCTGAGTTGCAATATTACAAGCAGTAGAAAAGCTATGAGGTGTTTCTATTAAGGTTCCGCTTATAACGGTACCGTTTTGAAGCATATCTTCAAGGTTTACAAGGTCACAGTTGTGCATGTGTTGAGCAAAATAGTCAGCATCGTGGAAATGTATAAGTCCACGTACGTGAGCATCTACAATGTCAGGGCTTAAGAGGATACGCTTAGTATTGTCCTTACTATCTTCACCTGCCATATAGTCACGCTGAACGCTGTTAACGGTAGGATTCTTATTGGAATTTTCCTGTTTAACCTCTTCGTTATTACATTCAATAAGGCTTAAAATTTGTTCGTCAGTTGTGTTAGACTTACGAACTAAAGCACGTGTGTAACGGTATGTAATATATCGTCTTGCAACATCAAACGCGCGTTGATTCATAATTTGGTCTTCTACCATATCTTGTATTTCTTCAACGCTTAAAGAACGGTTGATATTTGCCGCCGCGCTTTCAACATCTTCGGCAATTCTTTTGATTTGAATTTCGCTCATTCTTTGGCTTGGAACAACACTTTCGTTTGCCTTTGTAACCGCAATAATTATCTTTTGAGGGTCAAAGGTTACTTCTGCTCCGCTTCTTTTGATGATTTTCATAAAATTTACCTCGTATTTCAGTGATTTTTAACAAAGTTAGTTTTGCTCAAAACACAATATCTTGTAAGTGCATTAATTATTATACCACAAATTATAGAAAAGGCAAGTCTTTTTTTAAAAAATTATTTTTTAAATCCGTTACCTATAATTTCACCTGCTTCTGCAACTACAATAAAGGCGTTATCATCGTGTTTACGCACGTTTTTAACTACCGAAGCCACCTCGTTCATACGCACGGTACACATAATCATTTTTTTACTTCCCCCCGAAAATCCGCCCGTAACATTAATAACGGTCACTCCGCGGCGCACAACCGTCATTATATCGGACACAATATCTTGTGGTCTGTCAGATATTACATAAACGATTTTTCCGCGGTCTGCACCGTATAGCAATAAGTCCATAATTCTTGAAGAAGAATATAAAGCCACAACAGAATAAAGAGCGCTTTGTATATTTTTGTAAACAAGGGCGGAAAGCGCCACCACTACAGCATCAATTATAAGCATAATTCTACCTATACCAATATGCGAAAAACGGCGGTTAATAAGCTTGGCTATAATATCAACACCGCCCGTGGTACCGCCGCGAAGCATAATAAGGCTTATACCAAACCCCATAATAATGCCACCAAAAACCGATGCTAAAATTAAATCTATTTTAGGCTGAGGTAAATATATTTCAAAAATATCAAGCAAGACTGAAACTATAACGGTTGCAACGGCAGTTTTTAAGATAAAATATTTTCCGAATTTCAAAAATCCTACAATCAGTACAGGAATATTAAGAAGGAATACAACCGTACCGATTGGTAAATGAAACAAATAGTTTAATGCGGTGGCAATACCTGTAAGACCGCCCGGTGAAATTTCATTTGCCGAAAGGAAAATTATAACTGCGACAGAGTATGCGGCGCTACCTAATATATAAAACAGTAAATCAGTAATTATGGACTTAATTTTCATTTAATCACCTAAAAAATAAAATGGGTACACATTTAAAGTGTACCCATTTTATTTTGCCATATTATATTGAATAATTCTTTTGCTCTATCGTTCTCGTTTGATAAATAAAGAAAACCGAAAAGCGTTTCAAGACCGGTGGCTGTGTGATATTCGCCGCCTGTTGAATTCTTAGGAGTGTTTCCCGTGTGGAAATTTCGTCCTCTCTTGAAAACTGAAAGTTCCTTTTCGGTGAGCATTGGTTCTATCAGCTTAAAGGCTTCTGCCTGAGCGGTGGCATTTACTAATTTTACCGAAAGCTTATGAAGTTCGCCTGACGGACGGTTAACTTCAGATAGCTTTGTGCGAACATAAAGTCCGTAAACCGCGTCGCCCACAAAAGCCAATACCGAGGGGCTTAGTAAATTAGGATTTTCCATAAGCTCACCTTAATAAACAAAGTCGAACTCGATATCAAGAATATTAACTGTGTCACCCTCGTTAATACCTGCTTTTTCAAGCGCATCAATAATACCACATTCGCGTATAACACGCTCGAAATACTGAAGCGATTCGTAATCGTCAGGGTCAACCTGATTCATAACCTCCATAAGCCAATCGCAATTTTCAACGTAGTAAACATCGTTTTGTTCGCGAACGGTAAAGGTGCGTTCAGTTTTCTTAACTACAACCTCCGGCTTAGGCTCGGCTTCAAACTTCTTTATAGGTGGAAGCTTTGAAAGCTCTGCCGCAACATAGTTTATAAGTGCATCTGTACCCTCGGCAATAGCTGCCATAACAGGGAAGAAGGCATAGCCCTTTGAAGTGAAATAATTAGAAATGCGTTCTATTTCATCCTCATCAATTAAATCACACTTGTTACCCACAATAATTTGCGGACGTTCACTAAGTTCATTACTGAAAACCGAAAGCTCGTGATTAATTTTTTCAAAATCGTCAATAGGGTCTCTACCCTCACTGCCTGAAATATCAATTACGTGTAAAAGCAAACGGCAACGCTCAACGTGGCGCAAAAATTCGTGGCCAAGGCCAATACCTTCGCCTGCGCCCTCAATAAGACCGGGAATATCTGCCATAACAAACGAGCTACCCTCGTCAATCCTTACAACACCTAAAACAGGGGTAAGGGTAGTGAAGTGGTAGTTGGCAATTTTAGGTTTAGCCTCACTTACAACCGAAACCAAGGTTGATTTACCAACGTTCGGGAAGCCGATAAGTCCTACGTCTGCCAATAATTTTAATTCAAGCGTAACATCAAGCTCTTCACCTAAAGCACCGCTTTTTGCAAAACGTGGAATCTGGCGGGTAGAGGTTGCGAAATGCTGATTACCCCAACCACCGTTACCGCCCTTTGCAATAACAACGGGTGTTTCGTCAGATATATCGGCAATAATTCTGCCGGTTTCGGCATCCTTAACAAGTGTTCCTGTGGGAACGCTTATTACAAGATTCTGAGCGCTCTTACCGGTACAACGTGACGTTCCGCCGTTTTGACCGGGCTCGGCTACGTATTTACGTTTATAGCGGAAATCAGCCAAAGTAGAAAGATTTCCGTCGGCCTTAAAAATAATATCGCCGCCTTTACCACCGTCGCCACCGTCAGGTCCGCCTGCGGCAACATATTTTTCACGGTGGAAGGAAACCGCACCGTCGCCGCCCTTACCTGCTTTTAAATGTATTTTTGCTATATCTACAAACATTTAATTTTCCTCTTCAAAAAATTCCTCAAAATCCCCGTCAAACAGGGTTTCGGAATTTAAAAATTCTTCATAAAGTGCATTTGCCTCATCGAATTGCGACTTATCAACGTAAATGTCGCAAGAAGCAAAGCCGCCGCCGAAAACTACCTTTAAGCTTTCATCCTCATCATCACACGAAAAGGCTATTTTATTATCAATTAGTATATCCTTAAAAATCTCTGCCGATACAACGTCCTCAAAGGTTCCAAGCAAAACAGGTTCAATTACAACCTTTTGTTCTTCTTGGTCGGCAACTTCTTCGGTATTTACTGCAGTTATATCTGCTCCGCAAACGGGGCATAATTCTGCGTTATCTTCACATTCGAAATTACATACGTGACAAATTTTCATAAAATACTCCTTCTAAGATGAAAAAAATCCGGACGCTGTTTAAAGCCTCCGGATTTGATTAATTATTGCTCAACAGCGTAAATACTAACTTGTTTACGGTCTCTGCCAACTCTTTCGAACTTAACCTTACCGTCGATAAGGGCAAATAAAGTATCGTCAGAACCGCGGCCTACGTTGTTACCGGGATGGATGTGAGTACCTCTTTGGCGAACGAGAATGTTGCCTGCGAGAACAAACTGACCGTCACCGCGCTTAACACCAAGACGTTTGGATTCGCTGTCACGACCGTTTTTGGTAGAACCAACACCCTTTTTATGAGCGAATAACTGAATGTTAATCTTTAACATGGTTTGCACCTCCGTAAATTTTAATGTTATTACTGTATTGACCTGATAATTCGGTTAAATGCAATCTTAAACCTTCAAGCACTTTTTTTGTAGCGTCACACGGGTTTTTAACACTGAAAATCATTTTAGCGTCGATAACCTCGGCTTGCGCCTTGTCACCAATAATTTCGGTCACTGTGTTTGCTGCCATATAAGCGGCACTTGAAACTGCTGCACAAACTATTTTACCGGCCATATCGTCACTATCCTTAGATGAGTGACCGTTGATTTCAAAGCCGTAAATTCCCTTTGAATCAACCAGAAATTTTACACTTGTCATACTTAATTCAAAGAATTAACCGATTTCGGTAATTTGTACTTTAGTGTAGGGTTGTCTGTGGCCCATTTTACGAGCGCAACCCTTTTTAGGCTTGTAAGTGAAGACAGTAATCTTCTTGCCCTTGCCGTTCTTTAAAACGGTGCCCTTAACGAAAGCATCCTTTACGTAAGGCTTACCAACCTTTAAAGTTCTGTTGTTTACAGCAACAACCTTGTCGAAGGTAACTTCTTCGTCAACCTGCGCGTTAAGCTTTTCAATGTAGATAACATCGCCGTTTTGAACACGGTATTGCTTTCCGCCTGTTTCAATAATCGCGTACATTTTTTTCACCTGCTTATTTTCAGTCTCGCTACAATAGGCGTGCGCTAAAAAGCGCAACTTAAAAAAGCCCACAATATGCGGCTTACTCATTTTATCACGCAAAGTAGTGTTTGTCAAGAGAAAAAACAAAAAATTAGCACATAGTGAGAAAAGGGACAGAAAAAGGAGACAAGAGATCGTTTCCCTGTGTTCTCTGTTCTTATTTTTCCTTGCTGTTTGGTTTCACGCTAACCGTCCCCTGTGTTTTCTTGTATAATATCAACCTTATAAAATAATGCGGTAAAAGTACTTCCATATATTTTAATTTCATCGCCCACATCTATAAACTCCATATTTTTGAATGCAGAGCTATCTTTGCTAAACAATGACGTATAACTTCGAAGATTACCATTATTATCCTTTATTTTGATATTATATGTATCATGAATTCCGGCATAGCTTCCTTGTATACTAATATCAATAACTTCTCCATTTGCACAAGGTTTCCCCGTAAAATCAAATGACGTCATTGTAAGAGTTGTCATAAAGAGAGCAAGTAAAATTCCTATAACCCTATATGTCATATGACCTTTTTTGAAAGTTTTAATACATTCATTTGGCAATACAATAGCAAGCATTATTATGCTTAATGTACACATAACAATAAGTAATATATTAAACATGGCACGATACATTTTTTTGTATTTCCTCCCATTCCAAATAAATCGTTAAACATTGTGTTCCCTTGTGTTCTGCTATAAGCCTCTTACTTTGTCAACACAGAGGAACCGTCCCCTTGTCTGACTTTATTTTCTCTTCCTTTGTTTGTATGCAATGACTATAAATATTAACGATATAACTGTTAATGCAACCGCAGAAGGAACAAAAATAAGTATCAAATACAGATTGCCACGACCGCAAAACCCTATCAATGCTAAAATGAGGCATATTATATAGTAAAAAATAAAGACTTTTTTATTGGTAAATTTAGATATTAATAAACCCATAGTAGATATCAAAACAATAGAAACTATACTTATTGGGTTTGAAATAAAAATTACTATCGCAGATAATATCCATTCAATCAATTTAAACATTTATTATTTCCTACCTTCTATTACTGTTTTAGCATACATTAAACTTTCTTTCCTATAGTTATCATACTGATTTCCATGTAAAACTTCTAACAGTATTTGCCTTAATGCCGAAGATTTTTTAAAGCTCCTATTAGAAAACAACTTTGCAAACACTTTTTCTGCTTTGTTTGGAATCAGAGTTGCACGAACACAAGGGGACGGTTTTCTTGTTAATTTGTTTAATTGAATTCTACCCATTCTGCTTCGGAGCGTTTATCCCACTCTTCTGCAAATTTTTGGATTTTATCAAAGGAAACTTTTTCACCATTAATTTCGAATACCGATTTTTCATAATCGGGTTCAAAACCGAATTTATTAGAAGAGGGTTTTTCAGTATCGGCTACATAATCAAACATTGCAAAGGTAGAAATGTTATATTCATTCTCATTAAAATTTATAGTGTTGTAATCATGAGAAAATGCGCCGTTCGAACCCAAAAAAGTTCCGTCAGATTTTAACGACCCAAACCAACGAACATATAAACTATAACCGTAAATTTTATCATTTGATTTATGTAAAATTAAATAAGTGTCCGCATCAGGCAATTCTGAAATTATGAGCTCGTTTTGACCGTCTTTATCTAAATCTACAAAGGTGTACTCACGTGGAATAAAAAGATTTTCACTTTGGTAATATTGGGTATCTTCAGCTTGTTTATAAAGCGGTTTGTAATCTTTCAAATAGACGGTTGTGTCTTTTGTTGTAATAAACGGTTTTTCATTATATAAAACCGAAAGTAAAATATTATCAGTCGTCGATGAATTTGAGGCAGGGTATTTATAAATATTTTTCAACAATCTTCCGTCATAAGGGTCTACACTTGCACTTGCAACCAAAGAGCCGTTTTCAGTGAAATCTACATTTTTATAATACGTAGCGCCGGCTTCCCAATAATATTTTTCGCTAACTGTATACGTAATACTTTCCTTGTCGGGCACTTCTAAATTTTTTGCAACTATTTTTGCTAATTCCCGATCACTTAATTCTTCGGTTTTTGATTGATTTTGTTTTACGTCCGATTTATTATCACGGTTTTTACAGCCCGTAAATGTTCCTAAAAATAAACTTAAAACACAAACTATTGCTAATATTTTTTTCACAATGACGCCCCCTTGAGTTTATTTTACTTTATGTGAATCGAGCGTTCAAATTACAACGTTGCAACAGTTGTTACAAATTGGTAAAGACGGAGCTAATTTAAAAATATAAATTAGGGAATTTTGACCTCAACTAGATTGACAATTATATATGATATATTGTATAATTATATGATAAATAGGAGGATGATGATCTTGATTAATGAAAGTGTAAAAAAACTAATATGCTACGGTATTAAAAACGAGCTTTTTGAAAGCCGTGATACAGTTTATGTAACAAACCGTATTTTAGAAATATTAAACCTTGATTCCTTTGAGTGCGAGGAAGAATTTACAGAGGTTGATTTAGAACAAACCCTGAAGGAAATTTTGGACTTTGCGGTAGAAAAGGAAATTATAGAGGATACTATTACCCAAAGGGATTTATTTGATACAAAAATAATGGGCGCTTTAATGCCAAGACCGAGTGAGGTTACAAATAAATTCTTTGAGCTTTACAATGAATCGCCAAAAGCCGCAACCGATTACTATTACAAATTGAGCTGCGACAGTGATTATATAAGACGTTACAGAATAAAGAAGGATATGAAATGGGTTACCGAAACAAAGTACGGCGACCTTGATATCACAATCAATCTTTCCAAACCTGAAAAAGACCCCAAGGCAATTGCGGCGGCAAAAAATGCAAAGCAGGTGGGTTATCCTAAATGCTTACTTTGCCGTGAATGTGAAGGCTATGCGGGCAGAATAGATTTTCCTGCGCGCCAGAATCACAGAATTATTCCTGTAAAAATTAATAATACCGATTGGTTTATGCAGTATTCGCCATACGTTTATTATAACGAGCATTGTATAGTGTTTAATTCCTTACATACACCAATGGCTATAAATACCGCTACCTTTAGAAAGCTTTTGGATTTTGTAAAGCTTTTCCCGCATTATTTTGTTGGTTCTAATGCCGATTTGCCGATTGTTGGCGGCTCTATTTTAAGCCACGACCATTTCCAAGGCGGTAATTACACCTTTGCAATGGCAAAAGCACCGATAGAAACCGGGCTTTCTTTTGAAGGCTTTTCGGATGTTAAGGCGGGTATTGTAAAATGGCCTATGTCGGTTATAAGAATCGCCGCTAAGGATACAGAACGCCTTATTGAATTGGCAGATAAAATATTATCCTCTTGGCGCGGTTATACCGATGAAAATGCATTTATCTTTGCTGAAACAAACGGCGAAAAACATAATACAATTACACCTATTGCCCGTAAAAACGGCGAAATGTTCGAGCTTGATTTGGTGCTTCGTAATAATATTACAACCGATGAGCATCCTATGGGTGTTTACCATCCTCACGCTGAACTTCACCACATTAAAAAAGAAAATATCGGCTTGATTGAGGTTATGGGACTTGCTGTTTTACCGGCCCGTCTTAAGGACGAAATGGCTTTGCTTAAAACCGCTATGCTTGAAAATAAGGATATTGAAAGCGATGAAATTCTTTCTAAGCATTCGGCTTGGGCAAAAGAAATTAAAGATAAGTATTCAGATATAAATTCAGAAAATATTGACAAAATAATAGAAGACGAAATCGGTCTTGTTTTCGCAAAGGTTTTGGAGCACGCAGGCGTTTTCAAAAATAATGATGATTTCCTAAAATTCACAAAGGGTGTTAAATAGTGTTTATTGAGGTTACAATGCAGGTTGTAGTTTTAATGATATTAATGCTTTTGGGCGTTATTATTGCTAAAACTAAACTCATTGGGGATACGGGCATAAAAAATATTACAGATTTGGTTTTGACCTTTGTAACCCCTTGCGTAATAATTAAATCCTTTATAAGAGAATTTGACGTTGCGGTTTTGAAAAATCTGCTTTTCAGTTTTTTAATTGCAATACTCGCTCACGTTTTATTCATTGTACTTGGATTCGTTTTTGTACATTCTAAGGATAAGGTTGCCGAAAGGGTTTTAAGATTCGGTATAATCTTTTCAAACTGTGGGTTTATGTCCTTACCGCTTCAACAAGCGCTTTTAGGGGACGAGGGTGTATTCTACTGTTCATCCTATATAACAATATTCCAGATTTTTATTTGGACCTACGGCGTATTTTTAATGAGCGGGGACAAAAAGAACTTAACCGTCAAAAAAATTGTACTAAATCCCGGTATAATTGCATTTTTAATAGGCTTTATTATTTTCGTGTTATCAATTCCCGTTCCAAGTGTTATAAAACAACCTATTGAGTATATGGCGGCGCTTAACACACCGCTTCCTATGATTATTATCGGTTATCATTTAGCAAGCAGTAATGTTATGCGGGTGTTCAAAAGCTTCGCAAGTATTTTATCTATTCTGTTAAGATTATTGATTTTGCCGTTCTTGGCAGTGGGAATTATGTATCTTTGCGGAATTAGGGGTGCAATTCTTGTATCGTCTGCAATTTCTTTCTGTGCGCCTGTAGGCGCAATGGCAACTATGTTTGCATCGCGCTTTAATGCCGATACCGAGCTGTCTGTTTCCTTTGTTTCGGTAACAACCTTGCTTTCGGTTATCACTATGCCGATAGTTATTACCCTTACACAGTATATTGCCTGAGGTAGAGTATGGCTTTAACACAAAAACCCCGATATATAAAAGAACCTACCGATTTACAGTGCGGCCAAGCGGTACTTGCAATGCTTACAGATAAAACTGTTTTGGATATTGTAAATCTTTTAGATAACCAAAAAGAAACCACCTTAAAAGAAATGTTTTACGCACTTCAGTATTACGGCATTTCTTTTGATAAACAAAGAAAAGAAGTAAAAACTAAGGAACAACTTCCAAAAGTGGCAATACTAAGTCTTGAAACGCCACGATGTTGGCATTGGTCACTTTATTTTGACGGGGTGTTTTACGACCCCGAGCATGGAGTTATGAAAGATTTTCCCGAAAGCAAACGAAAATATTATTGGGAAATTAAGGAGAATATATGTTAGAACTAAAGAATGTTTCGTTTACGGTTGATACCGAAAACGGCGAAAAACAAATTTTAAAGGATATTAATTTAAAAATTGATGAGGGCTTTGTAGTAATTACCGGTCCTAACGGCGGCGGTAAGTCTACACTCGCTAAAATTATTGCGGGTATTATTACACCAACCGCAGGTCAGATTTTGCTTGACGGCGAGGATATTACAAACCTTTCTATAACCGAACGCGCGAAAAAGGGAATAAGCTTTGCATTCCAACAGCCTGTTCGTTTTAAGGGAATTACCGTGCACGATTTAATTAGTCTTGCGGCAGGTAAGGAAATTAGCGTTGCTAATGCGTGCAACTATCTGTCACAGGTAGGTCTTTGCGCGAGGGATTATATCAACCGCGAGGTAAATGCATCCCTTTCGGGCGGCGAGCTTAAGAGAATTGAAATTGCTACCGTTTTAGCCCGTTCTACAAAGGTATCTTTGTTTGACGAGCCCGAAGCAGGTATAGACCTTTGGAGCTTTAATAACCTTATTAAAGTGTTTGAAAAAATGCACGATACCTTGGGAGGTTCGATTATAATAATTTCTCATCAGGAGCGTATTTTGAATATTGCCGATAAGGTTATAGTTGTAGCAAACGGCAGTATACGCCAAGAGGGCGAAAAGGAGGAAATTTTGCCCGAGCTTTTAGATAAAGCAAATATGGCATGTAAAGTACTCACTGATAATTGCGAGGTGATAAGCTAATGAATAATACAGAACTTGAGCTTTTAAAAATTATAGCCGATATGGAGGGTACACCCTCGGGCGCTTTTAATATCCGTGCAAACGGCGGACTTTCTGACCGTAAGGTAACCGAGAATATTGACATTCGCACCAAAGAAGATAAGTCGGGTATTGATATTATCATAAAGCCAAATACAAAGGGCGAAAAGGTGCATATTCCCGTAATTATAAGCGAAACGGGACTTACCGATTTGGTTTATAACGATTTTATAATAGGCGAGAATGCCGATGTTGAAATTGTTGCGGGTTGCGGTATACACAACTGTGGCAATGAAAATTCGGGACACGACGGTATACACACCTTCTTTGTAGGTAAAAATGCAAAGGTTAAGTATGTGGAAAAGCATTACGGCGATTCTGACGGTGAGGGTAAAAACATAATGAACCCTACCACCATTATTAACATAGATGACGGCGGTTATCTTGAAATGGAAACCACCCAGATAAAAGGTATAAATTCCACCAAGCGTATAACCAAGTCACGCCTTTCGGATAATGCAACCCTTATTATTCACGAAAAGCTTATGACCCACGCCGACCAATACGCCGAAACCGATTTTACGGTTGATTTAGACGGTGAAAATTCAAGCGCGCACGTAGTTTCACGCTCGGTTGCAAAGGATAATTCAAGTCAGCTTTTCTTATCTAAAATAAATGGTAATAATATATGTAACGGCCATACCGAATGTGATGCTATTATTATGGATAGCGCTCACGTTTCGGCGGTACCGGAAATTTCTGCTAACCACATTGATGCTTCACTTATTCACGAGGCGGCAATCGGTAAAATTGCGGGCGACCAGCTTATAAAGCTTATGACCTTGGGACTTTCTGAAAAGGAAGCCGAAGAACAAATTGTAAACGGATTTTTAAAATAATCAAAAATACCACCCAAAAAATGGGTGGTATTTTTATTGCATTTTAATTGAATTTAATTGCTTTAACTGAATTTCCGTTCATTTCAAGCTCTACCGATTGACCTGCTTCGGCAAATACAAGATTATCCGAAAGGGAAATCGGTAAGGAGTAAATTTGTTGGTTTTCGGCAAGCTTGATAAAATAAATTGTGTTGCCTTCAACTACGGCGGAGTTTATTTTTTCAATAACACCGCTTACGGTATTGCTTTCACCCTGCGGAACATCTGCTACATTTTCATTTTTAAGCTTTGAAATATAGTCTTCGCGGGCGGAATCTACCGAGCTTCCGGTTCCTACAATCTGGTACTGGTTAACATCAACAAAGGCGTACATTTTAACAAGTCCTGCGCCATCCTTTAACGACATAAAATAGGTCGGTCTGTTAGAAACATTTAAAAGCAGAGGGAAGGTTGAATTATAATTAAGGTGCTGTACCTGACCCTCGGCAGAGGACATTGCAGAATATTCCTCGGCACCGGGGATAGCGTAGAATTTAGTTGCCTTTGTGCGAAGGTTGGTTAGCACAAAGCCTACGTTGGATTCGTCACTTGTAACTGAGGTCATACCTGTATACAAATATACATCGTCATTAATTGCAAGGTAGTTATACCCGTCAGTCGCCTGTAAAACACCGCGTTGTCCGAAGATAGAGTTAAAGAAGCCTGAACGGTATTTGCCGTTGTAATTAAGCTGGGTTAGCACCATATCCGAATCGTAAATCTGGTCCACCCAAGTAGGAATTTCACTAATTTTATAGAACCGGCTTTCACCTGTAACGGCATTTAAAAGAACTGCGCCGTTAATATCCTCGCCACTCCAGTAGCCTATTTTGTAGCCAACTGTGGATGCAACCCAGAAGGGGGTTCCTTCATCATCTATTTCAAATGAAATATTGCCGAAAATTTTGGTAGGGTATTTAAAGCGAAGCGCACGGTTAAGGTCACGCATTAAATATTCACTCGGCGAATACTTAATACCCTTTTCAAGCCTTACAAGAGAGGTTTCCTGTGTGGTCATATCAACCGTTATATAAGCAGGAATACCGTTTGCGCGGTTATTAAACCACTTTATAATATCGCCGTAAACTAAAGGTGTTACGCGAACGGGCTTACCCTTGAAATTAATTTGTGTATAAAGTTCTTGGATTTCGAACTGTGAAACAAGGTCGGACATTTCGCCTAATTTTCGCTGTCCTAAACGGGTTGCGGTATCTCTGTCAACCACAGGGATTTGTTCTTGGCTCAGTTCTGCAATATCTGCAGAAAAATCGCCGTCGGTTATAGTAATTAGTTGATTGTAATTTTTAGCATTAAAAATTTCTGCGCCTATTACAGATGCTACTGCACTTAAAATAACAACTGCCAAAATGTAAATTATAACAAATTTAACCGGTCTGCCAAGCGCTTTTAGGTTTATTTTTGGAAGACCTAAAACCTTTGTTTCGCTGCCTGAAATATTTTTAAATAAACCTATAACGTGAGAAAATGCATTTATAACAATACAAATAATTATTGAAAAGGTTATAAAGCTTATAAAATCACGGCTTTTAATATTTATTGGCGGCAGGGTAAAGAAATATAAAAGTGCAATGGCTATAAGTGAGATTAACCATTTAACAATGCCTTTTAAAAAGTTGTTTTTCAATGCGAACACTCCTAAAATTTAGTAATATTAAAATACCATAGTATAAATATAATGTCAAATAAATGATTGAAAATAAGCATATTCTAAAGTATAATGCTTTTATAGAGGTGTTTTTATGTTTAAAGAAATTAGCGCCAAGGATATTAAGGGAAATCTTATTGAAAAAATTGCAAATGAATGGATGCTTATTTCCGCAGGGAATAAAGAAGGCTACAATATGATGACTGCTTCCTGGGGATTTATGGGCGAAATGTGGGGCAAGGATACCGCGATTGCTATGATTCGCCCTCAAAGGTATACAATGCAATTTGTAAACCAAAACGATTATTATGCCCTTAGTTTTTACAAAGATAATAAAGATATTCATAAGGTTTGCGGCAGTAAATCGGGAAGAGAGGTTAATAAAACCGAGCTTACGGGACTTACACCTGTTTTTGCGGATAATACCGTATATTTTAAGGAAGCCGACCTTGTAATTATCTGCAAAAAGCAGTATGTAGATAGTTTAAAGGAAGAAAACTTTGTAGATAAAGAACCGCTTAAATGGTACGAAAACAAGGATTTTCACAATATGATTTTCGGCAGCATTGAAAAAGTTTTCATTAAGGAGTAAATTTATGAAGTTTATAATTGCATCGGATATTCACGGCTCGGCTTATTATTGCGATTTGCTTTTAAAGGCAATAGAAAAAGAAAAGGCAGACAGAATAATTCTCTTAGGGGATATTCTTTATCACGGACCGCGTAATGATTTACCTAAGGACTACGCGCCTAAAAGGGTAATAGAAATGTTGAACCCTTTAAAAGATAAGCTTTTATGTGTAAGGGGCAACTGCGAGGCTGAGGTAGACCAAATGGTATTGGATTTTCCCGTTTTGGCAGATTATGCCGTTTTGCCTGTGGGCGAAAAACTTATGTATTTAACCCACGGTCATAAACTAAATTCCGAGAATTTACCTCCGCTTTGCGGGGGCGATATACTTATAAACGGTCACACCCACGTGCCTAAATGCGATGTGTTCGATAGTTATATTTATATGAACTGCGGCTCGGTTTCAATACCTAAAGAAAATTCCTGCCATAGTTATATGACGCTTGAAAACGGCGAATTTTTATGGAAAAACCTTGAAAACGGCGAGGTTTATAAGGAATTTAAAATGTAATTTTAACAAAAAAGTAGATGCTTAATTCAAGCATCTACTTTTTTAATAAAAGAATTAATTTTTTTCTTTAGACTCTTTATTTTCAAGCTTTTTTCTTTGTCTTGCATTTATGAATTTAATAATAAATACGGTGGCTAATGAGATTGCACCGATTAGTAGTAAATACGGAAGTATTACAATAATGAATACGAATAGCTCAACAAAGAAATTGCCAACATTTTTAAGGCTCTTTACAAAGCCTGCACCAATTCGCTGCCATACATTTTCTTTATCCTTAACCTCGGTAAATTCTTTTACCTCCTCTATATTTAAGTGAATAGTGGCATAGGTTACTTGATTATCATATACTCTAAGGGCAGAGGTTACTTGTTCAAGCTCGGTACGTACTTCTGTTAATCTTCGTTCCACGGTTAAAAGGTCATCCATGGTTTGAGCCTTGGTCATTAATTCAAGCAGACGGCTTTCTTCTGTCTGCAAGGCTTTCATACGGCTTTCGGTTGCTACATAACTAAGTGTCACATCATCCACAGTTTTTTGTGAGGAAACAACATTTGAAATATCGTCAACCTTGTTTATAAAGGAATCTAAATGCTTTGCAGGTATGCGAACAGTTATCTTTGCGCTGCGGTAACGGTTATCGCTGTAAGCGCTGCCGTTTTGTATATTGGAGCTTTCGGTATAGCCGTTTAATTCCGCAATGCGACTGTCAATTTGCTTAAGCACAGTATCAAGATTTTCGGTTTCTACTTCCATTTCAACGGTTTGAATAAGCTTGCGGTTTTCGGGTAAAGCGGAGCCTTCGGTATCTGCGTCGCTTTCCTCTGTGGATATGTACTCATCCTTCATCGTGTTGACGTTGGCTTTATCCATTTCTGCAGCACAGCCGACTAAGCCAAGCATAATAATAAGTGTGCATAAAGTTAGCACCAGAAGTTTTTGAAATTTCATATTTTTTCCTCCTTTATGTTGTTTTGGGTGCTTGCTTATATTAAATATATCATAATTGATTTATTTTTTCAACCTTGGGTATCAAATGGTAAAACGACTGTTCACTTAATAAGTAAACAGTCGTTTAAGAATATTACGAATAAATGCATTTTTACACCGCTTTATTAAGTATAGCGCACATAACGGTTATATCGTCTTCCTTTTTTTCGGTTCGGCGGCGTTTGGCGCAGGCGCATAAATGCTCGGCAAGGTCTTGGGCGCCACCTTGCTGCCAAGCCTCAATTTCGGCGCGAATCCAATCGGTGCCGTCACTTGTTGCCCCGTCTGACATAAGCACAACGATATCCCCAACCTTGCATTTTACTACCGCCTTATCAAAGCCGATTTCGCGTAAAATACCTGCGGGCAGGGAGGTGCTTTCTGCCTTGCCCGTTTTACCCGAGCGGCGCACAATTGTAGGTGCGGCACCCGCCTTATAAAGCTCGGTCATACCTGTATAAAGGTCAATACTTGCAATATCTACTGTGGCTAAGGATTCATCGGTAGATTTAAAAAGCATAGAGGAATTTAAAATTCTAAGTGAACAGTTATAGCCAAAGCCTGCCTTAATAAGCCGGCTCATCAGTCCCGAAGCCATAGCACCGTCAACCGCGGCTCTGCCGCCTGTACCCATACCGTCGCTTAATATCATTACAAAATGGCCCTTGCCATCGTTAAAGTATTTATAAGCATCCCCGCACATAGAGTTGTTGTTTGCGCTTGATTGCTCGGCGCCAAAATCAATTTCAATATCTGTGCGTTCATTTAAAACTATATATACCTCGCCGCCAACCTCACTTACAATAGGCGGATTAAAATTCCTTTCGCACACCACCGAAACCGCTTTCATAACCTGAACCTTATTTATAACAAGCTCGGGCGTTTTCTTAAGCTTTAATTCAATGGTCATTCTGCCGTATTTATCAACACTACCACTACATTCATCTATATGAATATTTAAGTTTTTCAGTGCCGCGGCGGCGTTTTCTGCGGCGGCGTTATCAAATCTTTCCTGTAATTCAAAATCCTTTGCTAAATCACTTAGCATAGCGGAAATACCGTCAAACTGGTCGGATACAACAGAGCGCACCTCGTCAATTCGGTTTTCGGCGGCAATACGGGAGGCATAGTCGGTATATCGCTTGTAAGCGCAGTTTGCCACGCGTAACACCCGTAGGCATCTACCTTTAAATTCCTGCGGTGCGGCAGTTTCGGGGGAGTTATCACCCTGCTTTACCGCCTTTGTAATTTCAAGTATGGCGTTTACGGTCTCTTCGCGCTTTTTCTCCCAACAATGTATTCTTAATTTGCAACCCGCACAGGCATCCTGCTCTATTAAATTTATTACTGTGCCGAAATCGGGAGAGTTGATTTTTGAAAGCTGAAAGGAAACCTGGTCAACCGTTTCGGAAACATCCTTTAGCGCGTTCGAGGCTAATTGTAAACGCATAGTAAGGGATTTTTTAAAGCCTGTTGGCATAGAAACCCTTGGGTATGCAGAAAATATTTTGCCTAGAACAATACCTGCATCTCTCGGTAAAATTAAAAAAAGTAATGCGCCTAAGGACGTTTCTATAACCGCCTGGGGAATTAAAGCAATATCGGTTGTAGAAATGGCACCTATAAAGCTGAATACAACCACAATAAATACCTGTGCATATTTGCCTAATGCCGAAAATACTCCCGACATTAATCCCGCCAAGGAAAGTGTTATTCCAATATTGCCAGAAATTCCACCCAGACACATTGTAAAGCCTACTGTAATTCCGCTTATTGCACCCGAAATTATACCACCGTATTTCGAAGCGGTAAGTATTAATAAAATGCTTAAAATTCTTCCAAGTGAAATTCCAAAAAGATTAATTTCGTTAAGCCCCAAAAGGAAGATACTTATTACAATAAGGGTAGTTGCCAATTCGTCAGGCGAAAGACCTGCTGTGGTTTTAGAAAACAACCTAAAGCTTCGGCAAACAAAATAAGCACCCACGGCCGAAAGCAGAGCTTCTGCTAAAATATCTATTATATTTCCGCCCATACCTTTTAGTGTGACACAGGAAATTAACAGAAACGAAACAAAACTTATAAAGCTTTCAAAAAATGCGTTATTAACCAGTTTTTTGTAGTTTGCTAAGAGTAATTTTATGGCAAGAAGCGCGAAAAGCGTAGCAAGGTATTTAAAAGCGTTATTTTGCACCGCCGGTATAAAATAACCTATAAATACCCCAATGGCGCAGGCGGGAGTATATGTAAGTGAGCAACCCGCTATTAATGAAATTCCAAAGGGCAACAGCTTGTCCAAAACAATTGCTCTTGAAAAAACAAATCCGCAAACAGCCACTAAAAAGTGACTGAATGCCGCCAAAAATAATTCCCTTGGTTTAAAATCTTCAATCTTTGTTGAAACTTTTACAACATCTTTCAATTCTTACCACCCACAAAACATATTTAGAAAATTTTACCATTTAATTATAATGATTGTAGTATGTCGAAACGCTAAAAGCGCTTCGACAAGCCGATTTTATCGGCTTTGCAGAAATGAATTTTTGAAAATTCATTTCTGCACGACACTCATTGCAATGGATATAGTCAAATTTTCATTGAAAATTTGCTCCCAAATCAAAAATTTGGTGTCGAAACAGTAAAATGTTTACTGTTTCGACTAACCATAACCATTATATATGCCCGAGTGTGCGGAATTTGTCGTATTGTGGAGTGAAAAAAGGTAAGTTTTTAGGGTAAAACAATGCTTTGTAATAAAAAAGAATTAAATGGAAAAAATGTATAAAAAGGTGGTATTATATATGAAGAAGATTTTTAAAATTATTTTATGCGCTTTAATGGTGTTTTGTCTTAGTTTTACAACCCTTGCCCTTTCAAAAATAGGCTCCCGTTCGGATGAGGTTAAAAAAATACAATCGGCTTTACGGGATAGAGGGTATTTTACAAGTAATATTGACGGTATTTTCGGCACACTTACTAAAAATGCCGTAATTGCTTTTCAAAAGGATAACGGCTTGGTGGCTGACGGCATAGCAGGTGAAAAAACTCTAAAGGCGCTTGGCATAACCGATAAAAGCCAAAGCTTTGGCGGTTATGATTCTAACGACTATGAGCTACTTGCCAGAACAATTTCTGCAGAGGCAAGAGGGGAAGCCTATTTGGGTCAGGTGGCTGTGGGAGCAGTAATTTTAAACCGTATAGAGCACCCGTCCTTTCCTGATACGCTTTCGGGGGTAATTTACCAAAAAGGCGCTTTTTCTTGCCTTGATGATGGACAGTTTTACGAGCCTATTGCCGATAGCGCATATTCTGCCGCGCGAGATGCAATAAACGGACTTGACCCGAGCGGCGGAGCAATATATTACTATAATCCTGTAACTGCAACAAATAAGTGGATTCGCTCGCGACCTGTTATTACTACAATAGGAAAACATATATTTTGTGAATAATTAAGCGGTATTTTGTATAGAATGAATTTGACAAGAGTAATCCTGTTCTGTTCATTCTATTTTTATTTAAAAGTTTTATTTGACTTTAGTGTTAAATAATAATATAATAGTGTTTATATATGAGCAGATCCAGGTATAAAAAATATAAAGGTGGATTTTTGAAATGGCAAAAACTATTAAAATTACCGAAGACGGATTAATCAAACTTAAAGAGGAATTAGAAACTCTTAAGACTCAGGGCAGAACAGATATTGCCGAAAAAATAAAGGTAGCACGCGGTTACGGTGACCTTTCTGAAAACAGCGAATATGATGAAGCTAAAAACGAGCAGGCTAAAATAGAAGCAAGAATTGTTGAGCTTGAAGCAATGCTTAAGAATATTGAAATTATTGAAGATGTTAAAGGCAGTGCAAAAACTGTTGTTTTAGGCGTAAAGGTAAAGGCACTTGATATGGAATTTGATGAAGAATGCGAATACCGTGTTGTAGGCTCTACCGAAGCAAATCCTTTAGAAGGCAAAATTTCGGATGAATCTCCCTTAGGTAAAGCACTTTTAGGTAAAAATATCGGCGATGAGGTTGTTGTAGACGCTCCCGCCGGCGAATTAAAATTCAAGATTTTGGAAATTTCAAAGTAATTAGATTTTTCTCCTTAGGAAGTGACATAGATGGAACAAAATAACGTAAACAAGAATGCTCCCGTAGAGCAGGATTTTAATGAAATAGTAAAAATTCGCCGTGAAAAGCTTGCTAATTTAAAAGCAGCAGGTAACGACCCGTTTGTAATTACAAAGTTTGACTTTAATAACGATTCAAAGAACATTAAAGAAAACTTTGAAGAATTAGAAGGCAAAACCGTAAAGATTGCCGGTAGAATTGTTGCCCGTAGAATTATGGGTAAGGCAAGCTTTGTAGGTCTTAGTGACTCTACAGGTAAAATTCAGCTTTATGTTCGTCGTGATGATGTTGGCGAGGATGTTTACGCCGGCTTTAAAAAGTGGGATATTGGCGATATTATGGGTGTTGAAGGCGTTGTGTTTAAAACACAAACAGGTGAAATTTCGGTTCACGCAACAAGCATAACACTTTTATCAAAATCACTTTTGCCGTTGCCTGAAAAATTCCACGGCCTTACCAATAATGATTTACGCTTCCGCCAAAGATATGTTGATTTAATTATGAACGACGGTGTTAAGCGTAACTTCGAAATCCGTTCAAAATTCATTAAGTTTATGAGAAATTACCTCGATAATATGAATTATATTGAGGTTGAAACCCCTGTACTTAACACAATAGTAGGTGGTGCGGCTGCACGTCCGTTCGTTACACACCATAACACATTAAATATTCCTATGTATATGCGTATTGCAACCGAATTACCCTTAAAGCGTCTTATTGTAGGCGGTATGGACAGGGTGTATGAAATCGGTCGTATTTTCCGTAACGAAGGTATGGACCCCAAGCACAACCCCGAATTTACAACAGTTGAATTATACCAGGCTTATGCCGATTTCCACGATATGATGGATATTGCCGAGGGTATTATTTCAGGTGCCGCAAAAGAAATTCACGGCACTTATGAGGTAGAATGGCTTGGCGAAAAGATTGACTTAACACCCGGTTGGCGCAGACTAACTATGGTTGATGCCGTTAAGGAATATGCAGGTATTGACTTTGGTGCTATTACCGATGATGCCGAGGCTGTAGCTGCGGCTGAAAGCATTGGCGTAGAACTTGCAGATACTGCGGATAAAACCTGGGGTAACGCATTATATGCTTGCTTCGACCAACGCGTTGAAGAAAAACTCATTCAGCCTACATTTATTACAATGTATCCTGTTGAGGTTTCGCCTTTAACCAAGGCTTCTCCCGAAGACCCAAGACTTACCGAGCGTTTTGAATTGTTTGTTTGCCACAGTGAGCTTGCAAACGCTTATTCCGAGCTTAACGACCCAATTGTTCAGCGCGAACGCTTTATGAAGCAACTTGAGCTTCGTGAACGTGGCGATGACGAGGCAGAAATGCTTGACGAGGATTTCCTCACCGCTATGGAATACGGTATGCCTCCAACAGGCGGTATGGGTATCGGTATTGACCGTGCAGTAATGCTCCTTACGAATTCGGATAGTATAAGGGAAGTAATATTGTTCCCCACAATGAAACCTTTAGATTAATAAAAAGAGGGATGTACAATGGAAAAGAGATTATATAAATCCAATAGCGACAGAAAGCTTGCCGGTGTGTGTGCAGGTATTGCAGAGTATTTTAATATAGACCCCACTTTAATTCGTTTGGGTTGGGTTTTTTGTACATTATTTGCAGGCGCAGGTATTGTGGCATACATCATTGCTGCTATTGTTGTTCCAAACAAGCCTGAATAATTTATTAAAAAGCAAACACCTTATGACGATATCGTAAGGTGTTTTTTATTGCATTATATAGGGAATTATGATAATATAAAATAAAATATTAATCAATATAACGGAGGAATTTTTATGCGTAAACTTATTGCAATTTTAACAACATTAATTTTAATATTTTCTTTAACTGCCTGTGGCGGCAAAAAGGATAAAGACAAGCAGGAATCTGATGTTGGCACTTCTTCAAGTGAATCAATAGCTTCATCGGTAGCGGAGGATTCATCTTCCGGTGACGTAGCTTCTTCGGATAAGTCAAGCAGTTCTTCTAAGCCTGTCTCTTCTAAGCCCACCTCTTCTAAGCCAATCACATCGTCAAGTCCTGCAGCTTCTTCGCCATCGGGCTCGACTACTGCTACTAACGACCCTTCGGTTTATACAATTACCTACAAGGCGGACGCCTATGATTCTTTAGCGACAACCTATTATAACGATTATTGGAAAATGCCTTTTGCAAGGGAGGATGACGGAACCTTCACTCGTGACGGATATGTTCTTTTAGGTTATTCTTTCAACCAAAACGGTTCGGGTCAGTTAATTCGTCCCGGTTATAAATATAATTTATCTTCAAAAGCTTCAAAACAAACCCTTTACTGTGTATGGGCAAAGGAAACCAACCCCGCTAATTTCAAAATAAATCAAAACGGTTACATAACCGCATATAACGGTAACGATTCGGTTGTTTACATTCCGCGCAAAATCGGCGGAAAAACAGTTACGGGTGTTGCTGCAAATGCATTTAAAAATAATTCAGCTTTAACCGAAGTACATATTACTTCATCTATAGTAGAGGTAGAGGAAAATGCATTTGCTTCTTGCTCTAATTTAAAAACGGTTACTTTATATGATACTGTAAAGAAGATTAGCAACGCTTCTTTCGCAGGCTCGCCTGTTAAAACCGTAAGAATGTGTGCAGGTAAAACCCCAAGGTATATGGAAAGCTATGAAACCTATGGAATAAAATACGAACGCTTAATAAATACAAAGGGGCAAAAACGCGTAATTGTTGTTGCAGGCTCCAGTGCACTATACGGAATTGATACAGATTATATGCAAAGTCTTTTCAAAAACGGATATACAGTTGTTAACTTTGGAACAAACGGCAGTATGAATGTTCCTTTCTATCTGGATGCAATATCACCCTTAATTACAAGCAACGATATAGTGGTATTTGCACCCGAACAGTACGGCCCGTATGCTTATCACACCAACGGTAACCCCGAGCTTCCATATGTTAATTTACAAGGTGTATCTACCTGCTATAATCTTTTTGAAAATGTTGATATATCTACTTATACCAATGTATTTGACGCTATTGGACAATACGGCACTCAATCCGCAAGAATGAAATCACAAAGCTGGAATGATTACGGTGAAAATGTTGATACATACGGAGACCTTGCAACAAGCACCGACAAAATGAATTCAAAGGATTATTGCCGCGGAATTAACGGTGCTTTCAGATTTAACCAAACGGTTATTCCTTCTCAATTTATTTCAAACCTTAACCGTATAATAAATAAAGCAAAGCAAACGGGGGCGAAGATAGTATTCAGCTATCCGCCACACAACAAAAACAATGTTGAAAAAAGCAGTTTAAATGACAATGCTTATAATTCTTACAATCAATGGATATCACAAACTGTTAATTGCACCTTGATTTCTGATGTGCGAAATTACTTGTACGGCGGCGAATATTTTGATAATACAGATTATCATCTTAATTCCCACGGAAGAAAATTACACACTAAACAATTAGCAACCGATATTATTAATGCTAATATAGGCGTTAAATAAGGAGAAATTTTATGGATATGGTTTATTTTGAAAAGCCCGTATTTATTTTATTTCCTATACTATTATTGGCTTGGCAAATTTTAGTGTATTTTATAAACAAAAAAATAAAAGCATTAGACCTTGCAAATTTAATTTTTAATGGGATTGGTATAGTGGCTCACGCTATAGCTATTACTGTAATTCTTATGAACGGCGGAAGCCTTTCGGATGTTTTATTGCTTGTTTTATTAAGCGGAGTATTTTCCTTGTTGCTTTCACCGAAGCCAAACCTAGCTGAAAACAAGGCAAAGGAGGATAAAAATTGAATTTTAATTCTATACAATTTTTACTCTTTTATCCAATAGTTGCCGTTTTAAATTTTATTGTTCCCCGCAAATACAGATGGATTCCCTTACTTATTGCAAGCTATTATTTCTATATGACCTGGAATGCCAAGCTATTTTTTCTTATCGTTTTTACAACAGCGGTTTCATTTGTTTCAGGACTTCTTATAGAAAAGAAACCAAGGCAAAAAACTTTATGGATGGTTATTTCGGTAATAGCATCCCTTTCAGTATTGTTTTTCTTTAAGTATTACAATTTTGTTGTGGGAGGAATAGGGGATTTCTTCGGTACAGATTTAACCTTGCAGTTGGTTTTACCGGTAGGTATTTCGTTTTATACCTTCCAAACCTTATCCTACAGTATTGATGTGTACCGTGGTAATATTAAAGTAGAACACAATTTCTTTTACTATGCATTATTTGTATCCTTTTTCCCGCAGTTAGTAGCAGGACCTATAGAGCGCCCCGAAAATCTTTTACCGCAGCTTTATGCAGAGCATAAATTTAATTGGGACGATTTATACATAGGCTCTAAACGAATGCTTGCAGGCTTCTTTAAAAAAATTGTGGTTGCCGATACCGTAGCTAAATATGTAGATGCAGTATATAATAATCCCGGTAAAACAGGTGGACTTGCAATTATCATTGCAACGGTACTTTTTGCAATACAAATCTATTGTGACTTTTCGGGGTATACTGATATTGCAATCGGTTGTGCTCGCGTTATGGGATACCGCTTGATGCAAAACTTCAACCGTCCCTATTCGGCAGAAAGTATACGCGATTTCTGGTCACGATGGCATATAAGCCTAACCTCATGGTTTAAGGATTATCTTTATATTCCGCTCGGCGGCAATCGTAAAGGCCGCACCCGCCAGATTGTTAATTTATTTATTGTGTTTTTAGTTAGCGGCTTGTGGCACGGCGCGGAATGGACATTTGTTTTATGGGGACTTCTGCACGGTATTTACCGCATTGTAGGGGAATTAACCTATAAAAAGCGAGAAAAATTATACGCTTTAGCCGGTATTGATACTGCTTGCCGTACTATTCGTATATTCCGCACGGCAGTGACCTTTGTACTGGTTTGCTTTGCGTGGATATTTTTCCGTGCAAACAATACCTCAGAGCTTATTTTGATACTTAAAAGCCTGTTTACAACATTTGGAGTTACTACATTTGCAAGCGAACTTGGATTAACCTTAAGCGGCGCTGTTATTATGATTCTTTCAATTGTAATTATGGTGCTTTTAGACCGCAGACTAACACTTGCGAAATACGATACTCCAAGCGGCGCAAGGTTGTTTGGCGGCACTTCATTTTATCTGTTATGGGCAATTATATTCGCGTGGTTAATACTTTTGGCAAGTGACGGCTCGGGCGCGTTTATATATTTCCAATTTTAAGAAGGCGAGGGGAATTATATGAAAAAGATAATAATATTCATCCTCGCAGTTTTAATTTTGATTGCTCCTATTGTTACGGTTGGCATAGTAACAATGATTGCTCCGTGCCAGTATGACGAAACTTTTTTAGGTGAATTAAAGGAAAAACACGCAAGATTAGCTTCGGTAGATGAAGAAAAAATAGTTTTAATCGGCGGTTCTAATCTTGCTTTTGGATTAGATTCGGCCAAGCTTGAAGAATATGTAGGTATGCCTGTTGTGAATTACGGCTTATATGCTACAATCGGTACAAAAGCTATGCTTGATATGTCGCGTTCGTACATAGAAAAGGGCGATATTATTGTTATTTGTCCCGAAACAAATAAGCAGACATACTCATTGTATTATAATGCCAACAGTATGTGGCAAGCCTTGGATTGCGATTTATCTATGCTAAAGGATGTTGGATTTTCAAATTTTGGAAAGTTAATTGCAGCGATTCCCGACTTTGCTACAGAAAAACAAAAATTTATTAAAAAACAAGAAAAGCCAACCCCTACGGGTATATACGCAAAATCTTCTTTTAACGAATATGGAGATATTGCGGTAGAGCGTCCTTATAACACAATGCCTGAAAATTACGATGCTTCTATGCCGGTTTATTTGACTACCGATTTATTGGATAAAGAATTTATTGATTATTTGAATAAATATGCCTCGTATTGCGGACGGCGTGGAGCAAAGGTGTACTTTGGCTTTTCACCTATAAATGCTGATTCTGTTGTATCAACCGATGGCGAAAAAGAGTTGTTTTATAAAACTCTTGGAGAGAAATTGAAATTTCCGATAATTAGCGATATTAATGATTACATTTTGGATTCGGGATATTTTTACGATACTAATTTCCATTTAAATTCGGTAGGCGCATTACAGCGCACTTCGTTATTGGCTGACGATTTGCTTAATGTACTTGGAAAAGCGAATGACGTTAAAACTGAAAAGTATACACCGCCGGAGCGTATCGATGATTATACCTCAGTACAGCCAAGCTGTGATGACAATGCAAAATATTTTGTATTTGAAGAGGTTACGGGCGGTATTTCTATTGTTGGACTTTCCGAGCTTGGAAAGCAACAAAAAGACCTAACGCTACCAAAAGAATATGAAGGAAAGCAGGTTGTCTTAATTGGTGATAATGCATTTGCGGGCTCAAATGTTTTAGAACGCGTTATAATTGGAAAAGAAGCGAAGGTTAAAAGTTTTACATCAGAGGCATTAAGTAATTGCCCGTCGCTTCGTGCTATTGAAATACATCTTGAACCGTCGTCATTACCTATTAATCCGGAAGCTGTTATGAAAATGCCTAAAGATTGCCGTATTTATATACCGGAAGAAAAGTATGGTGATTTCGCTACCGATTACTTTTGGTTGGGTATGATGCAATATGTAGAAACAATAGAAAAATAATATTGCAAATAAAGTCTTTTATTGCACAAAAACACCCTATGACCATAAAAAGTCATAGGGTGTTTAAATTTAATCATTATTATTCTTCTTCGATTTCAATGTTAATATCTGCAATGGTTACATTAACCTTGGTTACAGCGGCGCCGGTCATGGTTTGAACTTTGTCCTTAATATTTTCCTGTACCTTTTCGGCAACGGTTTTAATGTTAGCGCCCTTGGCTACTGAAATATTAATGTTAATTTCAATAGCGCCGTTTATGCTTTCAACCAAAACACCGCGGAATGGGGTTTTTGCTTTTATAGCACCCTTAAGGTCAATGCTTTTTCTACTGATATTCTTTACGCCTTCAACTTCTAATGCGGCGATTTCTGCCATTTTTCTTACAACTTCGGTATTAATGGAAAGCTCTGTTCTGTTATCTGTCATAGGTTTAACCTCCGTTTAGTAAATACTTTTATAATATTATACCACCTAATTTCAAATAACACAACGCTTTTTTTATTTTATGGGAATAATTTTAATTTTTGAAAGGTCTATATCGGTCTGAGCGGTTACAATATCCTGTATTTGAAGTGTGTTTGCGGTGGTAAGACCGTCCGAAGCGACCACAATGTTTATTTCGTTATCACTAATTATTGCAACTGCTTTTTCAAAGCCTTTAGCCTTAAGCAAGCTTTCAATATTGTTTTCTTTATTCATACGCTGCGAAAGCTGTTCGATTTTAGCTAGCGCGCTTTTTTTATCGGCGTCGGTTAATTTATCGGCTTTAAGGGTTTCTTCTATTGTTTCAATAGCTTTTTTGTAGCTTTTTTCACGGTCTTTTTTGGTGGATGTAAAATAATCTTCTTCCACCTTTGCCGCGGTTTGTACAGATTCGGGTTCGCTATTATTGCTGACATAAGATGTCTCTCCAAGATATTTGGTTGAAGAGGGGAGATATTTACTGTTAAGCCATATTGCCGCGCCCAATGCTATTAGCATTACCGCTACGGTTAAGTGGCTTTTTGTGAAGACTTTGCCTTTTTTCATTTTAAGTTCCTCCTGCTATGTATACTCTTTTGGATGTAATATTCAAAGCCGCGGTAACGGTGTTTTGAATTTTTTCGGCTATTACCTGATTGTCGCCCCCTTCGCATACTATTGCCACACCTCTTACTTCGGGCATTCTGGCGGTCACAAGTAATGCTTCTTCACTGCCGTCCTGCTTTTTTACGGTTATATATCCTTGCTTGGATTCACTGCTTGAAGTGGTGGTTTCTTTATCGGTCTTATCCGCCTTGGAGCCCTCGGTAGTGTCTGCATATTCGTAGGAAATTCCGCTTTCAAGGGTTATAACAACCGTAGCCTTATTACTGCCTGTAATACTTTTTACGATTTTACTTACATCCTTTTCAAGCGATTGGCGGTATTCCTTTACCGAAAGCTCGGGCAGAGTATCGGTTTGCGGTTTTTCTGTTTTATTACCGGAAAGACCGGATAAAAATATAAGCAATATCCCCAAAACGCCTAAAATTATTAATGCTTTTGGGCTTTTAATTAAATCAATATATTTCTTTAAAGAATTATTCATTTATTATTTCAACCTCTCTTGTTTTGGCAAGCTCACCTAATGCTTTTAGTATTTCTTCCTTCCTACAGTCCGAATTTATTACAACCTTATTAATTACTATGCTGCCGTCGCCCAATTTATCCGTAAAAAAATTAATTTCCCTAAAATTTATACCCGCGCTTTTTAAGGCGTAGGTATATACATATTTTGCAGATGAAATTTGCATTTCTTCGTAGCTTTCGGTATTAATTTCGGGTGCTGAAAAGTCGATTTTCTCGCTAGAAAAAGGCAGCTTCGCACAGGAGATAATTATAACTATAAACAAAAGGCTTAATATATACTGTAACGGTTTTGAAAGCTTACCCTCGGGGCAGATAATGTAAAGGCAGCCCATTAAAATACAAGCCACACAAAAAGCGGTTAAAAAGGAATTTATAAATGTCATAGCGAGCCACCTGTATTTAATACTACAGTAAGAGATAAAATAAACATAGCACAGCTTATTAAAATTATGCCTATAAGCACCGATAGTACGGTATCTATTGCTTTTAAAAGCCCTGAAAGCTTAGACAGTGAAAAAATATTTGAAACAAATATTGTTCCGAACAAGCCAAATCGCCAAATAAGTAATTCGCAAAGAATAGGTAAAAAGAATAAACAGCAAACTATTACACCGTAAATTCCTACCGAGGATTTTAAAAGCGATATTGATGCAGTAAGGGTGCTGAGTGCCTCGGAAAGCACACCGCCTGTAACGGGTACCGCCGAGCCGATTATAAATTTTGCGGTTTTCATTGAAAGATTATCGGCAGAGGCATTAACGGCGGTTTGTATACCTAGGATTCCAACAAATACGGTTGAAGTTAATGATATAATCCAAAACACAACCTTTTTTATGCTTTCGCTAAGTCCCGAATTGCTAATAAGGGGCGAAACCGATGAAGAAACACTTACTGCTAAATACCCACTCATTAAAGGTACAATAATAAAGTTGGCAATATAAGTCATACCGTTTGCGGCGCCGAGTAATAGCGCACTCATAGAAACACTTGTAGCAACTTTTCCGCCTGCTACCAGAATGGATGCGAAAACAGGCACAAAAGCCGATATAAAGACAGCACAACCTTTGAGCGCTTCTACACAGGCATTAATACACGAAAGCAGGGGACTGACAAGCAAGGCGGCAACTGAAATTACCGTAACATATGTAACAGTTTGATTAATACTGCCCCCCGAATTCCCTAAAAGCGCGGCACTAAGCAGAATAATACCTAAAACACATCCAAATGTTGCAAGCTGCGTTTTAGCGCCTCCGCTTAAAAAGGACCAAATATGCAAAAAAACATTTTGATAGCCGATGTTGTTTACCCAACTGTAGTCAGAAATATCAATAGAATATTTTTCTAAATATTCTTGTATGTTATTAGGCAGAGTACTTTCAAGTTCATTCGCTCCGCTAATTTCAAGCTGTTCTTTATATATATCGTTTTCCTGTGCGCTAACATTAATTGAAAGCATAAATATAAATAGCAAGACTATAAGTATTTTTTTAATCATTTTATAAAACCTAAAGCAGTTTCCATGACCGAAAGAATTAGTGGTACAGATAAAATAAAAATTGCAATTTTACCTGCAAGCTCGGCGTGGGAGGCAAGACTCGCTTGTCCTGAATCTCTGCAGGAATCGGCTATAAAGGTGGTTACATATCCGATACCAAGTGCCTTTAAAGCCGTTTTAAAGTAAGCGGTATTAATACCGTAGCTTTCTATTTTTTGACTTAAAGCAGTTATGGGAACAATTATATTTTTAATTAGAAAAATAAGTATTAAAGCACAGGCTATTATTGAGACTAATAAAGCAAATTCGCCCTTTTGTTGCTTTAAAACAAGGCATATTACGGCAGTTATAAGGCAAATAGCCAAAACCTTAAATATTTCCATTCTTAAAGTCCAAACAAATCTTTTACGGTTGTAAAAAGCTCGGCTACGGCATTTACAACCATTAAAAGCACAACCACAAGACCGGCCAGGGTTGTAAGCATTGCCTGCTCTTCACGCCCCGAGCGGATAAGCACTTGATTTAAAACTGTTACAATAATGCCTATGGCGGCAATTTTAAAAATAAAATCTACATCCATTTTTTACCTCACAAAAAGAAAATACAAATAAATATGCCACTAAAAAGCCCTATACTTTTATAAAGCTTTGATAGGTCTGTATAATTTTTTTCGGCTTCGGTTATTTGTGTGTTTAGAAGTGAAATATAAAGCTCGCATCGTTCATATTCGGCTTTAGAGTCCGACATACCTATATCGTCAAAAAAGTCTTTAATTATTTCGATGTCACGTGTTTCTAAGGCGGAATATATATCGGTAATACCTTCAAAGGAAACCGAAATTAATTTATCAATTTCAGTATTACTTAGCCGAATACGCTGTTTTAAATTATTTATGGCACTTTTTATTGCTATAAGCTTTTTTCGGCGCAAATCAAGTGAATTCGACTTTAAATATCCTGCAATATAGGTGGTAAGTAGAATTAAAGCGAAGCCCGAAAGCTTAAACAGCCATATCACACAAAAGCTCCTTTACACTAAAAATTTTTATTTTATCACCGTGAAGCCTTGGAAGTAATGCCACAAAAGAAATAGCACCGCTTTTTAGAAGCTTATATGTTACGTTGCGTTCGGTAAGCTCTTCTATGGTGCCAATATGCGCGGTGGTTATTATATCAACACCCGAGCAAAAGCTATCACTTACGCTTTTAAGCTCTTCTATAGTGCCTATTTCGTCAAAGGCTATAACATCGGGAAACATGGTTCTAAGCGCAATTTCAATACCCACCGCTTTATTTTCGCAAATAAGAACATCGGTAGTAGGGCCTAAATCATTAAGTGAAATACCGTCGCTACTGCCCGAAATTTCGTGGCGGCTATCTATTACCGCTACTTTTTTAATTCTTCCCGTGTTACCAAGGGCAAGCTGCCGCACTAAATCCCTAAGTACCGTGGTTTTACCGCTACAAGGTGGACCCGCAATTAAAAGGCCACCGCAGGTGTATTTTTTAATTATTTCATTAGCGCAACCTAAAACCTCTCTTGCAATACGTATGTTAACGGATGAAATATCGGTTAAAAAGCCTTCGGCACTTAAATTGCCGCATACACCCGCACGGCAACCGTTTTTCATAGTGATATAGCCGTTTTTAAGCTCGTTTTCGTGGGCGTAAACCGAATTATTACAAAGCTTTTTGAAGCTTTCTTCTAAATCACTTTTGGTGACTTTTAAAAGGTCACTTGAAATAAAGAACTGTGTTTGTCCGCTTTGACGCACAAAAACAGTTTCACCCTTTACGGTAAGCGCCAACGGCAACCCTGCGCGAAGCCGTATTTCCGAAGCGTTTGATTTCACACAGTCTGAAAGCTTTTGCAAAAAGGGAATAAGTCTATCGGGAAGCGCGTAGAGTACATTGTTAAAATTCTTTTCATTTTCCATTATTTTCACCTCGATAAATATTATGAGGTGGTTGTCCCAAATAGAACAAAAAACCCGTGGAAATTTTCCACGGGTTTTAAAGTGTATTATGTATTACTTATTAGTATGCAATACCTTGAGCAATCATAGCGTCTGCAACCTTTTCGAAGCCTGCAATGTTAGCGCCTGCAATAAGGTCGCCTTCCATGCCGTATTTCTTAGCTGCTTCGTAAGAAGTCTTGTAGATGTCTGCCATAATCTGATGAAGCTTAGCGTCAACTTCTTCACTGGTCCAGCTGTAACGCATAGAGTTCTGGCTCATTTCAAGACCGGAAACTGCAACACCGCCGGCATTAACTGCCTTAGAAGGAGCAACAACAACGTTGTTTGCTTTGAAGTAAGCAACTGCTTCTTCTTCAGTAGGCATATTAGCAACCTCTACATAGTATTTAACGCCGTTAGCAACTATGTTCTTAGCATCCTGGAGGTTAACCTCGTTCTGAGTAGCGCAAGGCATAACAATGTCAACCTTCTGTTCCCAAGGACGCTTGCCTTCAAAGTACTGAACACCGAACTTATCAGCATAATCCTTAACCTTGTTACGACCGGAAGCACGCATCTCAAGCATAAAGTCAATCTTTTCTTCGGTAGCAACACCGTCCGGATCGTAAATATAACCGTCAGGACCGGAAATGGTAACTACCTTACCGCCTAATTCGTTAATCTTCTTAACGGTACCCCAAGCAACGTTACCGAAGCCTGATACAGCAAAGGTTTTACCCTTAATGTCTTCACCGAAGGATTTAAGCATTTCAACAGTGTAGTAAACTGCGCCGAAGCCGGTAGCTTCAGGACGGATAAGAGAACCGCCGTATGAACGACCCTTACCTGTAAGTACGCCTGTGAATTCGTTGCGTAATCTCTTGTATTGACCGAACATAAAGCCAACTTCGCGTGCGCCTACGCCGATGTCACCTGCGGGAACGTCAGTATCTGCGCCGATGTGCTTAGAAAGCTCTGTCATAAAGCTTTGGCAGAAACGCATAACCTCACCCTCACTCTTGCCGTTGGGGTCAAAGTCACTACCACCTTTACCGCCGCCCATAGGAAGACCGGTAAGGCTGTTTTTAAAGGTCTGTTCGAAGCCTAAGAACTTCATAACTGAATAGTTAACGTGGGGAGCAAAACGAATACCGCCCTTGTAAGGACCGATAGCGGAATTAAACTGAATTCTGTAACCGCGGTTAACCTGAACCTTTCCGTTATCATCTACCCAAGAAACGCGGAAACTAATCTGGCGTTCGGGTTCAACCATTCTTTCAATAACGCCGTACTTCTCAAAATTGGGGTTCTGTTCAATAACAGGCTCCAATGATTCAAGAACTTCTCTTACTGCCTGTAAAAATTCCTTTTCACCGGCATTTCTTGCTTCAACGTCATTATATACTTTTTGTAAGTATGCAGATTTAAACATTTTAAAATACCTCCTAAATTTCTTCTTTTTAGAATACTACTTTTTTATGTTTCAGTCAATAAAAAAATGAAAAAATTGTAGATTTTTTTAGAAAAATTTTAATGTTTTGCTTAGATTTGTCGGGTTTGTATTGCTTTTGAAAAAACTGAGTGATATAATTGCCTTAACAATTAAAAGGGAGAGTTTTTGGTGAGAAAGATAATATCCTTAATTTTAGCAGCTTTATTAATGCTGTCATTACTTGCAATTAATGTGAGTGCGGCATCTAAACCGGACGCTCTTGTAAACAGCCTTTATAAGCTTCAAAGCGGAAGCTTTAAGGTTGGCTATTTCGGTGACTCGGTAACCTGTGGTACAGATGCCACTAACCCTGAAAAAACCTCTTGGCGTGCCATTACACGCGATTGGTTTAAAACGAATTTTCCTAACGCTAATGTCGTAGGGTAAATGCGGCGGTTGGTGCTACGGGTTCGAATTTTGGTATATACCGTGCAGAAAAGCATTTAATTAAGGAAAAAGCGCCAGACCTTTGCTTTATAGAATTTGCGGTAAACGATTTATGGCCCAATGCAGAGGTTGTAAGCGGTAAAAAGTTCCAAACCAATTACGCTAATATAGAAGGTATTATTAAGAAAATATATGCTTCTAATCCTAAAGCAGATATAGTGTTCGTTATAACGGGTGAAATCGAATCCTTAAGGGTGGATGCCACAAGCAGTACGCCTGTTTTTGGTGATACATATACAGAGCTTGCGAATTATTATAAGCTACCTATAATATATGTAGGCAGAGAGCTTGTAAGAACAATTTATAAAGAAAATAATAATGTATATCCCGCAAACGAGAAGGATTCGGCTTGGAAAAAATATTTCGATGATATAGTACACCCTATAGATATAGGCTATAAGCATTACGCGGATACTATTATTAAATATTTAAGCAGTAAGCTTAAAACGGGGTATAAGGCAACTGCAAGTGATTATGCGAATCATTTAAATCCCGAAATTAATTATTGTGAAAAAAATACGCTTGGCGACCTTTATTTAGATGCGGATATGTTAGGAAGCCTTAGTGAGCTTAAGAATTGTGTTAATTCAGGCTTTAATCAAGTAGGCGATTATATTCAGTCTAAAAAGAATGGGGATAGTATTGAATTTGATTTTCAAAGTCCCAATATTGCAGTTTGGCATGCCGGCGGTGCCCAAATAGAAATAGAGTATTCTATAGATGGCGGGACTCCCCAAATGCATACCTTTTATCAACCTAACGGCACACACAGAATGTTTATTTTAGGTACAAATCTTTCGGACGGTAATCACCGACTTAAGATTACACGAATAGGCGGCAACGGCAACTTTAATATTCAAGGTATTATGCTAAGCGGTAAGGCATATGTTGGAAAGCTTGCCGGTTATAATAAGCTTCCGCTTGCTAATTCACCTACATTTAAATTAACCGGTGTTAACGGCGGCACCAAAAAAATGTATCTTTCCTGTGAAACACAAGGAGCGACTATTTATTACACTCTTGACGGCACCGACCCTAAAACAAGCGCTACTAAAACAATGTATAAGGGCGCAATAACGCTTAAAAAAGACCTTCAAATAAAGGCTTATGCTACCAAATCGGGAATGAGGGACAGTGATGTTGCTATCTTTGATTATAAAACCTATATGGAAGGCTATGTTGTAAATAACAGTAAAAATAATGCTAATGAAATTGTTTTTACAACTAATTCTGAAACAAGCAAAATCACGGCAGTTAAGGTAGATGGAAAGGCAATTGATAAGTCGAATTATGTTGTATCAAAGGAAGCTAAAACAATTACATTAAAGCCTGAATTTATAAAAACCTTAAGTATAGGCACACACAAATTAATGTTAGTGTTTTTGGATGGCGATGCCGAGTGTAGCTTTAACGTTGCATTAAATACTTCTGAAGAAACAGCAAGTAGCGAAGCAACAGAAACAACCGGAAGCGAAACTGAAAAAACCGAAGACGCCGAAAGTGAAAAGAAAGATAACAATAATTCAATTAAAATTATAGTAATAGTTTCGGTTGCGGCAGCGGTGCTTTCTGTTGCGGGTGCTGTTGCATTTTTGCTTATATATAATGCGAAGTCTAATAAAAAAGAAGTCACCTTAGAGGAAGCGGCACAAGAAGAATAATAACTGAAAAGAACCGACTTGAAGTTAGTTTAAGTCGGTTTTTTTGACAAAAACCGACCGTAAATATCAAAAATACAGAAAAAATTTAAAAATTTTAAAAAAACACTTGCAAAATGGGAATTATGTGTTATACTTGTATACAAATTAAATATCTATGTGACGTTTGCAGAAGTATTTATTGCGACTGTGGACCGATAGAACTTTGGAGAATCCCGCTCGAGCGGGTGCCGAAGGGGCAAAGCGAAAGCCAATCTCTCAGGCAAAAGGACAAAGAATGACACCAACCTAATAAAAATAGGTCCTTTTGTATTTGTGAAGACTGCGCTTTTGGCAGTCTTTTTATTTTTATATTATTTTGAGGAGGATTCAAATATGAATCAAATTACAGAATTTATTTTGCCTATAGTGCAAAAAATAAATGCCTATCTTTCAGATTATATTCTTATAATCTTACTTGTGGGCGCAGGTCTTTTATTTACCTTTGCAACCAAGTTTGTTCAGGTTAGATGCTTTGGTGAAGGTATGAAAAAGGTTTTTGGCAACCTTTCACTTAAGGGCGGAAAGAACAATGGCGGTCTTTCTTCTTTCCAGGCTTTAGCTACTGCTATTGCAGCTCAGGTTGGTACAGGTAACATAGTTGGTGCTTCGGGTGCTATTTTGGTTGGTGGTCCCGGTGCTATTTTCTGGATGTGGATTATCGCTTTCTTAGGTATGGCTACAATCTATGCCGAAGCAGTTTTAGCTCAAGATACCCGTGTTATTGACCAAGACGGTCAGGTACACGGCGGTCCTGTATACTACATAAGAAAAGTATACAAAGGCGGTTTCGGTAAATTCCTTTCAGGCTTCTTTGCTATTGCTACTGTTTTGGCTTTAGGCTTTATGGGTAGTATGGTACAGTCTAACTCTATTGCAGAATCCTGCAACACCGCTTTCGGTATTGAAGGTTGGGTTGTTGGTCTTGTATTAGCAATTATATCTGCATTTATTTTCCTTGGCGGTGTTGACCGTTTGGCATCTGTAACAGAAAAATTAGTTCCGGTTATGGCTGCTTTATTCCTTTTGGGTGGCTTTGTTGTTTTAGCTATCAGAGTTAAATATATTCCCGAAACATTCGGTGTAATCTTCAAATATGCTTTCACACCTAGCGCACTTATCGGTGGCGGTATCGGTTATGCACTTAAGACCGCTATAAGCCAAGGCGCTAAGCGTGGTCTTTTCTCTAACGAAGCAGGTATGGGTTCTACACCTCACGCTCACGCTCAGGCTAACGTTGAAAAGCCGCACGACCAAGGTGTTGTTGCTATGATTGGTGTATTTATTGATACCTTCGTGGTACTTACTATGACCGCTTTGGTTGTAATTTCCTGCCTCTTTGTAGGTAACGGTCCTTTGTCAGCGGCAAACGGCACAAACTATGCAGAAATTTTAGCAAGCTCGGGCATTAGCAAAACAAATGCTATGCAAACCGCTTTCGGTAATGCTATAGGAAACGGAAATGTAGGTAATATTTTCGTTGCAATTTGTCTTTTGTTCTTTGCTTTCTCAACAATTTTAAGCTGGAACTTCTTTGGTAAAATCAATGTTCAGTACCTCTTCAAAAACAGCAAGGTTGCAAGCGCGATTTATTCAGTAGTTGCTATTGCATTTATCTTCTTAGGTACACTTCTTTCTAACGATTTGGTTTGGGAGCTTACAGACTTCTTTAACTACCTTATGGTTCTTCCTAACGTATTGGCGTTAGTTCCGCTTTATGCAATTGTTGTAAAGGCTTCAAAATCAAACAAGCAAAGCGTTCTTCAAAAATAATTTTTAAGGGAAAGGGTAAAACCTTTCCCTTTTTTGTTTGTATTTTTATTTTTATAAGGGCATAATATTTTTAGATTTTTTAAAAGGGGAATACAAATGTTTTTTGAAGAATTTAAAGTTGGTATGCAGGTGGAAATTCCACCCGCCACCATAAACAAGGAGGATATGGTGGATTTTGCTTTAAAGTATGATAATATACCCTTGCACACCAATGAGGAATATGCAAAAACTACCCATTTCGGCAACCTTATAGCACCGGGTGTTATGTCATTTATGTCGGTATGGGCAAAATATCTTGAAGTGGACATTATAAAAGAACAGTTAATAGCGGGAAAGTCTAGTAAAATGGAATGGTTCAGACCCGTCTTTGCAGATGATACTCTTTACGGTAAAGCGGTTATAACCAACCTTACAAAGCGTAACGATAAAAACGGAATTGTTGAGCTTACAATAAACGTGTTTAACCAGAATGGAGATATGGTTATAAAAAATATAACCGAAGCGGTTGTAAAAAGCAGAATATAAAAGAACCGACCTTTAAGGGTTGTACTCTAAAGGACAGTAAAATTAAAAAGCAGAAACGATTTTTCGTTTCTGCTTTTTGTTATATAAGGTTTTAGGATATCCTAAAGAAATTGAAAATGTGCCGTACATTTTCCCTGCTTGTTACGGTATAAGACATTATTTTCTAAACACAAATAAATATTCATGCGCAATTAACAAAAAATTATATTTTATACTATTTGTTTTCCAATATCCGGTAGCCCTGCAGTTATGTTGCTCTTTAATAATTAGTTCTTTAAGTTTAAATCCCGCTTCTTCAAAAACTCGCATAACATCAAATGACATTGGAATCATGTGTCCTTTGTGACGAGTATCACCCATAAGAACAGCGCAAAACCTGTCTTTTTTCAGAACACGATAGCTTTCTGCGGCCACCTTCTTCATTTCCTCAAGAAAATCTTTTACTTTTAGCAAAGACAAATCTTCAGGGATATCCTCGCTATATTGAATAATATCAGCATAAGGCGGATGGGTACAGATTAAATCAATACTATTGTCCGGTATGAAATCAAGATTTCTAGCATCCCCTTTATGAAGATACACCTTGCCGTCTGCTCCTTCGTGCTTAAAATCAGTTTTTTCTTTGCAACGAGCAAGTGCAACATTATTCACATCAACGCCGATGATATCCCGGTTAAGCAGCTTTGCTTCTACTAAAGTTGTACCGCCACCTGCAAATTGGTCAAGAACCAAATCGTTTTCTTTTGAATATCGGAGCAGAATGTTGCGAGGAATATATGGAGACCAATTGCCACGCCATTTAGCGTCGTGAGTAGCCCAATCTCCTCGTTTTGGAAAAGACCAATGTGTAGTCATTTCTAACTCGAAATCTTCCGGCTCCCATTTAGTGATTTTCTTTGCCATCACTTAAAAACCTCACTAATTATTCCGTCTTCCAAATCTTTAATGTTATAGATGTGTTCCATAACACCAAACGTCTCCTCTAAATAGCTTCTTGCACTCGTCCATCCCTTACCGTCTGTAAACCAAACAAATGAAAAATTTTCTAGTGGAGCAGCCTCAAGCGCAACCTTTTTATAACTGCGAGCGGTTTCATTCAACTTACTACCGCCACTCGTGTAGAAATTAGTTTCAATTCCATAAATCATATTAGGGGTTTTGATTACAAAATCAAATCGCTTTTCTGCCCTACCTTGATTTGAGATGGCGGATAAGTCGATATTCCATTTATTTGTAATTTGATGGATATACATTTCTTTAAAGTAGTTTACATCTTTAACAAAGCCGGCTTTTTGAATAAAGCTTTCAACCAAATCTTCCATCAAGTGTCCGCCACGGTTTTTACGACCATTAGAATCAAGACCTGTTTCAACACCGGTAGCATAATCAACAAGATTGTTTACAATATGGTTTTCCAACAAATCAAACAATCCGGTTTCGCGCATAAAATATTTGTATCTTTCATAATGAGCATGGCTATTTGGCGGATACTTTCCAAAATCAAATTGGAATAAGTGTCCACCGTTTTCATCCTGACAATATATTTCATTTGCTCTAACAGCTAAAAGCAAAGGTATGCATTTTAACACTTCGGGATATTTTCTCATTAAGTTTTCGAAGTCGAGTTCGATGTTTTTAGAACCGATTAATGAATTTAAGATGTTAAGTTCAACCTTTATGTTATCTACATTTCGATGAACTTTTTCAAAATCTATGTAGTAACCATAATCGGCAATACTATCACGAAAGCCTGATAACCATTCATTAAAATTTCTCTCCATATAAATCCTCCTAAAAATTGCTAATGAGTAATTCTTTGATTTTTCCCCTTGCTTCGCTTTTGCAATTAATCATACGTGTTGCTTCTACTCGTTTGATTTTATGAGCCGAGTAAATGTTGTCAAAGAAATCATCTTCCGTATTTGTGTTCTTTGGGTCGGAATTGCTAATTACAACTTTAGCACCTTTCTTATGCATATCATCTACAAAATGAGCAAGTTCAATTTGTTCTTCATCATTGAACAAGTTTTCGGTATATGCGGTAAAGCTCGCAGTATCGGTTATCGGTCTGTAGGGAGGATCAAAATATACAAAAGTATTTTCATCAATAAAGTCTGCCGACTCTCTATAATCACCGCAAATGATAATAACTTTCTGCAATTTTTCTGACACTGCACGAAGATTTTTTTTATCGCAAATCATTGGATTCTTATATGCTCCCATTGGAACATTAAAGAGTCCTTTTTTATTTACTCTAAACAACCCATTAAAACAGGTTTTGTTTAAGAAAATCATTAAAGCGGCTTTTTCAACATTTATACTTTCGTTTCCATTAACCTTTAAGTCGTTAAAACACTCACGCTTTTCATTATAGTAAATCTTTCGGCTGTCAGTATCTAACGGAATAAATTCACTTTGCATCGTGTAAAGCATTTTTATCAATGCATCAACATCATCCCGAATGATACGATAAGTGTTGATAAGTTCGGCGTTAATATCGCTGATGTAAATCTCTTTTAAATCATATTTGCTAAGAATATCAAACAAAACTGCACCGCCACCAACAAACGGTTCTGCATACTTAGTAATGTTTCCATTAGCAAAAGGATAATAACGTTCAATTTCTTTAAGAAGCTGACCTTTACCGCCTGCCCATTTCAAAAATGGTTTAACAACTTTTTCTTCGTTATCAATATGTCTGCGGCTACGTGCATCTTCAGGCTTTTGGGCATTGATAGGAATAATCCACATATTGCCTAACATCGCAACGTCTGTTATACGATTTTCTTTACATAAGGTTAAAACTCGTCTATGAGAAATATTCCATTTTTCAGCAGCCTCATTTGCAGTCATATATGCTAACATTGTCAATCACTTCCTTATACGTATGATTATATTCCATTTCTGGAATAAAAGCAATACCAAAATACAAAAAGATGGTCTATCGATAAGATAAACCATCTTTTTTACTGTCCTTTAGGGTACGCCCCTTATGGGTAGGTTCTTGATTTTTATTCAGTTCTAAGGGCGACTACGGGGTCTTTTTTAGCGGCGCTTCTTGATGGAATAAGTCCTGAGAACATAGTGAGCACAACGCTTATTAAAACGAATATAATTGCCGCTTCAATCGGAAGAATTGCACGAAGATTTGAAAGTCCTGTTAAAGCTTGTAAAATAATGTTTATCGGTATACATAGCAAGTAGGTTATACCAACACCTAAAAGGCCTGAAAGCAAGCCTATTATAATTGTTTCGGCATTAAACATACTTGATACATTGCGCTTTGAAGCACCAATTGCACGTAAAATACCAATTTCCTTTGTGCGCTCCTGTACCGAGATAAGTGTTATAACACCAATCATAATAGATGATACAATTAACGAAACCGCAACAAATGCCATTAAAACATAGGTTATAGCGTTTATAATTGTTGTAATAGATGACATCATTATACCTAAATAGTCGGTATAAGATATTCTTTGAAGCTCGTCAACCGATTTGTTGTAATCATAAATTACGTTTTCAATAACATCCTTATTTTCAAATGAGCTGGCGTAGATATTTATGGTTGAAGGTGTATCAAGCTTAACATAGCCAAGCTTTGTAAGGTTTGCTTCATAGGTGGAATCGGAAAATTCTAAAACCTCATCGTAATACTCTGCAAACTGTTCACTTGTAAAGCTTTTAACTGCAGCATCAAGCGCAAAAGCTTTTTGTTCGTTTGGCATTAAGCTAAGATTCTGTGCAACACCTGCGGCATATTGCTTGCGGTATTGCTCTTCAACTATTGAAGCGTACATATCAAAGATTTCTTCATCCTTCATATCCTTGATATAATTTTTAATTTCGCTTTCGCTCATATTTGTTTGTGATACAATACCGGGAATAAGCATTGCTTCAATCTTTTCGCGAGTGGTTGCCTTTAAAGTATTTGCTACCATAGCTTCAACATCACTCTTTTTAGGAATAGACATTATTTTTAAATAGGTTTCGGCTTTACCAACCGTGTTAAGCTTTGAAATGTATTCCTTAAATTCTGCGGTTTTTTGGTCATTAGATAAATTATTGCTGTTTTCTTTAAAGGGAAGACCTGTGAAAATATCAAGTGAAGAATCGTTCAACTGGGCTTTAATTGCGTAAGATTCTTTAGATTTTTCTACAACATAGTCGGTAAGCTTTTTGGTGTAGCAAATAGAGCCTGTAAGCAAGCGTGAGGAAGACCCTTCTTTAGGACGGATAATACCTGTAACCTTAAGCGGAATACCGTTGGAATAAAGGTATTTAATACCTGCTTCACTTGTTCTAAGGTCGGTGTAGAGGCCTGTTTTTTCGTCAAGAGTATAGCAAGAAGAATTTAAAATTGTTTTAAATTCCATATCACAAATTTCTTTGTAGCTCCATTTTTTGCCTTCAACCTTAAGTGGCTCCTTGTTAATTACCGCTTGTGTCATTGCTTCAATTTCAGCCTTTGATTTAAGACCTAAGGCGTAAAGGGTCATATCGTCAACCTCGTTGTTTTCATCAACAACAAGAAGTATTTCGTTATAATCGTTAGGCCATGCGCCATAGATTAAATCGTATTGCTTATCAATAAGCGGGTTAATAAGCTCACCGTTTCTGCCTGTAAGCATTTCTTGCCAAAGGGAAGTGCCACCCATCATACCGCCGCCCATCATGGGGCTATTCATCATAGGACTTTGCAGCATAGAATTGGTTGTCATACTGGAAGCGAGACCTGAAAAATCCATACCGAAGTAATCGCGTAAAATTCCGGTCATAAGCTCGTTTGAATCCGAATGAATTATTTCACCGTCAACGTTCTGGGTGTATATAAGCATATTAAAATCATAGGTGTACTGAACACCGTTTACGGCATCGCGTAGGGCTTGGTTATCTTCGGTATCCTTAAGTGACTTTTCAAGATACACCTTAAAGGATTTAAGGTCGTTTTCATTGGCTTCAAGCGAATTTAATGCATTCATCATTTCGTAAATTGCAGATTTTTCATATACTGCATCGTTACGGTGCTCGCTTGAGGATTCTGCCGTGCCTATAAAGGTTTCTATAAGCTCGGAAATTTCAAGATTTTGGGATTCAAGTGTTAAGGGATAAGAGGAAAGTGCTTCCTCCTGAACCGAATCAATAAAGGCGGTTGTTCCTTGAGAAACCGCAAAAATAAGCGAAATACCTATAATACCAATGCTTCCCGCAAAGCCTGTAAGTGCGGTTCTGCCTTTTTTGGTAATAAGATTTTTAAGCGAAAGGCCGAAAGAGGTTGCAAAGGACATTGAAGGCATTTTTTGTTTTTTGATTTTTTCCTTTTTAACTTCCTCGTCGGTTTTTTCTGCAAGGGATTCTTCCTCTGTTAAGGGCTTTGAATCCGAAATAATCAACCCGTCAAGCATACGGATAATACGGGTGGAATATTTTTCTGCAAGCTCGGGGTTGTGGGTAACCATTATTACAAGGCGGTCTTTGGAAATTTCCTTTAAAATATCCATAACCTGAACACTGGTTTCGGTATCCAATGCGCCCGTAGGCTCATCTGCCAAAATAATATCAGGATTATTTACAATTGCACGGGCAATAGCGACACGCTGCATCTGACCGCCCGACATTTCGCTTGGCTTTTTCTTTAACTGATTTTCAAGACCAACCTTTGCTAATGCTTCCTTAGCGCGACGGCGTCTTTCTGCTTTTGAAACACCCGAAAGGGTAAGTGCTAATTCAACATTTTGCAAAACGGTTTGGTGGGGGATAAGGTTGTAGCTTTGGAAAACAAAGCCTACCGAATGGTTGCGGTAGTTATCCCAGTTTCTGTCTTTATAATTCTTTGTAGAGGTGCCGTTAATGAAAAGGTCGCCCTCGGTATACTTATCAAGTCCGCCGATAATATTTAAAAGGGTAGTTTTTCCGCAACCCGATTGACCTAGAATGGATACAAATTCGTTACTACGGAATTCCAAATCAATGCCCTTTAAGGCTTCAACCTTTTGGTCACCTGTTAAATAGTCTTTTTTTATGCCTTTTAGTTTAAGCATTATTCATTTCCTTTCAAAAAAGTAATTCATTATAAATTATACCATATAATAATATGATTTCAACAAGAACCCTTAAATATTTAGAAAATGTTTACAATTTAAAAAAGCGTTGATAATTGTATGCTTTAGTGATATAATTAAGGAAATATGTGGCAGTGGGAGGATGTATATGGAAAAGTTTTTCAAATATTTAAGCGCAGTTATATCCTGCCTGTTAGTTATATCGATTTTATCGCTTACCGTTGCAGTACCTAAGTATAAAAAAAGTGAGCGAAAAATTGATATTTTCTCTTCTCAAAAAATAGTGGATAATATCAAAAATCTTGAGCTTGATATGACCTCTATTATATACACAAAAAATGCTCAGGGTGAGTGGGAAGAATACCACCGTTTACACGGTGATGAAAACAGAATATGGGTTCCAATAGAAAAAATCCCAAAAAATCTTCAAAAAGCGTTTATTGCTATTGAAGATGAGCGTTTTGAAAAGCACATAGGGGTTGACTGGAAGCGTACCATTTCAGCTGTAGGTAACGAGCTTTTCGAATTCAGCGAGACCGAGTTTGGCGGTTCAAGTATTACGCAACAGTTAATTAAAAACATTACGGCCGATAAATCGCGTGACTATGCACGTAAAATGCGCGAAATTATAAGAGCGCTTTATGTTGAAACACAGCTTTCCAAGACCGATATTCTTGAAGCATATCTTAATACAATTGCTTTGGGTAACGGTATATGCGGTGTTCAGGTTGCGGCTAACTATTATTTTAACAAAAATGTTGAAGATTTAACCCTTTTAGAGTGTGCTTCAATTGCGGCAATCACTAAAAATCCTTCAAGATATAATCCTATAAGCAATATGGAGGAAAATAAAAAGCGCAGAAATACCGTGCTTTTAAAAATGCTTGAGCTTGGTCTTGTAAAGCAGAAGGATTTTAACGAGGTTTACAACGAGGACATTGAACTTGATAACACCCAAAAGGAAAGTTTTGAAGAAGAAATCAACAACTATTTTGTAGATACTTTAATTGAGCAGATTACCGAGGATCTTGCACAAAAATACAAGTGCGAGGAGGGTGTTGCCTCGCAGATGCTTTATAACGGCGGTTATAAAATATATGCTACGGTAGATACCGAAATTCAAGCCTTATTGGAAAAAACCTATAAGGATAAGGGAAAATATTTCAGCGAATATAAAACAGTAGACGGTAAAAAGGAATATGTACAGTCTGCTATGACTATTTTGGATTACCAAGGTCATATCGTTGGTGTAGTTGGCGGCACGGGTGAAAAGACTGTTAACCGTAGCCTTAACCGTGCTTACAGTGTTCCGCGTCAGCCCGGCTCTACCATGAAGCCTATTGGCGTGTATGTATTGGGAATAGAAAAGGATATTTTAAATTACACATCAATTGTTAAGGATTCACCGGTTAAGAATTACTATCCATCAGGCAAATCGGGACCAAAGGAATGGTTTGGCGGTTATAAGGGTGATGTACCGCTTAATTACGCTTTAAGAAAATCAATGAATGCAGTTCCCGTTAAGCTTTTAAAGGAAGAAATAGGAATTGATGAATCCTACGAATTTTTAACTAAAAAATTGCATTTCAAGCATCTAGTAAAGGAAGATAAAAACTTATCCTCCCTGGCGCTTGGCGGATGCCATCTTGGTATAACACCAACCGAATCTGCTGCGGCATTTTCTATATTTGGTAATGGCGGCGTATACCATAAGCCGACTACCTACTATAAGGTTGAAAAAACCAATGGCGAGGTTGTGCTTGAGCACGACGAAAAGGGTGAACAGATTATAAGCGGCGCTACCGCTACTATAATGAACCATATGCTTCGTGAGGTTGTTTACGGAAGCGAGGGTACCGGAAGAACGGTTGCAGGCTTCAACTATAAAATGAAGGCCTATGCTAAAACAGGTACTACAAGCGACACGAAGGATGCTTGGCTTGTCGGCGGCACACCCTATTATGTTGGCTCTGTTTGGTATGGCTTTGACCATAACCACAAGGTATCTAACAATAATATGGCTAAAAATATTTGGCGAGATGTTATGAAGGAAATCCATAAGGATTTGGAAAAGAAGGAATTTGTAGACAGTGAGGATGTTTACAAAAAGGGAATAGGATATTATAAGAACGATACTAAGCCTGATAATATTCTTTATTCAACAACCTCTTCGGAAACCGAATCCTCGTCATCCTCTGCAACATCCTCGGCAACACAATCCGCATCGTCAAGCACACCGTCTTCAACACCGTCACAAACAGAATCACAAACTAGCAGTAGCGAACAGTCAGGCTCGCAAACCTCTTCGGAAACAACCTCCTCCGAAGCACAAACACCTTCGAATGAGGAATCCTCTGTTGAAAGCACGGTTGATACCGAATGATTTATATTTCACAACAACACTGTATTGTAAAACTACGATGCAGTGTTGTTTTTTGTATATTTTAATTCAAAAAATTCTAAGAAAATATTAAATTTTGTTGAAAATGTATTTGTTGTGTGTTAAAATTATGTTGAATTATTGGGTAAGAAAATTTTAAAAGGGTGAGAAAAATGTTTAAAAAATATCAAAAGCTCTTAAGTATTTTGTTGGCTGTTTGTGTTTTGGTTAGCGCTTGTACCGTTTTCGGAAGCGTTACTGCACAAGAATTACAGTCAACAGTAAGTAAGGGTTTAGAAGCCAAGGTATATGATTTTTATATCAAATACGGCGGCGCTACATATAAAAGCGGCGATGCTTACGGTGTTGACGGTACACAGCTTAAACCGTATGCAACGGTTGGCGACGTTTTAAAGGCAATCAACGCTAACGACGTTATAAACCAAGAGGGAAATATCGTTAACGTTAACGTTTTGCAGGATATTACTGCTATTATAGGTCAAAAGGACAGAAGTCATAATATGGCTTGCTGGGGCGAAACTGTGCCTCATAAGGCTACAATCGTTTTAAAGGATAGCGGCTATAATAATTATAGCGGCTCGGTAAAAAGTGCTTATATTGCATTTTCACAAATTCTTGCTGACCAAAGACAGTTGGTTCTTGGCGGACCTACCGTGTTTGACGATGTTCAAATGGTTTACGTTTCAAGCTCTAACGTTGATGCGCAAATGTTTGTGCTTGGTGGTAATAACGTTAGAATTACCGATAAAGCAAAGTTCGCTAATTTAAATTTGAACGGAAATTCGTTTAATAAATTTGCACAAGACCCGGGCGATATAACCTCGCTTTTGGTTGAAAAATTCATTGGCACTTGGATTGCGGCAGATACTACTGAGCAACCGGTTGTTTATAGCGATGAAGTAAAGGTTGTTTTAGATAACGGCTATACGACATCGGGCAACAAGGCGGTTTTCATAGGCGATAGCAGTAGTATTTTTGAAAATGACGTTACGCTTGAAATTAATATTGGCGATAATATGAATACACGGGTTAATGTTGGTAAATCCAAGAGTGAATACGTTACTGTTTTTGAAAAGAACGTTAACTTTAAACTCAGGGATTCTTCTTCAACGGATTCGGACTATTTTGGTTTCAGACCTGAAACTGCAATTATTGTAAAGGGTGGTATGCACTTAATAAAGAGCAATAATGTGCATTTCCATTCAAGCAATCCTTATGATAATTTTGATAATTCCGCATTTAAGGCAGATGGAACAACTAAAGCAGATAGTTGGATACTTAACGTATCAGAAGAGGATTATGATAAAATTAATTTTATAAATGGCGAAAAAGGTAAATTTGCAATCAATACTGCTTATCAGGCGGTTGCTAAAAGCGTTACAGAGGAAGGGAATAAGGCTAAGGTTGTAAAATCGGAAAACGGTGTGTTGGATTTATCTGATTTTACAGGTGAATATACAGTTACATTTGAACTTATAAGACCTAAGACAATGTTCTATTATAAAGAGGTTAAAACCAAGAGTGGCGATACCTTATTGCATCAAACTATGCCTTTGCGTGCAGGTGTAGAATATACTATGTCTTTCGACTATCATATTAACTGTACAGGTTTTGATGATACATTTTATGTTTCATTCTACGGCGGCGTAGATGAACCCGGTAGTTCAAAAATAATAAAAACTCAGTTCTTCTCAACAAGGGAACAACACGAAAATCTTTTCCCCGAATTTAATTATAACGGTAAAACTGCTACATTTAAATTCACTTTAACCGAAGAACAGGTTGAAAGTCATAAATATTTCTATATGGGCTTTAGATATTTGCCGGGTACTAGAATAACCGAAGCATATTTTGCTAATATGACCCTTTATGAAACCCTTGACGAAACCAAGGAAAATCTCTTTTTAAGTGATGAATTTGAAACCACGATTGATAATTGGTATTCCAACAGGGGTGCAACACAATCGGGCAATAACACGGTTTTCGAACGTAGTGATGTTGACTTTACCGCATATTATTTACCTTATAACGAACTGTATTTTGAAACACCGACCGATACCCATTTTGGCGACTCTAACCTAGATGGTGATATTGATTTGTTGGATTTGGTTTCAATTGATGAAACTATTACTGCTAATAGTGATTATATTGCGACAGTTGACGCTAATGATGACGGTGTTTTGGATACCGACGATTTATCTGCCGTTAAAAAGCATTTAATTGGCAAAGAAATTTACAAGTGGACCGAAAGAGAAGTAGGTCTTATGAAGCCAATCGAAATGAACGGCGGGTCTGACAGTCAGGCAGAGGCTTTAAAAGCACAAATTATGTCTGCGCCCGATACACTTACGAAGGCAAGCAGTAGCAACAAAATCTATTATGTTGCTGCAAACGGCAAGGAATCTAACGACGGTCTTTCACAAAGCAAGCCAATAACCGCCGATGCAGTAAACTCGCTTTCATTAAAAGCGGGGGATTTAGTCCTCTTTAAAAGAGGGGACACTATGCGCCTTTCTGCTATGATTAAACCTATAAGAGGAGTTAGCTACGGTGCATATGGCGAGGGCGAAAAGCCTGTTTTACTAGGCTCGCTTAAAAATTATGCCGATAAGTCACTTTGGAAATCTTCTGACAATAATCTTTGGGAAATCTATTTAGGCACCGAAGATGCAGGTCAGGTTATATTTAACAACGGCGAATTCTTGGGCTTTAGAAAGCATACATTCCAAGAGGTTCATTTCAACGGCGATTATTATTACGATTTTGATAGCCAAAAGCTTTATTTGTATCTTAATAATATTAATCCCGCAGTTTATTTTGATTCTATTGAGATAGCCACAACAAGCCGTGCTTTCGGTACTTGGGGTAGTGCTTCAAAACCCGTTAACGACCTTAAGTTTGAAAATCTTTGTATGAAATATTTCAGTTTGTTTGCGTTTAATATTTCATATACAGACGGTATTGATATTACAAATTGTGAAATGGGTTGGATTGGCGGACAAATTACAGGCTCTAATGCCGACCGTTTCGGTAATGCGGTACAGTTCTGGGATTCTTCAAGTAACGCAAATGTAACCAACAATTACATTTATCAGGTGTTTGACGCTGCGATAACCTTCCAAGGAAGCGTTGATAATATTTATAAGAACTTAACCTTTAATGATAATCTTATTGAATATTGTTCAATGAACTTTGAATTTTGGGGTACCGGTTCGTCTGAAGAAGCTCCTTGGGACGGCGAAAGCGATGTAATGCATAATATTAAATTTGAAGACAATATCCTACGCTTTAGCGGATATGGTTGGGGCGGTATGCAACGCAAATTGAAGCCAAATCAAGCGTTTGTGTTGGCTTGGAATAATAAATACGAGGACGGTCAAATCAAGGATTTCACAATCAAAAACAATGTCTTTGACGTTGCAAACAGCAGGTTTTATTACGGTGTAAATACATTCATACATATTGATGTTTCGTCTAATACGTATTATCAGAAGCCTGGCTCAATTCATTCTGTTGTTAGTACTTATGCTAACGATTTAGCATCGTTTGAGTCTGAAATTAAAAAGGTAGATTTAGCACCCGGCAAGATAGAATGGATTAATTAATAAAGAGGTTAAAATGAAAAAATTATTATATTTATTTTTAATTGTTACAATTATAATTTCTTCAATGTTTTGTTTTAACGGCTGCAAAGCTAATGAGAATAAATTCGGTCTTATGGCTGTAAGTGAAATGAGCGGTGGAGCTGATAAACAGGCAGAAAAACTTAAAAAAGAAATTTTGTCAGCTCCTGATACACTAAAGGCTAAGAATGAATATAATTACGTTTACTATATTGCAGAGGACGGTATTGATTGGAATGACGGTTTGTCACCCGAAAAACCTACAACGCTTGATGTTTTATATTCACTTACTTTGAATAAAGGGGACGTAGTTCTTTTTAAAAGGGGAGATACCTTCCGTTTAGATAAGCAGCTTACACCTAAACACGGTGTAAGCTACGGCGCTTACGGTGAGGGTGCTAAGCCTTTATTGTTAGGATCGTTAAAGAATTATGCAGACGAGACTCTTTGGACCGGTATTGACGATAATACCAAATGGAAAATCCATCTCGGTACAAGCGATGCGGGTCAGGTTATTTTTAACAACGGTGAATTTGTAGGCTTTAGAAAGCACACTCTTGAAGAGGTTACCTCTAACGGCGATTTTTATTACGATTATTCTGAAAAAACGCTTTATCTTTATCTTCTTAATAATAATCCCGGAAAATGCTTTGATTCTATAGAAATTGCAACCACAAGCCGCGCATTTGGTGGTTGGGGAACGACCAATAACCCCGTTAGCAATATTAGATTTGAGAATCTTTGTATGAAGTATTTCAGCCTTTTCGCTTTTAATATTTCTTATACCGACGGTATAGAGATAAACAACTGTGAAATAGGATTTATCGGGGGCGAGATTACCGCTTCTAAAAGGGATCGCTTCGGTAATGCTATACAGTTTTGGGACCATTCAAACAATGCGAAGGTGACCAATAACTACATATATCAAATTTTCGATGCGGCGATAACCTTTCAAGGTGAAGAAAGCAACCAATACACAAATCTTACCTTTAAGAATAATCTTATTGAATACTGCTCAATGAATTTTGAATTTTGGGCGGGGAACGACCAAAGGGCTACGGCCACATCGTCCGATTCAACGGCTAAAATACATAATATAGATTTTAGTGATAATATTCTTCGTTTCGGCGGTTACGGCTTTGGCGGTTTGCAGCGTAAAATAAAGAAAAATCAGTCGTTTTTCTTGGCGTGGTATTATAAATACGACGACAGCCAAATTGAACAGTTTAATATAAAAAATAATATTTTTGATACGGCTGACTGCAATTTCTTTTATGCGCCTAATTTGTTGGAACAAATTAATATTTCGGATAATACCTATTATCAAAGGTCAGACTCGCTTTTCCGTATTATAAGAGATTCGGATGATGACTGTAATGACCAAAAATCCTTTGAAGAGGTAATCAGGAAAGTAGATAAAAATCCAAAAGAAGTAAAATGGATTAATTGACAAAAAGTAATTTTTCTAAGGCGCCTTCTAAAAGGAAGGTGCCTTAATTTTGTATTTTACCGCCCTTGTTGACAACGGCTTATATCTTAAAATAAAACTAGCAATTTAGCTAAAAAAATTCTTTGAAATTAGCGGTTATTGCTAACAAAAATTTGTCTTTTATGCTTGCAAAAATATTTATTTGTGTTATAATATAGAAGTAAATATGTAAGCTGCAGTTTTGCGGCTTATAAAATCGGTTTTTTATCTGCAAAAATGGTAACAGAAGCAAATGCGGTAATAATGGTTATGATTAGTCGAATCACTCGTGTTTCGGCACAAAATCTTTGATTTTGTAACGAATTTTTTTAAAAATTTGTTCATATCCATTACAATGAGTGTTGTGCAAAATTAAATTTAAAAATTTAATTTTGCCAAAGCTACTTGAAAAGTGGCTTGTGTCGAAGCGCTTTTTAGCGTTTCGGCAAACTACGATCATTATAACTTAAGTTTGCTTTCACATATCTTTGTTGTGGGTAAATTTCCAAAAAAACTATTCGAAAGGATTTGAAGGAACATGAAACTTAACTTTAAGAAAATGTTCGCAATTCTGCTTTCAATTATGCTTATTGTGTGCGCATTGCCCAATAGCTTAGTTATGGCAGAATCCACAGGAAATGTTGCCAAAATCGGCGACACAGAATACGCAACTCTTGCTGACGCTCTTGAAGCTGCACAAGAGGGCGATACGATTGTCCTTCTCCAGGATATCGAAAGTCCGACCTACGGTTATGAGGGTGGTCTTAATATCAAAAAGGCAATCACTCTTGACCTTGGCGGTAATACTATCACCGACGGATGGATTAGGACTACAAAGAATGTGACTGTTCAGAACGGTAAACTCGTAAACACCACACAGTCTAACCCCCTTGTGGCTAGATCCAGTTCTACGTTGACTGTCACAAATGTACAGATCGAGGATTCCAAATCGCAGTATGCGATTGATGTACAAGAAAACTGCTCACTTATCTTTAACAACAGTTCTGTTGTTTTGACAGGTAGCACACGTGATATTTATGCTATCAAATGCGGCACGAACTCGAGCATAACTATTAACAGTGGTGAAATCACTGTAACTGCGACAGGCAAGAGGGCATATGGTATTTTAGGCAACTATGATAATGCCAAAGTTACCGTAAATGGTGGTAAAATTACCACGAGCGGAAGCGGCTATAACCATGCTATCTACACATACGGTAATATAACCGTGAATGGCGGTGAAATTGTAACCGGTACCGACGGCAATAGTATGTATAACTACGCACTTTATTCTAAGAGCGACATTACCGTGACCGGTGGTAGCATCACAACCAACGGTAAACTCGGCTATGCAGTATATGCACAAGGAACTGATCAAACCGTTACCATCACCGGTGGTGAATTCGAAAGCACTACCGAGACCAACCTTATTAAGGCCGGCTCCTCTACCAAATTGACAGCAAACATTGAGGGCGGCGAATTTACAGGTTATAACGAAACACTTTTGAACAGTGGTTCCAGCCAGTCCAGTGTTAATGTTTCCGGCGGTACTTTTGATGCTCTCAACGAATCCTACATTGAAGAGGGTGCAACCGTTACCGTGGCAGGCAAAACCTACACAAAGACCGAAGGTGAAATGGTTGAGGTTCCCTATGTTGCTGAGGTTAATGGTACTAAGTACGAAAACATTCAGGAAGCAATCAAGGCAGCAAAAGACGGCGACACCGTTCAAATCTTTGCAGGTGAATTTACCGCTATTAATATTAGCAACAAGAATATCACCATCAAGGGTACCGTAGGTGAGAACGGTGAATTGCTCACCACCATCAAGGGTGGCGATCCCGCTATTACCGGTCACGGCTTTAACGGTACAATCAAGGATCTTAAGATCGTTGATGCTTGGAAGGTTATGTATGCAGAACCCGCAGGAAACATAACTGTTGATAATGTTTACGTAACCGGCGCTACATACGGCTTCCACCTTGTAGCATATTCTGAAAATTTAACATGGACTATTAAGAATAGCTATATGGATTTAAGCTGGGCGAACTCTTTTGGCGTATATGGTGGCGGCGATGCTGAAATCATCATCACCGGCAACGAGTTTGCATCTACAAATCCGTATTATCCTGACTACGGTGCACTTGCCGTAAATAGTTTCTTGCCCAACGTAACTGTTACAGAAAACATCTTCCGCGAGAACGCAAAGATTTGTATTGATGCATCCATAACCGATACATCAAAAATCAATGTTTCTAAGAACTATCATGCTGACGGCATTGGAAATGCATTTGCAGACGATACCGGCGCAAAGGTAGATATCAACGAGTATTATAAAAACGTTGACGAAGATGGTAACCTTATAGATCTTGTAATTATTCCAACCGGCCTTAGGGGTTCCGGTACCGAGGCTGATCCTTATCAGATTAGCTCTTTGGATGATTTAATCTTGTTCCGTGACAGTGTAAATGCAGGCGAGACCAAGTACAACGCTTCCGGCGTATACGTAGTTCTTACCACAGACATCGACCTTAGCTCTGTTGATAACTGGGCACCTATCGGTACCTTTGATTATTCATTCGATGGAAACTTCAATGGTAACGGCCATGTTATCAAGAATCTTAAAATGTCCGATAACACCGCTGCTAACGGCGAGGCATACCTCGGCTTCTTCGGTGTTACCGCAAATAACGTTATCGAGAATTTTGTAATCGAAAACGTAACAATTAACACAAACGGCCAGATCGTGGCTGCTGCAATTGCATATCCTTACTACACCGAAGTTAGAAATATTACCGTTTGTGGCGATATCGCTATTAAGGGCGGTAACTATACTGCAGGTGTACTTGCTTACACAAGACTTTGCCAAAAGGCAAGCAACTTAACCGTTAACGGTAATGCAGGCTCTTACATCACAGGTGAAAGAGTAGTTGGCGGTGTAATCGCTGATATTCAGATGAACAAGGGTCTTAAAGCTGATTACAGCAACTTCAGTGCAGCTAATGTTACTATTACAGGTACAACCTGCGTTGGTGGTATCTCCGGTATAATTGCTACACAAGCTATCGACGGTGTTAAAGTTGAAAATGTTACTTTAGTTTGCAATGATAACCGTGTAGGTATGGTTTCAGGTTCATTTGGCGGTCCTTCTACCATTACAAATGTTACTACCTCTAATGTAACCGGCGCAACCGCTATAATCGGCGGCGCTTACGAAGGCGCTAAAGAGGTTCAGGTTAAGATTGGCGAGAAATATTATCTAACACTTAACGATGCTCTTGCTGCTGCTAAGGAAGGCGACGTAATTAAGTTATGTACTGATATTTACGAGCCTGCTACTATGTTAGTTCTTCCTGTTGGCGTTTCTTTAGACCTTCAATCACATAAGCTTACAGTAGCTTACTTGGTTGGCTTTAAAGGCTCACACATCTTAGGCGATACCTATAAGAATGATGGCTCTGCTTACGGTCAGTTAGTAGTTGCTAAGGATAGAGTAATACTTTCAAGCGAGGCTTATGAAGACGAGGTTGAAGCAGGCGTATTCAGATATGTATTACCTGTTTGGGATTCTAACGATAATTGCTTCGTATTTGGTCGTTATATTGTAAACGAAACAGGCGGAAACCGTGGCTTTGTTATCGATGAAGCAAACAACGAGCTTCGCTTACAATTCAAGCACAAGGGTTCGGGTACACTTACCAATACCTTCTTTGCTAACGGTACTTCTGACAATGCAGTAACCTTCTTAGTAAGAATTTCTTGGATTTCTGAACACGGCGATGAAATTGTACAGGATTACAGATACGGCGATGATATGGTGATTCTTGGTGTAGGCGACTACGACTTTGGTATTACATTCCAAGGTTATCAAGAATGCACAAATATTACTGTAACTGCTATGCTCGTTTCAAGCACAGGCGTTACTGTTGCAGGCACAACTCACACCGTTAATGCTCAAAATTAAGGAAGGGGAATATTTATGAAATTCGAACAACCTACAATTGAGTTATTGAAAATCAAAACAGAGGATGTTGCCGCAGGAATTCTTGATAATCCAAGCGGTGCTGATGACGACGAAGAAGATTACTAAATATTTCTTGTCAACTGTTTTAAAATGATGAAAACAGACCGAGATTTTCTCGGTCTGTTTTTTAGTTATTATAAAACCTTTAAAAACCAGTAATTGTTATTGCATTTCCGCTTTAATTATGCTAAAATTTTATTGTATGAAATGTATAAGGGAAGGTGTTGCGAAATGTTAAAAAGTCTTGCTATATTCGTAGTGACAGTATTAATGCTTACACTTTTTTCTGCTTGCAAAAGCAATGAATCGGCTCAATTACTTTCGGATAATTCGTCTGAAGTACAGTCTGCGAAATCAGAGTCGTCGGATACTGTAGATTCAGTAAGCTCCGATTATGTGGAAAGCGACAAGGCAACCACAAATAACACAACAAGCTCCAATAAAAATACAAACAGACCAACAGTGCCCTCGATTACTGTAACCCCTTCGGATAAAAATTCAGGCACTACCTCTAACCAAGCTACCAACAGCTCGCAGTCTTCTTCAGAGCAATCTACTGAGGATAAAAAACCTAACGAGGAAAACAAAAATCCAACCGAAGAAAACAAAAATCCTATTGAAGGTCTTTCACTTTCCGAACAATATTTTTGGTATAATAATTTAACAGCGCAAGAGCAGTATAATTTTATGCAAACCTTTCCCTCGGTTCCCGATTTTGTTAATTGGCATAATGGGGCAGAAGCGGCTTATAAGGCAGAGCATCCCGAAATCGAATTGGGTCCGGATTCAATAGTAGGTAATTCAAAATAGCGAATGGAATTAAATTTATGTATAAGTATTATAAAATTGCAGGATTAAATGTTGCAATGAAAAGCTTTGGCAGAACGGTTTTACAAGCAAAACCGTACCTGGCTGATTTTAGCGGTCAAGCGGATATAACAATTGATGTTGATTCTACCATGATGCAAAAAGACTATCCCGGTACCGCCCCTGACCTTTGCGAATATATTTGCACGGGAATTAGCTTTTATAGGCAGTTATTACTTTTTGGTGGCTTAAGGCTACACGCTTCGGCGGTGGTTGTAGACGGTAAGGCTTACCTTTTTACTGCCGATTCGGGCGTTGGAAAATCCACCCACACTCAATTGTATTTAAAGAATTTTGGCGACCGCGCGCTTATTCTTAATGACGATAAACCTGCGCTCCGATTAGAAAAGGACGGTTGGTTTGCCTATGGTACGCCGTGGAGCGGGAAGCACGATATTAGCTTCAATGGTCGTTTTCCAATAGCGGGAATAGCCGTTTTAGAACGCGGCGAAAAAAATACCATCGAGCGCTTTTCGGGAGTAGATATGGTTCGCGCAATAATTAAGCAGGTTAACAGACCAAAATCTGCGGAATATCGCGTGAAAATGCTTGAGCTTTTAGATAATTTGGTTACTAATATACCTATTTGGCGGCTGAGATGTAATACCGATAAAGAGGCGGCTTTGGTTTCTTACTTAGCAATGTCTTGCAAGAAAGGAGAAGATGTATGAAGGTTAAAGAAGGCTATATACTACGCACAATAGCGGGAGTAAATGTTGTTATTCCTTACGGGGACGAAATGGATTTAAATGTAATGCTTACATTGAACGATACAGGTAAATTCTTGTGGGAACAGCTACAAACCGAAAAAACTGAGGCTCAACTGCTTGAGGCGGTAATTACAACTTATGAAACCGACCCGGACGCGGCCAATGCTTATATTTCAACCTTTATACAAAAGCTATCTGAATATGAATGCTTGGAATGAGCAGTCGGCTCGATTAGAGGATTTAATGCCGCTAATAGAAGAACAACTCGCCAAAGGGCTAAAGGTAAGGTTTGCGCCTTATGGGGTTAGCATGCGACCATTATTGCGTGAGGGAATAGATTCGGTTGTATTAGCGCCCGTTCGAGAAAAGCTAAAAAAATATGATATACCCTTGTACCGTAGAGCTAACGGACAATTTGTTTTGCATCGCGTTATTGAATCAAAGGAAAGCTATACCTGTATAGGCGATAATCAGTTTTCTTTTGAAAAAGGTGTACAACACGAGCAGATAATTGCGGTTGTTAGCGGGATTTATCGCGGAAAAAGATATTATGATGTTAATAACCTTTTCTATAAATTGTATTGCCGTATTTGGTATTTTTCTTTGCCAATGCGCCATTTTTTGCAAAGGTGTGTAAATTGGTTGAGATACCGTTTAACAAAAAAATAGACCACTTATTTAAGGAGTAATCAAACTCGGTTAAATAAGTGGTTTTTATTTTATAATTTGTTGAAATTTAAATAAGTTTTGTCGGTGGTTATTTAAACTGCGTGTGTGAGTGACAGGGTGCGGGTGTCCGGTGGACACCTCTGTGTGCAACACAGAAGCACCGACCGAGGCGGCAGCCGAGACCTTGAACCTGCGGCTACCTCTTGCGGTGCCCGACGAATCGAAACTGCCGTTTCTCACTTGTTGACCGCTGCGCCATTTCACACTCGCTACATCATCCACAGGATGCGCTCGTGTTCAATGCCTGACCCCGGGGTCAATCGGCCGCAGATTAAAAGTATGTAATTCAAAAGAAAAAAGCACCTACGCCTAAAGGCATAAGTGCTTTTTTGGTCCGAGTGACAGGGTGCGGGTGTCCGGTGGACACCTCTGTGTGCAACACAGAAGCACCGACCGAGGCGGCAGCCGAGACCTTGAACCTGCGGCTACCTCTTGCGGTGCCCGACGAATCGAAACTGCCGTTT
>JAZRMY010000018.1:0-2351 GCA_045647925.1 Acutalibacteraceae bacterium | reverse complement strand
TACGGAAATCCAGTTTGACATCGTATTTTCAGCGCAAGCGCCCAAGAAAATACACATCATACACAAAATAAGCCCAATCGTTCTGTGTTTGGAACGAACCTTTTCCGTTTTTTCATGGCTAACGTCCATTTCAGGAAGTTTTGCCGTCATTAAAAGGATAGATGCAATAACGGGAAGAGATGCCCAAAAAAAGGTAAGGTACGTCCAGTATTGATTGCCAATAAATTGAAGAACGACCGTGCTGATGAGCACAACGCCGACCAACCCATAGCCGTAAAGAGAATGGAGCGTACTCATATCCTTGTCGGGAGTATCCGATGGCAATGCGGCAACGGTGGGGCTGATTAACACTTCACCAAGCCCTGCAGCAACAGAAAAAAGAATTGTGCCTATAACAAGTCCTATATAGGCGTAATTAGGCTGTATCATAGGAATTAAAGCGTATAGACATAATCCCGCTGCCGTCAACAAAGGCATTATGCGAAGTGTTTTGTGTATATTGAAATATTTGCTCAAAAAGCTGAAAATAAGGTCTATGCCAAGCTGTGTGCAAAAGTTGATTAGTACGAGCGTTCCAAGCAGTGTGTAAGAAATCCCATATAATTCTCTAAATGTTGCAAACAACAGCGGTGGTAAACTAAACACCGACGACATAGCAAGATATGTAAAGTAGCAGGTGTACTTTGTTCGTTTATATTTTGCTTTTTCCATGGTTAAAACTCCTGATATACGTTTGAATTACCTTGACGAAAAAATGTCACTATGATATAATTATAACGCCAAAAAAAGTGAAAATATATAACGATTATATGTTTTTATGGTAAAATAGTGTCAATATGAGGGTTTATATGGATAATATTATTTTTTCATTTGACGAAACAAAACGAGAACGGTTTGAGTATCCCAATCGTTCCTTTCCATTTATTACGTGGATAGGGAGTTTTAAGACTTTTGCCGACCGCTGTTTGGTCTGTCACTGGCACGGCGAATTTGAATACGACGTGGTGCTGTCGGGATGTGTAGATTATTATATCGACGGAAAGCATATAAGGGCAAGCCAAGGGGATGTGGTTTTTATCAATTCAAACGCTATGCATACGGCAACGCAGGTTGGCAATGAATGTGCAAGTATATATACAGTCAGTTTTTTGCCGTCGTTATTTACCAGTGGGAATAATACTCCTTTTTATAAAAAATATTTTCAGTCCATATTGCAATCGACTATAAAAGGTTTTTTCGTGGATAATAAAACAAGTACGGGAAAACGGATAACGGAATTGTTGCAAAAAATATATGCTTTTGAATTAGAGGAACCTGAATATTACGAGCTTTTATGTATAAGTTTTATGAGTGATATTTGGCAAAATACGCTTGCATATATCAAAGAAGAAGAGCAACAACTTTCTTCGCTTGACACCAACGATGAAACGCAGAAAAGGGTAAAAGATATTCTTTTTTACATACACGAACATTACGCGGAAGATATCCGTATAGACGATCTTGCGCATTATGCGCATATCTGCCGAAGTGAGTGTTTCCGTTGTTTTAAGCGATATTTCAACAAAAGCCCTATGAGTTATTTGACGGAATATCGTTTATCTTACGCTGTAAAAGCGTTGAAGGACACGGAAAAATCCGTTACGGAAATTGCAATCGAGTGCGGATTTTCAACTGCGAGTTATTTTGGAAAACAATTCAAAAAGGCATACGCCATTACGCCTTTACAATTTAGACAATCATTACAAGCACAGGATAAGAATGGATAAAACCTATAATTGTGGGAATAAAACAAGAATATTAAGAAAGATAAAGTAATCTTGAGGGCTGGCGGAAAATAAACCGTCAGCCCTTGAATTTTGTCCCGATCAAACAAAGAAAGGCAAAATGATTGAATTATTTATATGAATATGATATAATAAACACACTGATAAGAATTTGACGAGACCATTCCTATGAAAAAATCATTTATGTGTAGTTTAATATGCCACAACGGAATAGTAGGCGGTGCTTTAAATCTTGACGAAAATTCGCTTACTTATAAGACGAATAAACTGACGGTAGATAGAGCGTATAGAAATCTCGTTTTGCCACTTAATCAAATCGCAGAGCTTACTTGGAAATGGATTGTTTTTCCCGTCGCAACGTTTCATATGGCGAGCGGTGAAAAATACAAAGTTATGATATTCAATAAAAGGCGTTTTCAAAAATACTACGCCGAAGTCAGACAACACTAAAACGGACAAAATTTTAATTTGTCGGTGAAAATATATAGGGTTTGATATGGAATTCAACGAAAAACTTCAAGAATTAAGAAAACAAAAGGGATTGACGCAAGAGGAGCTTGCTGAAAA
>JAZRMY010000017.1:0-2909 GCA_045647925.1 Acutalibacteraceae bacterium | reverse complement strand
TTAAATTTAAAAATTAATAATACCGCAAAATTATTGTATGGTACTCCAATTGAGGTTGCTGGTTTGCCACTTTGTTCTGCCAAGTCTATTGCGAATATACAACTTCAAAAAGCGGTTGTCAATAGTTTGCCGGGGTAAATGCGTTTTTATTTTGTTTACTTTAACAAATAAAAAAGGGAAACAAGTTTATTTTTACTTGCTTCCCTTTTGAAAATCAGTGATTTATTAATTCGTTTTGAATCAATACTCCTCCTCGTCAAAGAATTTTGTTTGTGTTTTAATTTGTTGATAATCAAACCTATTGGTTTGCCATTTTGTGGTTGAGAGATACAAACTTTGCGGTAAAGAATTATAAAAAGCGGTAAACCTACACATTGCAATAGACTATTTTTTGTAGTCATCGAAGTAGTATTTGTATTTTTTATCGTAGTTTTTTCGCTCGTACTCCTCCTTTTTATGTGGGAAGAGTGCAGGATAGTTTATTCCATCATAGAAGTGTTGAAAAGCTACACGGGAAATTTCCATCTCTTCAGGGTACTTGTCTTTGTTGCGAGTGTATAGTTCGTTAAAATGTTCGGCAGCGGTACATTCGGTTACGCTTGACCAGCAAAATTGCCAGAATTCCATTTGATGGCCTTTTCTTAATGTTGAAAGGTAATCTATAACAAGATTTTCGTTATTAAATATATATGTTGTCAAAAGAACAAGAAACCAATCGCTCTTTTCTCCATTATGTTTCATTCCAATGGAAAGATTTACTATCTTTTTACAGAGAATAGAATCGTTTATATGTGGCAAGAAAAACAACGTGTTGATGTGCTCTTTTTCAATTTGGCTCATTGAAATATCGTAATTATCATCGTTGATATAGGAGTATGTCATATAAAATTCCAGCCACGTAGTGGGGAAAGCTTCCAAGAATTCCATCTCGGTTTCTGCAGTGCGGTTACCTTGCTCCAAAGTTCTATAAGCCTTGTTCAGCCTTGCTGTATCAACGGGGAAGTATTGTGCTGTGGCTGTTGCAAGCAGTGTGGTAAAGAGTAGTGCGGTGAAAAATGCTCGTTTCATAATAGTGACTATTTGTATAAATCTTCAAAATGCGGTCCTATATTTATTTTTATTCCATTATGTCCATAATTGTCAAAAAAATTAAAAAGTTCTGCTCGTTTCCCGACATCGTTTATTGTATAATCGGACATTTGTTCATCAAAACTAAAAGAATTTCCTGGAATAAAACATCCTGTAGTGCTTTCTCCATCTTTTCCTCCGTGTATAGCTATGCAACTACGGCCAGGAGGATTATCTATATACCACTTAAATCTTAAATCTTTTATTTTCGGTAATTTACTTTTGGTTCTTCTTTCATTTATTCTCTTTAGCATTTCTGCTTTTGGAATAATCTCATATCCTCCACTCATTATAGCGGTGTCGCTACCTGCTATTTTTGCTTTTTCGTAATTAGTTCCCGGCTCTAGAAAATAACCTTTTATTGAATCCACCTTATTCCCCTTCTCATCGTATGCTGTTGCAAGAAAGGCGCTTATGGTGCTATTCTTACCAGGATACAATCTATTTGTGTGTACCACAATATTTGTTTTTTGTTTGTTGTTCCCATAATCCTTGGGCTCGTCGTAAATTCTTCCCAGCAAGGCCTCTTCAACGAGGCTCGGCACTCTTTGTCCGTTTCGTGTAAAGTTGTTCATATTACTTTTGTTTAATAATTGCAATGCAAAAGTAATGCGCAAATATAGCCACAGGGTTGCTAAATTGCTAATTTATGCAACGAAAAAAATGAATATGTTTATAAAGTGTTATATTTGTAATTGTGTATTAAATAAGCTATGAAAAGATTATTGGTTATTTTAAGTGTGTTGAGCATATTTGCCTGCGGTGGCAATAAACAAGTTGATGTAGCAGGTTTCTCTCCCTCGCCGTTTGTGGGTTGTTGGGAGAGTGTAGCGGCGAATGATTCTATTCAAAATCTCTCGGTGCGCATAGGCGAGCGAGGCGATTCGCTGCTTGTGGCATTCTTTTGGGAAAGGCAGGAACCTTTTTATATGTCGGGCAACCCATTGAGCGATAGCAAGGGCTATGTAATACCGCAGGCTTGTTTCCTTATTCCAAAAAGTGGTAACAGTGCGGTTGGCACAATTGTGAACCAATATTTAAGCGTGTTTCAAAATTATCCAAAGAATGAATACTATCCACTTGTATTTGAACTGAAATCGCTCGACACGCTCACGTTCAAGATAACCGGCAATGTGAATTATTGGCCCGACAGCGGGGTGCTTGTGCGCAAGAACAGCGAAAATTACTCTTTTTCAACCGAGGTGGTAGATTTATATAAAGAAAATGCCTTTGTACCCGATGCCGATGTTTCGGCTGTAAATACATTTGATGTTGCAGGCATTACGCCCACCCCATTTGTAGGTGAGTGGGAGTGGGAGAAAAACGGTCCTTGGCAAGATTTTAATATAAGCATTGCTGCAAAGGGCGATTCTCTGTTGCTCACAGCCGGTGGCGTGTTTTTGGGTGGCGCAAGAATACAAATGCCCGATTGGGGCGACGACGGCACCTTTCTGCCACAGGCTCGCCTGCTTGCTCCCTCGAGAGGTAACAAAGCCGCAGGGCGTTTCTTCCTCGATGCCGATTGTGCGGTAACGCTGGAACTTTTCAGCAAGAACACCATTTTATTCAAAACTGGTGAAAAGCTTGGCTTCTGGCCCGACAGCGCTGTGATGGTGCGAACTCCCAGTGAGCCACCTGCTGTTGCAGAATTAACACAATGATTAGTCCCTTACTCGATAACGGTAATCGTCGAATTTGTATTTATAACCCTCTTGCTTATATCTCTTTTCTTGCAAATGAGGAAATTCGTCGGGGTAACAGACACCGCCATTATAATAATC
>JAZRMY010000016.1:0-30948 GCA_045647925.1 Acutalibacteraceae bacterium | reverse complement strand
TTTGCGATAGCTTCGATATCCTGCATTACCCATACATTAAATGTATTTCCTGCAGCATTAAATGTAGCATCAGCATTTACTGCTGCTACTACGTCATACACTGTTTTATACGGATTTGCGGCTGTTCCGTTTGTTCCGTACGCGTCAGTGTCTGCGTATTCTGTACCGTCATACTTTACATAGTAATCTCTGATAGAGCCGGTATCCTGAGTTTGAGCGGATGGAGTAAATACGCCAAACACGCCGCAAACAGATAAAACAACCGCAATTGACAAAACAATGCTGAGAATTTTTGTGATTTGTTTTTTCATATTTTCTCACCTTTCTTTATTTATACTTGAAATTTAATTTTTAGCTGTTCGGTACGTTGCTTATTGATACGTCGTTATCCATATCAACTCTTACAAGATTTAGGTTTTCGATTGTACCGTCGCCTATAATTTCAAGGCTAAAATCAGAAACGGCTTTCGGAGTTTTGAAAACGTAATCGGATGCTTCGGTGCTTATTGCATTACCGTTATAATCTTTAATTCCGTCAATTCTAACAGTAACGTCACCGGTCTTTGTGAAAGTAAGCTTATACTTTGCACCGGCATTCATCTTTGAAGCAAGGTCAGCGCGATATACGCTCTTACCCTTAAGGGTGATTTTTGCTCCGTCCAAGAACGTGTCAGGCTGTTCATCCTGTAATACCAAGTCACAAATATCGGTATCCTCATCGCCGTTAACATCAGAGTATCTGCTTGCCACGTTGTAAAGTAGCATTTCTCTGAGCGCTAAGCCATCGTCCGCGTCAACGTCTTTGTCAAAATCAACGTCACCGGGTTGAACAAAAGACACGTAATCGCTCGATTTTGATATTACGTTTGTTACATACTTTGCAGCCGATACACTTAATACGCAGCTAAGTGCTATTGCCAATACCAAACATAATGACAAAATCTTTAAGGTTTTGTTTTTCATTTTCTTCACCTTTCCTTTTATTGTAATTTTTAGATAATATTACATAGTTTATTATAATGCAAAATTTAACCGGAGTCAAGGTAAAAATGTGAGAATTTAATATTTTCACCCGCATTTTTTGGTATTTTTGGTTATTTTATATAAAAAGAAATTATTTTATTGTGAAATAACGCCACTTAAAAACTAAGTGCAAATAAAAAATGACATTTTTGAATTCAAAAATGTCATTTTTATATTATTGCTTAAATTTGATTGATTTCCAAAAGTACAGATTCAAAATCCATTAGTCGCTTTTTAATGGGCACACCTGCATTCATAAGCAAATCGCCGTAAGCGATAATACCGCAAGGCTCTACAAGATATTTTTCATCACCTTCAAGCCCTTTTAAACGCAAGAATTTACCGGGTTTTTCTGCTTGGGTAAGCTGCGCGGTATAAACCGCTACAGATTTTTTCTTATCCTCTGATACCGCCTGCCAAGCGCAATCCTCTGCACCCTTAGGGTCTATTAAGCGGTAGAATTTAGCAGTTGAAAGCCATTCTTCAAGCTGCCTATGTTTTTTAATCTGCTCGTTTATTTGTTTAACCTCAGCCTCGCTCATTTTGGTTGGGTTAAACTCATAACCAAAGCTGAAAAGCTGAGCCACATTACCCCTTGTTTCAAAGGGAGTAATTCTTCCTGTCTGGTGGTTTGGACACTCTGACACATGCGCCGAAATTGTTTCGGGCGGATATACAAAGCTTGTACCATGTTGTATTTTTAGTCTTGCTATTGCATCGCTATTATCACTTGCCCAAATTTGCGGCATATAGTAAAGTATGCCAAAATCATACCTTCCGCCACCGCCTGCACAGCCTTCAAAAAAGATATTCGGGAAATTCTTTCTGAATTTTTCCATCAATTTATATACACCTAATATATATCGGTGCGCGTGCTCACCCTGTCTGCCCTCTCCAAGCCAAGCAGAGCCATTATCGGTCATATTGCGGTTCATATCCCATTTTATATATGAAATATCGTTGTTCTTTAAAATGTCCGCAATTGTATTGTATACATATTCGCAAACCTCATCGCGACTTAAATCAAGAATATATTCATATCTTGATTTAATTGGTTCAACCCCGTCTATATGTATACACCAATCAGGATGTGCGCGGAACAAATCACTGTCGGGCGCTACCATTTCGGGCTCAAACCAAAGACCAAATTTTAAATTGTTTTCCTTGCAGCAATTTATTATACCCTGAAGTCCGTTCGGGAATTTTTCCTTATTAACAAACCAATCCCCCATGGAATCCTTGTCACTATTGCGCTTTCCGAACCAACCGTCATCCAAAACCACGGTATCTATACCAAAATTCTTTGCCGCATTAATTGCAGTAACAGCCTTTTGTTCATCCACTTCAAAATAAAATGCTTCCCACAAATTAAGTAATATGGGGTGCTTCTTTTGAATGGCGCAAGCACCCAAGTGATTTCTGCAAGCACTATGGAAATTATGTGACATTTTGGTAAAGCCTTCGCAGCTATATGTAAGAATTGCCTGAGGTGAAACAAAGCTTTCGCCACTTTTTAGTTTCCACGAAAAATCGCCGCCCATACCTGCATAAAACCTTGTGTTGCCAAACTGACTTGCATCTGCTCCGATTTCAAAGTTTCCGCTATACACAAACGCCATAGCGTAAACCTCGCCGCTATCCTCAGTAGTATCCTTTCTTGCTAATGCCGCAAAGGGATTCGAATGATTGCCCGAAGCACCGCGGCTACTTGAAATAACCGATTTGCCGCGGAAAAGCGGGTGGCGTTCTACTGTTCTTTCATTTGCCCATCTGCCATAGAGTGACAGCATATCAAAATCGGAATCAGTAAAATCAAGTACTGCACTGTTTATGCTATCTATCGTTACCTCTTTATCGGTATTATTTTCAATCACAGTATGCCTTGCGATTATATCAATTTCCGAAAAAACCGCATAAAACAGGTGTACTTTTGCACCGCTTACAATATCACTTAAAACTATTTCCAAGGTTTCTGCTTCGGCGGTATTAACGTCAAGATGCGGCATTCCGTCCATTTCAGCGATACCCTTAAATATTCTGTAAGATTCATATCTAAAATCGTTAACCGCTCTGCCATCGCTATCTTTTATCACTGCTGCAGGGACGCGGTAATCACCGCGTCCTCTACCTGAAAATTCCTGTGATAAGGCACTACGTACGGTCTGCTCCCCGTCTGCATTGTATGCGGGGTCATATGTGTAGTGGATATTCATATTGTAAAAATCCACATTTTGTTCTTTGATTTTTTTACCGTAATATGTATGAACAAGCATTCCGTCTTTTAAAGTTTTCATTATATAACTGCTATTTTTCGTAGTTATATAGAATGTGTTATTAATTTGCGTAATCATATTTTCTCCATTATGCAGTTTCTTGTTAGCCAAAGGTCTTTTAATCTAATTTCTTAGTAAATTGAAATACTTTAAAAATGAATTTTTTCTTTAAAAATCCTTTATATAAACTATGATTTTATTCATTTGCCTATTTTTACCTTTTACTTCATATCAATTCAATTATTTCTTTTGCCGAATCGAATACAAAATCCGGCTTTTCGGGCGAATTGTTTAAAATTTCTTCTGTGGTTTCGCCGCTCATAACAAGTATTGTCACAGTACCTGCATTTATACCGCTTTTAATATCGGTATAAATTCGGTCGCCTATAACTGCGGTTTGCTCCTTGCTATACCCTGTCTTTTCCATAGCAAGCTGCGGCATTAACGCTTCGGGCTTACCTATAACAACAGGTCTTTTACCCGTAGCATTAAAAATCATATCACAAACGCTTCCGCAATCGGGCACGCTGCCAAATTCGGTTGGACATACATAGTCGGGATTAGTAGCAATATACGGCAAATCGCGTGTACAAAGCATAAACGAAATGTCGTGCAGCTTCTTAAAGTTAAGTTCGGTATCAAAGCCCATAACTATACATTCCGTATCATCGGTGTTTTCGGTTAAATTAAAGCCTTCTTTTATAAATTCATCCTTTAGCGACTGTGTGCCGCAAACATAAAGCTTAGCATTTGGGTGGTGGTTTTTAAGATAAAAAGCCGTCGCCTGCGATGAGGTTATAAAATCATCATAATCGGCATTAATTCCAAGCTTTTCAAGCTTTGAAATATAGTCTTTAACGCTTTTGGAGGAATTATTTGTCATAAACATATATCTTCCGCCGTTAGCCTTTATTGTGGCAAGTAATTCGTTTGTAAAATCAAACAATCTGTCACCTAAATAAAGTGTACCGTCCATATCGAACAAAAACAATTTAACATTTTTTAAAACCGATTTTTCCATAATTTGCCCCTAAAATATTTCTTTCGTTACAAAAACATAAAAAGCGCCCGTAGTTTCGGGCGCTTTTTAAAAATCAAAATTAAGCCTTAACCTTTTTGAAAACAAAGCCTGCAGCTACGAAAGCCAAAACACCCATAACTGCTACCATAACAGAAGCATCACCTGTTTGGGGAGATAATACGTTATTTTCTTTTTCAACGTTGGTAGCGGTCGCTTTGTCTGTAACGATAGCGATTTTCTGAATAGCGTTTTCTACTGTAAAGGTGATTTTACCGTTAACAACAGTAGTTTCAATTGTTTTTACATTGTTGCCTTCCTTAACCATTACATAAACCTTAGAAGAAGCAGAAACACCAAGTACATCTAAAGTAACGGTTAAAGGATACTTAGGAGTTCCTTCTACCTTAACCTCATACTGTGCAACAACCTTAATATTGTTATCGCCTGATTCTTTTTTAAGGTCTTTTAATTCATTTTGGAATTCGGTTGTTACCTTACCGTCAATCTTTACGAATTCAACTACAACATCCTTGCTGTCAGCATCCTTGATTTCGGTGCCGGAAATAATGCCGTTAACTTCAGGTGAAGCAGTTGCTGCAGAAACAGCCATAGTTCCCATAGCGAAAACCAAAACTAATGTTAATAAAATTACCAATGTTTTTTTCATAATAATACTCCTTTAAATATTATTTTTTAACTTTATAAAATACATCTAAAACCTGCTCGTAAAGTGCCGATTCATCAGCTTCAAAGGTTTCATAAGTTCCGTCAAATCCGACCTTGCCCGGAATCTGAATAATTTCAAATTCCGCCTTCATAATTTCAGATACAAGATATACTGCACTGGTAGCATCAACATCCGTAACGGTGTTTTTTGCTAATTTTTTATACATATTAAGTGGCAGAGAAATATTTTTTGCCACCGCTTTTTTTGCCGATGAAACAAAGCTTGAAATAAATTGCTTTTGCCGTTGTAAGCGTTGTTCACTGCTATCCTGCCTATGAGTGAGATACAGTATAGCCTTTTCGCCGTTTATTTTAACCTTTGCGCCTTTCTTCCATTCAGGCGAAAAATCAGTCATATCATCAGGCACAGTTACCGAAACTCCGCCCACGCTATCAACTATATCGCCTATAGAATCCATAAAAACAGTGTAATATCCGTTTATAGGTATATCATAAAGTAAGCGCGAAACTGCTTTACTTGTAAGGTTGGATGACTCTACATCATCTTTTCCGTAGGCATATGAAAGGCATATCTGTTTATTTTCCGTATCCAAATATTCGCCGTTCATATCATAAATTTCAATATCGGTCAATGTATTACGGGAAATTGCTATTACATTCGCTTTATTGCTTTTAAAATCAGCAGAAACAAGATAAATAGCATCTGCCTGCTTACCGTTATTGTCGGAAAGATTCTCCTTATCAACCCCTATAAAAAGAATGTTAACAAGGTCCTTATTGTAATAATACGCTTTGCCGTTATGGTAGGCATCCGCTTCATCGGAATACGCATCGTCCGAAAGCATATCATCGGTATTGCTTAAGCTGTTTCTTAAACGGATTTCACCGATTTTAAGAATTATAAAATAGCTTGCAATAACGCCTAAAATCAATAAAACAACTATACCTGTTATTACAAGCGGTTTTTTTAATTTAATCCTCGGCGCTGTCATACACTAACACTCCCGACACCAAAAACCGTTTACTTTTATCGCCCATACAGGTTGAAAGGGTAATAATTCTATCATTTTCCGTTACGGTAATTTCCTTATTTATTTGGGATTTCATATCTCTTACAGCAAAAATTTCTTCAATATATGCTTTTCGGTTATAATCTGTTTCGAAATTTCTGGTAAGCAAAATATGCTTATTATCCCAAGTATATGCAGCAAAAATTTCGTATTTCAAAATTCTTCCCGGCGTATAAACGGTTATAAAACGGTTGTTTTTAAAAAATTCGGCATCACGGAACTTTTTAAGCGAACCAAACATAGTGCCGTTTTTCATATTATGACCGTAAACCAACGTATTGAAATCCGAAAAATCCTTGTTGTTATGGTCTTCGGTATAAATACTTCCGTACACCGATTTCTGACCGTTTACAGTATGGTTTAAGTAATAACCGTTATCGCTTTCACTTTGTAAAATAGGATAATCAACCTTAACCTCAGGAATACTTATCCAAGCGTAAATATCGGGATTTGCTTTTTTAAGCTTATCAAAATCAACCGGTACTTCTACCTGCTTATCTTCTGTTTTATCGGCAGTATCCTCATTTAATGAACTAGATACATCCTCACGCAGATTTTCGATTTCTTTACTACCAAGATACAAATTCAAAAAATAAATTGCGCTAGCAACAAAAGTGGCTATGCATATTACCAAAACTATTATCCAAATAGTTTTTTTAGTCATAAAATGCCTCCGAAAGCATTGTAAATTATTATTAATAGAATTATACTATAACTTTTTTCAATTGTCAACTTGTAATCCCGCACAAAATAACTTATAATATTTTTATTAAATCAAAGGGGGTCGGTTATGGAAAATTGTCTTTGGAAGCATTTGCAAAATACAAAAAAGCCTATTGTTCTTTACGGAATGGGTAACGGAGCCGATAAAATTATATCGGTGCTGAATGCATACAATATACCTTTTTGTGATGTTTTTGCAAGTGACGGCTTTGTAAGAAAAAAGCTTTTTCATTCAATCCCGATATCCTCGTACTCTTCGCTTAAGGAAAAGCATGGGGATATGATTGTTTTGCTTTGCTTTGGCAGTCAGCTGCCCGATGTTATTGAAAATATACTTAAAATAGCAAGTGAGCAAGAATTATACGCGCCCGAGGTTCCCGTTATTGGCGACGGGCTTTTCACAAAAGAATACTATAATGAAAATAAGGCGGATTTTGATTGGGTTTATTCCCGCCTTGCAGATGATATTTCCAAAAAAACCTTCGAAAATGTTATAAAATACAAAATAAGCGGAAAAATTAATTATTTAACCGAATGCCAGGTCTCACCCGATGAACCCTATAATTCCTTTTTAAAGCTATCAAACGAAAGCTTTATTGATTTAGGGGCATATAATGGCGACACGGTAATTGATTTTATAAACAGATGCCCCGATTATAAAACCATAACCGCCGTAGAGCCTGACGCTAAAACCTTTAAAAAGCTCGAAAACAACACAAAGGATATTAAAAATATAACACTTTTAAATGCCTGTGTTTCGGATAAATGCGGTAAAATCCCTTTCGCTATGAAGGGTGGCAGAAACTCTGTAATTTCGCTTGACGGTGCAGAAATTGATGCCATTTCGGTAGACTCGCTTAAAAGCGATGCAACCTTTATAAAAATGGATGTTGAGGGCGAAGAAATAAAAGCTATTTTAGGCGCCAAAGAAACTATTTCAAAAAACAAGCCTAAAATGCTTATTTCTGCTTACCACCGCACCGATGATTTTATTACAATTCCAAAAACGGTTTTGGAAATCAACCCCGATTACAAAATGTATCTTCGCCATTTTCCATATCTTCCCGCTTGGGATACTAATTTTTACTTTGTATAAAAATAACCTGACCCACAAAAACGGTCAGGTTATATCTTTTTCTATTTGTTTTTTAAGCTCCTCGAGTGAAGAAAATTTCTTTTCCTCTCTTATAAATTCAAGCGGAACTATTTTAACTTCTTTTCCGTACAAATCGCCCGAAAAATCCTTAATAAAGGTTTCGCTTATAACATAATCGGTTTCATAGGTCGGACGAAGACCAATATCGGTAACGCCGTAATATTCCTTGCCGTCAAATAAAACCTTGGTTTTATAAACACCAAATTTAATTTTAACAAGCTGCTGCGGATATTTTTGGTTTATTGTAGGAAAGCCAATTGTTCTGCCACGCTTATCACCCGGAATAACAGGTGCCGAAAAAGAGAAAGGATTAATTAAAAGCGCATTTGCCTTTTCTATTTCCCCTTGCTTTAAAAGAGCGCGTATCATTGTGGAGGAAACCTTGTTGCCCTCGTATTCTACCGCATCGCAAACCTTAAGTGTAATTCCGTTCTTTTGGCAAAATTCCGCCAGAAGCGACACATCACCCTTAGCATTCTTACCGAAGCGATAATCAAACCCACACGAAATTACCGATGGGTTATATTTTTCGAAAATATTTTGCAAAAAATCCATGGGTTCAGTATTTTTCACCTTTTCAAAATCGAGTGCATAAATTTCTTCAAAGCCGAGAGCCTTAAGGGCTTCGCACCTTTGCTTAAAGTCCATTAAAAGCTCGCAAGAATCCATTAAATACATTTTGGGCGGTTTAAGAAAAGTGACCGCTATTTTTTTATGGGTTTCAGGCAAATCCAAAACCTTACGGTGTGCAATATGAATACCGTCGAATGTGCCAAACGCTATTGCATTTTTCATTTTTGCACCGCTCCCCAAAAATTTATTATGCATTTTATACCCAAACGGTTATTCGGTATATCTGCAAATCCTATTCCTAAAAATTCATTTTGGCATTTAACTCTGAAAAGCTCGTTTTCGGTTATGTTTTCAATGCGTAAGCGATCAAAGTCCAACTGTCCGCCATTGCAAAAGCGCACCGCTTGATTCGGTGTTATGTAAACTTCACGCAAATGCTTAACCGCGCTTTCCTCATTTAAAATATACTCACCTATGTTTTCAGGGGTTAACTCATCCAAATTAACACACGCGTCAATATCAAAGCCGGCAGCATATGTACGCTCAAGAGCCGAGAGCGTAGCGCCACATCCCAAATACTCACCTATATCACGCGCAAGTGAACGGATATAAGTACCCTTTGAAACGTGCGTTTCAATACTAAAACAATTGTTGGAATTTAAATCCGAAAGCATTTTTATAGAAAAAATTTCAATTTCCCTTTCGGGTATATCCACCGTTTCGCCCTTTCGCGCTAAGTCGTAAAGGCGTACACCGTCTTTTTTAAGGGCGCTGTACATAGGCGGTCTTTGTCTTATTTTTCCTGTAAAATGTTTTAACGCTTTATTTAACTCTTCGGGCGTTATGTCGACCTTGCTTTCGGACAAAACCTTACCTGTAATATCCTCTGTATCGGTAGTAACACCAAGCTTTATTTCGGCGATATACCGCTTGTCCGCATCAAGCATAAGGCTTGAAAGCGCAGTTGCTCTGCCTAAAAGCACGGGCAATACACCCGTAGCCATAGGGTCAAGCGTACCGGTATGGCCTACACGCTTTTGCCCTGCATTACGTTTTACACGCGATACCGCCGAAAAAGAGGTTATGCCCTTAGGTTTATTCAGTAACAGAAGCCCCTGCATACGCTTCCTCCATATTTTCGCTTACTGCCTTAAGCACCGTTTGTTTAACCTCTTCCAACGTACCCTTAACACTAGCGCCCGCAGCACCCTTATGTCCGCCGCCGCCAAGCTTTTTGCAAATCAAGGAAGCATCAAGCGGTTTATAAGTGCGAAGTGATACCTTAAAGGTGTCATCCCCCGTCTGCTTAATTGTAACGCCTGCCTTTATACCTTCAACACTACGTGAAATTACCGCAATACCCTCTAAATCTGTACCGCTGCAGCCTGTTTTTTCCTGCATTTCGGCAGTAACGGTTAAAATTATGCACTTATCATCGAAATGATACTCTGCCGAATCCAAAACCATTTTTTCAAGCTCCAAAAGCTTTTTGGACTTTGTATCAAACATAAGTCTGTTAATTTCGGGTGCATTTAAATCGTTTTCATAAAGCATTGAAATAATAGTGTGTGTTTTTGCGGTTACATTAGAGTATTTAAAGCAACCTGTATCGGTAGCAATACCTGTATAAATTGCCTTTGCGGTAATATCGTTTATATTAACCCTCATCTGTAAAAGCAATTCAAAAATACACTCCGCCGTTGCCGAAGCATCTGCATCCAAGTACAAGTTTTTTGCAAATTTTGTGTTAGATATATGGTGGTCAATATTTAAATCAATACTATCGCCAAATTCTTCCTCTAAAGCGCCGAGTAAACGCTTATCAGCAACGTCAACCGCAATTATCGTTGCATTTTCACGGGTAACATGGTCGGTTTTACGGGCAAAGTAATCGTATTTTGAAGGTATAACATCAGGACAGATTACACATGCGTTTTTACCGATTTCGTTAAGACCGTAATAAAGCGCATACGCCGAGCCCAATGTATCACCATCGGGCGAAGCGTGTGTTAAGATAATATAATTATCGTGCTTTTTTAAATACTTTGCAGTCTGCTTTAAATTAAGCATTACTGTTGCTGTATCTTTGTTTTTATTCCTCATATTAATCCTCTTTGAAAGATTCAATAATTTTTGATATATTTGCACTCTGTTCAATAGAATCATCTGCTACAAAGCGAAGCTCGGGCACCTTGCGAAGCATAAGCTTGGAACCAAGTTCTCTTCGCAAATATCCCGCAGCGCCCTTAAGGGCTTTAACCGAGCTTACGGTTTGTTCATAGCCCTCAATTGCGCTAACATATACAGTAGCGTAAGAAAGGTCACCCGAAACATCAACCTTTACTATGCTTAAAAGCTTGCTTACTCTCGGGTCCTTAATTTCGCGTAATAATTCTGACAGAGTAATTTTAATATCGCTGGTTATACGGTTTATTCTGAATCCCGCCATTAATCTCTATACTCCTCCATAATAAAGGCTTCAAAAACGTCGCCCTCTTTAATATCGGCAAATTTTTCAAGTCCTATACCACATTCGTAGCCCTGTGCAACTTCCTTAACGTCATCCTTAAAGCGACGGAGTGAATCAATCTTATCTTCACAAATAACGATACCTTCACGTACCAAGCGAATTTCACTTGCGCGTGTAACCTTACCGCTTGTGATATAACAACCTGCAACGGTACCAACGTTAGAAATCTTGTAAACGCTACGAACTTCGGCAGTACCAAGCTGAACTTCACGGTACTTAGGAGCCAACATACCCTTCATAGCCGCTTCGATTTCTTCAATACAGTCGTAAATGATGCGGTACATACGCATATCTACACCCTCGCGCTCGGCAAGTGCCTTTGCAACCGAGTCGGGACGAACATTAAAGCCTACAATAATAGCGCCCGAAGCCTGAGCCAAAGTAACGTCAGATTCGTTAACAGCACCAACACCGCCGTGAATTACGCTAACGCGTACTTCTTCGTTAGAAAGCTTAACCAAGCTTTGCTTAACCGCTTCAACAGAACCCTGAACGTCAGCCTTAACGATAATGTTAAGCTCCTTAAGGTCGCCTTCCGAAAGGTTTTCAAAGAGGTTATCAAGAGTAACCTTTTGCTTAGCGTTGTTAAGCTCGTCTTTTGCCTTTTGCTTTCTTTGTTCAACAAGCTGACGGGCAAGTCTTTCATCCGAAACGGCATCGAAAATATCGCCGGCATTTGGTGTTTCGGCAAGACCTGTAATTTCAACAGGAACAGACGGACCTGCCTGCTTTAATTGGATGCCGTTTTCGTTAGTCATAACACGAACACGACCAACCGAAGTACCTGCAACTATGATATCTCCTGTGTTAAGTGTACCGTTTTGTACTAAGAGAGATGCAACAGGACCTCTACCCTTATCAAGACGGGCTTCAATAACAATACCTTTAGCGCGTCTGTCAGGGTTAGCCTTTAATTCCTGCATTTCTGCAACAAGCAAGATATTTTCCAAAAGATTATCAATACCCATATGGGTTTTAGCAGATACAGGAACGCAAATAATATCGCCGCCCCATTCTTCAGGAACTAATTCATGCTCGGTTAACTGTTGTAAAATTCTATCGGGATTAGCTTCAGGCTTATCCATTTTATTAATTGCAACAATAACCTGAACCTTTGCAGCTTTTGCGTGGTTGATTGCTTCGATAGTCTGTGGCATAATACCGTCATCCGCAGCAACAACAAGCACCGCAATATCTGTAGCCATAGCACCGCGTTGGCGCATTGAGGTAAACGCTTCGTGACCGGGAGTATCAAGGAAAGTAATATCATTACCCTTGCAGTTTACTCTGTAAGCACCAATGTGCTGAGTAATACCACCGGCTTCGGTATCGGTAACGGCAGTGTTACGAATAGCGTCAAGAAGTGAGGTTTTACCGTGGTCAACGTGACCCATTACAACTACAACAGGGCTTCTTGGCTTCAAGTTTTCTGCATTATCCTCTGTATCGTCCATAATCTTTTCTTCAATTGTAACAACAACTGCTTTTTGAATTTTTGCACCCATTTCGGTTACAACGATTTCTGCAGTATCATAGTCGATAACCTGATTTACGGTAGACATCATACCAAGCTTTAAAAGCTCTTTAATAACCTCTGCAGCAGTCTTCTTCATAGCGGCAGCAAGCTCACCTACTGTGATTTCGTCACCAACGGTAACAGTAATAGGTGTTTTCTTAATGCGCTCGAGTTGTAAACGACGCATCTTATCAGCCTCTGTCTCACGCTTAGCACCCTGAGGTCTTCTGTAATCCTGAGACTTCTGCTTAATTTTCTGTTTTCTTGAATAATTGTCCTTCATAGAGTTTGCAGGAGCAATTGTTTCATACTTTTCGTTGTACTTTTCAATATTAACATTGGAAGTACGGGTATCAATATGACGGATTTCTGCAGGTCCGCGCTTTGGTGCTTCACCTGCCACCTTATCCTTCTTTTTAGATACAAAGGGTTGTGGGTCAGAAGGCTTATGCTCCTTTGGAGCCACGGGCTCTGCCTTCTTCTCTTCCTTTTTAGCCTCTTTCTTAGGCTCTGCCTTTTTGGGTTCTTCCTTTTTAAGTTCAGGCTTCTTTTCAACATTCTTGGGTTCGGGCTTTTTAACTTCAGGCTTCTTTTCAACCTTTTTAGGTTCTTCTTTCTTGGGCTCTTCCTTCTTTTCGGGAGCCTTTTCGCCATTTTGTGCAGCCGCAGCAGCCTTTAATTGCTCAAGAATTGCCATTTGCTCTAAAAGCTTTTTATTTTTTTCTTCTTCGCGCGCTTTCTTTGCCTTTTCACGCGCTTCATCGCCCGTTGCAAAATATGCCTTAAAATCCTTAACTGAATTATCCTTAGTAACTTTGTTAAAGAATTGGCCTATTTCCTGCTCGTTAAGGGTAGCGCTTGCCTTTTTCTCACTACCTGTAATTTCGGTAATAATGGCAATTGCATCCTTAGAGCTTATATTAAAATCTTTTGCAAGGTCGCTTATTTTATATTTATTGGTCATTCGCATATCCTCCTAAACTGATTGCATCGGCAAAACCGCTGTCATTCACTGAAATAATACCGCATTTTCTGCCAACCGCTTCCGACACGGTTTTAATGCTTATACTTTCAAGGGTTAGTACCTTAACATCTTTATTTGAGCTGAAAAAATTTATTTCCTTTTGGCTTTTTTCGGATACATCGCAAGCCACAACAATAAGCTTGGATTTTCCCTTTTCCAAAGCCACCTTGGCTTCGTTCATACCAAAGCTAAGCTTTCTGGCTTTTGAAGCAAAGCCTAAAAGCGCTAAAACCTTACTGTTCAATATTTTCAATCGACCTTTCAAGCTGACTGTAAACTTCACTTGAAACCTGACATTCAAAGGCACGCGAAAAAGCATTTAATTTTTGCGCTTTTTGTAAGCATTCCTTACATTTACAAATATACGCACCTCTGCCGTTAAGCTTACCTACAGTATCAAGTTTAATTTCACCTTCGGGTGTTTTTACTACGCGTATAAGCTCCTTTTTAGGTTTCATTTCACGGCAGCCCGTACACATACGCATAGGTATTTTCTTTACGCTCATAATAAAGTTCCTTTACTAACTGGTTAATTATTCACCGAAAAATCCGCTTTCGGGGTGTATATCAATCTTCCAACCGGTAAGCTTAGCAGCAAGGCGAACATTCTGTCCCTTGTTACCGATAGCAAGAGATAACTGTGCTTCGGGAACACTTGCCTTGCAAACCTTAGGTTCTTCGGATTCAACCTCAACCTTTACAACCTTAGCGGGTGATAAAGCTTCTGCTACAAATAAGGTTGGGTCTTCGCTGTATTTTACAATGTCAATCTTTTCGCCTGCAAGCTCTTCAACAATTTTGTTTACACGAGCGCCCTTAGGTCCTATACAAGAGCCTACTGCATCTATTTCAGGGTTAGCAGACCAAACTGCAATTTTGGTTCTTGAGCCTGCCTGACGGGAAACTGCCTTAATTTCAATTGTACCGTCAAAAATTTCAGGCACTTCGGTTTCAAAAAGACGCTTTACAAGACCCGGATGTGTACGGGAAAGCATAATTCTTGCGCCCTTTTCGGTTTCCTTAACATCAACTACATAAACTTTAATATGGTCGCCCTCGGAAAGAACCTCGTCCGGAACCTGTTCGAGCTTGGGTAAGGTAGCCTCATTGTGACCGATAGTAAGAATAGCATTACCTGTTTTGGGGTCAATCTTCTGAACAACCGCAGTTACAAGCTCGCGAGTTTTGCTTTGGAATTCTAATAAGGTCTGTCCTCTTTCAGCCTCGCGCACGCCCTGACGGAAGTTATTCTTTGAATTTTGCGCTACAACACGGCCGAACTTTCTTGTATCAAGCTTAATATCAACAAAGCCTTGTAATACAGAATTAGGGTCAATTTTAGCAGCTTCTTCTTTAGAAATTTCGGTATAAGGGTCCAAAACCTCATCAACAACATTTTTACGCGCAGTAACAGAGAAAATTTCCTTTTCGCAGTCAATTACGCAAGAAACAATTTCATTTCCGCCGTAATCCTTACGGGCAGCAACTGTAATTGCATCAGCTATTTTTTGCGCTATAAATTCCTTTGGAATACCTCTTTCTTCTTCCATAAGTCTTAATGCTTCAAAAAATTCAGCATTATTAACTTCATTTTTAACCTTTTTTGCTCTTGCCATTTTTCTAAATTCCTCCTATTAGTTGTTGTCAAAATCACATAAATTTGCTTTTGATATATCTTTTAAGGCAAAGGTGATTTCATTGCCATCGATTTCTAATGTTATACCGTTTTCGCACGATTTAAGAATTCCGCAAAATTCCTTAACACCGTCCACCGCTTTATAAAGCTTAATTTTAATTTCCTGTCCCAAAACTTTTATAAAGTGTTCTTCTTTTGAAAGTTCACGCTCGATACCGCAAGAACAAACCTCTAAATAGTATGATTTATCAATCGGGTCTGCCTCGTCAATAACAGGGTCAATAGCGTGAGAAACATTTGTGCAGTCATCAATGGTAATACCGTCTTGCTTATCAATAAAAACGCGCAAATACCACGAAGCGCCTTCCTTAACAAAGCGTACATCCCAAAGCTCTACACCTTGGTTTTCTACCGTTTCTTTTATAAGAGAATATACTCTTTCGGCAGCGTTAGCCATTTTATCACTCCCATATTTAATTTGCAAAACAAAAGTGAGCGGCTTTTAGCCACTCACCTTTCTTAACGTCTATATTGGGATTATAACACAATAAATTCAAAAAATCAAGTATTAATTTCTAAACCACTTTCTTGAATTGAAGGTTTAGTTTTCAACTTCCTCTTCACCCTTATAAGAATTTATGAAAATTTTAACCTTTATATCTGTGCTAACCTTTGTTTTTGCCTTGGGCTCCTGCTCTAAAACAACGCCGGGCATAGCATCCTCATCATACTTTTCCATAACCTCTATGTTGCTATAAAGGAAGCCTTGCTTTAAAAGCTCAAGCTTTGCCGCTTGCTCTTCAAGGTTCTTAACACTTGCAATTTCAATTTCCTTTGCGCCTAAGCTTATGGTAATTTGAATAGCAGTATCCTTTTCAACCTGACTCTTAGGTTCCAAGGATTGCGCGCATATAGCGCCTACGGGATATTTATCCGAAAATGCCTTATCTGCTATAACAATTTGGAATTTTTCATACTCTTCTTCATTTTCCAATATTTCAGAATATGTTTTACCTCGCAAATCAGGTACAGAATAAAGCTTTGCAGTTTCGGCAGCATCGCTATCCACCGTACCGATAGAGTCTACCACAGGCGCATTATCAGAGGAGGTGTTGTTAGTAGGCTTAGATTCTGTTCCAAAAATACTTCCCTTAAAAACTGTAAAAACAAGAATTGCGCCAATGGCTAAAAATACAAGCGCTGTACAAGCTGCAGAAATAACTACATATTTAACATTAGAAGCATTTTTTTGCTTCTTTTCTACCTTTTCTTTTTGCTTTTCTTCCGCGGAATTGCTTACCTTTTTCACAGGCGCTTCTGTAATTTCACCGTAAACCAATTCGTTTTTAAAGCTTTCCATATCTTTTGTACGGTCGTTGGGTTTAACCTGCAGGCTGTTTGCAAGGGCGGCAAGCACATGCCTTGGTAATTCCTCTGCAAATTTTGCAGGAATAGACATTGAACCGTTTTCGAGTCTTAAGGTAGCCTTTGGTACGGTAGTGCCTATAAGCACATTAAACAATGCACAAGCAAAGCCGTAAACATCTGTATAGGTGTCAACTGACGAAAATTCACCGCCGTACTGTTCAATTGCCGCAAAGCCGTCAAGCAATTCAACGTCAAAATCACTGTTAGCAGTACGAAGCTTATTAACGGCATAGCCTGAAATACGAAGCTTACCGTCACGGCCTACAATTACGGTATCAACCGAAATACCCTTATGGATAATCCCTAAATCGTTCATACCCTTAATGGTATCAATAAGCGGTAAGAATAAAGCTCTTGCCTGTTCCCATTTGAGCGTTCCGCCGTTGCGAGATAAAAAGTCACGCAAGGTAATTCCTGTTACATATTGGCTAATCGCAAATGCGGTGCCGTTTTCTTCAAAAACATCCAAAACAGGAATTAAGGCGGCAAAGCTTTGTTCGCCTATTTTTTTGTTAATTTCAATAAACTCTAAAAGACCTTCATTAAAGGGATATTCATTTCCTTTTATTATAGAAACCGTTTTATCGGGATTTCTAAGCGCTACTCCGCTTGGGAAATATTCCTTTATGCTTACAGCCGTTTCTGCCATGGTATCGTAACCCATATAGGTTATGCCTTCGCCGTTTATAGCCTTAGCGGCGCCTATAATGTAGCGATTGCTAATCATAGTTTTAATCGGCAAGGTATCCTGCGGGTTGCTTGCAGTATTATCAAAACCGCAAACCGAGCAAGTTTCTTGGTCTGAAAGCTCGCTCATACAATTCATACAAAGTCTTTCGGTATCCATAGTATCTTTCCTCCGAAAATTAATATTCTATTTAAGTATACCACACTTGTCAAGTCTGTTCGGAAAACTGCTCTTTTTTATCCCCTGCTTTAATAGGAAGCATTTTTCTGAAAACACAGGTGTGGTGCGGTGTAATTAATCTGTCTTCGTGCAACGAGCCAAAATACCAATGCTTGAAAACACAGGAATTACCTATTTCCTGAAAATAGCCGTTAAGCTTATTTACACGGTCTGTGCTGCCCTTTCTTAAAAGCATTGCGCTCTTTACAAGTGAGGGTGGTTCGTGGGTTATTATATAGTCAACCTCCAGTCCCGCCTCGTCAAGACATTTTGCGCCCTGCGCCATTTCAAGTGCGGTGGGTTCTTCATCGCTCCACCAGTTACCTTGTTCGCGGCGCATATCCTTATCGGTACTCTCCCCGCCGCCAAAGGTAAAGAATCGGTTGCCCTCAATATCAAAAATCTGCCCACGCATTAAGTGTATTAAATTTCCCTTTATTCTATGTACCATTCCGCCGTGCCAATAGGTCACGCGTGAACGGTTTATTTTATCAAGATTATCGTGTGTGCCGTCTACAAAGGCTGTAACGAATCTTCTTGTAGCAAGGTAATCTATAACCTCTCTTTCGGTCTTATCGCCCGAAAATATGTAGCCAAAATCGCCGCAAACAAGCAGTACATCACCGCTTTTAAGCTTTCGGAAATTCTTATCATAAAGTCGCTGAAGCTCGCCGTGCATATCACCTGTTACATATACCAAACCGTTTCACCTCTTTTTTATAAAAAACTCTTTAAAAAAATCTATAATGTGATATAATAAACATATTATACTACATCTTTAGGGAGATTTCTATGCTAAAAAAGACTTTTTCCATATTTTTTGCATTTTTAATAATTTTCTTGTGCGTTTTTTCACCAATTTGCGCTTCTGCTTATGAGGTTTTGGGGGTTGAAATTACCGCAAAGGCGGGTATGCTTATATCTTTGGATACGGGCGAGGCTCTTTACGAAAATAATATTAATGAAAAGGTTTACCCCGCATCTATTGCCAAGATTATGACTGCGGTACTAATGCTTGAAAGCGATAAATGGGACCCCGAAGCCAAGGTCACCCTTTCGAAAGAGGTGCTTGATATGGTTTTAGGCACGGGACTTGCAATATCCCTTTTAACCGAGGGCGAGGAATTCACCCAACTTGATATGCTTTATATGGTGCTTGTGTCCTCTTGGGGTGATATCACCTACCAAGCCGCTATAAACTACGGCGGAACGGTTGAAAATTTTGTGGATATGATGAATGCGAAAGCCGCCGAAATAGGCCTTACGGGCACACATTATTCCAACCCCGTAGGTCTTCACGAAGAAGAAACCTACACTACCGTAAAGGATATTTACGCATTAGCAAAATACGCTATGCAATATGACCTTTTTAATACCGTAACCTCTGTTTCACGCCATAAGGTAGTAACAACAAAGGGAACCACCCGAACCCTTTCTACTACAAATTTCTTGCTTGATGCTTCCACAAACTATTACTACAAATACGCCAAGGGTGTTAAAACAGGTTATACCGATAAGGCGGGAAGATGCCTTGTAAGTGTGGCTTCATATAACGGCTACAACTATATGTGTATACTTATGAACTGCCCCAACAACCCGAACAAGCGTCACGAATTTGCCGAAAGCAAGGAGCTTTACCGTTGGGCGTTCAATAATTTTTCTTTTAAAGAGGTTGCAAAATCGGACGAGCCTGTTTGCGAAATACCCGTAGAATATTCTATGGAAACCGATTTCGTACCGCTATATTTCAAAAAGCCGTTTGTAACTATTCTTCCAAACGATGCCGACCAATCTACCCTTGTAGTAAAAACCAAATTCAATTCCGAAACTGCAAAAGCACCAATTAAAAAAGGTGACGTTTTAGGCAAAGCAGAAATTACCTACGCCGAAAAGGTTATTGGTACTGTTGATTTAGTTGCAGGCAATGACGTTTCTGCAAGCGGACTTTTAATAGCCGCAACCAAAGTTAAAAATTTCTTTTCAAGTATTTATATGAAATTACTTTACGCCGTTATCGCCATTGTTGTTCTCATATTTATAATTATGTGCATCCGTCTTAATTTAGCAAAGCTTAAAAAACGAAAAGTAAGATATATTCCTTATGACAAAAAGAATACGAAATAACAAAAAATCCGTACAAAACGTACGGATTTTTCTTTTAATAATTAGTTTATAACTCTTGTTTCAATTTCTTCTACTGCGCGTGCAATAAAGTCTTCGGTCTTCATAGCGCCTAAGTCGCCGTCTTCACCGCGCTTGCGTACTGCAACCGCACCTGCTTCAACCTCGCTGTCACCGATAACAAGCATATACGGTACTTTTTGTAATCTTGCTTCTCTGATTTTGTAACCGATTTTTTCGTTACGGTCATCAAGTTCAACACGCATACCCTTAGCTTCCAACTGCTTTTTAACGTCATAAGCGTAATCCAAGTGTCTATCCGCAATCGGTAAAATTTTAACCTGTACGGGCGCTAACCACATTGGGAATGCACCTGCATATTTTTCAATAAGAAGTGCCAACGTACGCTCGTAGCAGCCGAGTGAGGTACGGTGAATAATATACGGATTCTTCTTCTGACCGTCACGGTCAACGTATTCCATACCAAACTTTTCTGCTAACATCTGGTCAATCTGAATAGTAATAAGTGTATCTTCCTTGCCGTAAACATTCTTAATCTGAATATCAAGCTTCGGTCCGTAGAATGCAGCCTCGCCAATACCTACCTTATAAGGAATCTCAAGGTTGTCAAGAATTCTTGCCATCATACCCTGTGCTTCATTCCACTGTTCAGGTGTACCGATGTATTTTTCGGTATCTTGGGGGTCCCACTGTGAGAAACGGTAGGAAACGTCCTCATAAAGACCCAAAGTTTTAAGCATAAATATTGCAAGCTCCAAGCAACCCTTGAATTCGTCCTCTAACTGTTCGGGAGTACACATTAAGTGACCTTCGGAAATTGTGAACTGTCTTACACGGATAAGACCATGCATTTCGCCCGATTCTTCATTTCTGAAAAGGGTTGAGGTTTCGTCATATCTTAAAGGTAAATCACGGTAGGAACGTGCGCGGTTAAGATATGCTTGGTACTGGAACGGACAGGTCATAGGACGAAGCGCAAAGCACTCCTTAGTGTAATCCTCGGGGTCGCCCATAACAAACATACCGTCTAAATAATGGTCCCAGTGACCCGAAAGTTTAAAGAGTTCACGTTTAGCCATTAAAGGTGTTTTGGTAAGCTGCCAACCGTGCTGAGCTTCAATATCCTCTACAAAGCGTTGTAAAATCTGAATGATTTTAGCGCCCTTTGGAAGCATTACGGGAAGTCCCTGACCGATAACGTCAACAGTTGTGAAAAGTTCTAATTCTCTGCCTAATTTATTGTGGTCACGTTTTTTAGCTTCTTCAAGCATTGCAAGATGTTCTTCAAGTTGAGCAGCCTTCGGGAAAGCGGTACCGTAAACACGGCAAAGCATTTTTTTAGAAGAGTCCCCTCTCCAATAAGCACCGGTAGCAGAAGTTAATTTAAATGCCTTTACAGAGCCTGTGCTCATCAAATGTGCGCCTGCACAAAGGTCGGTAAAATCACCCTGTGAATAGAAGCTGATTTCTTCACCGTCGGCAATACCCTCTGCAAGCTCTACCTTATAAGGCTCGTCTTCGGCTTCAAATTTTGCTACTGCTTCTTCTTTTGGAAGTGCAAAACGGTTAAGCTCCAAGTCTTCCTTAACGATTTTCTTCATTTCGTCTTCAATCTTCTTTAAATCGTCAGGTGTAAACTTTTCGTCAATATCAAAATCATAATAAAAGCCGTCATCCACAGCAGGACCTATTGCTAATTTAGCCTGTGGGAACAAACGCTTAACTGCTTGCGCTAAAATGTGTGATGCGGTATGACGGAAGGTCCATCTGCCGTATTCATCGTCAAAAGTTAAAAGCTCAAGGCTGTCGCCATCCTTTAAAACGGTACGCAAATCGCAGTTTTCACCGTTAATTCTTGCGGCGCATACATTCTTATAAAATCCGCCGCCAAAGGATTTTGCAATTTCAAATGCATTAACGCCGTCTTCGAATTCTTTAACATTATCTCTTAAAGTAACTTTAATCATTTTTATCCTCCTAAAAAATAAAAAAACTCCGTCCACAAAGGGACGAAGTATAATTTCTCCGCGGTTCCACCCAAATTCCGAAAAAAATTCGGCACTTGATACCCTTAACGCAGGTTCTACGTCTGTGTTGCTACCCACAGCGCTATACGGTGGTCTCACCCGAAGTTTGTTTAGCGGATTTTCAGCCAACGGTCCGCACTCTCTTAAAACAATGGCTTCAAGCTAATGTCCGTAATAATCACTTTAACAAAAAAATAATACAACAATTTTTAAAAAGTGTCAAGTATTTTGTCTTGCATTTTTATTATTATAGTATTACAATTACTTGTAAAGGAAGTGATACTATGCAGCATATGTATTTAAGATTCCCGAACGGTAAACCCAAGGCGGTTACTTTTAGTTATGACGACGGTTGTCCGCAAGACGTAAGACTCGCAAACACTTTAGACCGTTATAATATGAAAGGTACGTTTAATTTAACCCGTTTTGAAAACAGAGCGTCAACCGACAAAATCATTTCTATAAACGAAGTTAAAGAGCATATTTTAAATAAAGGCCACGAAATCGCTATTCACGGCTATGAGCATTTGGCAAGCGGTGTTGTGCACGATTTCACGGGTATTCAGGACGTTATTAACTGCAGAACACACCTTGAAAAAGAATTCGGCGTTATTGTTCGCGGTATGGCTTATGCAAACAGCGGAATAAAGCATTTTCACAACTTTACAAATTACGAAAAGGTTAAAAACTATTTAACATATTTAGGCATTGCTTACGCCCGTACCACAGGCGACCATAATTCTTTCTATTTGCCTACAGATTGGCACAAATGGGAAACCACAGGGCACCATAACCACCCTTGCCTTATGGAATATATTGACGAATTTTTGGCGATACACCATGAAAAACAAATGTATGGTGTAAACCTTATGCCAAGGCTTTTCTTTGTATGGGGCCATTCCCGTGAATTTGACAGAGACAATAACTGGGACCGCTTGGAAGAAATTTGTCAAAAACTTTCGGGTAAAGAGGATATCTGGTACGCCACCAACATTGAAATTTACGATTACGTAAAGGCATACGAATCACTTGTTATGAGTGCAGACAGAACGATAATCCATAACCCAACAAACAGAACTGTTTGGTTTGATATTGACGGTACGCCTTACAGCGTTGCCGCAGGCGAAACCTTAAAAATATAATTATTGGTGATAAAATGTTTTTTAAAAAAAGTAACTACGATTGGCTTGTAGTTGGGCTTGGAAACCCCGGCGCCAAATACGACAATACCCGACACAATATAGGCTTTATGGCGGTAGACCTTTTTATGAAGGAAAACGGCGGAGAATTTAATAAATCTAAAATGCAGGGTGTTTACGGTGAATGTAAAATCGGAAGCAACCGCATAATAGTTGTAAAACCGCAAACCTTTATGAATAATTCAGGTGTTTGTGTTTCCCAAATAGCTAAATTTTATAAAATACCGATTGACCGTATTATTGTAATTTTTGATGATATTTCCTTGGACGTAGGGAAAATCCGAATGCGTAAAAAAGGCAGTCACGGCGGTCACAACGGAATGAAAAGTATTATTTCTCTTTTGGGAAATGATAGTATTGCAAGAATCAAAATCGGCGTAGGCGCAAAACCGCATCCCGATTACGATTTAGCCGATTGGGTTTTATCCAAATTCCCGAAATCCGATACAACTAATCTTGAAACTGCGCTTAATACCGCAAACAAGGCAATTACCGAAATAATTACCCGTGGTATTGATTCGGCGCAAAATCTTTACAACAGCTAATTATGAAATTTTTAAACGATATTCTATTTTCCGAACACGAATACGCCCTTCTTTTAAAGGACATTGAGAACAGTCGGTTACCGATTGCGGCAACGGGACTATCGGGAGTTCATAAAGCGGCTGTAATATCAGCCCTTAAAGCACATACAGCTAAAAAAATTGCAGTAATTACCCCAGATGAAGCAACCAGCGCCCAACTGACCGACGACCTTAAATCTCTTGGCATTAATACCCTTGATTTCCCTTACAGAGATTACTGCCTTGCCGATATTACGGGCTATTCAAAAGAATACGAACATAAACGTACTGACACCCTGTCTAAACTTTTAGACGGGGATTTTGGCGTGCTTGTAATGTCAATTGATGCGGCAATTCAGTACACTACCCCACCCGAAATTCTTAAAAAGGCACACTTTACTTTAGCGGTTGGCGAAAATATTTCTACTGCTACTTTAACAGAAAAGCTTATTTTAAGCGGATATACAAGAAATGAAATCTGTGATGGTGTAGGACAGTTTTCTGTTCGTGGCGGTATATTTGATATATACCCCGTAAACAGCGCCACCCCCTACCGTATAGAATTCTGGGGCGACGAAATTGATACTATAAGCGGTTTTGATACCGAAACCCAACGCCGAACAGATACGGTAGAAAAAATTGTTATAACCCCCGCAAATGAGGTTTTATATAACCATGAAAAACTTATAACCCAATTAGAAAAAATTAAAGGTGATAAAAAAATACCCCAAAATGCTGTATCTAAAATAAACAGCGATATTGAAGCAATAAAAAACGGTATTACAATTACACCCGACAGATATATTTCTTTAATCTACGAACAAAACAATACTGTTTTTGATTATTTGGAAGATACTCTTTTTGTGGTTGTGGAATCAGGCAACTTAAACGAGCGTTTTAAAAGTATTGAAATACGCCAAACTGCCGATATAGAAAACTTTTTAGAAGAGGGTATTCTTAATAAATACACCGCAAAGCTATGGCTTTCAAAAGCAGAATTCTGGCAAAATGCAGAAAACTGCATTATACTTGAAAACTTTCCAAGAAACTCTTACGAGGTTAAGCTTAAAGACATAATTAATTTTAACTATAAGCGTTCTACCGCATGGAGTGGCGACCTTAACGTACTGCTTGAGGATATATCTTATACTCTCTCTAGCAAAGGAAAAGTTGTAATTTTAGCAGGCGGACAGCGTGCCGCAAAGGTGCTCACCGATTCTTTAAGAGAGAAAAATATTAATGCTGTTTTCAGCGAAAATCCAACCGCAAAAGAAGGTATCGTAACCGTTACAACAGGCGGTCTTTCAAGCGGATTTGAAATACCTGACCAAAAATTTTTACTAATAACCCACAGATTCTTTTTATCTGACAAAAAGCCCCAGAAGAAACACGCTAAAAAAGGTCAGGAAATCGGCTCGCTTGACAGCCTTAAAAGAGGCGATTATGTTGTACACGAAGCCCACGGTATAGGTGTTTTTGACGGTATAAACCGAATCACAAATGCAGGCGTTACAAAGGATTATATTAAAATCAAATACGCTAAAAGCGACGTTTTATATGTTCCTGTAACCCAACTTGATTTGGTTTCCCGATATATAGGCTCGGCAGAAGACAGCAATATTAAAATTAACCGTTTAGGCGGTAGCGAATGGCAGAAAACCCGTACCCGTGTTAAAAAGGCGGTCAAGGATATGGCAAAACAGCTTACCGCTTTGTATGCAAAGCGAATGTCTGTAAAGGGTTACGCTTTTTCACCCGATACCGATTTACAAAACGACTTTGAAAGACGCTTTGAATACGACGAAACCGAAGACCAATTACGTTGCATAAACGAAATTAAAGGCGATATGGAACGTGAAGTGCCTATGGACCGTCTGCTTTGCGGTGACGTTGGCTTCGGCAAAACCGAGGTAGCGCTCCGTGCCGCATTTAAGTGCATAAGCGAAGGAAAACAGTGCGCTATGTTAGTGCCTACAACAATTCTTGCTATGCAACACTATAACACCATATTGCGCCGTTTCGGTGAAATGCCTGTTACAGTAAAGCTTTTAAACCGCTTTGTAACTCCTAAAGCACAGGAAAAAATTATTTCCGACTTAAAGTGCGGTAGACTTGATATGGTAGTAGGTACCCACCGACTTATTTCAAAGGATATTAAATTCAAAAATTTAGGACTTGTAATTATTGACGAGGAACAGCGTTTTGGCGTAGCGCAAAAAGAAAAGCTAAAGGAAGAATATCCTTACGTGGATATCCTTACCCTTTCGGCTACACCTATTCCCCGAACCTTAAATATGGCAATGTCGGGACTTAGGGATATGTCTTCACTTGACGAAGCGCCGGGTGACCGCCACCCCGTACAGACCTATGTTTTGGAATACAATTTAGGTGTTATAGCCGACGCTATAAATAAAGAAATCCGCCGCGGCGGTCAGGTTTATTATCTGCACAACCGCGTAGAAAGTATAGAACGCTGTGCTTTAAGGCTAAAGCAAAAACTACCCGATATAAATATCGGTGTTGCCCACGGCAAAATGACACAGGACGAATTATCGAATGTGTGGAAGCAGCTTTTAGACCACGAAATTGATTTGCTTGTTTGTACAACGATAATTGAAACGGGTGTTGATGTGCCTAATGCGAATACCCTTATAATCGAGGATGCCGACTGCTTGGGTCTTTCGCAATTACACCAATTACGCGGCAGAGTCGGTCGTTCACCAAGACGCGCCTATGCATATTTTTGCTTTACACAAAACAAACAACTTTCTGATGTGGCTTCAAAAAGGCTTGAAGCTATAAGAGAATACACCGAATTCGGCTCGGGCTTTAAAATTGCTATGCGCGACCTTGAAATAAGGGGCGCGGGCAGTATTTTAGGGGGCGAACAGCACGGTAATATGGAATCCGTTGGCTATGATATGTATCTTAAATTACTTTCACAGGCTATTAATCAGGAAAACGGCGTGGAAATAGAGGACGATATTCCCTGTACTGTTGACCTTAACATTTCGGCGCATATTCCCGAAAGCTATATTTCTTCACTCCCCGCGCGACTTGGTATTTACAAGCGTATTGCCGCAATAAGAACCGATGAAGACGCAAGCGATGTTATAGATGAATTATGCGACCGCTTCGGCGACCCGCCAAAAGCCGTTATGGGACTTATAGACATTGCAACACTTCGCAGCAAAGCCGCAAAGGCAAAAATATATGAAATTACCGCAAACGGCAACACTGCATTTTTGCATATCAATTCTATTGAATCCGAAGTTATGTCGAAAATCTCATCACATTTCGGCAACAGATTTATGCTTAAAATGGCAGAAAAACCTATTTATACCGTAAGGCTTAAGCCTAACCAAAAATTATCTGATTTCATTTCAGAGCTTTCAAATGCACTTTAACGGTTAATTCACAATTTTTTTGTAGACTTTTTAATTCATTTATTATATAATAAATGTTGTATTTATTACTTTGATTTCACGGAGGAAACAAAATGAAGACTTTTAAAAAAATAGCCGCACTTTTACTTGTGTGCTTATTAGCACTTTCTGCGGTAGGATGCCACAAACAAAACGAGGTTGCCGTAAAGGTTGACGGTTTTGAATTTACATCGGCATATTATATGTGCGCGCTTATTAACGCAAACAGCGAAGCGCAAAATAAGGTTTACGAAACCCTCAGCGCAGAGGAGCAACAAAAAGAAGTTGATTTTTATTCCAAAAAGATTGACGACAAGAATTTCGTTACTTGGGTAGAAGACCGTGCAATTGAAATGATTAAAGAAATTGCCGCTTATAAGTCACTCTGCAAAAAAGCAGACCTTAAGCTTGATGATGAAACAAAAGCAAATGCCCAGTCTTACGCTTCTTACTACTGGCAAAGCGGTTATTCACAATACTTTGAACCAAACGGTGTTGGCGAAAGCACCTATACAAACTTTACCGTTGATTCCTACTATGCTTCACTTTACTTTGAACATCTTTACGGCAAAGACGGTGAAAAAGCAATTCCTGCAGAAGATGTAAAAAATAAGATTTATGATAACTTCATTATCGCAAACCTTATAGACGTAACATTTTCTGAAGAAACAGATAATGAAAAAGCCGCTATTGAAACCAAATTAAACGGTTACGCAGATAAACTTAAGAACAAGAGCATAACCTTTGAACAGGCTTATAAAGAATATTATGAAATCAAAGACGAAGAAGCAGAAAGCACCCCCGAAAGCAATGACCCCAAGCCCAAGGATGAATATGCTACCGTTTTAGGCGCTGAGGGTACAGGCTACGAACACGAATTTTATTCTGATATTCAAAAAATGGCAACAGGCGAAATTAAGGTTATTAAAAAGGAAAATAACGCCGGCTTCGTGCTTGTTGTAAAACAGGATATTAAAGCAGATGCATTCTATCTTGACAATCTTGATTTAACTGCCCGTCATCTTATTAAAGATACAGAATATGCAGACGATATTGCCAAAACTGTAAAGGATTTAAAACCCGAAGTAAGCAACTATGCCGTTAAGCAGTTTAAGGTTAAAAATATTGTAGAACCTTCTTATCAATAAGCAGTACACCGCCTTTTTAAAAGGCGGTGTTAATTTTTACATGAAAACAGCGGTTATGAATCTCACCCATTCATAACCGCTGTTAATAATATTCAGTTTTATCCATTACTCAATTATTCCTTCTTTTTTTGCTCAACCGAATACGGTCATTTTATTCTTTCTCAGGGTGTTCCCCAAGTTAACTCATTATGCAAATGTTTGGAATAGAGTTTTTAAGTTATATAGTACATTGGAATCACCTTAACAGTTTATTTGATTATATATTTTCTCACAATCATAACTGTCACCATATTTTATATATTAAATTTCTAAATTAGAAAAATTATTTTATTAGTACATTGGATTCACCAAAAAAATTAATATTTTTAGGTTTTAATTAACTACTTCATTGGAATCACCCTTCCCTTTTATTTTAGAAAACTTTCAGGTGGTGTTAACTCTTTCATTTTGATTTCCTTGCCTCCTCTCTTGTTTCTGATTTTATTATAATGACTTATGCACAAAAAGTCAAGTGAAAGTTAATAACTTTTGTATATTTTTACAAATTGTTCAAAAAACTATGCAAAATTTGGTTATTATGTTAAAATAATAGCGTAAAAGGAGTGAGAATATGCGTCCTATGAATCCACCACCTGCAGGTATGCGCGGACCTATGCGTATAGGCGGAGGGCCCCGCGGTTACTTGACCGAAAACGAGAAGCAAAACCGCCCAAAGCTTACTAAAAATCTGTTATTACGCATACTTAAATATTTAAAGCCTTATAAATGGCAATTTTTGGCCGTATTTTCAGCTTTAGTAATTTCTGCAATACTAGGTCTTATGCCCTCTATAGTTACAGGTAAAATTGTTGACTCTATTATTACGGACGGCGATATTAAAGTACTTGTGAAATTATTGGTACTCGCGTTTACGGTGCTTTCGCTATCACAAATAATAAGCGTTTTGGAGCAGTACATAAATTCTTGGATATCGCAAAAAATAATTTTTGATATGCGGAATGAAATGTACGACCATTTGCAGCATATGCCGCACGCCTTTTTCACTAACGAAAAGCAAGGCGATATAATAACCCGAATGAACAGTGATATTAACGGCGTAAGCGCTGTAATATCTGTAATGCTTACCTCGGTATTCAGTAATGTGCTTACAGTTGGTACCTGTGTTTTCTATCTGTTTTACACCGATTGGCGACTTGCAATTGTGGGAATTATAGTTTTACCGCTTTTAATTATTCCTACAAGGCTTGTTGGTAAACGCCGTTGGGAGCTTGCAAGTATTGTGCAGGAAAAACACGACGACCTTAATACCCACATAGGCGAAACCCTTTCGGTAAGCGGTTCTATGCTTGTAAAGCTTTTCACAAAGGAAGAAACCGAATATAATAAATTCAAACGCATTAATGAGGATGTAACAAAAACCACTATAAAAGAGCGTCGTGCGGGCAGTTGGTTCCATGTGTTTTTAGGATTGTTTATTCAAATTGCACCCTTGCTTATTTATTTTGCCGGCGGATTTCTTATAATGAGCAAAAGCGACGCTACTTTAACTGTTGGTGATATAACAGTTGTGGTTTCGCTTGTTAACCGCCTTTATCATCCCGTTCGTTCTTTGCTTGATTTACAGGTTGATTTTGTTCGTTCCTTAGCACTATTTACAAGAATTTTCGAATATCTTGACCGCCCACACCTGATTGAAAACCCGAAAAATCCGCAAAAGCCGGATTTAAGTGACTGTAAAATTGAATTTTGCGATGTTCGTTTTTCTTATGAAAAAAGTAAGGAAATATTAAAGGGCATTAATTTTAGTGTTCCAAGCGGTAAAATTCACGCTATTGTTGGTACCTCGGGCGCGGGTAAATCTACTGTTATTGGTATGATTCCTCGCCTTTACGATACCGATTCGGGCGAGGTTAAAATAGCAAATGTTAATGTTAAGGATTTCGACCTTGCATATCTTCGCTCAAATATAGGTATTGTTACACAGGATACTTACCTTTTTAACGGAACAATTTTAGAAAATCTTTTGTATGCAAAGCCTGAGGCTTCTATGGAAGAAATTGAAAATGCATGTAAGGTTGCAAATATTTATGACTTTATAACTAATTTACCCAATAAGTTTGATACTATTGTAGGTAATCGCGGACTTAAGCTTTCGGGCGGTGAAAAGCAACGCGTTTCGATTGCACGCGTTGTACTTAAAAATCCGAAGCTACTTATTTTAGACGAGGCTACCTCCTCGCTTGATTCTATTTCCGAAAATCTTATAAGTGATGCGCTTAATAAGGTTATGCAAGGCAGAACAAGTATTGTAATAGCCCACCGCCTTTCAACCGTTATTGCAGCAGATAAAATAATGGTGATAGATAAGGGTATAATAACAAATGAGGGCACTCATAGCGAATTGCTTGAAAAAAGTCCTAAATACAAAGAACTGTATGAAACACAGTTTAAAAAAGTTTTAGATTACGAAAAGCATAAACATATTGACTTAAAGCCGCAAGACAGTTAAAATAGAAGTATGGAGAGTGATAAAAATGGCTGAAATAAATAATGAATACAATCCCGATATAATAACCCTTGCCGATGATGACGGTAAGGAATACACCTTTGAGGTGCTTGATGCCATCGAGTTTGAAATGGGCAGATATTTAGCCCTCCTCCCCGTTTACGATGACCCTCAGGAACAGCTCGATAGCGACGGCGAGTTGGTTATGGTAAAGGTCGAGGAAGACAACGGTGAGGAATATTTCGTTGACATCGAGGATGACGACGAATACGAAACCGTTTCGGAGGCCTTCATCGAAAGACTCCGCGATTTCTTCGAAATTGACGAGCAGTAAACTATTCTAACGGTAGTTTGTGAATTATTGCCAAGAG
>JAZRMY010000015.1:0-11220 GCA_045647925.1 Acutalibacteraceae bacterium | reverse complement strand
AGGATATATTAAAAACGTAATTGTTCCTCAGCTTAATATCGCTGCCGCCGAAACAGGCAAGGCGTCTGAGCTTTTGGAGGTTAAAAAGCTTAAAAACATTCTTGGTAATATAATTTACATAGGAATGGAAGAAACCTATAAAAAAGAACTCAGTTTGTAAGGAGATTTACAATGAAAGACCCATATGAGGTACTTGGCGTTTCTCGTAACGCTACCGACGAAGAAATTAAAAACGCATATCGCACTCTTGCCCGTAAATATCATCCCGATAATTATGGCGATAATCCATTGTCTGATTTAGCAGAAGAAAAAATGCAGGAAATTAATCAGGCGTATGATGCTATTATGAATACAAGAAAAGGCGGAAAAACTACCGATGATAATTATTCTGCCACAGAATCTGCTTTTCCTGAAATTCGTAATTTAATAAAGCAATCCCGCCTTGAAGAAGCGCAAGAATTACTTGACGGTGTACCGCCGCATACAAGAAATGCCGAATGGTATTTCTTAAACGGTACTGTACTTTACCGTCGCGGTTGGTTTGACCAAGCCTATACAAGCTTTGCTACTGCTGCCCGTATGGACCCTACCAATGCCGAATACCGTAATGCGCTTAATAATGCGCAAAGACAGTCAAGAGTACAGTACAACAACCCTTACAGAAATTACGGTTCGGGTAATGAATGTAGCGGTTGTGACGTTTGTCAAGGTCTTATCTGTGCCGACTGTTGCTGCGAATGCTTAGGCGGCGATTTAATCAGGTGCTGTTAATGAAAAATACCGCCAAAATTACCTTTAGCGCTATTATGTCCGCATTAGCGGTTGTAATAATGTTAACATCTTATTTTCCGTATTTAACCTACGCAATCCCTGCAATAGCAGGGCTTTGTGTTATGGTTGTACTAATAGAAACAAACTACAAGTGGGCAGTTTTAAGCTTTTTTGCATCTGCCGTACTTGTATTTATGTTCGCTGAAATGGAAAGTAAATTTTTGTATATATTTTTATTTGGGTATTATCCAATTGCAAAAGCACTTATTGAAAGAATCAACAAGCCTATTATTGAATGGATAATAAAAGTATTGTTATTTAATATTTCGGTTCTATTCGTCTACGGTTTGTTTTCAAAGCTGTTTGCAATTTCTTTAGATGATTTCGGAGTATTAAAACAATACGGTGTTGCTATTTTAATGGTACTTGCTAATATTGTTTTTGTTGTTTATGATATTGCAGTAGCACGTATGTCTATGGCTTATCTGAATATGCTGCACCCAAGAATAAAAAGACTTTTTAAAAAAGGATTTTAAATTTGAAAGAAAAAATATTAAAACATATTGAAAACCGGATTGATTTAGAAGTTTATGAATCTTTGACTTCTACAAACGATTCGCTAAAGCAAAAAGCTATTTGTGGTGCTAAAGAGGGAACAGTTGTTTTAGCTCTTTCACAGTCGGGTGGCAAGGGAAGAAAGGGAAGAAGCTTTATTTCAGAAAAAGGCGGTATATATTTAAGTATATTAGTCCGCCCCCAAAACCTTAGTTTTGATACAACCCTTATAACCTCCGCTACTGCAGTTGCGGTTAGTAAGGCAATAGAAGAAATTAGCGATAAAAAAACCGACATTAAATGGGTAAACGATATTTTAATAAACGGCAAAAAGGTTTGCGGTATTTTGTGCGAATCGGGTATATGCGGCAGTGATTCTTTTGTAGTTGTAGGTATCGGTATCAATGTTTTTAAACCGCAAAATGATTTTGACGACGAAATTAAAGATATTGCTGCTTGTGTTTTTGAAAACGAGGATGAAGAAATTTTATCCAAGCTTACTGCAAAGGTTATTGATAATTTCTTCAAAGAATACAATTCAATTGATAATCTTGCTTTTTTGGACGAATACCGTAAGCGTAGCGTGTGTTTAGGTAGAGAAGTATCTGTGTATGGCAAAACCGCAAAAGCGCTTGAAATCGATAATAGATGCAGATTATTAGTAGAATACGCAGACGGCAAGCAGGAATACCTATCCACAGGTGAAATAAGTATAAAATTAAAAGAACTATGATTACTCATAGTTCTTTTTTAATTAGTGGTGATGATGGTGATGATGCGAATGAGAGTGATGATGTTCTACTTTACATTCTTTATCACAACAGTTTTCGTTTTCATTTTCAAGCTCAAGCGTTGAATGGGAAATACCGTGTTCTTCTAATTCTTCTTTAACCTTATGTTTGATTTTCTGTGCTTCGCCGTTTGTTACAATATGCATTGTAGCGTAATTTGAATTACCGTCAATACTCCAAATATGAATGTGGTGAACATCAATTACACCGTCGATTTCAAGTAAATGTTCTTTGATTTCATCGGTTGATATGCCGTTTGGAATTTTCTCACAAAACAAATCAATTACTTCTTTAAGTGTTTTAATGGCATTTATTAATATAAAAATTGCAACACCAATAGACATTACAGGGTCTAAAATTTTAAAATCGGTAAAACGCATTATCATAGCGCCAATTAGCACTACCGACCAACCAAGCACATCTTCAAGCATATGAAGATTTACGGCTTTTTGATTAATGGAATCGCCCTCACGGGTAAAATACGCGGCAGTAAAATTCACTATAACACCAACAACCGCGAAAATTATCATTCCGTTATAGTTAATTTCTGTTGGGTTTATAATTTTTTTAGTGGCGTTAATTATTACTGCAACCGAGCCGAATAATAAAATCATTGTTGTAATAACTCCACCGATTACCGAATATCTTGCATAGCCGTAGGTGTAAATATCATCGGGCTGTTTTTTGCTTTTCTTTTCAAGGAAGTAAGAAATACCAATGCTTGCGGCATCGCCGATATCGTGAATAGCGTCAGAAATTATAGCAACGCTTCCTGTGAAAATTCCGCCAATAAATTCAAAAATAGAAAAGAACAGATTTAAAATAAATGCAATTAAAATATTGTTTTGAGTTTTCATAAAATCTCCAGTTAAAAAATAGTTTTAAAAACCGAAACAGAAATTTCTGTTTCGGTTTTTTATTATATTACCTTACTTAAAAAGTCTTTAAGTCTTGGGGATTTTGGATTATTAAATAATTCGTCGGGAGTGCCTTGTTCCATAATAATTCCTTCGTCAATGAAGAATACTGTGTCAGCTACCTCTTTAGCAAAGCCCATTTCGTGAGTTACTACCGCCATTGTCATACCTTCTTGCGCCAATGACTTCATAACCTCAAGCACTTCGCCAACCATTTCTGGGTCAAGCGCTGAAGTAGGCTCGTCAAACAACATAACGTCAGGTTGCATACAAAGTGCGCGTACAATAGCAACACGCTGTTTCTGACCACCCGATAATTGTGAAGGATAAGCGTTAGCTCTGTCAGCAAGACCTACGCGTTCAAGTAACTTCATCGCACGTTCTTCAGCCTCTTGCTTTGAAAGACCTAAAACTTTAATAGGGGAAATGGTCATATTTTTTAAGACTGTCATATGTGGGAAAAGGTTAAACTGTTGGAAAACCATTCCCATTTTCTGACGGTGGGTATTAATGTTTACCTTAGGGTCGGTAATATCGGTATTATCAAAATAAATATGACCGCCTGTGGGTTCTTCAAGGAGGTTCAGGCAACGCAAAAATGTAGATTTACCTGAACCCGAAGGTCCGATAATTACAACAACCTCGCCTTTTTTAATGTCGGTAGAAATACCCTTTAAAACCTCAATTTTTCCAAAGGATTTTTCTAAGTTTTCAACTTTAATAAGTGTTTCATTAGTGGTCACTGTTGCGAAGCCTCCTTTCAAGCTTTCCTACAAGCCAAGTAAACAGCATAACAATTACCAAGTAAATAATTGCAACTGCAATTAAAGGCATAAAGGCAGAGAATGTACGGCCTCTTATAAGGTCACCCGCTTTTGTTAAGTCTACAATACCAACGTAACCTGCAATAGAGGTTTCTTTAAGCAATACGATAAATTCGTTACAAAGTGTTGGAAGAACTACCTTAAACATTTGAGGGATTACTACATATATCATTGTTTGAATATAGTTAAAACCGAGGCTTCTTCCTGCTTCAAACTGACCTTTATCAATAGACATAATACCGCCACGGAAAATTTCGGCAACGTAAGCGCCTGAATTTATACCGAAAGCAATAATTGCAATTAAGGTTTCGCTGTTAGATGCCGCCATAATTATAAAGTACATAATTAATAGCTGAACTACAACAGGTGTTCCACGGATTATAGTAAGATATATTTTACAAATACCGTTTAATAAAGAAAGAAGATAGTAGCCGAGCCCCTTCTTTTTCTTTAAGATATCTATATTTTTATCGTATGTAGAACGTACAATCGCAATAAATACACCGATTGCAATACCTATGAGGGTTGCAAAAAAGGTGATAATAAGGGTGTTTTTTAAACCCTCAACAAGCCATTCCCAACGGTTGTCTTTAATAAAGTTTAAGACAAACTCGTCAGACAGTTCCGCGAACCATTCTTTCATTATTTTCTCCTTTTACAGAAAACAATCCACATTCGGTATTACCGAATGTGGTTGTATTTTGTTATATTATTTTATGTATTTATCGATAATCTTTTGGATTTCACCGTTGTCGGTGTATTTTTTAAGAGCTGCATTAACATCATCAAGTAATTCTTTGTTATCCTTGTTAATTGCAATTGCATAATCTTCGTTAGTGAATTCAGTATCCTGAATCTTAAGACCCTTATTTGCAGCAGCAAAAGCTTTAGCAGGTTCGTTATCAATAATTACAGCGGTAACTTTACCTTCAACGAGAGCCTGAACAGCGTCAGCACCGGTCTTGTAACGGATTACATTTTCTTCACCGAAGCCCCATTCTGCAGGTTTGCTTGAGCAGTAGATATCGCCTGTAGTATCCTGTTGAACACCAATTTTAATTCCTTCAACAACGCCCTGTGGGTTGCCATCAGCATCAAAGCCGGTGTAGAAATCTTCGTAAGAAGCGTAAGGACAATCTTCTTTAACGATAACTGACTGAATACCGTTTGCATAAGAGGTAGAGAAGTTAACGTTCTTTAAACGGTCTTCGGTAACGGTGAGACCTGCGATACCAAGGTCATATTTACCGGACTGAACACCGCCGATGATTGAACCGAATTCAACGTCCTTGATTTCGAGCTCTTTGCCAAGTTCTTTAGCAATAAGGTTAGCGATTTCAACGTCAATACCAACGTATTCGCCGTTTTCAATATATTCGTATGGGGGGAATGCTGCGTTTGTTGCCATTACTAATGTGTCATCTTCTTTTGCGCCGCAACCTGCAAAGCAAGCAACGAGCATTGTTAACATAAGTACAATTGCCAAAAGTTTTTTCATAAAAATACTCTCCTTAAAAATTATATAAGAAGAGTATATCATTAATATATATATTTGTCAATATTTTTTGCATAAATATGCATTTTTAAAAAATACTGTGGGTTGTTATTTTTGTTTCTTCTACTATTTGATGCAGTAAAACCCGTATAGCATCTGCATATTCGTAAAATAGTATATTATCCTTTTCCTTTGCATAAACGTTTAAGGTTGATATTGCTTGTTCAATCTCATCAATATGCTCGTGGTTTACAAAGAAAGAAAGTGTTTTTTCTTCCTTTTGCCAGAATTTTTTAATTTTCTCTGCTTCCTTTTCGGCGGTTTGATTTTCCTTATAAGCCTCTACCGATTTATCAAGCAACTTATTTGTATTTTCACAGCTTTTTGTTATATGATTTAAGCTTAAAAAGTAGGTGAGAATAACTAACACAAAAATTATACTTGCGGGAATTAGTCGTTTCATACTAGACTCCTTTCTTTATAAGACAAATGTTGTCGTATCGGTCAAGAGTCATTAAAAATACATTTTCAACCTCGGTGTTATTTGCTTTAATTTTCTTGTAAACGTCGTTACTTGTAATATTAAGTGCCTTAAGCGAATCACTTAATATCTTACCGTCGCTTATAACGGGTAAAGGTAAAGCCTCTTTAGGTTTTTTAACCCCCATATCCTTTGCGGTTACAGTCTGTTCAGCGCCTTTTAAAAGCACACTTAAATTACCGTTTACTTCAAGCACCGCAAATGCAACGGTAGATATATCAAATACATTCTGACCGCGCAAAAGCTCAACTAAATCCAAAACGGTCATTCTTACGTCCTTCATTGCCTTTTGGTCAACAATACCGTTTTTTATAATAACAACCGATTTACCGTTCATAAATTTTCTTACAAATATGCTTTTCATTGAAAGTACAGACATTACAATTTCTAATACAATAAGCATAAAAATTGCAACAATACCGCTTAAAATCGGCTGAGAAATATCTTGTAACGGAATTGCTACAATTTCCGAAATTAAAAGTGTTATTACAAGTTCGTTTGGTTGCATATCACCAATCTGTCTTTTTCCCATAACACGAATTGCAAAGGTTACAAAAGCATAAAGAATTATTGTACGAATAATTGTTGTTATCATTTAATCACCAAAAATATTATTGGCAAAAAAGAAAGAAATATTAAAAGCCGCTATAATTAGCGGCTTTTAATTAATGAAGTATGTGTTGTTATAAATTCTATATCAAATTCAGTTGTTAATAAAGCTTTTAAGGGTTCAATAACAACATCCTCTGTGTTAAAGTGACCTGCATCGAAAAGAGCAATACCGTAGTACTGAGCCGATAAAAACTGACTGTGTTTAACATCGGCAGTAACTAGAGCGTCGCAATTAAGTCTTAATGCATCGTCAATAAAACTGCCACCGGTACCCGAACAAAAGAGAATGGTTTCTATTTGTTTTTCGCAAGATACATATTTTACCATGCCGCCTAAACGGGTTTTAAGCAAAGCTGCTAAATCATCACTTAAAATAGGGGAAACAGTACACTTTTTAAGTGTGAATCCGTCAGATGCGGTAACTGTTTCTAATGTTTTGGGGTTTAATGTCGCACAAAGGCTTTCTGTAACACCGCCAACCGCAATATCAAGGTTGGTATGCATAGAAATTACCGAAATATTGTTTTCAATAAGCTTATAAACAATACTGCCTTTAAGCACATTCTTTAAAGGGTTATATATAACAGGATGGTGAGTAATTATCAAATTACAACCATTTTGTACCGCATCATCAACCGTAAGGCTTGTGCAGTCAAGCGCAATTAAAGCCTTTTTCACAACGGCGTCCTTGTCACCAACTAAAATACCTACATTGTCAAAATCACAAGCGGTATTAGTGGGAAATTTTTGGTTTAAAAAATCAAAAATATTCTTAACTGTCATACTTTAAGCCTTCTTAACAAAAGAATCCTTAAGCGCTACGGTGCGATTGAATACAATATTACTTTCAGTTGTATCCTTATCAACACAGAAGTAACCTTGACGCATAAATTGGAAGGTATCACCGAGCTTAACATCGCTATAAGATTTATCAAGCTTACAGCCTGTAAGAACGGTTAATGATTCGGGGTTAAGGTTGTCAGCAAAGGAAGAAACGCCTTCTTCGTCGCTTGGGTTCGGAACGTTGAATAAACGCTCGTAAAGACGAACTTCAGCATCAATACAGTTATCTGCACTTACCCAATGTAATGTGCCTTTAACCTTTCTGCCGTCGGGTGATTCGCCACCAAAGCTTTCGGGGTCGTAGGTTGCGTGCACAACAGTAATATTACCGTTTTCGTCGGTTTCGTGGGAAGCGTACTTAATGTAATAAGCGCTCTTTAAACGAACTTCTTTTGCAGGACACAAACGGAAATATTTTCCGGGTGGGTCTAACATAAAGTCATCTTGCTCAATATAAATCTCACGTGAGAAGGTAACGGTAGTTTTACCAAGCTCGGGCTTATTGGGGTTGATATCAACTGAAATTTCTTCGGTTTTTCCTTCGGGGTAGTTGTCAATTACAACCTTTAAAGGACGAAGAACAGCCATTGAACGATCAGCGTTTTCGTTTAAATAATCTCTAACGCAAGATTCAAGTAATGCATAGTCAATTACGCTGTATGCTTTAGAAACACCGATTTTATCAACAAAAGCGCGTACAGCTTCAGCAGGGTAGCCGCGTCTTCTCATACCGCAGATTGTAGCCATTCTCGGATCGTCCCAACCGCTTACAAGCCCGTCATTAACAAGCTTTAAGCACTTACGCTTACTTGTTAAGGTGTAGTTAACGTTCATACGTGCAAATTCAATCTGGCGTGGGGGAGTAGGTATATCCAAAACCTCCAAGAACCAGTTATAAAGCGGTCTGTGGTTTTCAAATTCAAGTGAGCAAAGTGAGTGTGTAACACCTTCCTTAGCGTCACTTAACGGATGCGCAAAGTCATACATCGGGTAAACGCACCATTTATCGCCAGTGCGGTGGTGGGTAGCCTTCATAATGCGGTAAATAATCGGGTCACGCATATTAAGGTTAGAAGATGACATATCGATTTTAGCTCTAAGCACCATTGCGCCGTTTTCGAATTCACCTGCGGTCATTCTTGCGAATAAATCCTTGGTTTCTTCTATCGGGCGGTCACGGTAGGGTGAATTTACACCCGGCTCGGTTAATGTACCGCGCATTTCTCTGATTTGGTCGGGGGTGGATTCGTCAATGTAAGCGAGACCCTTATCAATAAGCTTTAAAGCGCATTCGTAGATAAAATCAAAATAATCGGATGCGTAGTATACGTTATCCCACTGGAAGCCTAACCACTTGATGTCTTCCATAATAGCGTCTACGTATTCAACGTCTTCTTTTGTGGGGTTAGTATCATCAAGACGAAGATTGCATTTGCCGTTATATTTTTCGGCAGTAGCAAAGTCAATGCAAATAGCCTTTGCGTGACCTATATGAAGATATCCGTTAGGTTCGGGCGGAAAACGGGTTTGTACCTTTTCGTAAACGCCTTCCGCTAAATCTTCATCAATAAAATCATGAATAAAGTTAGATGGTTTAACTTCTTCGTTGTTTAAAATAATTTCTTCCATAATTTAACCTCTTATCGCATTTTCAATACGTTCTACACATTTATCTTTACCCAAAACCTGCATAATACTGCAAAGATCAGGAGTGTTTCGTCTGCCTGTAATTGCAATTCTGAGCACAGTACTCAAATCACCTGCGTGGCCCTTGTAAGCATCGGGATTTGCTTTATATTCCTTAGTTTCACTTGCGAAATTAAGTTTTGGTGCAATTTCTTTAATTTTATTGAACCAAGTTTGCTTGTCGTCAGTATCGGAATATACTGCTTTGTATTCATTTAAGAAAGCAATTGCATCTTCTTTAGAAATATTTTCAGGCAAAGTAAAATCGGGGGTATAGAGCTCGTCGAACATATATGAGAAATAGTCTTTAACCTCGTTCCATTTCGCAATATCCTTACGGGGCTTCGGAACGTCACGGTCAATAGCGAAAACTGCCTTTGTATATTCGGGGTCTTTTGTTAGAATTTCGTAAAATCCCTTATCGAATTCAGCGCCCCAAGCGGTTACATAATCGTAAACCTGTTCACTTGAAAGTAAGCAGATACGGTTTTTAGAAACGTCTAAAAGCTTAACCTCATCAAACAATGCACCCGAAACGCTCATTTTCTTTAAGTTAAACTTAAAGTCTTTATAAGAAGCAGTCGGGTTGCAGCGGCGCCAGTCTTCAAAATCGCTTGCTGCAATTGTCATTAAATATTCAATAACATTTTCACTAGGGAAGCCCTGTTCGGCAAAGAAGTGAACGGCGGCCTCGGGGTCCTTACGCTTTGAAATTTTGCGTTTTGCACCGTTGTCCAATTTCATAATAGGTGAAATGTGGGCAAATTTAGGCAATTTAAAGCCCAAAAGCTTAAATAACTGAATGTGCTTTGGAACGGATGAAATCCATTCATCGCCACGCATAACATGTGTGGTGTGCATTAAATGGTCGTCAATAGCGTGTGCAAAGTGATAGGTGGGAATACCGTCGGATTTTAAAAGGACAAAATCTTCATCATTTTCGGGCATTTCAATTTTGCCCTTAATACCGTCTTCAAAAATAACCTTATTTTCTTCATTACCTGGGGATTTAAGGCGAATTACAAAGGGCTTGCCCTCATCAATTAACGCCTTGGCTTCTTCAAAAGTAATGTCGCGGTGCTTTGCCCATTTGCCGTGGTAACCCGTACGGATTTTTTGGCTTTCCTGTATTTCACGCACGGCTTCTAATTCTTCGGCAGTGCAAAAACAAGGGTAGGCATAACCTTTAATAATTAAATCCTTAACATAGGTTTGGTAAATTTCAGCACGCAAGCTTTGTTGATAGGGGCCATAGTCGCCTCTTTGGTTTGTGCCGCTGAAAAAGCCCTCGTCAATGGTGATGCCAAAACGGTTAAGACCATCTATAATATTTTCAATGCCGCCCTCAATTTCGCGTTTTTTATCGGTGTCTTCAATACGGGTAAAGAACACACCGCCCGATGAGGTTGCGGTAATGCGGTTTACAAGGGCTGCAAAAAGTGTGCCCAAATGTAAATACCCTGTGGGGCTTGGTGCTACACGAACAACCCTTGCTCCCTCGGGCAAATTGCGGACAGGGTAAAGGTTTTCGTAATATTCGGGTGTTTTGTCGATATTCGGCAAAAGCAGATTTGCAAGTGCAATATTGTCTGTCATAAAAAACTCCTAAATTTCAAAAAACAAAGGGTACTGTAAAAATACCCTTTGTGTGAATTAAAAACTATTTTGCGAGAAGCTTGTTAAGCTCGTTCATAAAGGGGTTAATGTCTTTAAACTGGCGATAAACCGAAGCAAAACGAACATAGGCAACCTCGTCAATGCCTTTAAGCTTTTCCATAACAAGCTCGCCAATTTTTTCGCTGCTTACTTCACGGTCAAGCGAATTTTGGATGATAACTTCAATTTCGTCTATCATATTGTCAAGTGTATCAATAGATACCGGACGCTTTTCACAAGCGCGCAAAAGACCAGTCATAAGCTTGTCACGGTTAAATGATTCGCGGGACTTGTCCTTCTTAATAACAATAATCGGAAGACTTTCGATTATTTCATAGGTGGTAAAGCGTTTAGTGCATTGTAAGCATTCGCGTCTGCGGCGAATACGTTGACCCTCGTCGGTAGGGCGTGAGTCGATTACTTTACTTTCTTCATAGCTGCAAAACGGACATTTCATAAAATATTACCCCTTATTTAAAGAATTATCCAAATTTTACTTGTATTATACTATATATAGTGGTAAAATACA
>JAZRMY010000014.1:0-1400 GCA_045647925.1 Acutalibacteraceae bacterium | reverse complement strand
TCACCAATGTGTTTTCGGGAATGTCAGAGCACAAAACAGCATTACCGTATGCATGAGCCTCCAAAAGACTCAGAGACATTCCTTCGATATCTGAAGGAAGAGTAACTACATAGGCATTACTGTATATTTCTGTTAATACATCTCCTGATATAAATCCCGTAAAAATAATATCAGGATTTCCGGATGCCTTTTGCTTTAACATTTCAACATATTCATCTGTATCGCTTGTATCACCTGCGATAACAAGTTTTTTGATTGTTTTAATACTGTTATAGGCATCAATAAGATAATGAACACCTTTTTCGGCGGTAAGTCTTGATACGATGCAAATATACTCATCTTTTGAAAGTCCGTATAATTTTGTGATTTTCTCCGCTTCTTTTTTATTAGGCTTATCTATTCCGTTATGAATAAGTACAGTGTCACGATTATATGTTTCTTTAAAATACTCACGGGCACTTTCACTTAAAACAATTATTTCGTCCGCACATTTCACCATGACTTTTTCGCCGAATTTTATATATTTAGAAGCAAATCCCTTACCCCATTTTTCTCTTTGCCAATCAAGTCCATGAACTGTTGCTACGCACTTTTTTCCAAACATTTTTGGTATCCACATAGCAGCACAAGGACCTTCTGCGTGAAAATGTACTATATCATATTTTCCGAAAGCTGCATAAATTGCCGCAGTAAAGGAAGCAACCATAGCAGAGAGTCCCTTTTTATTGATCGTCCATGCATTTTTTAATGTTACACCTTTATATTTTTTGTCTTTAACCGTGCCGATATATTCATTTTCCACTTTATCGGAACTGCGGTTGTAGCAGGTAACATCTATTCCTTTTTCAACAAGCAACGGACACAAAGAAGTGAGCACATTTTCAATTCCGCCACGTCTTGAGGGAATAACTTTATGGCCAACCATTGCAACTTTCATATTCTTGCCTCCAATCTTATCTTCCGGTTCCGCTAAGCATAACAATAGGTGTTTTAAGCATTATAAGCAAATCTCCCGGGAATGTTCTGTTTTGTATGTAATCAAGGTCCATTTCAACCCACTGTTCAAACGGAATATCGTTTCTGTTTTTGCTTATCTGCCATGTGCAGGTAAGTCCGGGGGTTACGTGCAGACGAAGCTTCTGATAATCTGTGTAATGTAGAACCTCACCCGGCAGAGGCGGTCTGGGACCTACCAAAGTCATATCACCTTTAAAAACGTTAAAGAATTGCATCAATTCATCAAGAGATAGTTTTCTTAAGATTTTTCCTACTCTTGTTATTCTCGGATCTTCTTTGATTTTAAAAACAGGTCCGTCCATTTCATTTTTTTCTTTTAACTGCTCCAAGAGTGCTTCTGCATTAGGACGCATTGTGCGGAATTTATACATATAAAATTCCTC
>JAZRMY010000013.1:0-8758 GCA_045647925.1 Acutalibacteraceae bacterium | reverse complement strand
AACTGAATGAAATAACAGTATTTGAACTGTGCAACGGAAAACACTTTTTCTTGGTCAAACTTTGGAGCGCAAGACGGCAAGAAAACAGGCGCAGAAAAATGCGGTTTGTAGCAAAGCCGGTAGACATAAAGACAGTATTGCTTGTATGACAGACTAGCCGGAGCAGATAGCAGTTTTGTGACCTTGCAAGTAAAGCCTGTTAATTTCTGCAAGAGTGTTGCAATATCTTTCATCGTCCATTTAACAACACCAAAAGAATTAACAGACGGTTTTGAAACTAAACCGCAATCTAACAAGGCGTTGAAAACTTGGCTTTTGTCTATAAAGCATTTTTCTAAATCTTCTGCAATGGCGCGAAGTTGTTCTTCAAAGTTTTGGTAAGCTTCAACAGCAGAGAAGAAAGACTGACCGCGAATGTTTTTATCTCGCATCATGGTTTAATTCTCTCCCGATTTTTCAAAAGATTTCTTCGGCATGACCGCCGAAGTTTTCAGCAACCATATTAACATTGCTTGGCACAGCGGAATCCGAAGAAACAGCGATATTCTCGCCGAGTTGACTATAAGGCGGAAAAACTTCAATCTCGTTTACTACGATTTGAACATTAGAACGTTTTTCGCCGTCCTTTTCGTAGCGATTCTGGCGCAATTCGCCGTGAACTGCAACTTTCCGCCCTTTCTGCATGGACTTTGCAACGGCTGAAAAATATTTTCCGAAAGCTACGCAGTCAAAAAAGTTGGCTACTGTGTCAAAAGTGTTGGGGTCAGCCTTGCTTTTAATACGCGAGTGAACCGCGATAGAAAACGTGACGACATCGACACCACTTGCACTACTTTTGACTTCGGCTGTTCTTGTGAGGTTGCCGATTTGGAAAACGTGATTAATTGTTGACATAAATAAAAACCTCTCTTTGATTTATTTGCATGACCAGATTATAAAATCCAGTTCATGTTTTTCATTTGGGCGCGTGTAAAAACGCTGTGACAATGCTTTATGTCTGGCTGATTTGTATCAAGTGAAAGCTTGACAACAACACAGCCTTGATTTTTTGCTTTAATCTGGCTTGTCACTTCTGGAAGCTCCAGAACTTCGTAAAAGTACGAATAATCTTGAAATGCGGACGGCTCGCGAATCGTAATTCGACCGCGTTTATTTCTCTCGTCCTTAAATTGTTTCAGTTCTTCTCTATCCAAAAGAAAAGCGCAAACACCGTTTTCATAGTTCATAATGTTAAACAAAGTTTCTTTATCTGACATTAGCATGATTTTCTATAAGACCTCCGGCATATTTTGTGGAAGTTTGCCGTTTCTAAAACAGTTTTCAAGACTAAGTTCAAAAACTGCTTTACCGTAATTTTTGTACAGTTCAGAAAAATCCTGTTGTCCTGTTAATGGCGCGTTATCTATTTCCATTTGTAACGCTTTTTCTATGCTTGATATTTTTCTAATCTGCTCGCAAAATCGTCCGTCCCATTTCATAAATGGGCATTTGAACCCTCTTTTAATAGCAAGGTCAAGACACTTATCACAAAGAGCTTGGGCTTTTGGATGAAGGCTATCAAATAACATATTAACACTCCTTGAAAAGCTCTGGATTATTGTTTTCTTTTGGCTTTTCTTTAGAATTATAACACCGTTTAACGGACATAGCAAGTTTTTTTAATTGTTTTTTATAAGATTTTCTACATTCTCTTGATTCTCTAATTATTTGATTGCGTTTTCTTGGTGTTGTGTCGAGTAAATCAAAATGTTGATGTTCAAAATATTCCAAATCCGTTCCTAAGCTATAATCAGAAAACTTGACAGGAGAAAAAGCAAGTGCCGAGTTTCCGGCAACTTGCAAGGCAACATAGTTTAATTGATTCTCAAAGCTTATACTTTCATCGCCGAGGGCTTGCTGGACAATTTCAAGAGTTTCAAGGCGCGTTTCCAGAGCGCGTTTTATTTGTTTTTCGTGCGTGACAAGGAAGTTTTTAGAAATAAACTCTTCAAAAGGTTTATCAGCTTCTAGCAAATCGGACAGTATACAGCCGGAACACGTACAAGATTTCGCGTTTTCGTAAAAATAACGCCTTTTTTCTCTTGGGAGCTTGTTTGCGTCCTCAATCGCCACAGAAGAACCGCGAGAAAACTGCGAGTACGACAGAACACGCGCCTTACTGATAGGGCAGTGTGGCAAGTTATTACATGACTTATTCAAGTACGGCGCGAGGACGCGCCGAGCCGTATTTTCATCTTTTCCGACTAAAGAGCTAATTACTTCATCAAAGCTCATTTCGGCAGACAGTAAAGCTTCTTTTTGTGTTTTCGGCTTGTTTTCTGTAGAAACGTTTTTCAACTGCGAAACCTTAAATTGTCGGATTCCGCATAAAACTGGCATAATGGCAGAAAGGAGCATTTTTCTATCTTCTGTTTTTAGTTTGTTCGGGTCTTTAGATATTTTCATAAAATCGGCTGTAGTGGTTTTGGTTATGTACTTGCAAAGATAATTGACTGCTTTTTTTTCGTCACCTCTGCGAAGCTCCATGAAGCCAGTATCTTTTTCATATTTGAGTAAATATCTTTTTAGTTTGCCGTCTGAAATATATTCCTTTTTTCCTTTTCTCACCGTTTTATCGTCTTTGTTCCAGTCCGGCAACCAAAGAACCGCATGAGCGTGCGGATTGCCTGTTTTTTGAGATTCAAGGACTATTTCATATTCTGCATGGAAAGCGCGAGAAAGATTTTTTAATATGCGGTTAAACTGAAAGTTTGCGCCGAGGTATGCAGAATAATAATTAAGTTTGTATTTCTTCGGGTCTATCGTCATAGTTAAAAAATACGGTTTCATGCCTTGCTTAAAACAGGCTTTTGCATGGTCAACAATGCGCCAGTAAGATTTTTTGTTATAACGCGCCGTACTCTTTGCGAAGCCCTCAAACATGATATAATCTGCTTCTTTTGGCATACAAATAATGGGATTGTTTTCCGCCCAGAACTTTACTGTATTTTTTAAGACTTCATCAGAGATTTTGCCTTCTGAAGCTGATTCAAAAAGGCTTTTGTATTTTTCTGTTGGCTTTTTGCGCTCTCTATAAGTTTTTTTGCCGTTGTAGTGCAAATAATCTAACGGCATTGAAAAAGGGCAATCTTGTTTACAGCCCCTTTCAGAGTATGGCACAAAAGAAAAGTTTTCGCCGTCTAGTTTGCGAAATACTTTACTTTCGCCGATTCTCTCGCCGAGCTGATTTAAGAAAAGCTGATAAAAAAAAGACTTGACCGTTTCAACGGTATCGAGTATATTTGAGTTGTCCATTATATCTATTTTCAAGAACTTGTGTTGAAGTTCTTTCGGCGCGGATCGTGAGTCCGCGCCTTTTTTTTCGCTTAAGCAGTCCATAAATACCCTGTCATTAAAGATTCGGTTATCATGTAAATAGACAAACCTAAGACATTGTCAATGATTTGGATTTCTATGTCAAGCTCGATACTATGCCCGATGAAAGAAGAATCTGCACCAGTTGGCAAAGACAACATCAAACCGCCGTTTTGTGCGCCTGTTATTGTGATTCCTGTTAAATCATCTGTTTCATGTCCTACATTGTCGCGATAGACAACACGGTTTAGCGAAGCGTCAACAGACAGACGCGCCAACAGTTCAGCCGTAGACATGCCGGCATAAAGTGCATTAAATTGCTCGCCAAGGTCGAAGCGTAACGGCATACGCTGATTTATTGATTGATTGCCGAGGACTTGCGCGCCACCCTCTAAAACTGGATTGCCTTGCACAAATGTATAAGGCAGATTCAAATTAGAAGCTGTGTAAAGTACACCATTTGCAGTGACTTCAATGAGTTGCGCCTTTATGGCACTGCCTGGAATCGCCACCCATACATCTGGGTCAAGCTCGTTTTCACAACAAAGAGCAAGTAAACCGCCTCTGCTTTCTGCATAAACAAAACCGCTCCATGATGAACCGTCAAAATAAGACTGGTTTTCAACAACCAAGTTTACTTTGTTGAAGTCTGAACCGTCTCCGCTGTAGCCCTGTTTTAGAATAATCTTAAACAAACCACTTTCAAGCAACATAGCATTAATTTCTGCCCAAAGTTGGCGTGTCAAGTCTGTGCTGAAAGCATTTTCTGTGACATTTGAAGCCGTTAAAATGTAATCTGCATTGATTGCCGAAACACTGCCAATAGTGACAGTAGAGCCAGTTGGGAAAGCCCAGATTTTTGAATTGTTGGTTTCTGATTGAGTAAACTCTATCGCAAACTGACCGCTTTCATTAACGAGAATAGGACTTGCAATATTTTCATTCACCCATGCGCCATTACAAACAGCACGGATTGAAACGCCTGTTAAGGTTGTTGTGGCATTAATGAAAGGTTCAGCCAGAACAACGCGGAATGTTTTATCGTTGCGCAAAACTGAATTGATTGCTGTGTTAAATGTGCGCGTTACAGGTTCGTGAGTGCTCAAAAATGTTTCTGGCATGTACAACGTCTTTTTGTCGGTCGCTGTATCGTCATTTGAAATAATCAGAAACTTTGAAAAACTGTTAAATGCTTCTGGGTGAGAATCCGCGATTGTGAATGTAGACGGCGTACCGACATTCAAAACCGCTGTAGCGATTGAAACTTGATATTCCTCGCTCGCGTCTTGCTTTGTGCCGTAAATAATCGAGATGTTACGCGCAACATCTGGAAGCTCGCCTTGCAAACTGAATGTTGCTGATGTATTGGGAATTGTTGAAACTAGTTTGATTTGATTTGCTGTAAATGTTGGTAAGAAATCTTTAGGAATGACCGGCAAAAGGTTAAAGCCAGTTAAGCCGAGTTTTTGACGCGCAAGAGCAGAAGCCATGCGGACACCCCAAGAAGTGTTATCTTCTACATCAAAAATCGGGCTACCTTGATTTAACATCATTGACACTTGCGAGCTTTCTACAGCTTCGGCAAATAGTCCACGCATTGCCTGTTGTTTTGGGGTTCGTGGATTGTGCGGAATTGTGTACGCCTTAATTATGCGTATATTGCGCCACCGTTGCCCGACCGTCTGCCCGAGCTTGCCATAAAAACCACCCTCAATAAAGTTTTGAACAGCCATAAGATTAAACTCCTATTTGAAAAAGATAGTTTAATTATAGGGCAAAAAAAAGCGTCCGTCAACAGTTACGTTAAACGGACGCTTTGGAGTGTCAACTGCTTATGCTTAAGCGTGTGCGCCTACAGACAAAGAAGCAACTTTGTTTGAACCGCGTTTGTCGATGAAGTACAGATAGCCCTGAACAGGGTTTGTAGTTCCGAAAGAAACGCTTGAAGCTGCTGTGAGGTCTGTAACGTCTGCTTCAACCACGTCAACAATCATGTCAACCTGATTTACAAAAACCGCAATGGCTTTTGCGTTAGGTGTGAAGTTTGTTGCAGTTGGAGCTGACCAAGAGAAGCTCGGGTTTCCGGCACTGTTTGACATTGTTGCGCCGATAGGCTTCTGCAAGCCACCTTTTGAGATTAAAAGGTCATCAAGCGTTACAGTGCCGTTTGCAATCATTTCCTTATTCAGTTTGATGATTGCATTGCGGACACTCATGCTTGAAGTGTCAAGAGCTGACTTGTATTTGATGAGGTCTGCAAACAATGCAACAAAAGAGGTAATCTCTTTGAAAGCATTGCGTACACTCATCTGTGCGTCAGTCTTTGGATTTGCAGGCTTTGAATAAGTGCGCAATGTGGAAAGGTCTTTCCATTTTGCGCCGACAGTCTGACCAACTTTACCGTTATAGTTGGCTTTTAACAGGTTCATAACACCCATAATTAAAACTCCTTTAGCCGTTTCTTTTTGCGCTTGTCTTTTCGGGCTTTTCTGCGAGCCTTGATTTTGACATGCACATTTTTAACGACTATCTTAAAATTACATCTGTCCGCCGTTGGCGAAGAAGATTCCGGCAAGTGTCGAAAGAAACGCAAGCAACGCGTTGATAACTTTCGACAGTACGAAACGTTTTGCTTCGGTCATGGTTTTAACTCCCCCTTTTCAAACCAAGTTTCTTTAATCTGACAATATGGCAAGTTTTGTCATTTGTCAAGCTTTTTTTCAAAAATCGTGTTATACTGTTAAAAAAGGGGGAATGTGGAGCTATGAAAAAAGATGATGATACTTTTTTAGTTATGGTTGCATGTCTGGGCGCGTTAAGCTTCTTTTTGCTTTATTACATCTGCCTAAATGCAATGTGAAAAAAAATCCAGATCGCGCAAGCGGTCTGGATTTTTTTTAGTCTGTTTTTACTTTATGAGTTTGTGAGGATTGTACCACCTTTAATTGCTACAACTATAGTTACATCTATCGCTACTAAAAAATAACCGCCAGTTGTCCAAAGGAAATGAACAGTATGAGAACCGCCAGTACCCATATTTTTAGACTGTCCTAATCCGTCATTCATAACTATATTTTGTGCATAGGGTGTTGTGAATATTGCTTGCGGTGCTACTGGATTCGTTATCGTGACAGCTTGACCAAACTCTTTACGCCAGTTTTTGAAAACAGCATTACTTGTTACTGGTTTCATATTGTTATTTTGCACAGCGTCAACAGGTTCAAGCCCTTGTATATCTTGCGTGTTTTGTTCCGTTGTTGCTTTTGTTGCTGTGTCTTGTATGTCGTATTGTGCGCCCTCGATGTCAACTGTATCAACGTAATCGCTCATGGTTTTAGTTTCTCCTTGTAATGTTAAACTTTAGCAAGTGCAAAATCTTTTCTGCGTCTTGCGAACTTATGTAAAGCGTATGATTCAATACATACGGCTGAACATGCCAATTTGCGCGACCTGTGTAAATGATGTGGTTTTCAACGATTGGCAGAGTATCAAAAAAGCTGACACCATGCAACCATTGTTTATTAGCTCTTTTGTCTGAACGCCATGAAACAATGCCGAAGTGTTTTCCTACAGTCGGTGTAACAATGGTTTTGTCAAAGTACGTTGTAGCCGGACTTTCAGCCTGAACAATTTCGCCGGTCTCGTCAAAAATTGCCACTATCCAGTATTCTTTTTTGTTTTTGTCTACAGGCTGATTTGTTCTTGCCCTTGCGCGAATCGTGTTTAGTGTCTGGTCAACTGTAAACTCCAATATTTCGGTAGTGCCGTCCTCTGGCATGAGTTCAGCCAGATTTTTTATATCAAAAGTTTTGTCTTTTATTATTGGCTTTAGAATACTCGCGACAATATTATGTTTTAGCTTTTTATTGTCTTTAACTCCGAATGTGTCGAACACGCTCCGAGCCAAACCAGAAGCAAAACGATTCAGCTTTTCAAAAGCCCTAACGCTTTGTGTTTGCGCTTCTGAATGTGGTGCATGAGAAAAAGGAATCGCTTTTAGATAAGCGTTTCCAAATTGTTTTGTACCGTACATTTCGCCTAACTTTCCGTTAAAGCTACTTTTAATCAAATTGACTGTTGCCATAATTTGCATTTTATATGCTATCTACGTTTTACGCAAGCTTTTTAACAAAATGTAATAAACTAATAGCCTGTAGTGGCGCGTAGCGAGCGAGCGAGAATAAAAACGAGTGTAGAGCGCGCTTTGTTCAAAAGCGCGCGGACGATGTTTTTATGAAGCCGACGAGCGAAGCGACACGCAAGGCGACACCGAAGATTAAACCGCCGAAAGGCATTTGCGAATGAAGCGCGGAAGGCTTGAAACTGTGCGCAACTGCGCACAGTGAAAGCCTGTAGCGCGTAATGAGCAAAGTTAAATAAGTGACAGGACACAACGCCCCTTTGTAAAACAAAGCAAGGGCGACCGCCCCGCCCGCCCGACAGGGAAACAAAACATAGCGCATAAAGCCCAAAACACTTTTGATTGGATCGCGGTTTCTTTTTGTGCTGTTTTTTGTGGTTTTTCTGGTTCAGGCGGTTTTTTCTTTTTGGTGGGTTCAGTCTGGTTTTTTGTGCCTTGCCAGAGCAAGGCAACAAAAAACTAAATGAATGTAACTCTTTGGCACATTCTGCATGAATTGGGCTTGTTTGGTGGGTCACTCAAACGCTCAATTCTACAGCAAAGCTGTTCTTCTACCACGCTCAAGCGTAACGCGCAATCTAACAAAGCATTGTGCAACAAGTTTGCTTCTATTTGCGCTTCATTGTCGAGCATGTCTTTTTGCAGTTGTTCACCCGCTCGTGAAAAACTTTCAAAAGTTTTGCCCAATCTTTGAAACCGGCGCAACAACTCCCAGTATTTTTCTTTTTTTTCATAGGCAATTTTCTCTAATGCGTCCATAGTTCAAACACCTCACCGCCAGACCATACGCCAGAGTTCACGGCGTATATCAAAAACACACTCAATCACGAAAACAATCTTTTTTCCAAAGCTTTTGACGCACATTCTTCTTCTCCCATTTGCACAACGCGCGCTCGGTCAACGCGCAAAAGAATCAAATCATCAAACAAACTATACAAAGCCTTTAATCTGTCTGCAAAAGCTTTGCTGTCTTTGCTCGCGTGGTTGTCAACATCCTTGCAAAAGGATTCTTTCGACAGCATGACACGAGAACCAAAAAAATTGTTGTAGATTTCGCTCCACTCTTTAGCGTCTGTAGGTGTTCCGCTGTTGTGCGCTGTGTAGCAGTGGTGTAGTAAGGTGGTGAATCTGCAAGCCTGTTGAACAAGCGCGCGGTTTCTTTTTCTAATCCGCTCGGTGCACAAATCGTGCATTTTGCAATTCTCACAGTAAAAGGGCGCATATTCTGCGCAAACATGTTTTGCCATTTTTTGACACTCCAAA
>JAZRMY010000012.1:0-15480 GCA_045647925.1 Acutalibacteraceae bacterium | reverse complement strand
TCAACCATTTTAAAATCGACCATTTTTATATCATTTTCTTTAATTAAATTAAGAATATCCTTTACGCTTTTCGACATAAAGCACACCTCTTTCCCAAAAATTATACAATTAGTATATCAATAAAAAATAGGTTTGTCAATAATGATTGTAGTTAGTCGAAACGCTAAAAAGCGCTTCGACAAGCCACTTGAAAAGTGGCTTTGGCAAAATTGAATTTTTAAATTTAATTTTGCACAACACTCATTGCAATGGATATGATCAAATTTCAAAAGAAATTTGTTACAAAATCAAAGATTTTGTGTCGAAACACGAGTGTTTCGACTTATCATAACCATTATAATTGACAAACCTATTTTTACTAAATTTTAAACAATAAATCACCATAGCTTGGGTATGGCCAATACGTGTTTGGAACAACACTTTCCGCAGAGTCGGAATATTTTCTTATATCCGCCATTAGTTTTAAAATAGTATCGTGATATTCGGTAGCTCTTTCCAAAACATCCTTAGAACACTCTGCCGAAGAAACAGCCATTTTAAGCTGACCTGTTAAGGTGAAAATTTCTCTGTTTGCGGCCGAAAGCTTTGTTATAAGCTCGTACTCAACACTACTGTCTGCCCTGATAAGATTTTTATTATTAACCGTTTCACAAAGTGTATTTGTGTAAGCAGTTATTGCGGGAATAACATCACGGTTCATCATTTCAAGCAGTGTTAAAGCTTCAATATGAATTGTTTTTGAATAATTTTCAAGAATAATATCTACTCTTGAATTAATTTCAGCACGGTTAAATACACCGTGGCGTTCAAATAATGCTATATTTTCTTCACATTTAAGTCTTGGTAAAGCGTCAACCGTGCTACGAAGATTTAAAAGTCCTCGTCTTTCGGCTTCTTCTTCCCATTCGTGAGAATAACCGTCGCCATTAAAGATAATGCGCTTATGATTATGTAAAGCGTTCTTAATAATATTATTGATTTCAGATTCTACATTATCAGCCTTTTCAAGTTTTTCGGCATATTCCGAAAAAATATCTGCAATCATAGTATTAATCATTACATTGGTATCGGATATTGAGGAAGCCGAACCGAGCATACGGAATTCAAATTTATTACCTGTAAAGGCAAAGGGTGAAGTACGGTTACGGTCAGAATTATCTCTTCTGAATTCGGGAATAACGTCTGCGCCCATTTTAAATTTCTCGCGCTTAATTCTATCGTGCTGTACACCGTTTTCAACCGATTCTAAAAGCTCGGTTAAATCATCACCTAAGAAAATTGAAATTATTGCAGGTGGTGCTTCATTAGCGCCAAGACGATGGTCATTACCTGCAGTAGCAACTGCAATTCTAAGTAAATCCTGATGCTTGTCTACTGCTTCAATAACAGCCGCAAGTGTTAATAAGAAAAGCTTATTTTCTTCAGGTTTTTTACCCGCTTTTAAGAAATTAACACCTGTATCGGTAGAAATTGACCAGTTGTTATGCTTACCGCTACCGTTAACACCATCGTACGGTTTTTCGTGAAGCAAGCAAACCAAACCGTGACGCAATGCAATTTTCTTCATAAATTCCATTGTAATTTGGTTATGGTCGGCTGCAATATTGGTTGTTGTAAAAATCGGCGCTAATTCGTGTTGTGCGGGAGCAGCTTCGTTATGCTCTGTTTTAGCAAGAACACCTAATTTCCAAAGCTCGTTATCAAGCTCGCGCATAAATGCGGCAACACGCGGTTTTAAAACACCGAAATAGTGGTCGTCCATTTCCTGTCCCTTTGGTGGCATAGAGCCTATTAAGGTTCTGCCGCAATAAATAAGGTCAGGTCGCTTATCGTAAAGCTCTTTATCTACCAAGAAATATTCTTGTTCAGGTCCTACTGTTGTGCTTGTACGCTTAACGTCGTTATACCCTAACAGATGAACAATGCGAAGTGCTTGCTTGTTAACTGCTTCCATACTGCGAAGTAAGGGGGTTTTTTGGTCTAGCGCTTCACCACTGTAAGAACAAAAAGCGGTTGGAATACACAAGGTTTTATCCTTAATAAAAGCGTAAGAGCTTGGGTCCCAAGCGGTATATCCGCGCGCTTCAAAGGTAGCGCGAAGTCCACCTGACGGGAATGACGAAGCATCAGGCTCGCCTTTAATAAGCTCCTTACCTGAAAATTCCATCATTATATTACCGTCTTCACAAGGCGAAATAAAGCTATCATGCTTTTCGGCGGTAATGCCTGTTAAGGGTTGGAACCAATGGGTATAATGAGTGGCGCCTTTTTCAATTGCCCACTCCTTCATAGCATCTGCAACAGTATCTGCAATACTGCTATCAAGACTTTTTCCTTCCTTTATTGTTTTTTTAAGCTTTTCATAAACATCATCGGGCAAACGCTCTTTCATAACCGAATCAGAAAAAACATTTTTACCGAAAAAATCACTTATCTTTTCCAAAAAATTTACCCCCAAAGATAATTAAAAACATACATTAATTATATCAATTAGTAATTATTTTGTCAAATATTATATGCACTAATTATCAATAATCTGCAAGTTTGATGAAATTGCTTTTAAGTGTTCTGGCCACTGGTAAAAATCGGGTACTGTTAGGTTAGTATCACAATTTTCTACAATATGCAAAAGCATATCCTTTCCAATGCCGTTTTTTGCGATTTTTTTAGTTATTGCTTTTAAAATATGTGACTTATGAATTTTTTCCTTATCATTTAAAACAATATCTGCCACCTGCACCCCTGTGTATCGCAATACTTGATTATCTATTGTTAATTCAATACCCTCAAGATAATCAACTAAATCTGCAATAAAATCAAGATTTGTGCTAATTTTATAATCAATAGAATAACCGTAAATACTATCAATATTTTCATCAATTTCATACGGATATAAAAGTGACGATATTTTACTGTTTTCAAAATCTAAATACACAAAGGTTTTTTCACCGTAAATTTCAAAAAGAATTCCGCAATTTTGCGGTACTTGACTATAATACGGCACACTTTCGGTCTTGTTTTCGGTTGGTGCCGTAAAGCTTTGCTCTAAATAAAAATAACCAACACCAATAAAAAACAGTAGGCATAATAAACTAACAGTAAACGCTTTAAAAAAAAGCTTAGTATTTTTCTTCAAAAAAATCACCCAATATATTATACCCACAAAAAGCAAAAAAGTCCTTTAAAAAAGGACTTTTTTAAGCATATCACCTATTATTTCTGCCATTCTTGAAAAACCAAAATCTGTTGGGTGGGTACCGTCAACAGTACATTCGTCCGAGTTTAAACCCTTAAAGAATTTACTACCGTCAATAAAATATACGTTTTTATCGCCGTTTTCGATTGCTTTTTCGTAACTATTCTTAACAACCTCAAGGCGTTTTATAACTCCGCTTCGTTCACCTAAGCAGAAATCAGGTCGTGAAATCATTATATAAGGAATATCGGGGTTCTTTTCCCTAATGGTAAGATATAATGCATAATGAGTTTTCTCTAAATGCTCTACCGAAGGCGCATTATGGTCATAATCTGACACAAAGCAAGACATAGGAAGGTCTGCCATATAATCGGCAATTTCCTTTTCTCCCTTAGCAGAACCCGAAAAACCGAGATTAATATAATCAATATCCAATTCCTTAGATATCATAGCCTGATAGCAAGTACCCGGTCTTGAAGCGCAGCCGCCTTGTGTAATTGAAGACCCGTAAAACACAACAGGCTTTTCGTTAACGTAAGGCTTAGCCTTTTCAATAAAACTTCCCTCTTTAACGCCAACGTATAAATTTGTAACGCCGTTATAAAGCGGAAAGTTTATTGTAACCGTATAGTGTCCTTCACCGAAGATTTCTTTATCAATTACTTTTAAAGAGGAATATCCGTCTGTCATTGTAAATGGTGGCATAAAGGTAAATGCATACTGACTTTTACCGTCTTTTTCAATATAAGCATCAAATCCTGCTTTACCGCAAAGGGTCATATGAGGCAGTTTATCGGTAAGAACCATTTCCGAATTAATTGCAATATACGGCGAATCGGTTTTAAAACGAACTCTGCCGCCTGCAGTATAGTATGCCAACCTTTCAACGCCTACATTTACTGTTTTTGCAACACTATTAGGGAGTCTTACAAAAGGAACCTCATTTGTGGGGTTATAAGGACCGTAAATTTTAAAAGGTGCTTTTCTTATATCATACCATTCAATATCGGTTCTATCTAATTCATTTTTAACAATAAAATTAGAATCAATTTTTGAAATATCCATAATATTCCCTCATTATTCAGAAGACTAAGTTTCCATAAGCGCTCTGAATTCCTCGCCCGAAATTTTTTCTCTTTCAAAAAGAATTTTTGCAGTTTCGTGAAGCTTTGGCATAGCATCCTTTAAGAGAGTTAATGCTCTTTGATACTGTGTCATAACAACACTTTCGATTTCTTCATCAATAATAGCCGCAGTTTTTTCGGAATAGTTTGGTGTAGAAGAAAAATCTCTACCCAAGAATACTTCGTTATTATCGTTACCGTAAGCCACAAGACCTAACTTATCGCTCATACCGAACTTGGTAACAATCTTACGGGCCAAATCGGTTGCTCTTTCAATATCGTTAGAAGCGCCTGTGCAAACGTCATCTTGTGTAAGCTGCTCTGCAGCACGTCCACCCAAAAGTGAACAAATCTGCTCTAACATCTGATTTTTAGAGGTATGACCCTTTTCTTCAGTAGGCAAATACATTGTATAGCCTGCTGCCATACCGCGACGGATAATAGAAATCTGATGAACGGGGTCCTGGGTTGGTAAGAAATAAGAAACAACGGCGTGACCTGCTTCGTGGTAAGCGGTAACCATTTTATCCTTTTCGCTTACAACGTGCGATTTCTTTTCCGCACCCATAACAACCTTAATAGTAGCTTCTTCGATTTCTTCTTGTGTAATAGCCTTTTTACCGTGACGTACTGCCAATAAAGCTGCCTCATTTAAAAGGTTTTCAAGGTCTGCACCTGTAAAGCCTGAGGAAGATTTGGCAATAGTTGCAAGGTTAACATCGGGGCCTAAAGGCTTACCGCGGGAGTGAACCTTGAGAATTTCTTCTCTACCCTTAACATCGGGGTAATTTACAGTAATCTGTCTGTCAAATCTACCGGGTCTTAAAAGCGCTTTATCAAGTATATCGGGGCGGTTTGTTGCCGCCATAACAATTACACCTTCATTAACCCCAAAGCCATCCATTTCAACAAGTAACTGGTTAAGTGTCTGCTCACGTTCATCGTGACCGCCGCCAAGACCTGCGCCACGTTGACGGCCAACAGCATCAATTTCATCAATAAATACTATGGCAGGAGCAGATTTTTTTGCCTCGCCAAATAAATCTCTTACACGGGAAGCACCAACACCTACAAACATTTCAACAAAGTCCGAACCGGAAATTGAAAAGAAAGGAACACCCGCTTCACCTGCAACGGCACGTGCCAAAAGGGTTTTACCTGTACCGGGAGGGCCAACTAACAATACGCCCTTTGGTATTCTTGCGCCCAATTCGTTAAACTTTTTGGGGTCTTTTAAGAAATCAACAATTTCTGCCATTTCTTCTTTTTCTTCGTCAGCGCCTGCGACATCGGCAAAGGTGGTTTTTCTTTTGCCATCTGCCTTTTTAACCTTTGCTTTGCCAAAGCCCATGGTTTTATCTGCACCCATATTACCCATACGCTTCATAAAGAAAATCCAGAAAACAACCATTACGCCTATTATTATAAGCGTTGGCAAAAGATTGGCAATCCAAGCGCCTTCGTTACCGCGTTGATAATTATATTTAATTATCTTATTAGTACCCTTGTTCTGTTCGTTGATTTCCATAACCGCTTCATTAACATCGTTATAGAAAATCGAAGCATCTGCAACGGTGTAGCGGTATTTATTACCGTCTGCTCTTAAAACATAGGTAAGCTGACCGCTATAAAGGTTTAATTCGTATTCCGAAACCTTGTTATCCTTAATCATTTCAACAATTTCGTAATACTTCTTTTCTGCAGTACCTTTATTTAAAAATGAAACGGATGCAATAGTGATTATAAGAATAATCGGTATTCCTATAAATAAAAGTACATTTTTTAGATTCTTATTCAATTGGGTTCTCCTTTCCTATTTGCCTGCGTAAACCTTTGGAGATAAAACGCCAACAAAAGGTAAATTTCTATATTTTTCATCATAATCGAGTCCGTAACCGATTACGAATTCATCCGGAATAACTTTGCCGGCATAATCAGCCTCGATATCAGCCTTGCGATTAGCCGCTTTATCAAGGAATGTGCAAATTTTTATGCTTTTTGCATTACGGTCAAGCAATACCTTTTTAAGATATGCCAATGTAAGACCTGAATCAAGAATATCTTCAACTATAAGTATATCATATCCTTCGGGATTTATGTCCAAATCCTTTTTAAAGCTTACATGACCTGTTGTTTTAGTGCCGTTATAAGAAGAAACTGCCATAAAATCAATTCTAAGGTCACAGGTGATATTACGCATTAAATCCGCCATAAAGGGTACGCTACCCTTTAAAACGCTTACTAATAAAAGATTCTTATCTTCGTAATCTTCGGATATTTGTTTACCTAATCTTTGACAGATTTCTTTGATTTCTTCTTCAGAAATCAATACTCTTTCAACATCATTCATATCAATTTTCATAACTTTTGCACATCCACTTCAAGTATTTTTTTTGTATTCTTTGTAACAGCGGTACGTTCACTAACACCAAAACCGTATACCCAAATAACACCTTTATCATCCGCAATTACAGGAATTTTTGCCCGTAATTCGCTTGGAACCTTGTTTTCTGTGAAAAGCTTTTTAAGTGTTTTTGTAACACCACGCTTATGAAGACGAATTTCATCCCCCTCGTTTCGTGTTCTTAAAATCCACTTGCCTACAATCTTATCACAATCAATCGCGTTATTTGAGAACAAATTATTAACATTTTCATGTTCTGTTATTTTTACCGAAAAATCAGTTGTATCTTTTTCGGTAGTATCTTCAAAATTTAAGTATCCGTTTTTTATAACCGCATACAAATTTGAGGGTAAATTAAGCTTTCCGCTTTTATTTAAACAAGCGGTATAAATTTCGTTTATATGGTAATTTTCTAAAGCTACATTTGGGAAAACAATTTCAAAATATCTTTTTATTACTCGTTTAAAAATAGAGGGAGCAATAAATTCCATATCACATAAATTAAGACCGTTATCATCAAAATTTTTAAATAATAATTCTTGCGAAACGCTTTCTAAATATGAAATATCTTCGGATAAACCAAAAGCGGTTCGTAATGCCGATTCCTCTGCTGCGCTATTTATTTCCTTTAAAACGGGAATTACATTATGCCGAATTTTATTTCGCGAATAATCATCCAATAAATTTGTACTGTCGGTCACAAAGGAAAGGTTATTTTCCTTGCAGTAGTCTTCTACATTCTGCCTAGTACAAAGTATCAATGGGCGAATAAAAATACCGCGTTTTACAGGTATTCCCGAAAGTCCCTTAAGCGAAGTTCCTCTTGCGAGATTGAAAATCATAGTTTCAAGATTGTCACTTGCAGTATGCGCAGTTGCAACCTTGCCTACAGCTACACGCTCAAAAAACTCGTATCTAAGTTTTCGCGCCGCTAATTCCAAGCTAAGTCCGTTTTCTTTCGCATATTTCGGAACATCCTGCTTTTCAAGAAAAAGTTGAACCTTTAGTTTGTTGCACAAATCCGTAACAAACTGTTGGTCACGCTCGGCTTCATCACCGCGTATGGAATGATTAAGATGCGCCGCATTAACAGTAATTCCTAATTCATCCTTAACCGATAATAGAGCATATAAAAGCGAAACTGAATCTGCACCACCCGAAAGAGCTACAGTTACAACATCACCCTTTTCGATTAATGAAAAGCGTTTTATAGCATTTAATAACTTTTTTTCCATTATCTGAACACATCCACAGATGTAAATCTTGTAAACTGACCGTCCCAATGCATATCAATTGTTCCTATTTCACCGTGACGGTTTTTAGCAACAATACATTCCGCTTTATTCGGGTCCGACCTATCCTCTTCATCTGATTTCTCGCTATCATAATAGGTATCTCTGTACAAGAATAAAACAATATCTGCGTCCTGCTCGATAGAGCCCGATTCACGAAGGTCAGAAAGCGCAGGCTTATGTGATTTACCCTTGGTTTCGGTACCGCGCGATAACTGTGCACAGGCAATTACAGGGATTTTTAATTCCTTTGCCATAATTTTAAGATTTCGTGTAATTTCAGAAACCTCTTGTACACGGTTTTCGGTAGCCTTTGCAGATTTCATAAGACCAAGATAGTCAATAACAACCAAATCTACCTTTTTCATACGGCGAAGCTTTGCTTTCATTTCAGGAACGGTTATAGCAGAGGTTTCATCAAAATAAATATCTGCCTTTGAAAGATTATCACCCGCCTGGGCAAGTCTTGTCCATTCATCAGCATCTAATTCACCTGTACGAAGCTTTTCACTCTTTATACCTGCTTCGCTTGAAAGCATACGCTGCGCTAACTGGTCGCGAGTCATTTCAAGTGAGAAGAAGCAAACCGTCTTACCCGCATTCACCGCAACATTACGTGCAATATTAAGCGCAAATGAGGTTTTACCCATACCGGGACGCGCGCCCAAAATAATAAGGTCGGATTTATTAAGACCTGTAATCATTTTATCAAGGTCGCCTATGCCTGACGGTATACCGATATATTCTTCACGGGTTTCGGGGTTAGCCATTTTTGAAAGGCGGTCATAGGTTTCGTTTTCTATTACGCTTTTAATATGGGTAAGACCCGAAATTTCTCTACCCTGTCTTATTTCGTAAATGCGTTGCTCGGCAGAGTCAATAAGCTTACCCGAATCAACCACATTTTCGTTAATATCCTTAATGATATTCTGCGCTGCATTCATAAGCGCTCTTGCATAGTAGCGTTCACGAATGATTGCAATATATGTAAGGACATTAGCAGAGGACGGTACAGTTTGAACCAAACGGGTTAAATACTCCTTACCGCCCGCCTCGTCATAAACACCGTCTTTTTTAAGCTTTTCAAGTAACGATACAAAGTCAATAGTCTGACTAAGCTCATACATAGAAGACATAGCGGCATAAATTTCCTTATGCTGCGGAATATAGAAATAATCCGTCTTCATCTGAACTGCTATTTCATTAAGGCACTTAGGGTCAATAATTACTGACCCTAACACCGCCTGTTCTGCTTCAACCGAATAAGGAAGTCTTCCGCCTTCCAAATCGTAAATCAATTTTTCTTCAGCCATTTTATTCCGTAACCTTTACAGTTATTTTTGCGGTAATTCCTGTATATAATTTAATTTCTGCGGTATATTCACCGAAATTTTTAATATCTGCAACGCTCATTTTTTTACGGTCAATTTCAATACCTAAGCTTTTAGCAATTTCGCTTGCAATTTCTTTAGAGGTAACAGAACCAAAAAGCTTGCCGTTAGAACCAGCCTTTGCTTTGATGGTAACGGTTTTGCCTTCCAATTTTGCAGCAGTTTCTTTTGCAGCGTTAATTTCCTCTTGCTTATGGTGTGCTGCCGCTTGCTCACGGTTTTTAAGCTCGTTCATAGCCGCATTATCTGCTTCTACTGCTAATTTTTTTGGAAACAAAAAGTTTCTTGCATATCCGTCAGACACATTGCAAAGTTCACCTTTTTTACCGTGTCCTTTAACATCTTGTAATAATATAACTTTCATAATTTTTCTCCTTTAAACTTCCATAATCATTGGTAATACCATTGGGCTTCTTTTTGTTCTTGTAAACAAGAAGCGTGAAACACCGTCTTTAATCTTGGTTTTAATGGTTGACCAATCTCTTATTCTGTTAATATAGCAACGCTCAAGTATATCACATACAAGGTCGTTAATTTCGTTCATAAGGTCTTCGGATTCCTTTACATAAACAAATCCGCGTGAAACAATATCAGGACCTGAAACTACCTCGCGTGTTACAGAATCAATAGAAACTGCAACAACAATAATACCGTCATCCGACAATAGCTTTCTATCCCTTAAAACTATGCTTCCAACATCACCTACGCCAAGACCGTCAACAAATACTCTGCCAGCGGGAACAACCTCACTGCATTTAATTTCCTTATTGGAAACCTCAATAACCGAGCCGTTTGTGGCAACAAGAGTATTTTTAGGATTTATACCCATTATTTTTGCCAAATCGGTATGCTTCATAAGGTGCTTTTGTTCGCCATGAAGCGGAATAAAATATTTAGGGTTAACAATGCTCATAATAAGCTTTAATTCTTCCTGACACGCGTGACCCGAAACATGAACATCGTACATACGCTCATATACAACATTGGCGCCATGCTTCATAAGCTCATTAATAACCTTAGTAACAAGCTTTTCGTTACCGGGTATTGGTGTAGCGGAAATAATTATCATATCCCCCGGTATTATTTCTACTTGTCTGTGGTCGGAAAAAGCCATACGGTGTAAAGCAGAAAGCGGTTCACCCTGACTGCCTGTAGTTATAATCACAGTCTGACCCGGTGTGTAGTTCCTGATAGCTTCAATTTCAATTAAAATATTTTCAGGAACGTTAAGGTAACCAAGCTCTGATGCAATTGAAACAACATTAAGCATACTTCTGCCCGAAACCGCAACCTTACGGTTACAACGGTAAGCCTCGTCAATTATCTGCTGAATGCGGTGAATATTAGACGAGAAGGTTGCAACAATTATTCGGTTATCCCCTGCTTTTTTGAAAAGGTTTGAAAGCGATTCGCCAACTATTCTCTCGCTAGCGGTATAACCCGGTCTTTCAACGTTTGTAGAATCGGCAAGTAAAGCCAAAACGCCCTCTTTACCAAGCTGTGCAAATCTGCCAATATCAATTACGTGGTCATCAATTGGGGTAGTATCAATCTTAAAGTCGCCTGTATGAACAACGGTACCGCCTGCACACTTAATCGCAAAACCAACCGCATCGGGTATAGAGTGATTAACATGGATAAATTCAACACTGAATTTACCAAGCTTTACTGTATCGCCCGCTTTTACAACGTTAAGATTTGCGCTTGAAAGCAATTTGTGCTCCTTAAGCTTACCTTCAATTAATCCAACTGTAAGTCTTGTGGCATATATCGGCAAATTAAAATTTCTTAATAAATAAGGTATTGCGCCAATATGGTCTTCGTGACCGTGAGTCACAACCAAGCCTTTAATTTTTTCTCTGTTTTCAAGGATATATGTGAAATCAGGAATTACTATATCAATACCCGGCATATCTTCATCGGGAAAAGCCATACCGCAATCCACAAGGAACATATCGCCGTCGTACTCATAAAGAGTAATGTTTTTACCGATTTCACCTAACCCGCCTAAAGGAATAATTTTTATTGGTTTTTTCGGTGTTTTTTGAGTTTTATTACGGTTTTTATTTACATCCTTTTTGTTATTTGTCGGTTTTTTAGCTTGAGTTTTTTGATTTTGAGCATTTGTTTTTTTAGTGTACTTTTTATTAGAATTCTTGTAATTTTTATTCTTTGAAGCTTTTTGCTCTTTTTTATCACTCATCAAATATTTTCCTCCATTAAAATTATGTAAAAACACTATCAAGCAGTGTGTAAATTTAAAAAAATCGGATAAATTACCCATTATATTATAGCTTTTTATATAATACTATTAGTACACCAATTTTGTCAAGCGAATTAGTAATATTATTGTCGCCAATTTGGAAAAAAATACAAAAATGCAGACTTTAAATTTAAAGTCTGCATTTTAAACTATTTATTCATCACATATTCATCAATGGCTTTAGCAGCGTTTTTACCCGCGCCCATTGCTAAAATTACGGTTGCCGCACCTGTAACAGTATCGCCTCCGGCAAATACACCCTCACGAGAGGTGCGCCCTGTTTCTTCATCTGCTACGATACAACCCCATTTATTAGTTTCAAGACCGTCGGTAGTATCCTTAATAAGTGGATTCGGTGAAGTGCCGATTGAAACTATTACACAATCCGCCTCAATAGTGGTGAATTTACCATCTATTGCAATTGGTCTTGCTCTGCCTGATTCATCGGGCTCGCTTAACATCATTTCTTGGCATACAACCTCTTTAACCCAACCGTTTTCACCCTTGATTTCGGTGGGATTTGCAAGGAATTTAAATTCAATTCCCTCTTCCATAGCGTGTTCAACCTCTTCGCGACGGGCAGGAAGCTCTTTTTCGGTGCGACGGTATACTATAGTAACCTCTGCGCCTAAGCGCTTTGCAGTACGCGCAGCATCCATAGCAACATTACCACCGCCGAACACAACTGCCTTTTTAGCACGCATTACAGGTGTTGTGCTATCAGAAAGGTATGCCTTCATCAAGTTATTTCTTGTTAAAAATTCATTTGCAGAATAAACACCGTTAAGTGCTTCACCGGGAATACCCATAAATTTAGGTAAGCCTGCACCTGAGCCGATAAATACTGCATCATAACCCATTTCAAAAAGCTCATCAATTGTAATTGTTTTTCCGATCACAACATTTGTGATAACATTTACGCCTAATTTTTTAAGGTTATCTACTTCTTTTTCAACAATTTTTTTAGGCAAACGGAATTCGGGTATACCGTAAACCAAAACACCGCCTGAGAGGTGGAATGCTTCATATACAGTTACTTCATAGCCTAATTTAGCTAAATCACCTGCACAGGTAAGACCCGAAGGACCCGAACCGATAACCGCTACCTTTTTACCGTTGCTTTGCGGTTTTTCGGGAGCTTCGTTCGAATTTTCGTTATGCCAATCGGCAACGAATCTTTCAAGTCTGCCAATAGCAACGCTTTCGCCCTTAATACCCCTTACACATTTTGCTTCGCACTGTGTTTCCTGTGGGCAAACACGACCGCAAACAGCGGGCAAACTAGAAGATTTAGAGATAATTTGGTAAGCACCCTCAAAATCCGATTCCTTAATTTTGCTTATAAAATCAGGAATTTGTATATTAACGGGACAACCATTAACGCAAGGCATATGCTTACAATTAAGGCAACGCTCCGCCTCATTAACCGCAACTTCGGCTGTATAGCCCAATGCAACCTCATTAAAATTAGAGGAGCGCACATCTGCGGGTTGAGTGGGCATTTCATTCTTATTTAAACTCATATTAACTGCCATTATTCTGCTTCCTTTTTAAACAAATTGCAAGTGCTTTCATAAGCGTGTCGCTCAAAATCACGGTATGCACTGTTTCGACTCATCGCTTCATCAAAATCAACTAAAAATCCGTCAAAATCAGGACCGTCAACACAAGCAAACTTAATCTTACCGCCAACGGTTAATCGGCAACCGCCACACATACCTGTTCCGTCAATCATCACAGGATTCATAGAAACGGTTGTTTTTACACCAAACGGCTTTGTTGTTGCTACAACGAATTTCATCATAATAAGAGGTCCTATTGTTATAACCTCGTCAAATTCTTCTCCTGCTTCAAGCGCATTTTTAAGCGGTTCGGTAACAACACCCTTTTTACCGTAAGAGCCGTCATCAGTCATAATTTGTAGCGTTTTGGAAACCGCCTTAAATTCATCCTCCAAAATCACTAAATCTTTATTTCTAAAGCCTATAACCGAATGTACCTCACAGCCTTGGTTATACAACGCTTGCGCTACCGGCAAGGCAATAGCACAACCTACACCACCGCCTACAATACAAACCTTTTTAAGATTTTCGGTATTAGTCGCTTTACCTAAGGGACCTACAAAATCCGAAATATATTCGCCCTCGTTTTTGTGATTAAGCTTTTCGGTAGTAGCGCCTACAACCTGAAAAATTATACGAACACTACCGTTTTGACGGTCATAACCCGAAATAGTTAGCGGTATACGCTCGCCATCCTCATCTACTCTTAAAATAATGAACTGCCCTGCCTTTGCCTTTTTGGCAACAAGTGGAGCATATATATCCATTTGAGTTACAGTTGGATTTAAACTCTTTTTACTTAAAATTTTATACATTTTATCACTCTTTAAATTTTTTTACTAATATTTTAATACAAACCGTTTCAAAAGTCAATGTTTTCAATAGATATTACGGTTAAAATATTTTCATCAACCTTAAATTCTATATGGTATTTTGCATATTCAAAGGCGTATAAACGCTCAGAATCGCTATGATAATGCGGTCTTGGGTCACCTTTAAGGATTTCGAAAATATTTTCAAAATCGTTTTTCGGAAGTTCTTTTTTTATGCTTTCGGGTATAAAAACTTTAAGATTTTGATTGAAAACATCTTCAGAAAATCCACCCAAGGCGTCGGTATGACAATCGGTATAAGGAATATACGGCTTTATGTCGTAAATCGGTGTACCGTTCATTAAATCTGCGCCCGAAATTTCAATTACGGTACCGTTTTCGCCGTCTTCATAAATTCTTTCAAGCTTAACACTTGAAAGTCCTAAAGGGTTTGGTCTGAATGGAGAGCGAGTAGCAAAAACACCCACCCTTTTGTTACCGCCGAGTCTTGGCGGACGTACCGTTGGCGACCATTCACTTTTTGGGTTAGCCGAAAACTCCCATATAAGCCATAAATGTGAAAAGTTTTCCAAATCTCTTAAAGCGGATTTATCCCTGAATTTATTTTCAAAAACAATTTTTGCTTTTGTGTTTATTAGTCCGCTTTGGCGCGGAATACCGAATTTATTTGGAAAATCGCTTTTAATTCTTGCAATTACTTTAATGTTCATACTTCACCAATAAAACAGCCTTGCATTAGCAAGGCCGATTTTTTTAAAATTCGTAATTCTTTAAAAATTCTTCCCATTCTTCTTCGGAAAGTTGTTCATTTTCCGAAGCAAGATTATATTTTTCGTAAAGGTTTTCAACAACCTTTTTATACTGCTTTTTGGTTTTAACCATTTCTCTTATAGCGATAATGCAGAACCACGCACTAAAAATAACTATTAATAAAAGCGGTACGCTATGGCGCCAATAAAAGCTGAATTTATAACCTAAGAAACCTAAATCATCGGTCAATCTTTGCGCAAAGGTTAAAACTAAAAAGATGCAAGAAAGCAAATTTAAAACCATGCTTGTAATATTTGCCCAAATTTTGTTTTTAAACTTTGCAAAAACCAATGCGGCAATTAAACCAAGACTTGCAACGGTTACTGTAATTAAAGAATTTTTTATATCGGCAAAAGCGTCCTTACCAGAGTAAACCAAAGATGTTCCAAGCACGTAAAGAACATTTATAGCTAATGTGTAAGCGAAAAGAATAATATACAAAACTTTAAGTGTTATGTATAGCTTTCCGTCAGCCTTTGCGTACTTAATGCCCGCCTTTTCTTCTATATGTCTTACACGCTGTAAGATATTATATTTCATTTCCATAACTTTACCTCGAAATTTTACAATTTTAATCATTATACTACTGTTTTTAAGGATTGACA
>JAZRMY010000011.1:0-72592 GCA_045647925.1 Acutalibacteraceae bacterium | reverse complement strand
AGTACCGGAAGGAACCGTAATCTTCCCACAAGAGCCTATTGTTACTGTGCGCGGTAACGCTATGCAGGCGCTTATGCTTGAAACTATGATTTTGCTTACAATTAACCATCAATCACTTATTGCTACTAAAGCAAACCGTATTGTACGTGCGGCAGAGGGAAAACCCGTTATGGAATTTGGTGCGCGTCGCGCACACGGTAACGGTGCCGCATATTATGGCGCAAGAGCCGCTATTATTGGCGGTTGTACAGGTACTTCTTGTTTACTTACCGCAAAGGATTTTGAGGTTAAAGCATCGGGTACAATGGCGCATAGCTGGGTACAGCTTTTTAAAGATGAATATACCGCTTTTAAAACTTATGCAGAAAAGTATCCCGATAGCTGTATGCTTTTAGTTGATACCTATAACGTTTTAAAATCAGGAATTCCGAATGCTATTAAGGTTTTTGATGATGTTTTAAAGCCCTTAGGTAAAAGACCGATTGGTATTAGAATTGATAGCGGCGATATTGCTTATATCAGTAAAAAAGCACGTAAAATGCTTGATGATGCAGGATACAGTGACTGTAAAATTTGTGTTTCAAACTCGCTTGATGAGTATTTGATTCGCGATATGGCAAAGCAAGGCGCTAAAATTGATACCTACGGTGTTGGTGAACGTCTCATTACCGCTTCAAGTGAAGCTGTATTTGGTGGTGTTTACAAGCTTTCTGCAGTTGAAAAAGACGGTGTGGTTACCCCTAAAATTAAAATTAGCGAAAATATTGCTAAAATTACTTTGCCGGGGGTTAAAATTCCGTGGCGTCTTTATGACCGTGACACCGGTAAGGCTATCGCCGATGTTATAACCCTTGGCAACGAAAAAATTGATAGCACAGAACCTTATGAAATATTCGACCCCGTTCATACCTGGAAACGCAAAATTGTTACTAATTTTGTTGCTAAAAAGCTTCAGGTAAAGGTTTTTGAAAAGGGTAGACTTGTATATGAAAACCCCACTGTAAAGGAAATTTCTGCTTATAGACAAGAACAGGTAGATTCTTTATGGGATGAAGTTAAGCGTTTTGAAAACCCACATACTTATTATGTAGATTTATCTGAAGATTTATGGAATTTAAGAAACGATTTACTTAATAAATTATCCAAAAATTAAAGGGGATTTTTTAATGAAAAAGCTTTTTTCTTTAGTTTTATGCTTTGTTATTGTTTTTTGTTTTGCTTCTTGCAAAAAGGATGATAACAAAAATACAGTTAATGTTGATTTGGAATATTATGCAAAGCTTGGTAAAATTCCCGAAGCGGAATTTACATTAGGTGATAATGTAGATGATGTTATCGACAAGCTTACCGATAAACAAAATCAATTTCAATCAGAACACGGTGAAGACCCTGACCATTCGCACGACCACAACAAAGCAGACTTCTTTTTCGATGTTGTAGAAGGTGATAAAAATGTTTTGATTGATAATGGTGTTGTTAATTACTACTACAATAAAAATAATGAAAAGAACGGTATTGCATATATTGTTAATTATGATACTGCCTTTAATTTGGAAGTAGGTACTTTAATTTCTGAAGCAGAGGAACATTTTAAAGGCTTCGAGTTTTCACAAGAGCCGGCGACCGAAGAAAATGTATTTTTCGCACCATATATTACTGACGGTACAGTTTTAAAAACCGAAATAGGCGATGTTGTAATTATGCTTGTTTTCCAAGAAAATCAGCTTTTTGCAACCGCTATGTATGATTCTAACAATTGGAAACCCTAAGGAGAAATTATGTCAGTTACCACCCAAGAAACTATTATTCAAATGCCTTTATTGGCTTTAAGAGGTCTTGTTGTTTTTCCAAAAACCGTTGCCTCGTTTGATGTTGGCAGAAAAAAATCTGCAACTGCTTTAAAGTTTGCAATGAAGAAAGACCAATTGATTTTTCTTGTTACGCAAAAAGATTATTTTATTGAAGAGCCTGAAGAAAGCGATTTATATAAAATAGGCTGTGTTGCGCGTGTAAAACAGGTTTTAAAAGTTTCTGATGATTTAACAAAGGTTCTTGTTGAAGGTCTTTACCGAGCAACGCTAAAGGATTTCCGCGCTTTATCCAATTTTTATAGCTCTATAGTTACACCTATAGAAGAAAAAGAAGTAGAAAACCGCGAAATTTATAAAGAAACACTTATTCGTAGAGTTAAAAATGAATTTTTTAAATATGCATCAAGCGTGAATAATATAACACCGGATGTTCCTATAACTGTTGAAAATTGTGACGATTTAGGTTTTTTGTGTGACTTTATTGCGTTTAATATCTCTGCACCGTTTGATGATAAACAGTATGTTTTAGAACAGGTTTCACCCGTTAAACGTGCTAAAATTTTAATTGAGTTACTTAATAAAGAGCGTCAAATTAATGAGATTGATAAAAAAATCAGTCAAAAAACCCGTATTAATATTGATGAAAATCAAAAGGAATATTATCTTCGTGAGCAATTAAAGGTGATTTCAAGCGAGCTTTACGGTGATGAAACTGCCGATGAAATTGATTCTTATCATACAAAAATCAATTCATTAAATGCCGAAAATTCAGTAAAAGAAAAGCTTCATTCCCATGTAAATAAGCTTGCTAAAATGCCACAAGGCTCGCACGAAGGTACTGTTGAACGCGGTTATCTTGATACTTGTATTGAGCTTCCTTGGAACGCTTATACTAAGGTTTTAACAGACATTAAAAAAGCACAAAAAATTCTTGACCGTGATATTTACGGGCTTACAAAGGTTAAGGAAAGAATTTTAGAGTTATTATCTGTATATTCCTTATCACCCGATATTAAGGGGCAAATTATATGTCTTGTGGGACCTCCCGGTGTTGGTAAAACTTCAATCGGTAAAACTATTGCCGAATGTATGGGTAGAAAATTTGCTCGTGTGGCTTTAGGCGGCGTTCACGATGAATCGGAAATACGCGGTCACAGAAAAACATATATTGGCGCAATGCCCGGTAAAATTATTACCGCTATTAAAGGGGCGGGAAGCGGCAATCCGCTAATTTTGCTTGATGAGGTTGATAAATTAGGTAAGGATTATAAGGGAGACCCTGCATCTGCCTTACTTGAGGTGCTTGACCCTGAACAAAACAACACCTTTGTTGACCATTATATTGAAATGCCTTACGATTTGAGTAAGGTGGTATTTATTGCGACTGCTAACTCGCTTGAGGGTATTCCTGCGCCCTTGCTTGACCGTATGGAAGTAATTGAAATATCAAGCTATACACGTGAAGAAAAATGGAATATTGCTAAAAAGCATCTTGTTGCAAAGCAGATAGCACGTCACGGACTTAATAAAAATCAAATTAAATTTAATGATAGCGCAATATATTCTTTAATAGATTTTTATACCCGTGAAGCAGGTGTTAGAAAGCTTGAAAGAAGTATTGCCTCCCTTTGCAGAAAATCTGCTAAGCTTATTGCCGAAGGTAGCGCCCAAAAGGTAACACTACGTGATAGTGACGTTGTAAAAATGCTTGGCAAACATAAATATAAGCCCGAGGTTATTTTGCCAAAGGATGAGGTTGGCATTATTAACGGACTTGCTTGGACTAGTGTTGGCGGCGAGATAATGCAGCTTGAAGTTTCTGTTATGGATGGTACAGGCAAGATTGAACTTACAGGCTCTTTGGGTGAAGTTATGAAAGAATCTGCCAAAACTGCCATAAGCTTTGTAAGGGCAAATGCAGAAAAGTACGGAATAGACTCCTTGTTTTATAAGGATAAGGATATACATATTCACGCTACCGAAGCAGCAGTTCCAAAGGATGGTCCGTCTGCCGGTGTTACTATGGTAACGGGAATTATATCTGCACTTAAAAACGTGCCTGTAAAGCGCGACATTGCTATGACGGGTGAAGTAACACTAAGAGGTAGGGTATTAGCTATAGGCGGTCTTAAGGAAAAGTCTATGGCGGCATACCGTGGCGGTGTTAAAACTGTATTTATTCCTAAAGATAATATTGCAGATTTAGACGAAGTTGATTTAGTTGTAAAGGAAAATGTTAAATTTATTCCCGTTTCTAATGTAAGTGAAATTATTGAATTTGCATTAGTTAACAATACTGTAAGCGAGAATAAGGATATTAATTTATTTAATGAGACTTTAACTACCGCTTCTAACAGTGCTGTAAGTTAAGTAAAGGAAATTATTTATGAATTATAATAATGCACAATTTGAAAAGGCTTTTGCAAAATTTGAACAGTTAGAGCAATCGGATTTACCCGAAATTTGTTTTTGCGGTAGGTCTAACGTTGGTAAATCATCGCTTATTAATAAGGTTTTAGGTAGAAAATCCATTGCAAGAGTTAGCTCAAAACCGGGTAAAACTATTACTATTAATTTCTACAAGGTAGACTCTGTTCGCCTTGTAGACCTTCCGGGTTATGGTTATGCAAAGGTTAATTTTGCCGAAAAAGAGCGTTGGAGCGAGCTTATGGAAGGCTATTTTAAGTCTCAAAGGAACATTAAAATGGTTTTTCAGCTTATTGATATGCGCCATCCTGCAACTGAATTTGACCTTTGGATGCTTGATTTTCTTTCGCAAATGGGCTATCCGTATACCGTTGTTTTAACTAAAGCTGATAAGCTTAATAAAACCGAAACGGCAAACAGGTTAGAGCTTATTAATGATGAATTAGGCGATTTTGCGGAAAATGTGCAAATAATACCTTTTTCTGTTAATAATAATAATGATTTTTTGAAGTTGCGTGAGATTATAGAAGCTGCCTCTATTTAGGTGGTTGACATTTTTGAATTAAAATGATATAATTTTACTGTTAAATGCTTTGATGAAGAGAAGTAGTATTATTTTTGATGTTTAGAGAGTCGTTGATGGTGGAAATACGGCGGTCGGGTAATATGAATAACACTTCGGAGCAGCAATCTGAACGGGTAACTTAGTAGGTGAGTCGTACTTGATGCGTTAAATCAAAACAACTGTCAGGTTGAAAAGTGACCTTTTTTAAGGTAAATTAGGTGGCACCGCGGATAATGCGTCTATTCGTCCTAATAAAATGGGACTAATGGACGCTATTTTTATATTTGGAGTGATTTTTTTGAAACACATTGACATTTATGAAATTTTTGAAAATGCAAATCTTATCGATACAGATGTTACTGTTTGCGGTTGGGTAAGAACCTCAAGAGATTCTAAAAATATGGCTTTTATCGAGCTTAATGACGGTACAACCTTAAAGCATCTTCAGGTTGTAATTGATAAAGCCGTTATGTCTGAAATATCTGAATTTATGAAATTAGGTACTTCCTTGAAAGTTGAGGGTACTTTGGTTAAATCTGCTGTTGCGGTTGATTCGGTTGAAATAAACGCTAAAAATATAACCGTTTTAGGCGAATGTCCACCCGAATATCCTTTGCAGAAGAAAAGACATACTCTTGAATATTTACGTACAATACCGCATTTGCGCGTAAGAACAAATACCTTTAATGCTGTATTGCGAGTTCGTTCGGTTGTTTCTGCTTGTATTCACGAATTCTTCCAGAATAGACATTTCACCTATATCCATACACCCTTAATTACTGCTAGTGACTGTGAGGGTGCAGGCGAAATGTTCAAGGTAACAACTATTGGTTACAGTAACGAATACAAAAATGAAGATGATTACAATGCAGACGATTTCTTCGGCCGCCGTGCCGCTTTAAGCGTTTCGGGTCAATTAGAGGGCGAAGTTGCTGCAATGGCACTAGGTAAGATTTATACCTTTGGTCCTTCTTTCCGTGCGGAAAAGAGTAATACACCCCGCCACGTTGCAGAATTCTGGCACGTTGAACCCGAGGTTGCTTTCGCAGAATTGCCTGACATTATTGAAATTGCAGAGGATATGATTAAGCATATCATTAATACTGTTTTGGAAAAATGTCCGCAGGAACTTAAATTCTTTGATAATCATTTTGAAAAGGGTCTTATTGAAAAATTACAGAGCGTTGTTAGCAATAATTTTGCAATTATGACCTATACGGAAGCAATTGAAGTGCTTAAAAATTCGGGTAGGGATTTCCAATATCCTGTTGAATGGGGCTGTGACTTACAGACTGAGCACGAAAGATATATTTCCGAGGAAATTTGCAAACGCCCCGTATTTTTAACAAATTATCCTAAAGAAATTAAGTCCTTCTATATGAAGCAAAATGATGATGGTAAGACTGTTGCCGCTACCGACCTTTTAGTACCCGGTGTTGGTGAAATTATAGGTTGCAGTGAACGTGAAGCAGACCTTGATAAGCTTTTAGACGCTATGCAGAAGCGTGGTATGAATTTGGAAGACTATGAGCATTACATTGCTCTTCGCCGCTTCGGTTCTGTTCCGCATAGTGGATTCGGTTTAGGACTTGAACGTATTATTATGTATGTTACCGGTGTTCAGAATATCCGTGACGTTATACTTTATCCCAGAACTGTGGGAAATATTTCTTAAATGAGTGTTTTTATGAGTAAGTATATTACAAAACTTAACGAATTTGATACCCAAAATGCAATTGCTCTTGTAAAAGAAAAATTTGCAAGCAAGCTTTGTGAAAATCTTAATCTTTCGCGTGTTTCCGCACCGCTTTTTGTAAAGCAGGGAAGCGGACTTAACGACGACCTTAACGGTGTAGAACGCCCTGTTTCTTTTGATATTTTAGAAACAGGGGAAATCGCTGAGGTTGTACATAGTCTTGCTAAATGGAAGCGTATGGCACTGTTAAAATACGGTTTTCCAATGCATACCGGTCTTTATACCGATATGAACGCTATAAGACGTGATGAAGAATGCGATAATATACATTCTATCTATGTAGACCAGTGGGATTGGGAAAAAATCATAACGAATGAGGATAGAACAGAGGATTATTTAAAACAAACTGTAAGGGATATATATTCCGCCGTTTTAGATACTGCGAAGGAAATCGAGGAAAAATATCCCTGCCTTGATTGTTATTTACCTGATGAAATTTCCTTTATTACAACACAAGAATTAGAGGATAAATATCCCGATTTAACCGGAAAACAGCGCGAATATGAAGCCGCTAAGGAATATGGTGCGGTATTCATAATGAAAATTGGTGGCAGACTTAAATCAGGGCAGAAGCATGACGGCAGAGCACCTGATTACGACGACTGGAATCTTAACGGTGATATTATACTTTATAACCGTGTTTTAGATATACCGTTTGAAATTTCTTCTATGGGAATCAGGGTTGATAGGGAAAGCCTTTTAAATCAGCTTAAAGCAGAAAATAAAGAAGAACGCGTGAAATATGAATTTCACCAAATGCTTCTTGCGGGCGCTTTACCGCTTACTATCGGCGGCGGTATTGGTCAGTCAAGGCTTTGTATGTATCTTTTACATAAAGCTCACGTTGGTGAGGTTCAGGTTTCTATCTGGCCTGAAAAAGAAATTTTAAAATGTAAATCCAATGGCATAAATTTGTTATAAGGATGTTTTTAAATGAACCGTTTATTAAATTTATTTTCTTTTATAATCTATGATTTAATTGTTGCGGCCTTATCTATTGTTCTGTCATTCTTTTTTATAGGGCAAGATATAAGTATTTCCTGGATTAATCCTTTTACTTTTAATCTTATTGTTTGGCCTTTTCTTATAGTTTTTTGTCTGTACCTTATTAATGTATATAAAATATTGTGGCGCTTTTCTGGTATGAATGAAATATTTAGAGTATTTTTTGGTTGCTTTACCACAGCTTTGGCAACGATTATTTCCCAAAAAGCAGTTTTTCAGAAATTTGATGTAAATATTTCAGCTTATATACTTATGTATTTCTTTACAGTGTTTTTTATAATTATCCACAGATTTTTTCTGAGGTATTATATTAATAAAAAATCAACTGTTTCAAAAGAAAATGTGAATAATTCTGTGGCACATAATGTTTTAATTATTGGTGCAGGTAGCGCAGCAAGAGTTATTATTAATGAATATTCATATAATAATAAATACAATGTTAAATGCGTTATTGATGATGATGAGTCAAAGCACGATAAATACATTAGGGGAGTACACATCGTTGGTGGCAGAGAATATATAATTAAGGCAGTTGAAAAATATAATATAGATACCATTATTTTCGCCATACCAAGCTGTGACAATGTAAATAAAACTCAGATTTTGAATATTTGTCAGCAAACTAAGTGTGTTTTAAAAACTATTCCGCCTATTTATGAATTACGTGATGTTAAGGATATTTCATCCTCAATTCGTAAGGTTAAAATTGAAGACTTGCTTGGACGTGCACCAATAACCGTAAGCGATGATAATGTTTTTGATTATGTTAAAAATAAAATTATTTTAGTCACAGGTGGCGGCGGGTCAATTGGTAGTGAGCTTTGCAGACAGTTAGCTTTTCATAATCCAAAGCAATTAATCATTTTTGATGTTTATGAGAATTCAGCTTATGATATTCAGAATGAACTAAAGTATAAATATCCAACATTAGATATTGTTACTTTAATAGGCTCTGTAAGAGACAGTAAGCGACTTGATTTTATTTTTAAAACATATAAGCCTGAAATTGTATATCACGCTGCCGCACACAAGCATGTGCCTTTAATGGAAGATAGCCCTAACGAAACAATTAAAAACAATGTTTTCGGCACACTAAAAACTGCTCAAGCGGCGGATAAGTATGGTACACAAAAATTTGTTTTAATTTCTACCGATAAGGCGGTTAACCCAACAAATATAATGGGTGCAAGTAAGCGTATCTGCGAAATGATTATTCAAACCTTTAATAATCGCTCCGATACGGAATTTGTAGCCGTTAGATTTGGTAATGTGCTTGGCAGTAACGGAAGCGTTATACCGCTATTTAAAAAGCAAATAGAGCATGGTGGTCCACTTACCGTTACAGACCCAAATATTATCAGGTATTTTATGACTATTTCCGAAGCAGTTTCTCTTGTAATACAGGCAGGTGCTAATGCAAGGGGAGGGGAAATATTTGTTCTTGATATGGGACAACCTGTAAAAATATTAACCCTTGCAGAAAATTTAATCAGATTATCCGGTTTTACACCTTATAAGGATATTCAGATTGAATTTACAGGTCTTCGTCCGGGTGAAAAGCTTTATGAAGAATTACTTATGTCTGAAGAAGGCTTAACCGCTACCGAGAATGAATTAATACATATTGGTAAGCCGATTGATGTTGATGAAGAATTTTTATTAAATACAATCGAAGAAATGCGAAATGTTATGTATGACGAAAATGCTAATATTCGTGATTTGGTTAAGAGAATTGTTCCAACATATCAAATACCTGTAAATAAGGTTACAAAATAAATATAAAATAAAGTTTAATTAATTTTAAAAAAAGTATTGCATTTTTTAAAGTTTTGTGTTATTATAACTTGTACGTGAGTAAATGATAGGAGGTGTCATCATGCCGAACATTAAATCTGCTAAAAAACGTGTGCTTGTTAGCAAAGCAAATTACGAAAAGAATAAAGCTTATCGTTCTGCTTTAAGAACTGCTGTTAAGAAGGCTGACGCTGCTATTGATGCTAAGTCTGAAGATATGGCTGCTGTTGTAACAGAGGCTGTTAAGAAAATCGACCAGGCTACCACAAAAGGTATCATTCATAAGAACAATGCAGCTAGAAAGAAGTCTGCTTTAGTTACTCGTTTCAATAAGGCAAACGCATAATTTAAATTATTAAGCACCGCAAATAAGCGGTGCTTTTAATTTTTTATATTATTAACCAAAGGGAACAACTGATTTATTAGCTGTAATTTTTTGATATCGAATTATACTAAATGAATATTTAGTATAATTAAGGGAAGTGAAAATTGCCGCAATATTGGTTATTTCCATTTTATATAGCTATTTGGTCGGTTTGTTTGGGTTTTTGCTATATATCCCTTATAATTATGTATTAATATTATTTTAAGGTTTTTATAGCTTACCATTTTTAAAAAATATAATTTTATTGTTTATCTCTCATCGAATAACTTTTTATAAAATGTACCTAACATCATTTTAAAAATTTCTATTCGATGACATTTTTTATTATTTTATTAAATATTTTAAAATACATATAAAAAATGCTTGATTTTATTATATAAATAATGTATAATAGCAAAGTCGAGTCAATTTGCCGGTGTGATGGAATTGGCAGACGTAGTGGACTCAAAATCCACCGCTGGCGACAGCGTGCCGGTTCGAGTCCGGCCACCGGCACCAAAAAGACGATTGCTTAATTGCAACCGTCTTTTTTTATTCCCTAAAGTTTTTTGGGTAATTCCCCTATTATTTTGTTAAAAAATTAACAATTTGTATTATTTCCCTTACAGGCATATGGTGCTAATTCCAGTCTTATAAAATATCCTTTTTCATGGTGGCAAACCGGACAAATCTCCGGCACCTTTTTGCCGTTAAAAATATTACCGCAGTTTAAACACATCCAATCACATTCTATATCTGATACAAAAAGCTTTTCACTTTTTAGTAGTTGTGCAAAAAGCTTAAATCGTTCTGAGTGTGTTTTTTCAATTTCTGCAATTTCCTTAAAACTGGAAGCAACAGGAATATTCCCTTCCCTTTCGGCAGTTTCAGCAAAAGATTTATATACATTATCATACTCTTCAAATTCATTATGTGCCGCATTTTCAAGTAATTCTATTACAGAATTCGTAACCTCAACAGGATATGTGCCGTCAGCTTCGATATTTTCGCCTGTAACCTCGCTTAAATGCTTCATAAATACATTCGCGTGTGCAAGCTCCTGATTGGCTGTAAAGTTAAATATAGCCTCAATAACATATAAGCCTTGTTTTTTTGCAATTTCTGCCGCAAAGGTGTATCTGTTTCTTGCTTGACTTTCACCTGCAAAGGCTCTCATTAAATTAATTTTTGTTTCGCTATTTTTAAAACTTGTCATATTAATCACTCCCAAAAATAACTTATCCAAAAACTTCTAAATTATGCAAAAAAGACGAGGTATTACCTCGTCTTTTGCTATTTTCGATAATAGGTATAATATGCAGTAATGTTATCATACTGACCTGTAACGGTATTTTCACCTTCTATAGTCACACCGTCGCCACTCATTAAAAGGTAATATTTAGAATCGTCAATCTTGCAGTTAAATACATCTATTTCACCACAAATAATGCGTATATATTCGCCAATAACCGCAATTCTACCGCTTTTACCTACAATATCGTAGGTTACATTACCGTCAGCGTGAGTGACACGTTTTGTAACGTATTTAAGCTCCCTACCGTCAAAGGTTTTAAGTAAGGATTCGTTTCTTTTTTTACGACTAAAAAGTCCCATTATTTAACCTCAAACTTAACAAAGTTCTTCTTACCCTTTTTAAGAATAATTTCGTTTGCAAAATCATCTTGTGTTAAAGAATAAGCAGGGTCGGTGATTTTTTGGTCGTTAATACTTACGCCGCCTTGTTGAACAAGTCTTCTGGCTTCGCCGTTTGAAGCAGCAAGTGAAGCCTTAACCATCATAGCAAGTACGCCTATTTTACCGTCTGTAAAATCATCAGCCGAAAGCTCAGTAGTAGGCATATTTTCGTGAGAGCCTGCGCCTGCAAAGATTGCTTTTGCGGTGGTTTCTGCTTTTTTTGCCTCTTCTTCGCCGTGTACAAGCTTAGTAAGCTCGAAAGCAAGAATTTCTTTAGCAGTATTAAGCTGACTACCTTCCCAAGAATCCATTTTGTTAATTTCTTCAAGCGGTAAGAAGGTAAGCATTCTGATACACTTTAATACGTCAGCATCGGAAACGTTGCGCCAATATTGATAGAATTCATAAGGAGAGGTCTTGTTTGCATCAAGCCAAACAGCGCCCGAAGCGGTCTTACCCATCTTTTTACCTTCTGAGTTAAGCAATAAGGTAATGGTCATTGCATAAGCATCTTTACCTAATTTTTTACGGATAAGCTCGGTACCGCCAAGCATATTAGACCATTGGTCATCGCCGCCGAACTGCATATTACAGCCGTATTCCTTAAACAAATGATAAAAGTCATAGCTTTGCATTATCATATAGTTGAATTCAAGGAAAGAAAGACCCTTTTCCATACGCTGCTTGTAACATTCTGCACGTAGCATATTGTTAACCGAGAAGCATGCACCAACCTCGCGCAAAAGCTCAACATAATTAAGCTTTAAAAGCCATTCGGCGTTATTAACCATTTGAGCTTTACCTTCGCCAAATTCAATAAAACGGCTCATCTGCTCTTTAAAGCAGTCGCAGTTGTGTTGAATCTGTTCTGCGGTCATCATAGAACGCATATCTGTTCTGCCCGAAGGGTCGCCAATGTGACCTGTACCGCCACCGATTAATGCGATAGGCTTATTCCCTGCCATTTGAAGTCTTTTCATAAGGCAAAGCGCCATAAAGTGACCTACGTGAAGACTATCTGCGGTAGGGTCAAAGCCAATATAAAATGTTGCTTTACCGTTATCAATCAGCTCGCGGATTTCGGCTTCATCGGTAACCTGCGCTATAAGTCCACGCGCTACAAGTTCATCATAAATTTTCATAGTTATTACTCCTGTCTATTAGTTCCTTAGCGGAATTGTATAAATTTTCGGTAAGCTCGGTGCCGGACATTATTCGGGCAATTTCGCTTATTTTTTGCTCATAATTTAAGGAATTAACCTGTGTATAGGTTCTTCCGTTATTTGTTGATTTTTCTATAAGTAAGTGCTCATCTGCAATTGCGGCAATTTGCGCTAAATGAGTAACACATATTACCTGACGCGCAGTTGATACTTTTTTAAGCTGTGTTGCAACCTTACCTGCAGCAAAACCGCTAATGCCGGTGTCAATTTCATCAAAAATCATAGTACCAACAGTATCCTTATCAAGCAAGACGCTTTTAATACTAAGCATTACGCGTGATAATTCGCCGCCTGATGCTATTTTATGAAGCGGTTTAAGACTTTCCCCGTCATTTGCGCTTATCATAAATTCACATATATCGCAACCGTTTTTAGTATATCTGCCCTTTTGGAAATCTACAACAAATTTAACATTAGGCATATTAAGATATTTTAAAACATTGGTTACATTTTCTTGGAAAATCTTTGAAGCTTCTTTTCTTGAAGCGGTTAACCTTTCGGCTAATTTAATAAGTCTTTCGGTTGAAGCATCAAGTAAATCCGAAAGCTCTTTAATGCGCTTATCGGAAAAAGCAATATTATCAAGCTGTGTTTTAGCATCTTCCAAAAATTCGAGCATTTTTTCTTCACTCGAACCGTATTTTAACATAAGTCTTGTAAGAAGGTCAAGCCTTTGATTAATTTCATCGGGATTAAGGTTTGAATAATCTGTATCACCTAAAAAGCTTGAAATATCGCTTCTTACATCTTCTATTATTGATAAAGCATCATTAATTTTTGAAATACTGTTTTCTGCAATATCACTTTTTATGTTAGTTAATTGCCGTGTTATGTTTTGAAGAGTGGTTAAAACACCGTCATTATCTTCGCTACCGTTAATTGAACTCTCGGCAAAATTAAATGCTTTATAGGTTTTTTCAAAGTCATCCGCAATTTCAAGCTTTTTCTTCAAATCAAGGAATTCGCCAACCTTAATATTGGCAGATTCAAGCTCGTTAATTTGGTATTTTAATAGGTCGATTTTTCTTTGCTTTTGGTCATCGTCCATTTCAAGCGACTGCAATTCCTTGCGAATGGAATTAAGGTTTTTAAATTCACAATAATATTCATCAATCAAATTTTGGTTTTGTGCAACTAAATCAATATAAAGAATATGTTTTTGTGGGTCTAATAAGGCTTGATTATCGTGTTGACCGTGGATATTGATAAGATTTTTTGAAATATCCTTAAGTGAATTTGCAGTAAACGGCATATTATTGATTTTAATATATCCCTTACCTGTAAGACTAAGCTTTCGAGAAATGACAATATTTCCATCCTCATCAGGTATGACGCCGTATTGATTTAAAATATCGGTCGTATAACTGTCAATATCACCAAAGACAGCGGAAACTAATGCATTATCGCACCCGTTTCTTATTAAATCCTTAGAGGTTCTTTCACCTAAAACGGCGTTAATAGAGTCAATAAGTATTGATTTACCAGCACCCGTTTCACCGGTTAAAACATTAAAGCCGGACTTAAACTCAATATCCGCTTGTTCAATTACGGCTATATTTTCAATATGAAGAAATTTTAGCATATCTTTCCTCTGTTATAATATATTATTTAACTCATTAACAAGGTTAATAGAATGTTGCTCGCTCTTGGTCACAACAATAATAGTGTCATCACCTGCGAGTGAACCTAACATCATATCGTGAAACATTTCGTCAAGTGCCACACAAGCGCTTGAAGCCATACCCGAATAACAATTGATTACAACATTGTTAAGCGCCCAGTCAACCGTTTTAACGGCCTTTACGAACATATCACGGTAATGCGAGTGTGAATATTTGGAAACATTTTGGTTTGAAATGTAACGGTAATTACCTAACGAATCATGGCTTTTAATAAGCTTTAATTCTTTAATATCACGCGAAACAGTAGACTGCGTTACATTATAGCCAAGTAACAAAAGCTCATTTTGTAAATCCTCTTGAGTTAAAACAACCTTTTGTTTAATTATTTCAAGTATTTCTTTTTGTCTTTTGTTTTTCAAGCTACACACTCCTTGCATCCTTGAATTTTACTGAAAGTGTTTTATAAAAAGAACGGTCGTTAAGTCGAATAAGCTTTGCGGTTAAATTAGATTTAGAAACATAAATTTCTGTATATGGTTTAATATTGGAAACCTTTCTGCCGTCTATTGTTAAATAAATATCGGTTCGCTTTTTTGAAAAGGCTTTAAGCTTTATCTCGTTATCTGTTCCAAGTATAATTGGCTTTGCAGAAAGCGAGTGAGAGCAGATTGGAGTTATGCAGAAATTCTCAGTAAGCGGGTCAATAATAGGACCACCTGCAGACATAGAATATGCGGTAGAGCCTGTTGGGGTTGAAACAATAAGACCGTCCGCACGGTAGTGAATTGAATCCTCTCTAACAAAAACGCTTGTATCAATAATACGTGAAATAAACCCACTTGTTATTACTGCATCGTTAAGGGCGGTATACTCGTTTAAAAGCTTACCGTTTTCAACAATTTTTACATTAAGCATCATACGGTTTTCAATGATGTATTCATTAGTTTTAAGCTTTGAAAGTAGGTTCAATTCATTTTGTTCAATGTTTGCAAGATAACCCATTCTGCCAGCATTAATACCAAGAACAGGCTTATTATCAATAGCGGCTCTTTTGGCAAAGCGAATAATTGTACCGTCACCGCCAACAGTTATTATTATATCTGCAATTCTATATAGTTCATCTTCGGGCGCATGTTCAAAATTACCGCCGAATATAGTATCAGGCAGATAGGCGGTTATCCCCTCGCGTTTGAATAATGCGCCTAATTTATCTACCACCTCGGAAGAACCGCGTTTATCTAAATTAGGTAATACAGCAACAACCATATTAAGACTCCTTCAATTCGTTGTAAGAATTTTCTACCACACAGGCTGCCGAAACGTCACATTTAATTTCGCCAACAGTATTTTTCATAATATGGCAGAGGTATTCTATATTACCTTCAGGACCCTTTACAGGAGAAAAATCAAGTCCTAAAAGTGAAAAGTTATTTTCTAAAATAACATTAATGATTTTTTCAATAACGGCAATATGAATGTTTTTATCCCTAACAACACCCTTTTTGCCCACATTTTCTTTGCCTGCTTCAAACTGCGGTTTTATAAGGCAAACTGCTTGACCGTCACTTTTAAGTAAGGTATACAAAACGGGTAGAATTAATGACAAGGATATGAAAGAAACATCTACCGAAGCAAAATCCAATTCCTCTGGAATTTGCTCTTTTGTTACATATCTGAAATTTGTACGTTCAAGGTTAATAACACGCTCATCGGTACGTAATTTCCAAGCAAGCTGACCGTAACCAACATCAATAGCGTAAACTTTTTTTGCACCGTTTTGAAGCATACAGTCAGTAAATCCGCCTGTAGAAGCACCTATATCTGCACAAATTTTATCATTCAAAGAAAAATCGAAAACATTTACTGCCTTTTCAAGCTTTAATCCGCCACGGCTTACATATTTAAGTGTTTCCCCTCTTACTTCAATAACATCATCGGGTTTTATGGTGTTACCTGCTTTATCGGATTTTTGATTATTAACATAAACAATACCCGCCATTATAAGCGCTTTTGCTTTTTCACGGCTTTCGGCAAATCCGCCTTCAACCAAAGCAACATCTAATCTGATTTTAGCCATTTATACACCTCAACATACTGTCAGTATCAAGTCCGTTAGCTTTTAATGCAGAGCTAACCTCTGCGGCAGGTATAAACTTATTTTCAATAGCGTGAATTGAAAATTCGCCTTTATAATTATTTGAATTTAAAACAGAAAGTAAATGCTCTGCTATACCGCCATTTTTAAGTGATTCCTCAAAGAAATGAATTTCATCGAATGCTTTAAGCTCTTCAATTAAATTATCATTTAACGGGAAAATTTTATTTAATTTAATTACATTAATTTCGTTTGCAAATCTTTTAGCGTCATAAGCGTTAGAAAAAAGCCTACCATAAGTAATTATTGCTTTTTTACTGACGCCCTTTAAAATTGTATAATCTTGTTTGAAATCAATTTCTTCACCAATAGGCTTTTCGCATCCTCTGGGATAACGAATGGCTGTGATATTTTTTGCGGCGGTGGATTTTTTAATATAATACCTTAATTCATCATAAAAACTAGGAGAATAAATTTCGGTATTTGGTATTGATGTTAAAAATGAAACATCAAAAACACCTTGATGAGTTTCACCGTCCTCACCAACAATACCCGCGCGGTCAACTAGCAAACAAATTGGTAGATTTTCAATAGCACAGTCGTGAATTATTTGGTCATAAGCGCGTTGTAAAAATGATGAATAAACCGCAAAATAAGGCTTAAGTCCGCCTTTTTTAAGCCCTGCCGCAAAGGTTACGGCGTGTTGTTCAGCAATACCAACATCAAAAAACCTATTTTTAAATTCTTTTGAAAAGCGGTAAAGTCCTGTGCCGGAGGTCATTGCGGCGGTAATAGCGCAAACAGTATCATCATTCTTTGCGATTTCGCAAAGCGTATCGCCTGCAATATCTGAAAAGGAAAGCTTATCACTTATCTTAGCACCTTCATCAATATCGAAGGGCGAAACACCGTGATAATTTTTAGGGCTCGTTTCGGCGTAAGAATAACCTTTTCCTTTGGTAGTTATCACGTGAACAATAGACGGACGGTTATAATTTTGGGCAATCTTAAATAGCGATTCCATTGCCTCAATATTATGGCCGTCAACCGGTCCTAAATAGTTAAAGCCAAGCGAAGAAAAAATATTCTTTTTATAAATTAATCCTTTAAAGGCTTCCTTTACTGTATATAACAATTTGTTCAAAAATTTGCCAATAAAAGGTATTTTAAGCAAGAAATTACTTAACGCAAATTTAAAGTAATGATATCTTGGTTTATTTCTCATTTTTGTAAGACTTCGTGATAGCGCGCCTACATTTTTTGAAATAGACATTTTATTATCATTTAAAACAATTATAAAATTATTTTTACCGTTACCTACATTATTAAGTGCTTCGTATGCCATACCGCCTGTAAGCGCACCGTCGCCTATAACGGCAATAGCAGTGCCGTCTTCACCGAGTAATCTTTTTGCTTTATAAATACCGTATGCGGCAGAAATAGAATTACTGCTGTGCCCTGTTATAAAAGCATCGTGCTCACTCTCGCTCGGCTTTAAAAATCCCGAAATACCACCCTCGGTTCTAAGGGTGTGAAATTCGTTAAAGCGACCTGTTAAAAGTTTATGAGTATAGCATTGATGACCAACATCAAAAATTATAGAGTCTTTTGGTGAATTAAAGGTTCTGTGAATCGCAACGGTTAATTCAACTGCGCCAAGGTTGGAAGCCAAATGACCGCCATTTTTGGAAACGGTTTCAATAATACACTCGCGTAGTTCCTTACATAAAGCGGTGGTTTCACCGATATTCATTTTTTTAATATCGCCGGGGGAAGAAATTTTGCTTAAAATCGGATAACTCACCGTTTCACATCCTTTAAAATTCTCGTTTTAATAAATATTCTGTAAGTGCTTTAAGATTTGTTTTATCTCCTTCAAATTTATCCAAAGAAGCTAAAGCAGATTGTGTGAATTTTTCTGCAAATTCCTTGGCTTTTTCCAAACCGAAAAGCGTAACAAATGTAGTTTTATTATTCTTTTCATCACTGCCAACAGGCTTGCCTAAAAGCTTTTCGTCGGCAGTACAGTCAAGAATATCATCAATAATCTGAAAAGCTATGCCTAAATCTCGTGCATAGTTGTTAGCATTAACAATTGATTCACTATCGGTCTTTCCAGCCGCGATTAATCCAAGCTGTGCTGCGGCAATTAAAAGACCCGAGGTTTTGCGTGAATACATATCTATAAGTTTTTGAGCATCCGGTCTGATTTTTTCAAACTGTAAATCAAGCACCTGACCGCCAATCATTCCGTGAAGACCCGCATGGTGTGATAAAAATTCAACCGCTTTTACAATTCTGTCACTCGGTAAATTGGCCTTTGATAATATGTTAAAAGCCTCTGTAAGTAAAGTATCCCCTGCAAGAAGTGCGATATCCTCGCCAAATGCTTTATGACACGAGGGTTTACCTCTACGCAAATCATCGTTATCCATACAAGGTAAATCGTCATGAATAAGAGAATATGTGTGTATCATTTCAAGCGCAATTGCGAAGTTGTATGAATCTTCCACATAGCCGCCTGCAAGAAGGCAGAATTCTGCGGTAATTATAGGTCTTATTCTTTTACCGCCTAAAAGCAGACTGTATCTTCCTGCATTTAAAACCTCGTTATAAGGATAATCTTTTAAAGGGAGTAATTTATCTATCTCGGCTTCAAAAACGGTCTTATAGTTATTAATTAGCGCGTTAATCATAGATTTACTCCTTGCCGGTTAAAGCAGTAATTTTAATTTCTGCTTTTTCAAGTGTTTGGCGGCATTTATTAGAAAGCTCAATTCCCTTTTCAAAAAGCTTTATTGCTTCATTAAGGGAAATTTCGTTATCTTCTAAAGCGGAAACGATTTTTTCAAGCTCGTTTAAGGATTTTTCAAAATCAAAGGAATTTTCAGACATATTATTCTCCTTTAGAATTTACTGTACAGTTTAGCTTACCGTCAGATAAAGTAAGCGTAACATTATCTCCAATTTCAACCGATTTTGCAGATGTGATAACTTTACCTTCACTTTCAATTACAGAAAAACCGCGTGAAAGTATTTTAAGCGGACTCAAAGCATCAAGCTTAGAAATATTATTCGAAAGACGCGATTTATTATGGTTTAAAATATTTTGAAAGTTTAATAAAAGACGGTCGGTTAAATTATCGGTAATCTGCTGACGCGCAGAAATAAAAGCATCAATTGGAGATTTAAAAATATACGAATTTGTAAGTTTTTCTAATTTAACCTTATTGAGATTGTATTTAGAAATTAGTGAACTTTTTAAGGAAGTGCTTAATGAATTGATTTTTATATTAATCTCATTAATATCAGGCACTGCAAGCTCTGCGGCTGCCGACGGTGTTGGCGCTCGTAAATCGGCAACAAAGTCACATATTGTAAAATCGGTTTCGTGACCAACGGCAGAAATTACAGGTATTGGCGATTCATATATTTTACGGGCAAGTGCTTCACTGTTGAAAGCCCATAAATCCTCAATAGAGCCACCACCACGACCGATAATGATAGTATCGCACAAGGATGAATCATAAACCTTATCCAAAGCCGAAAGCATATCAGGCACGGCGTTTTCGCCCTGAACAGCAACGGGATAAAGCATTATTTCACAGAGCGGCCAACGGCGTGAAAGAATATTGATAATATCCTGAACGGCCGCCCCCGTGTCAGAGGTAATAACCGCAATACGCTTTGGAAATTTAGGGATAGGTCTTTTTGATTCTGTATCAAACAGGCCTTCGCTTGAAAGCTTTTCTTTTATTTGTTCAAACTGTAATGCAATATCGCCTTTGCCGTATTCATGCATTTCCTGAGCGTAGAATTGGTACTGACCATCCTTTTCGTAAATAGAAACCTTACCGCGAAGAACTACCTTTAAGCCATCCTTTACGGCAAATTTTATATATTGCGCGTAACCCTTAAACATAACGCAACGGATTGAAGCATCATTATCCTTAAGTGTGAAATAAAGATGACCGCTTGCATAATGATTCTTAAAGTTAGAAATTTCACCGATTACTGTAATATCGTTAAGGCGAACATCCCCCTCAATTAATGACTTAACAAATAAATTGAGTTGGCGAACAGTTAAGGAAGAGTTTTGCATATTAAATAGATTTTGCAACGGTAGATAAAATACCGTTTACAAATGAAGCATCATCTTTAGTTGCATACTTTTTACAAAGCTCAACTGCCTCGTTAATTGAAACCGAAACAGGAATATCTTCCATAAATTTAATTTCAAAAAGCGAAAGCCTTAAAACACATAAAGCGGTTTTAGAAATTCTACCAATACTCCAACCAATTGCATTTTGTGAAATTATATCGTCAAGTGCTTCAAGGTTTTCGTATACACCCTTAAAAACAGTTTTAATATAATCATCGGCTTCTAAATCTCTCACTTCGTTTGCAAGTTCAAGAATTTCTTCAACCGAATCATTATTGAATACTTTTTCAAAAATAAGAATAAATGCTTCTTCTCTTGCTTGTTTACGTTTCATAATGCACCTCTTATATATTTATACAGTTTATATTATATATTAAATTATGCATATTTTCAAGCATATTATTGAATTTTATGCATAAAAAAGTGCCGATTTTTAATAAAATCAGCACTTAAAACTAAAAATGTTTATTTTGTCATTTTTTCTTGCTTTACTTTATGGTCAATTATATGGCGAGATGCTAGTTCTTTGTGTACATCTTCAGTTGTAATTCCCATTTCTACCATAAGCACCATTGCATGATACATGAGGTCTGCAAGCTCGTAAATTGTTTCGTTTTTATCGTCGGCCTTTGCGGCAATAATAACCTCGGTTGACTCTTCCCCAACCTTTTTAAGAATCTTATCAATTCCCTTTTCAAAAAGGTAGGTTGTATATGAGCCCTCGGGCTTTTTAATTTTACGGTCAATAAGCATATCGTAAAGTGAATTTAAGCTGAATTCCTGTAATTCATCACTTTCCCAAAGAGTATTTGTAAAACAAGAATCGGTTCCCTTGTGACAAGCAGGACCGTCCTTTTCAACAACCACCACTAAAGCATCGTTATCACAATCGGCAGTGATGCTTACGATATGTTGGTAGTTACCGCTTGTTTCCCCTTTTAACCATAATTCGTTACGGGAACGGCTGTAAAAACAAGTAAGACCCTTATCCATAGAAATTTGAAGACTTTCCTTGTTCATATAAGCTACTGTTAAAACCTTTTTTGTAATACTATCAACCACAACTGCGGGAATCAATCCGTTTTGGTCGAATTTAAGCTCGTTAATATTAACCATTTATTATAACCTCACAATAATATCATTACTTTTTAAAATTTCTTTAAGCTTTGGAATTTCAATTTCGCCAAAGTGGAAAACGGACGCTGCCAAAGCCGCATCAATATCGGGTATTTCTTTGAACAAATCGGTAAAATGTTTTGTATTACCTGCACCGCCCGAAGCGATAACAGGTACATTTACGGCATTACAAACAAGCTTTAAAAGTTCAATATCAAAGCCTTTTTTTACACCGTCGGTATCAATTGAATTAACAACAATTTCCCCTGCGCCCGAATTTACACCGTTTTTAATCCATTCAATCGCTTCAAGTCCGGTGTCTTCTCTGCCACCCTTTGCGAAAACGTGAAATTCGCCGTTCACGCGCTTAATATCAACAGACAGCACTACACATTGGTCGCCGTATCTTTGAGCCGCTTCGTAAATAAGTTTTGGATTTTTAATTGCACCTGAATTTACACTTACTTTATCGGCGCCGCATTTAAGTACACGGTCAAAATCTTCGAGTGTATTTATACCTCCGCCAACGGTTAACGGTATAAAAATTTGTGACGCAACATCGGTCAAAATATCAGTAAACAACTGTCTTTGCTCAAAAGAAGCGGTAATATCATAAAAGACAAGCTCGTCTGCGCCGTTATCGGAATAATATTTCGCAAGTTCAATTGGCGAAGAAACGTCCGAAAGACCTTTAAAATTTGTTCCTTTTACTACTCTGCCGTTTTTTATATCAAGGCAAGGAATTATTCGTTTTGTAATCATTTAGCCACCTCAATAGCCTCTTTTAAATCAATAGCGCCTATGTAATACGCTTTGCCGATAATTGCGCCGTAAATATCCATTTTGTGAAGATTTTTAATGTCGTCAATAGTGGAAACTCCGCCCGAAGCAGTAATATCCAACGAATATTTTTGCGATAATTCGCGGTACAATTCTAGGTTAGTACCCTTCATCGCGCCGTCCTTTGAAATATCGGTACAAATCACATTTTTAACGCCAAATGACTGCATTTTCAAAAGAAATTCATCAAGCGTGAGCTTCGATTTTTCGAGCCAACCTTTAATTGCAATGTAGCCTTCCTTAACATCGGCACCAACGGCAGTTTTATCACCAAATTTATTTATACATTCCAATAAAAATTTTTCGTCTTCAACTGCGGCGGTACCTAAAATAATACGCGAAACCCCTGCATCAATATACTTTTGTGCCGTTTCTATATTACGAATGCCACCGCCAATTTCAACAAAAAGCGAGGTTTCCTTTGCAACCTGTGAAACTATCGAAATATTAGGTGTTGTACCGTCTTTTGCGCCCTCTAAATCAACCATATGTATATGGGTTGCGCCGCATTTTTCGAAATCTTTAGCGATTTCAATAGGATTTTCGCTATAAACGGTCATATTTTCATAGTCGCCTTTATAAAGACGAACTGCTTTTTTATCAAATAAATCAATTGCAGGAAAAATTATCATAAATTTTCCTCCGTTTCACAAAAAGCTTTGAGAATATTAAGACCTACGTTACCGCTTTTTTCAGGGTGGAATTGACATCCGTATATATTATCTTTCTGTACTGCTGCTGTTATTTCTTTGCCATATTCTGCGGTAGCAATTACGCTGTCTTCGCAGTTATCTGCATAAAAAGAATGAACAAAATATACACAGTCGTTTTCTTTCAAATATTTAAAAAGCGGACTTTTCTTTTTGAAATGCAAAGCATTCCAACCAATATGCGGAATTTTAAGGTTTTCGGGTATTGTATTTTCCATTGGTATAACCTGACCTTTTAAAAGACCAAGCCCTTTATGTTCGCCATATTCAAAGCTTTTTTCAAAAAGTAACTGCATACCAAGGCAAATACCCATAATTTTTTTACCGTTTTTTGCGGCATTAATTAAAACTGTATCAAGTCCGCTGTCACGAAGTTTTCGCGCGGCATCGGCAAAAGCGCCAACGCCCGGTAAAATAATTTTATCGGCATTTTCAATTACGTTTTTATCCGACGTAACAACAATATCTGCTCCGATTTTTTTAAAAGATGATGTTAATGAAAATAAATTTCCAACACCGTAATCAATAATCGCTATCATTAGATAATACCTTTCGTAGATGGGATTTCGTCTTTGAGCTCAGGGTCAATTTTAACTGCTTTTCTAAGGCTTCTTGCAACCGATTTAAAAGAGCCTTCAATAATGTGGTGCGAGTTGCCGCCATCAAGCATAACAATGTGTAGAGAAATACCTGCCTGACGGGCAAAAGCATCCCAAAATTCTTTGCATAATTCGGTATCAAAATCGCCTACTTTTTCGGTTGGGATTTGCATATTGTAGTAGCATTGTCCTCTGCCCGAAATATCAACTGCAGAAAGAATTAGCGCTTCGTCCATCGGAAGAACAATATCACCGTAACGGCAAATACCCTTCTTATCACCAATAGCGGTTTTAAAAGCGTCACCAAGGCAAATAGCAATATCTTCGGTTGTGTGGTGATAATCAACTTCAACGTCACCAACACATTTAACGTTCAAATCAAATCTTGCGTGTTTTGAAAATAAAGTTAACATATGGTCTAAAAAGCCACAACCCGAATTTATTACGCTATCCCCTTTTCCGTCAAGGTTTAAGGATAACTTAATATCTGTTTCTTTAGTTTTTCTTACAATTTCTGCGTTTCTCATAAAGAATTTTCTCCTAAAATTTCTTTTAAAGTATTAATAAAAACTTGCATTTGTTCTATTGTACCAATTGTAATTCTAATATAATCCTTAATGCGTTCTTTTCCAAAATGTCTTATTAAAATACCACGGTTTTTAAGTTCTGTGTAGAGCTTTTCACCGTCAATTTTTGATGATTTTGCAAAAACAAAATTTGCTTTTGAAGGTAAAACAGAAAAACCTAATTTAATAAGCTCATTTTCTGTCCATTCACGGTTATTTATAATAGTTTTGCAGTTATCCATATAATAATCGTTGTCATTAAGTGCCGCAACACCTGCCCACTCGGTTAAACGGTTTACGTTATACGGATTAGTCGAATATTTAATGGTGTTAAGGTCGGCAATAAGGTCTTTATTACCTATACCAAAACCAAGTCTTGCGCCCGCCATAGAACGTGATTTTGAAAAGGTTTGGGTAATAAGTAAATTATCGTATTTATCAACGAGAGATATAGCACTAACGCCACCGAAATCTATGTAAGCTTCATCAATAATTACAACGTTTTGAGGGTTGCTTTGTACTATTTTCTCAATATCTTGGAGAGATAAAATAAGTCCCGTAGGCGCGTTAGGATTTGCTATAACAATAGTTTTATTTATTCCAATATAATCGTTAATGTCAATAGAAAAATCGTCTTTAAGCGGTATTTCACGATACGGAATGTTATTAAGTTCTGCAAATACAGGGTAAAAACCGTATGTAATATCCGGAAAAGCAATCGGTGTTTCGCTATCGCAAAAAGCCATAAAAGCAAAATTAAGCACTTCGTCAGAGCCGTTTGTTACTATTACCTGTTCGGGTGAAACAGAATAAATTTCTGCTAATTTCTTGCGTAAATTAATACTTTCAGGGTCTGAATATAACTGTAATTTTTCGCATTCTGTTTTTAAAGCTTTTTCAACCGACGGCGAAACCTTAAATGGCGATTCATTTGTATTAAGCTTTAAATACTGCATATCCTTTGGTTGTTCACCGGGGGTATACGGAGTTAAAGCAGAATATTTTTGTGAAAAGAATTTACTCATTTTTAGTCCTCAAAACGAATTACTGCGCTTTTAGCGTGTGCTTTGAGTCCCTCTTTGTTTGCAAAGTATTCTATTTTATTTGCAACTTTAGAAAGGGCTTCTTTTGTGTAGTAAGTGAACTGCGATTTTTTAACAAAATCATCTACCGAAAGCGGAGAAGAAAATCTTGCGGTACCGCTTGTTGGTAATGTGTGGTTAGGTCCTGCAAAGTAGTCGCCCAAAGCTTCGGGACAATATTTGCCCATAAAGATTGAACCTGCGTGTTTAATTTTATCAAGGTAATCAAACGGATTATCAACACAAAGCTCAAGGTGTTCGGGCGCTATTTCATTTGCAATATCAATAGCTTTCATTAAATCGTTTTCGGCTACAATAATCTTACCGTTATTGTCAATAGAAGCACGGGCAATTTCGTTACGAGGTAGTTTTGGAATTTGTATTTCTAATTCGTCACTTACCTTTTGTGCGAAAGCGAGTGAATCGGTAACCAAAACTGCACTTGCCATTTTATCATGCTCTGCCTGAGAAAGCAAATCTGCCGCAACATGTTTAGCATTAGCAGTAGAATCTGCAACAACAAGAATTTCACTGGGGCCTGCAATCATATCAATAGAAACTTTGCCGAATACTTGTTTTTTAGCCTCTGCAACAAAAGCGTTACCGGGACCTACTATTTTATCAACCTTTGGTATCGATTCTGTACCATACGCCAAAGCGGCAACGGCTTGTGCACCACCAACCTTAAATATGCGGTCTACACCTGCAATTTTAGCGGCGGCAAGTATTACGGGATTAACCTTTCCGTTTGAAAGCGGTGGCGTTACCATAACAATCTCGCTGCAACCCGCAATCTTTGCAGGAATACTGTCCATAAGAACGGTTGAAGGATATGCCGCAGTACCACCCGGTACGTAAAGACCAACCTTTTCGATTGGTGTTACCTTTTGACCAATTACAACACCGTCTTTTTCGTTAATAATAAAGCTGTTTTTAACCTGTTTTTGATGAAAACCGCGTATATTTTCTGCTGCTTCCTTTAAAATCTCAATAAACTCGTTATCAACTAAAGCAAAAGCTTCATCAATTTCTTCTTTTGTTACTTCTAAGGTTTTAAGTTCAGCCTTATCGAATTTTAAGCAGTATTCAAAAAGAGCTTTGTCACCGTTTGCTATTACGTTTTTAATTATATCGGTTACAATGTCTTCAACGTTTGAAGCAATATTATCTCTTGCAAAGATTTCATCACTTGAAACCTCGTTATAATTTAAAATTTTAATCATTATTCTCTACCTGATTCTTAATGGAATTAACAATATCCTCAATTTGTGTATTTTTAAATTTAAAGGATGATTTATTTGAAATAAGTCTTGCGCTTATCGGTAAAAATTTAGTTACTACCGAAAGGTTGTTTTCTTTCAAGGTTGTTCCTGTTTCAACAATATCAACAATAACATCCGAAAGGGATAAAATTGGCGCTATTTCGATTGAGCCGTTAAGCTTTATTATATCAATTTCTCTGCCGAGTTTTGAATAATAATCGGCAGCAATTTTTGTAAATTTAGTAGCAACACGTAAGGTTTTTTCGCCGTCATCATGAAAATCGTTAGGGGCGGCAACCGCCATATCGCATTTACCTAAGTTAAGGTCTAATAGCTCGTAAACATCGGGTGAATATTCAAGCAAAATGTCTTTACCTGCAACACCTATGTCTGCGGCTCCCCTTTCTACGTAAATCGCAACATCACTAGGTTTTACCCAAAAATAACGTATTTGCTTTTCGGTATTTTCGAAAATTAATTTACGGTTATTCTCCTTAATTGAAGGGCATTCATAGCCTGCGGCTTCAAACATTGCATAAACCTTTTCGCCAAGTCTTCCCTTTGGCAAAGCAACATTAAGCATTATACCCTTCCTTTCTTAAATCAATAATTTCTTTATAGCGAAGTTTTGTTGGAATACATTTTTGCGCCGTTACGGTTTTACCCGATTTAATAATACTATCAACAGTTTTAGCTATTTCGAAATTATCACATTTTTCATCATATATAAGTAAAACTTCAACGTCGAAATCGGTTTTTTCTTTTGGTAACTGCTCTAGTAAATCAAGGTATAGCGCAAAACCAACCGCACCTGATTTTCTATCCATTTTCTTCATTAAGTTATCATACTGTCCGCCGGCAAGAATACCGTCGCAAATACCGTTAATAAAGCCTTTAAAAACAAATCCGTTATAATAGTTCATATCATTTACAACAGAAAAATCAAAAACAATTTTTGAACTAAACGGTAAATTATCAAGCATTGCAGATATAGTTTTTAGTTCTATTAAAGTATCTCTAACTATTTCACCGCAAAGCTTTTCAAGCTCGGATATAACTTTATTTCTTTCGCCGTAAACAGAAATAAAATTACAAATTAATGTAGTATTATCATTGTTTATCGAGTATTCATTGCAAAGTCTTTTAAGGTCGTGAGCATTCTTATTTGCAATTAAATCCATCGCCTTAGCTTTAAAGGTTTTATTATCACAAACATAATCAATAACTGCAGAAAGAACACCCAAATGCGAAATTTCCAAAACAAAATCCTCTGATATCAAAGAAAGACTTTGCGAAGCTAGAGATACAGTTTCATAAATATCGTATAAATCAATATCTCCTATGCATTCAAGACCTGCTTGCATAATTTCCTTGTATCTGTGTGTGTTTTCAGAAATACGGTAAACATTTTCGTTATAAAATACCTTTTGCTTTTCGCCCTTTACATCTTCACAATTTTTAATAATCGAAAGCGTAACGTCAGGCTTTAAGGCTAAAAGCTTGCCGTTTGTATCATTAAAGGTAATAATTCTGTCACTTATCAAAAAATCCTTATTTCTTATGTAAAATTCGTATTCTTCGAATTTAGACATTTTAAAAGGTTTATAACCGTATTTTTTATAAAGACTTCTTAAAGCAAAAATTGCTTTTTCTTCGCTTTTTAAAATTTTACTGTCTATCATTATTTTTCTCCGTTTAATCTGTCTATAACAGTTTTGTATCCGCCTGTGCCGTATTCACAGCATTTGCTTACACGACTAATTGTTGCAGAGCTTGCACCAGTTGCGGTTGCAATTTTCGTATAGCTTATGCCGTCTTTTAACATTTTCGCAACATCAAGTCTTTGTGAAATATCAAGTACTTCCTTAATTGTACAAATATCTTCTAAAAAAGCGTAGCATTCATCAATATTTTCAAGTGAAAGTAATGCCTTGCAAAGTTCATCTGTGCTTTTACTATGCCAATTACTCATAATTTTCTCCTTTTAAAAACACTTTACTTAACTAATGTAATGAATTATACTACTAATGCTTATATTTGTCAACAGTTATATTAAAGTTTTTATCAAAAAACACTTCCGATTTTTCACGGAAGTGTTTTTTGATTAATGTTTGTGCTTAATTAGTCCGATAGCCTTTGAAATTTCCATAACAAATAACGGAACAATTACAAGTCCTAACGCGATTAAATACATACCAAGAGGTAATAAAGTAATATTAAATGCAATTCTTACAGGTGTAAATAATACAACTAAAACAAGCAAGAAGGATGCAAGTGCCGCAAGGTTAAGGTTTTTGTTTGTAAAGAAACCAATTTTAAATAACGAATGTTCACTTCGCATATTGAATACCTGAACAACCTGTGAAAGCGCTAAAACAATAAATGCCATTGTTTGACCTGCTTCAGTTGTACCAACAACAGTTTTACCGTAGAAGTAAGCAAATAATGTGAGCGCCGCAAACATTACACCTTGTAAAATTACTCTGATACCAAAGCCGTGTGCGAAAATGCTTTCGTTCTTGGGCTTGGGTTTTCTGTCCATAACATCTTTTTCAACCGCTTCCATACCGAGCGCAATTGCAGGAAGTGAGTCAGTTACAAGGTTAATCCATAATAACTGCATAGATAAAAGCGGAGTTTCGTGCCATAAAAGCATAGCAACAAATACAGTAATAACTTCTCCTATATTTGTACCAAGTAAGAAGCCTACAACCTTTTTAATGTTAGCATAGATGCCTCTACCCTCTCTTACAGCGTCAACAATTGTTGCAAAGTTATCGTCTGTAAGGGTCATATCAGCGGCACCCTTAGCAACGTCTGTACCGGTTATACCCATAGCACAACCAATATCGGCAGCTTTAAGGGCAGGCGCATCGTTTACGCCGTCACCAGTCATAGAAACAACCTGTTCTTTTCTTTGCCAAGCCTTTACAATACGTATTTTGTTTTCAGGTGAAACACGTGCATAAACAGATATTTTTTCAACCATACTGTCAAGTTCACGGTCGGTCATAGCGTCAAGTTCAGCGCCTGTTATAGCCATATCGCCTTCAAGTAAAATACCAAGTTCTTTTGCAATAGCAGATGCAGTTACAACGTGGTCACCCGTAATCATAACAGGCTTAATACCTGCACGTCTGCAAAGTGCTACAGCTTCACGAGCTTCAGGACGCGGCGGGTCAATCATACCAACAAGACCCATAAAGGTAAGACCGTTTTCAAGCTCTTCACTTGTCGGATTTTCGGGTACATTATCTATTACCTTATAACCTACTGCTAAAACACGTAAAGCATTACGGCTCATTTCTTCGGTAATTTCTTTGCCTTTTTCAAGGTTACCTGCAACACATCTTTGCGCCATCATATCGAAAGCGCCCTTTACAATAACAACGTTTTTACCGTCAATTTTATTTACGGTTGTCATTAACTTTCTGTCAGAATCGAAAGGAATTTCTGCAAGACGGGGATATTTCTCATTAATTTCATCTTTAGGCATACCTGCTTTATGCGCCGCATAAATAATTGCAGTTTCGGTTGGGTCGCCTATGTGTTCTTCCTTGCCGTCTTCAAATATTACAGAGCCATCACAACAAAGTGCGGCATACTGTAACAATAAATTAACGTCATCGTTGTTTTTATATGGTATGTCGGTAACATCCTTGCCGTCAACATAGGCCTTAGTAAGTGTCATACGGTTTTGGGTTAATGTACCTGTTTTATCCGAACAGATAACCGATGCACTACCAAGGGTTTCAACTGCGGGCAAACGGCGGATAAGAGCATTTTTCTTAACCATACGCTGTACACCGATTGAAAGTACAATTGTAACAATTGCGGGTAAGCCTTCGGGTATAGCAGATACAGCAAGTGATACCGAAGTCATAAATATTTCAAGCGCAGGAATACTGTTAAGAACACCGATAATAAAGATAATACCGCAAGCCGCAAGCGCAACAATACCCAAATATTTACCAAGCTGAGCGAGTTTTTGCTGTAACGGGGTCTGGGTTTCGGTTTCGCTATCTAAAAGGTTTGCAATTTTACCCATTTCGGTATCCATACCGGTTGCAGTTACGACTGCGATAGCGGTACCGTAGGTAATTGTACAACCCGAAAATACCATATTGGTTCTATCGCCTATCGGAGCATTTTCCGCAACTTCTAGACTTGCATCCTTTTCACTTGGAACTGATTCACCCGTAAGTGCAGATTCTTCGGATTTAAGGCTAACGCTATGCAAAAGTCTTGCATCTGCCGGAACAAAGTCCCCTGCTTCAAGCTTAATAATATCACCGGGAACAAGCTGGGCAGCATCAATAACGGTTTCTTTACCGTCACGTATAACACGTGCGTGCGGCGCAGACATATTTTTCAAAGCATCAAGCGCCTTTTCTGCCTTGCTTTCTTGCATAACGCCCATAATTGCATTCAATACAACAATTAAAAGAATAAGTAACGGTTCAAAAAATTCTTTTGGGTTACCTTCAATACAAGCAATAACAAATGAAACAGCCGCCGCAACCAAAAGAATTAAAATCATAACATCCTTAAACTGTTCTGCAAAGCGTTGAAAGGTTGTTTTCTTCTTTTTCTCGTTAAGCTTGTTAAACCCAAATTTTTCTCTTAATTCGGTAATTTGTTTTTGTGACAGACCGTTCTTTTCGTCGGTCGCTAGTTTTTCTAAAACCTTTTCTTTTGATAAATTATGAAATAACAATTTTTATTCCTCCAAAATTAACCTTGTTTCATTTCGTGAACGTCAAATTTAATTTGCTTATCATTTTCAATATAATCGAGAACTTTTATGGGGTCATTTTCGTATCCGTAAAGTTGTTTGCAATTATCCTTTATAAATTTTTCGCTTATTGAAAAATCAAGAAATTCTTCAAGCTTTTCATAATAGCCGTTAATATCGTAAATTACGATTGGTTTCGTGTGCCTTCCCAACTGCTTAAGGGTTAAAACCTCGAAAAATTCTTCGAAGGTACCAATTCCACCGGGGACTATTATAAAAGCATCTGCCAAATCTTCCATTTTGGTTTTTCTTTGCGCCATTGTTTCGGTGAAAATCAATTGGTCGCATTTATCGTAAATTGCTTCAATGGTTTCATCGCGGAAGAATGACGGAATAATACCGTAAATCTTGCCGTTTTGTTTTCTTACGCCTCTCGCTGCAGCGCCCATAAGTCCGTTACCGCCCGCACCGAAAACTAATTCGTGGCCACGTTTTGCCAATAATTCGCCTAACTCTTCAACTAACTTGATATACTTTTCGTTAATCTCATAGCTAGCAGCACCAAATACACATATTTTCATAAAATTACTCCTTTCATAAATAGTATAATAAAAAATTTTATAAAAATAACCCCAAGTATAACTTTTGCTATACTTGGGGTAAAATATTTAATATTCAGACACCATGCATAGCTAATGTTATACATGAGTCTCGCAATTTAAAACAAGCCAGACAAAAAGTCAGGAATGTTGACTTGTTACGTAAGTAACGCTTGCTACTCCCTCATTGGTAATATATTACCATAAATTTCTTATAAATTCAAGTGAAATTTTAAATTTTTTTATTTAACGGTAGCGCGAAGTAAATGTCCACGTTGATAAGCGGTTGCGGTTGTAACGTATTGTGGAATGATAGCGGGTGTGCCGTCACTGTTATGTCCTAAAATTTCAAGATAAAAATCACTGTGCTTATGACCTGCAAAAACTGCTTTAACAACGTCTGCGTTATTAATTATCATTTCGTATACGGTTTTATTTGCTTCGGCTCCCTTACTTCCAAGTCGCATACCGTTATAGAAGTTTTTAGGATAACCGCTTTTATCACCTACTAAAAGCGCCATTTCAAGTGTTGTTACTTCGTCTTTGGGGTCATTGGTATCAATCGGTTCGTGGAAGAATACTAAAACCACATAACCGTTTTCTTTTGCTAATTCAATATCTTTCTTCAAAGGTTCAATCTGGTGGTCGTAAAATGTTCCTTGGCTATTATTCATAACAACACAAATAACCTTTTCGCCAACAAGACGTGAAACATAGTGAATATCGTGTCTCCAATAATCTTGCAAAACTTCAAAGCGAGATTCAATAGTTGTGGGGTCTTCAACGGGACTTTGCATTCTTCTTGTACATTCGTGGCCGCCAAGGCTTGCTAAAATATTCGGGTACTTGTCCCAAACTTCCCTATCCATTAATTCCATAGCGCCGTGGGTTAAAAAATCAAGCGTGTCACCGTTAACAATCATCTGGTCACAGTCGGAAATTGCTTCTAAGCATCTTTTTGCCATCGGTACAGATTCGCCACCCGCGAGCCATTTGCGGCGCTCATAAGAAGCCATTACAACAGGGTTTGCTTCGTCAAAGTCTTGTTGATTTACGTAATTAAGGTGTAAATCACTTACAATACCAATTGTAACCTCTTTGCCGATACCTGCATCAATTACAACATCACGGACAAATATGCCGTCATTTGCTTCGTAAATGTGGTGGTTAGGGTCATCCTTAGTGCCTACAACGTCTCTTACAAATCCTAAATCCCTCATATTATCACCCGAAAAAATATTTTCTCTAATTTTAGCACAGTAAAAACGAAAAAGCAAGTTTTAACTTGCCTTTTTGATTATAAAATTTTCTTTAATTCAGAGAATATTCTATCTGCCATTATTTTCATTCCAAGGTCGCCCGGATGATGCGAAACGCCTCTGTGTTCAAAAAGTCCGATTGCTTTCATTTCGTCCATTTCCCCTAAATCCCCAAGATAAACTACGGGTAAATTTTTATCTTTGCCGTATTCGATAATCATTTCATCGCCGGGGTGTTTCCAAAAGCCTGTTGTTAAAACAATTTTTGCCTTACCTGATTTGCTTAAATAGTTAAGTAAATCATCCAATTCTTTTTTATATAGTTTTGGGTCGAAGTCATCAATAGGACAATTTTCCACCGAGCGCATAACAATATAATCGGCATCAAATTCACGTGCGTTTTCAAAAATGTGGTATTTTGATTTACCGTTTTTATATTCGCTTTCCCACGGTGAAACCTGACAAATACAAAACTGTGAATCGGGAATAATTTCGTTAATTTTCTTTTCAAGAAGATGAACGTAGTCGTTATCTTTACTTGATGCCGCCATTCCGTATTCATTGTACCAACCAATTGACTCAACAATACCGTGAAGCGTTATAGAATTGCCCATAAACAATACACGTTTTCCCTTGCCGTTAAGGTTTTCAAAGCGTACGCATTGACTGTCCTTTAACTGATTTTTAGAACTAACGGTGTTTTCCTTGATTTTCGAATATAAATCGTCGGCTTCATAAGTAATATTTTCGGTATACTTACCAATAACGAAATTCTCTTTATCAATTTCTTTGACAAGTTCACCGTTCCAATAAATATTTTTAATTAGAATATCTTTGGTTTGGTGTTCTTGGTCGTAGCCTTCAAAATGCACTTTAGGAGCGTGCTTACCAAAAAGGCGTATATCCTCAAATAAGAAATTGCGGCATTTTCCACGGCGTGTACCACCTGCGGAATATTCGTGATGAAAATCTACAATTACGCAAATAAGTCTCGGTGAATAATTCGGGTCTTTGTTTACATACTTTTCCGAATCGCTATTTTGTCCAAGCGGTTTTAAAATTACGTCATCGTATTCAACGTTAATCCTTCTGTAAATTATATCGTGAACATCGCCGTAGTCGATATTGTAACAATCAAGCGGTGAACCCGTAACGTGTATTATATTACAATCTTCAAAAATAATATTACACATTTCTTCTGCTCTGGTTTCCGCGCCGATTTCAAGACATTTACTCCAATCGTTCCAAATAGTGCAGTTTTTAACAAGAACGTTTTTAAAAATGTCGTAGCTTTTTCCGTTACGGTACATTGCTTCATTTGACGCTTTTTCGGCATCTTCCGCGTCAAAGAAATCAAAACCCTTTATACAAATCGAATCATCAAAAGTACGTAAGAAACAGTTATCAATAAGAACGTTTTCGCAATTGTGCATATCAATACCATCGGAATTATAACGCCAACAACCAATAATTTTAACGTTAGATATATTTAAATCTTTACAAGCGAACGGTTTAATGTTATAAACCAAAGAATCTCTTATTGTAATTCCTTCTATTACTATATTTGTACAATATTTAAGTAAAACGGTGTAGTCACGTATAACATTATTTATTGCGGCGTCATTATTTTCGGCATTATATTCGAATAAAACCTTTTCTTTGTTTTTGCTGTTATCAAGAATACCTCTGCCAAGGATTTTAATATTATCGGCATCCTCCGCATTTACACAAGCATAAACAACCGCGCCTTCATCAATAAATAGAGTTTGATTGCTTTTAAGGGTTATTAGACCAACGTCGTGTTCCCCTTTGCCGTAATATATAACGTTTTCATCATTTTTATCAATATTATATTCACTTAAAGGGTCGGCAAAAATATGTAAAGCGTTGTTTATTCCGTAAGGTTCAACCGTAAAATAAGTACTTTTTTCAAGCGTAAAAGATATAATGCCGTCTTCGTTTATTTTAGGTTCAATTCCGAGCGATAACGGACGTATAACAGCATTATCAAAAGGTTTAATTGGTTTAATTTCAAAATGTAACGCTTCATCAGTTTCAAGAGAAATAAAGTTCACAAGCTGAGTTTGGTCTATATCTCGCTGATGACCGGGCCAACGTCGGTTAAAAGGAAAAGAAGAAACCCTTGCGGTGTTAAGCTCAACTTGTTTTCCGTTAATTTTAACGATATAGTCTTCGCATTTAATTTCAGTTTGTGTAACAGGATATACATTATAGCTCATAAATTTACCTCACAATAGTATATGTCAAATTAAATATATCACTTTAATTTTTAACTGTCAATTACGCTTTTTTACATAAATATAGTTACTTATTTTTACATTCAATCTATAAAATTAAAACATCTTTTAGTTAATTATTTTCATTAACTTTTTGAGCAGTTTCGAGCATATTCTCTACAAAAATCCCGTAGCCTTTTGTGGGATCATCAACAAGAACGCAAGACACAGAACCGTCCCCTGTCTTATGGTGGGGTCGTCGACAAGGACGTGGGTTACTGCTCCAATCAGCTTACCATTTTGCAAAATCGGGCTTCCCGACACTAGTATGTCAAGCAGGATACAACATGGTTTTTATAACGATTATTTTCTAATTTCCCCCTTAAACGCAAAGAAACCGCGCCTGTTAGGCACGATTTCTTTGTATTATATGAAATTGAAATTTTAAGGTATGCGTTATATTTTAGGACAAACAAATTAAGACGCAGAATCGTAACCCTTGTTTAAGTATTATTCTTTACTGTATATGTTACCAAAAATTTCTATTTTAGAATCATTGATTATTTTAATTTCACTATGTTCGTCAGAATATTCTTTATAACCAATTTTCCCATTATCTAAAAGTTTCAATTTTTCAATTCCATTAAATGTTATTGTAACATCGATAGTATAGATGGGAATATATATAGCTTGTGCGCTGCCTCTACCCTTTATTTTCTCGTCTGTTTTATTTGAATTAGAGTGGCTTTTTGTTTCTTTTTCTGATGATTCTAAATGCCACGTTCCTTGTAAAAGTTCAATAGTATTAAGCCATGATGTTTCCTTAATTAAATTTTTTGTATCAGAGAAATTCTTGCAATTAGAGAAATATGTATAAGCAGTTATGTTTTTTTCTAATAGTAACCGATTACCTTTGCAATAATTATAATAATTATATGAATCTTTAAAATCTTTAGTTATATCAAAGCAGAATTCTGCGTTTTTATAATCTTTGTTTTCTACAAGAGAAACACCTTTATTATAAAAAAGTCCTTCCGCTTTTTCGTTAAATTCAAACCATTCGCTATTGGAAAATGATTTACTCGCCTTTTCAATATTTCCATTAGATAAAAGGTTTTTATAATATGAAAATCTTCCCAACGGAATGAAAACGAAATAAGTCAGTACGAGTAATACAATCAATGATACACAAGAAATCGAAGATATAATTGCTCTTATTTTAGATTTCGCTTTCTTTTGATTAATTTTCTCTTCAACTAAAGAATAACACTTTTTAAGTTGTTGCTTATAATTTTCATCAGCATATTTAATAGCCATTTTAAAATCATCAAATTTAGTAAGTTTTTTATTTACGGAAGAAAGACTCACTAAATCAGATAATTTAAGTTTCGCTAATAATCTTCCAATATACGCTTTTGCCTTATTATCATTATTCACGATGGCAAAATCAAATATCTCTTTAGCTTTTTCCCATTCTTTTAATTCAAGATATGTATATCCCTTATCTACATCCGAAACAGGATTTGTTTCAACAATTACCTTTTCAACAACATTTCCACAAAACGGGCAATATTCACTATCGTTAGGCACATTGTTATTACACTGCTTGCAAATCATTTAATATCCTCCTTTATAACCCTTAAACCACACTTGTGACAAAAATCACTGTCGTCTAAAAGTCTTGTCCCACATTTACGGCAGAATAAAACTTTTGGAGTTTCTTTGTTATTGAATATCTCTTTTTGTGGGATTGGTGATTTAACTTCATAATCCGCTTTTTCAGGTTCATTCAATTGTAATATAGATTCATTTTCTAATGCACATTCTTCAAGTTCCTTTACCTCAAATCCGTCAACAAAAATCTCATCTTCTTCATTTTTATTTTCGGTAATGGCAATATTTTCCTCAGTCACTTTTTTAAAATCTGTTTCTTGATTAATTTCATCATCAGATATTTCATATTTTAAGCCAATATCATTTTTATTTGAAGTTGTTAAAACCTTGTAATTAACAAAACTCCATAGTATAATTGCTCCCCCAGGTGCACCGCCAAGTAAAATTGCCATAACGAAAAAAGCAACAATGGCATAGATAATCGTTATCTTTTTAGCTTTCTTTTCAGGCAATGGTTGTTTTTTTATTGCGTATCTATAAATAATTATAGGTAAGGAATACACGGCTATTGTAATAACTAAACTTAAAATTAAATTTGAAAAATTAAATTGTAAATTACCATCACTATCAATATCTATGATTTCATTACTTGTTTTAGTGACAGATGGATACTCTAGACTATTAATCATTGTTTCAAATTCTTGGTAGTGACTTTTTTCATCCATATCACCGTAAACAAATTGATACCAATATCCGTTATCAAATCTCAAGAGTGTAATCATTGTTACATCGGCGGAAACATCAAAAATCGACATTTCTGTATCAATAGTTATTTCCAGATATTCAATTCCGTTATAGTATGCAGTATCTATTTCAGCGCCAAAGCTATCATAGCCTATCATTTGTAGTATTTCTTCTTTTGTAAAGCTTTCCATTATTGCAGAATGATTAAAATCAGAACGTGAATAACCGACTTTATCACTATCTGACATTTGTCCCCATATATCAGCATAACCAAATTGAATTGATGCACCGTCGTTATTTTCAGGTAAATATTTAACTTTAATATATTCTCTTTCCTCATTTAATGGTGCTTCATTCCAACCTTGTGGAATAGTGAACGAAATTCCAGTAACAGAATCTTTATATGTATTTGTACTTTCAGCAGTAACCGATATAGAAAAAGAAAATACTATCAATATAACAACAAAAAATGTCAACAATCTTTTAAACATAAAAATCCTTGCACCCCTTTTTTATATTATATATCAATTAAACATCTTTTTCAATTATAAATATATACACATTTTAAAAAACATAAAAAGGCTCCCTCTGACGAGGGAGCTGGATTTTGCTAAGCAAAAGACTGAGGGAGAGATTTTGAATTTTCTCTCCTTCCACCGCAAGCGGTACCCCTTCCTCGTCAGAGGAAGGTAAGGTTATGATGCCTCTTTTAATTGTTCACTTGCCACGCTTTGAGCTGTTTCCAACATATTCTCCGCAAAGATTCCGTAGCCTTTGGTTGGGTCGTCGACTAAAACGTGCGTAACAGCGCCGATTAGTTTTCCGTTCTGGATTATAGGGCTTCCCGACATTCCCTGCACTATACCGCCTGTTGCTTGTAAAAGACGTTGGTCTGTTATCGTTACAAGTAAATTTTGAGTTTTTGAATGGTAGTTTGAATTGCGAACTTTAATATTACAAGAATATACTTGCGGCGGGTTACTATCAATTGTGCATAATATTTCTGCTTTTCCATCCTTTACCTCTTGCTTAAGCGCTATTTCAGTTAATTTATTGAACTTTAGATTGCCCTTTAAAAGCGAATAAACACCTATTTCACAATTAAGATTAATATCGCCCAAGGTTTTGTAATTAAGCTTACCCGTTAATTTTCCGGGGCTTCCTACCTTACCTTTTTCGATTGATAAAATCTCAGCTGAAACAATTTCGCCCGAATTAAGCTTTAAAAGGTCGCCCGTGTCGTTATCGCAAATGCCGTGACCAAGGCCGCATACAACATTATTTGACGGACTGTAAAAAGTCAGAGTGCCAACCCCTGCCGAGCTATCCTTTACCCAAATACCTATTTTGTAAGTATCGGTATCGGTTGATTTTACAGGAGTAATATTAATATAAATTTTAGTATCATTACGCATAATTTCAAGCTTTATTTCTTTACCGCAACTGTTTTCTACGATGCTTACTAAATCCTCGTTTGTGTAGACCTTTTTACCGTCAACCGATACGATATAATCACCTTGCTTTAAACCTGCTTTTTTAGCGATATTTTGATTACCGTTTGCGGTAGTTACATCACTGATTTCGGTAACCAAAACCCCTTTGGTGTAAATTTTCATACCAAACGGTGTCCCAAGAACTGCAACGTGCAGCTCGTCAACAACCTCAACCTTAACCTGTGAAACAGGAATTATACCGAACGCCTTTAAATCAACCGAAAATTCTTCTCCGATTGTTTTGGTGTTACTTATTTGTGAAAGCTTTATCCCGTTATAAACTGCAGTAACCGGTAAAGGCGAGGAAATATTTAAAGTTTCGCCTTTTTTAATTTTAAAATTATCGTTTATATTTCCGCTTAAATATATAACGGCAGAAAAAATTAATGTGCAGAAAATTGTAGTTATAAAGAAAAATATTTTTATTAAACTTCTTATAAATTTCAAAAAAATCACTTCCTATACTATTTTGTACAGAAAGTGATTTTTTAATATTGACAAAATTTTATTTTAAACAGTTAGGCGAATCGTTTTTAACAAGAATTGTTTCCTGCCCGATAACCTCTATATCAGACCAAGGAATTACAATGTCTTCATATTTACCGAAAAGCCCCATTAATTTTGGTTTGCCAAAAATTATTATAGATTCAAGGCTACCGTTTGCGGTATTAAACTCAACATCCGAAACATAACCTAAAATTTCTCCGCTTTTAACACAAACTACCTGCTTGTTGCGAAGGTCTGCAATTCTGCAAGTCATATAACACCACTCCAAAACTCATATATGGAATTATATGCTTGAAAATTCAAAAAAATCAATCTTCGAAAATTACGTCGGAATCCTCTTCGTCTGCTTCTTCGCCGTCTTCAGTTTTTTCGGTCTTTTTAGGTTTGGTTTCAACCTCTAAACCTAAGCTGCGGCGCTTTTCAATATCCAAATCAGGATGTTGCGCATAGTACGGGTCGATTATAAACTTTTTAATTGACGGGAAGGTACAGAATTGAATTAAAAGCGCGTTAAATGCAGGATAAGTTAAAAGGAAAATTATGCCTTCAATTACTAACGCTATAAACCAATAACCTTGGGTAATGAATAAAATACCAACGTTAATTGCAATGATTAAAAGATTAACCAATATACAAAGTAAGTTATATTTCATATTAATGAAAACAAATTTAAAGCTGTTCTTATACGCCTGCTTTAAAGTGAATTCGAAGGTAATAATAAGTGTCCAAAGGAAGAAATTCATTACCGTGAATATAAAGAACATTGCAAAGGTTATTCCAAGGCCGATTGTAGCGAAGGTTCCCTCACTTGAAAAATAGAACCAAGCGGCAAAGAAAATTAAAGCGTAAGCAAAGAAATTAATAATTCCCGCGATTAATGCTTGCTTGAAGTTCTTTTTAATAGTTTCAAAAAAGTCGCTAAGACCGAAGGAATGCTTGTCTCTTGCGGTATTTCTTGCAATATTAGTTAAACCTACATTTGCAATACCGTTTGTGAGCACGGGAACAGAAATTAAAGAGTAAACAATATTAATAGGAATGAATTTCCAAATATTTCTGAAAAAAGTTTCAAAAAACACAATAAATGTTTTCTTTTTGGGTCCGTTTTTAGAAATTCCGGGACCTTCCTTATCGTAATTAAATAAACCAAAAAAACCTGCCATTTTACACCGTATCCTTATTTTTTATTATTCTTGTAAACGAATTTTTCGCCAATTGAAATTGATTTATAACCTAATGTATATGATATTCCACAGGAAATTGGAATAATTGTAAACATTAAGAAAATAATCAAAATTTGCCACCAAGCAAAATCGCCAAATGCTGTTGCGCCATTTGCAACAATATAAATAAAATCAAACAAATATGTATTTAAAAGACTGTAAACCAATAATGGAAACGTTTTTGCAAAGCCTGATTTTAAAATAGTAAATACAACTAAAAGAATTACTGCCGGAATTGAAGCAATAGCGCCAACAATAAAGCCTTTATGCATTAGTTCCTTTTGCCCTTTATATTTAACGGCGGTTTTATCCTTATCGCCAAATTTCCACATTTCGCTATGTAAAATAGCAATCATCATTAAAAGACAAATTGAACCTGCAACTGCTTTTGTAGCAATGTCTTCTTTTTTACTGGGATTAGAGCGAAGTGACGGAGTACTTAAAGTATAACCTTTTGCTTCGTATTCTGCCTTTTTGGTATCCTCGCCGTCTTTAAAGTAATAATCGTAAAGCTTAACCTGTTCCTCACTGCCCTCCATAGTTCCGTAAGCGGTATAACCGATTTGCTCGGTAAAAGCAACAACAGAAATAACACTAAACGATATAATTAGAAAAAAAGACATAATGTTTACAACAAACATTAAATAAAATACTTTTAAACTTTTTTTAAGAATATCTTTCATTTTTAACACCTGCAAAATTAATATACAATGTATTATATTCCATAAATAAAATAAATGCAAGAAAAATAACTTAATCTTGCATTTATTAATAGTTTATTTACAAAATAAAAATCAGCGAAGCTGCAACCACACCTAATAAAGTAATGCCAATGCTCAAAAAAGTAATAATTTTTTTACGTTTATAATATTTTCTAAGCGGTTTTTTGTTTATGGAATTATTGTAGCAATAAGCAAACTCGGCAGCGGCTTTTTTTAAATGCTTGGCGTTTAAGGTTCCGTATTCGGGTGTAACATAAAATACAATTTTTTCAAAAAATTTACTGCCTGTATTATTAACCTCAATAATTGTTTTACTAACACCTTTTACCATAATTTTACCCCTTTTACTGTATTTAGTAATAGGATTAACATATATTGGATGGTTTATTCAAGTTTACATAAAAATGTGGAAAACTCGGTGGAAAAGTGGAAAAACTCGCATAAAATAAGGGTTTAGTAATTAACATTCGCGCAATTTCGACAGATTATGTAAAGTTATTCTTCGCTAAAACTTCTACCGTTTAAAAATGCAATAGTTCGTTCTACCGAATTTTTACTGTTGCCCCAATCGCCCTTTCCGCCACTTGAGCGGTAATCGTACATAGAGCAATATTTTTGTAAATCATTATGTAGTTCAGAAACATAATTACCTGTAATTTTACTTAAATTTTCATTAAAGTCATTGCTGTATCTTTTTAATATCTTTTTTGAAGGCGAATTCAATAATAACTCATAATGCTTAAGGCAAAACATAGGCTGACCGTTAAATAATTCTCTGAATTCCCTATCGTCCTCGTAGCAACGGAAAATAGTATCAATCATACGGGAAAAGCCCCACTCAATTTTATCACACACGAAGCACGAATCCGAAATTTTACGAGCATTATTTCCCTTTTTAGAAGTGGAATTAAAAAGCTTTTTGTCAAAAATCTTTTTATTGATTTCGGCAACATGGGATTCAAGCATTAAAGCTAATTGAAGCCTTCCGCGAGTATTCAACATCATATCAAAATGTCTTTCACAAAAGCCTAAACGGTTGGTTTCAATTCGAATATCGGGCTCCATCATAGCGGCACCCATAATGTATTCGATAATTCTTTTTTCAACCGTCTCCCTCATTCTGCAAATCGGGCAACCGTCATTAACTTCAAAAATCTCACTAATTGGTATTGTACAAATATCCTGACGCATAACAAAAATTCCTTTTCATAATTTTTCTTATTGCTATTATAACACAAAAAAAGTATAATGCAAATATCGGAGTGATAAAAATGAATATTGAATTTAAAAACAATAACGTTTATATAAAAGGTATTGAAGAATTCGACCTTCCGCATACGCTTGATTGCGGTCAGGCTTTTCGTTGGAAAATGGACCAAAACGGCGTTTGGAGCGGCGTTGCATTTAATAAGTATTTGGCTTTAGAAAAGCTTAAAGACGGCACTGTTGTGCTTTATAACACAACACAGGACGAATATGCAAATATTTGGAAGAATTATTTCGATTTAAACCGTGATTATAGCGAAATTGTTGAAATTTTAAGCGAGGATGAAACACTGAAAAAAGCGTGTGAGTATTCATACGGTATACGAATTTTAAATCAAGAACCCTTTGAAACATTATGCTCATTTATTATTTCGCAAAACAACAACATAAAGCGAATTAAGGGTATCATAGAAAGGCTTTGTGAAAATTTCGGCGATAAAAAGGACGGTTTTTACACCTTCCCTACTGCCGAAAAATTAGCAGGGCTTACTCTTGATGATTTGCAGGTTTTAAGAAGTGGATTCAGGGCAAAATATCTGCTTGACGCCGCAAAAAAAGTTGCAAATAACGAAGTGAATTTAAGCAAATTAAAAGATATACCGCTTGATGATGCAAGAAACGAGCTTATGAAAATTAAGGGCGTAGGCCCAAAGGTTGCTGATTGTTGTTTATTGTTTTCTCATCATCATATAGAAGCGTTTCCAAAGGATGTTTGGATAAAACGGGCTATGGAAATTTTATTTAGCGGTGAATTGCCTGAAAATGCACAAAAGTACGCCGGTATTGCACAGCAGTACATATTTTTCTATGCCAGAGATACAAAAATTGGTTGACAAAGCCGCAAATTAATATATAATTAAAACATCAATTGCAGAGTAGGATGCCGAGCGTTAAGTGCTGTACGGACGGGGAGTTGCCGCACAGACGAAGATTTTCGCGGTTCGGTATTCGCATCCCGCTGCCGTGTAATATCTGGTTGTTACCTCCTATTATTCGGAAAAACGGGTAATGGGAGGTTTATTTTATGAGAAAAAACAAACTATTTAAAATTATTTTAACGGCGCTTTTAATTGCAATCAACATTATTTTAGAACGCTTTGTTCCAACCTATTCTGTATGGAACAACAGCATTAGTTTTGGCTTTGTTGCGGTTGCATTTGCGGCCTGTTACTTAGGAATACCCTATGCTATTGCTGTTGGCGGTTTTGGTGATTTGCTAGGCGCTTTAATTAAACCTTTTGGACCTTATTTTGTTGGTTATACAATTACAAATATGCTTGTTGGTCTTTGTCTTGGTATTTTTCTTTATAAAAAAGCAACTGTATTACGTATTTCAATAGCTGTTATAATTAATAAGCTTGTTTGTTCCTTAGCGCTAAATACAGTATTTATTTCGGTACTTTACCGTGGTGGAATTGCGGCATTTTGGGTTGTTTTAGTAGGCCGTATTCCCTTTGTTGCTTTAATGACGGTTATTGAAATTTTGGTAATAAGTCTTTTATTTACCAAAAAGAGTAAATTTAATCACTTAATTTCAAAAAATTTACCTAATTAATGGAGTTGATATTATGGCAAAGGAAAAAAGATTTATAAAAACATATTCGCGTGGCGGTAATGAAATTTGGGTTGATAAACATACAGGTGTTAATTATTTATACCACAATGCAGGTTATTCAGGCGGTCTTACTGTTCTTTTAGACGCTTCGGGCAAACCGATTGTAACCCCGATATCTGACAAATAAAACAAAAACCGAGTTCAAATGAACTCGGTTTTTAAATTTGGAAATATTAATACATTCCACCTGCACCTGCGGCAGCAGCTGCTGCGGCTGCATTAGCGGCATCTTCAGGGTTATCTGCAACCAAGCTTTCGGTTGTAAGCACCATAGAAGCAACGCTTGCGGCATTTTCTAAAGCAGAACGTGTAACCTTAGTTGGGTCTACAATACCTGCTTCAAGCATATCGGTATAAACTTCATTATAAGCATCAAAGCCGTAGTTTACTTTACCGCTAGTAATGATTTTTTCAATAATTACAGAGCCTTCAAGACCTGAATTATAAGCGATTTGACGGATAGGTGCTTCAAGGGATTTTAATACGATTTGAGCACCTGTTTTAGTATCGCCTTCTAAGGTTTCAATTAAAGCGGAAACAGCGGGGATTGCATTAATTAAAGCAACACCGCCACCTGCTACAATGCCTTCTTCAACGGCAGCTTTTGTAGCGGAAAGCGCATCTTCAATACGAAGCTTTTTATCCTTCATTTCGATTTCTGTAGCAGCGCCAACCTTAATTACTGCAACACCGCCTGCAAGCTTTGCAAGTCTTTCCTGAAGCTTTTCGCGGTCAAAATCAGAGGTGGTGGTAGCAATTTCATTTCTAATTTGAGCAATTCTGTCTGCAATAGCGTTGCTATCACCCGCACCGTCAACGATGATTGTATTTTCCTTAGTAACTTTAATCTGACGTGCTTTACCTAATTGGAATAATTGGGTTTCTTTAAGGTCAAGACCTAATTCTTCGGAAATAACCTCGCCGCCTGTTAAAATAGCGATATCACGAAGCATTTCCTTACGTCTGTCACCAAAGCCGGGAGCCTTAACTGCAACGCAAGTAAATGTACCACGAAGCTTGTTAACAATAAGGGTTGAAAGCGCTTCGCCTTCAATATCTTCTGCAACAATTAAAAGCTTTTTGCCTGAATTTACGATTTGTTCGAGAATTGGTAAGATTTCTTGGATATTTGCAATTTTCTTATCAGTAATAAGAATTAAAGCGTCATCTAAAACAGCTTCCATTTTATCGGTATCGGTAACCATATAAGGTGTGATATAACCACGGTCAAACTGCATACCTTCAACAACTTCAGAGTATGTTTCAGCGGTTTTTGATTCTTCAACAGTAATAACACCGTCTGCCGAAACCTTACTCATAGCCTCTGCAATTAATTCGCCTATTACCTGGTCGCCCGAAGAAACGGTTGCAACACGGGCAATGTCTTCGTTACCGCTTACCTTTTTAGAGTTTTCAACAACGGTTTTTGTTGCAGTATCAACAGCAAGCTTAATGCCCTTTTTAATAACCATTGGGTTTGCGCCTGCAGCAACATTTTTCATACCCTCATTAATAAGCGCTTGTGCTAAAACAGTAGCGGTTGTAGTACCGTCACCTGCAGCATCGTTAGTTTTAACAGAAACTTCCTTTACAAGCTGTGCGCCCATATTTTCAAATGGGTCCTTAAGCTCGATTTCCTTTGCTATTGTTACACCGTCATTAGTAATAAGCGGTGAACCGAATTTTTTATCTAAAACAACATTTCTGCCTTTAGGACCTAATGTTACTTTAACGGCGTTTGCAAGCTTATCAACACCGTTTTGAAGAGATTTTCTAGCCTCTTCACCAAAAATAATTTCTTTAGCCATTAAAAAAGCCTCCTTATTCTACTATTGCCAAAATATCGTTTTGACGAAGAATTACATATTCTTCACCGTCAAGCTTAATTTCAGTTCCGGAATATTTAGCAGCAATTACCTTATCTCCAACCTTAACGGTCATTTTAACTTCCTTACCGTCTACAATACCGCCCTCACCTACAGCAACAACTTCTGCTATTTGCGGTTTTTCCTTTGCGGCAGATGTTAAAACAATACCGCTTTTTGTGGTTTCTTCGGCTTCGGTTGCTTTAATAACAACATTATCAGCCAAGGGTTTAATAGTCATAAAAAATACCTCCAATTAACTATTTATAATTGATATTTTAAGCAGAAAAAAATAAATGTCAAGTTTTTTGGCAACATTTTAATGAATATCTTAAAATTTGCACAAAAATTTCTTAAAATATATTATATAAATTTATATTTGATTTATTGACAAAATATTCGCGCTATGATATAATTTCAATGTTCTCTGTTACTGACGGAAAAGTGAATTTTCACTGAGTGGAGCACCACATGAATCAGGGAACATTTTTGCCGACCGTCTGGGCGCTCTTGATTCTTTACGGATTAAGTGCGCCCTTATTTTTTTGGAGGTTTTATTTATGAAAAAAATCGGTATTATTATGGGAAGCGATAGCGATTTGCCAACCGTACAAAAAGCAGTTGATACTTTAAAGTCTTTTGATGTTCCGTACGAGGTTCATGTTTTTTCTGCACACAGAACTCCCGTAGAAGCAAAAGAGTTCAGTGTGAACGCTCGTGAAAACGGTTTTGGTGCTATTATTGCCGCAGCAGGTATGGCGGCGCACTTAGCGGGTGCTATTGCAGCAAACACAACCTTGCCTGTTATAGGCATTCCAATCAAATCTGGCCACTTAAACGGGATTGACGCATTACTTTCAACAGTACAGATGCCTTCCGGTATTCCTGTTGCTACTGTTGCTATTGACGGTGCAGTTAATGCCGCTTTGTTATGTATACAAATACTTGCAGTGGAAGATACTAATTTAGCAAACCGCCTTGACGCTAAGCGTAAAGCAGACGCACAAAAGGTTTTAGAAAAAAATAATGCTATTGAAGCACAGTTTAATTAACGGAGGATTTTATTATGGAAAAGAAACTTATCTACACAGGTAAAACAAAAGACGTATTTGCACTTGAAAACGGAAATTGCCTTTTAAAATTTAAGGACGATTGTACCGGTAAAGACGGCGTGTTTGATCCGGGCGAAAACTCTGTTGGTCTTACAATTGAAGGCGTTGGCGACGTTAACCTTCGTATGTCTATTTATTTCTTTGAAAAAATTAATGCAGCAGGCATTAAGACACACTACGTAAGCGCTGACCTTAACGATACTACTATGGAAGTTCTTCCTGCTAAAGTTTTCGGTCACGGTCTTGAGGTTATCTGCCGTTATAAAGCAGTTGGTAGCTTTATCCGCCGTTACGGTGACTACATTGAAGAAGGCGCAGACCTTCCCGCTTATGTTGAAATGACATTTAAAAACGATGCTAAGGGCGACCCGCTTGTAATTAAGGACGCTTTAGTAGCACTTGGTGTTATGACAGACAAGCAATACGATGATATTAAAACAATGACTCAACAGATTACCAAAATCGTTGCAGATGACCTTAAAGAAAAAGGTCTTGACCTTTATGACATTAAGTTTGAATTCGGATATGACCCTGAAGGCAATGTTATGCTTATTGACGAAATCGCTTCAGGTAATATGCGTGTTTATAAAGACGGCGAATATATCGATCCGATGACACTTTCTAAATTGTTTTTTGCATAAGCCAAAGTATTTAAACCAAAACCGGCCTTAATCGGCGGGTTTTCGGTGTTTTTTGGCTAATAATGTTTATAGTTAGTCGCAACAGTAAATTAAATTGCTGTTTCGGCAACAAATCTTTGATAAGGAGTAAATAATGGGTGGTTTTTTTGGCGTAGTCAGTAAAAATGATGCTATTTCTGATGTGTTTTTCGGTACTGACTATCACTCGCATTTAGGTACGCGCAGAGCAGGTATTGCGGCATACGATAAAGAAATCGGTTTACAAAGGGATATTCATAATATTCAGAATTCCCCTTTCCGTACTAAGTTCGAAAAAGTTTTCGACGAAATGTACGGTAACAGTGCAATCGGTTGTATTAGTGATTATGACCCACAACCCTTGCTTATGCGCTCAAAAATCGGAACTTATGCAATATCGTTTATAGGTGCTATTGAAAATGCCGAAGAGCTTATTGAAGAGCATCTTATAAATAACGGTATTCATTTTAACGCTATGACCGGCGGTAAGGTTAATTATATTGAATTGATTTCTGCACTAATCGACCAGAAGGACAGTTTTGCCGAAGGCATTAAATTTGTTCAAAGCGTTATTAAAGGCAGTGCTTCAATATTAATACTTACTGACGAAGGTCATTTAATAGCTGCACGTGACAAGGTTGGCAGATTGCCTATTCATATCGGTAAAAACGATGATGGCTACTGTGTTGCTTTTGAATCATTCTCATATCTTAAATTAGGTTATGAGGATTACAAGGAATTAGGACCGGGAGAAGTTGTTGAACTCACACATGATTCATGCACTCAACTCGTTCAACCCGGAAAAGAGACTAAAATCTGTGCTTTTCTTTGGAGTTATTACGGTTATCCAACCTCTTGCTACGAGGGTGTTAACGTAGAAATAATGCGTTACCGTAACGGTCAGATTATGGCGCAGCACGATAAGGAAACCGGCATTGCCAATGACGTTGATTACGTTGGTGGTGTTCCCGATTCCGGTACACCTCACGCTATCGGTTACGCAAACGAAAGTAAAATCCCGTTTGCACGTGCTTTCATTAAATATACACCAACCTGGGCAAGAAGCTTTACGCCGCAAAAACAGAATGAACGTAGAAAAGTTGCAAAAATGAAGCAAATCCCAGTGCACGACCTTATTGTAGATAAAAATTTACTTTTTGTTGATGATTCAATAGTTCGTGGTACTCAACTTAAAGAAACAGTAGATTTTCTTTACAATAACGGGGCTAAATCGGTTCATATGCGTTCTGCTTGTCCTCCTATTATGTATAGCTGTAAATATTTAAACTTTTCTCGCAATACAAGTGACTACGACCTTATTGCGCGTAGAATTATATTAGAACTTGAAGGCGAAGAAGGATTTAAATATATCGCAGAATATAGCGACTCCTCTACCGAACGCGGTAAAAAACTACGACAGACTATTGCAGAAAAATTCAATTTTGCCTCTTTGGAATTCCAGTCATTAGAAGGAATTGTAAAAGCAATCGGCATTGATGAAGATAAACTTTGCACATATTGTTGGAACGGAAAGGAATAATAAAATGAATAATTCACAATCTAAATCCTACGCTGATGCAGGCGTTGATATTACCGCAGGCTACAAAGCGGTTGAACTTATGAAAAAGCATATTGCAAGAACCAAGAACGAAGGCTGCCTTGATGACGTAGGTGGCTTCGGCGGTTGCTTCGGCTTACCGCTTGGTATGGAAGAACCTGTTCTTGTAAGTGGTACTGACGGTTGCGGTACTAAGGTTAAGCTTGCAATTTTAATGGATAAGCATGACACTATTGGTATTGACGCTGTTGCAATGTGCGTTAATGATATTATTTGCGTTGGCGCAAAACCTTTATTCTTCCTCGACTATATTGCATGCGGCAAAAATATTCCTGAAAAAATTGCAGAAATCGTTGGCGGTGTTGCTGAAGGCTGTGTACAGTCAGGCGCTGCATTAATCGGCGGCGAAACTGCAGAACACCCAGGTATGATGCCAATTGACGATTACGACCTTGCAGGCTTTGCTGTTGGTATTGTTGATAAGAAAAAAGTTCTTGATAATACAACTATGCAAGAGGACGACGTTGTTATCGCTCTTCCCTCTTCGGGTGTTCATTCAAACGGTTTTTCACTTGTTCGTAAAGTTTTTGACGTTGAAAACTGTGACCTTAACAAAACTTATGATGAACTTGGCGGTAAATCCTTAGGTGAAACCTTACTTACACCTACAAGAATTTACGTAAAACCCGTTCTTGCACTTTTAGATAACGTAAAGGTACGTGCAATTTCTCATATCACAGGCGGCGGCTTCTATGAAAATATTCCAAGAAGCATTCCCGACGGCTTTGGCGCTGAAATTGTTAAATCCTCTATCCGTGTATTACCTATTTTTGATTTACTTCAAAAAACAGGTAATATTCCCGAAAGAGATATGTACAATACATATAATATGGGCGTTGGTATGAGCATTGTTGTAGCTAAAGAAGATGCTGACAAAGCATTAGAAATCTTAAAAGCAAACGGCGAAGACGCTTATATTATAGGTAAAATCGTTAAATCTGATAATAAAATCACAATTATTTAAGGTGTATTATGAAAAAGACTAACATAGCCGTTTTGGTTTCGGGCGGCGGAACTAACTTACAAGCACTTATTGATGCCGTGAATTGCGGCATTATTAAATCAGGCGAAATTAAATTGGTTATTTCAAATAATCCCGATGCTTTCGCTTTAAAAAGAGCCGAAAATGCAGATATTTCTACTTGCGTTTGCAATAAAAAAGAATTGGGTAACGCTTTTGAAGATACATTAATTGATATTTTAGATAAAAATAATATCGATATAATCGTCCTTGCAGGATTTATGTGTATTTTAAGCGAAAAGTTTACTACATATTTTGCAAACAGAATTATTAATGTTCATCCGTCACTTATTCCCTCTTTCTGCGGAAAAGGTTTTTACGGACTTCACGTTCACGAAGCCGCGTTAGAATACGGTGTTAAGGTTACGGGTGCTACTGTGCATTTTGTAAACGAAATACCTGACGGTGGCAAAATCATTATGCAAAAAGCGGTAGAAATTAATGATGATGACACACCCGAAACATTGCAAAAGCGTGTTATGGAAAATGCCGAGTGGATAATTTTACCGCAGGCAGTTGAAAAGGTTTGTAACGAGCTTAATCTTAAATAACAAAAGGAGAACTTAAAATGGAAATTAAGACTATTGAAAATGAACTTAATTCTTTGGCATATCATGGCAGAGGTATTATTATAGGTAAAAGTGCTGATAGCACAAAGGCAATTACTGCTTATTTCATTATGGGCAGAAGTGAAAATAGCCGTAACCGTATCTTTATAGAAGATGGCGAAGGCATTAGAACTCAAGCCTTTGATGAATCTAAAATGACTGACCCCCACCTTATTATATATGCACCTGTAAGAGTTCTCGGTAATAAAACAATCGTTACAAACGGTGACCAAACCGATACTATATATTCACTTATGGACAAGCAAATGACCTTTGAACAGTCACTTCGCACCCGTGAGTTTGAAGATGATGCACCAAATTACACACCTCGTATTTCGGGTATTATTCGTCTTGAAGATGGTGCTATGAATTTCGCTATGTCTATTCTCAAATCTGCCGACGGTGACGGTTCTTCATGTCAGAGATACACTTACGCTTACAGCAATCCACTTGCAGGTAAGGCAAAATTCATTCATACTTATAAATGTGACGGAAATCCCTTACCAAGCTTTGAAGGTGAACCGAAAACACTTGAATTACCTGATGTTGATATTGATACTCTTACCGATTTAATTTGGAAAAATCTTAATGAAGATAACAAGGTTTCCCTTTTTGTAAGATATATTAATTTGTCTGACGGCAGTTACGAATCAAGAATAGTAAATAAAAATAAGTAAGGAGTAACGAAATGAAAGAATTTGAACTTAAATACGGTTGTAACCCCAACCAAAAGCCATCAAAAATCTATATGGCAGACAGTAGCGAATTACCTATTGAAATTCTTTGCGGCAGACCGGGTTACATCAACTTTTTGGATGCTTTTAACTCTTGGCAGTTAGTAAAAGAATTAAAAGAAGCTTTGGGACTTCCCGCAGTTACTTCTTTTAAGCACGTAAGTCCTACAAGCGCCGCAGTTGGCACAATATTACCCGAAAAGCTTAAAAAAGCTTGCTTTGTAGACGATATTGAAGGATTAGATGATTCATTGCTTGCTTGCGCATATGCTAGAGCTCGCGGTACCGACCGTATGTGTTCATTCGGCGACTGGGTAGCCCTTTCAGATAAGTGTGACGTTACAACCGCACTTTTAATTAAGCGCGAGGTATCTGACGGTGTGATAGCACCCGATTATGACCCTGAAGCACTTGAAATCTTAAAATCAAAGCGTAACGGTAACTACAATATCGTTAAAATTGATCCCAATTTTGTACCTGCACCACAGGAAACAAAGCAGGTTTACGGTATTACATTTGAACAAGGCAGAAATAACTTTAAAATTGATGAAGAATTACTTTCTAACCTTGTAACCGAAAATAAAAATTTACCCGATAGTGCTAAACGCGATTTAATAATTTCTCTTATTACATTAAAATATACTCAATCAAACTCTGTTTGCTTTGCGGTTGACGGTCAGGCAATTGGTGTAGGTGCCGGTCAACAGTCACGTATTCACTGTACCCGTCTTGCAGGCAGTAAAGCAGATACTTGGTTTTTAAGACAACACGATAAGGTATTAAATCTTCCTTTCCTACCAAATATTGCCCGTCCTACAAGAGATAATGTAATTGACGGTTATATAAACAGAAACGAAGAAGATGTTTGTGCAGACGGTAACTGGCAGAAATATTTCGAAACACAGCCTCAACCCCTTACCGATGACGAAATTAAAGAATATCTTTCTACAATTTCGGGCGTAGCACTCGGTTCTGACGCTTTCTTCCCATTTGACGATAATATTGAACGTGCATATCGTAGCGGCGTTTCTTATATCGCAGAGCCCGGCGGGTCTATCCGTGATGATGCTGTAATTGATTGCTGTAATAAATACGGTATCGCAATGGCATTCACCGGTATGAGATTATTCCACCATTAATAAATTCAAGGAGAATTCCAATGAACTTTTTTGAACAGTTAAAAGATTTTGACAGCGAAGTTGCTGCGGCTTGCGAAAGTGAACTCAAAAGACAACGCGGTAATATCGAATTAATCGCTTCTGAAAACATCGTTTCCCCTGCCGTTTTATTAGCTGCGGGCGGTGTGCTTACTAATAAGTATGCAGAAGGCTATCCTACAAAGCGTTATTATGGCGGTTGCCAATGTGTTGACGTTGTTGAAGACATCGCAAGGGAACGCGCTAAAAAGTTATTCGGTTGTAATTTTGCCAATGTTCAACCACATAGTGGCGCTAATGCAAACCTTGCAACATTCTTTGCTTTGCTCCAACCCGGTGATACTGTTATGGGTATGAACTTACAGCAAGGCGGCCATCTTTCCCACGGTTCACCCGTAAATATTTCGGGTAAATATTTTAACATTGTCCCTTACGGTGTTAACGATGAAACCGAAATGATTGACTATGACGAAATGGAAAAAATCGCCACCGAATGTCAACCCAAATTGATTGTTGTAGGCGCTTCTGCTTATTCAAGAATTATAGATTTTGCTCGTTGCCGTGAAATTGCCGATAAGGTTAGCGCTTATTTAATGGTTGATATGGCACATATTGCAGGTCTAATTGCCGCAGGTGTTCATCCTTCTCCCGTTCCATACGCCCACGTTGTTACAACTACAACTCACAAGACACTTCGCGGTCCACGTGGCGGTATGATTCTTTCTAACGACGAAGAAATCGCTAAAAAGATTGATAAAGCAGTATTCCCCGGTACCCAAGGCGGTCCTTTAATGCACATTATTGCCGCAAAAGCCGTAGCCTTAGGTGAAGCTTTGACAGATGAATACAAAGAATATCAAAAACAAGTTGTTAAAAATGCAGCTGCACTTGCAGATGCACTTACTAATGAAGGCTTTGAAATAGTTTCCGGCGGTACCGATAACCACTTGATGCTTTTAAAGCTTGTTAAAGAAGGAATTACAGGTAAAGAGCTTGAGCACAGACTTGATGAAGTTCACATTACTGCTAATAAAAACACAATTCCTAATGACCCACAAAGTCCATTTATTACAAGCGGTCTTCGTTTAGGCTCACCTGCGGTTACAACTCGTGGCTTCAAAGAAGAAGAAATGATAAAAATTGCTCATTGGATTCGCTTAATTGTTGACGATTTTGAAGGAAATAAAGATAAAGTTTCAAAAGAAGTAACCGAGCTTTGTGAAAAGTTCCCTATATACTAAGGAGAAAACAAATGAAAGTAATGGTTGTAGGCGGTGGCGGTCGTGAACACGCCATCATAAAAAAATTAAAAGAAAACAAAAACATAACCGAAATTTTCGCTTTGCCCGGTAACGGCGGTATGGCGAAAGATGCAACACTTGTTGATATCGGCGCAAAGGACATTGAAAAACAGGTTGAATTTGCAAAGGAAAACGGTATTGACTATGCAGTAGTAGCACCTGATGATCCGCTTGTTTTGGGCGCTGTTGATGCTTTAACCAAAGCAGGTATTCCCTGCTTTGGTCCTAATAAAGCGGCGGCTATAATTGAAGGCAGTAAGGTTTTTTCAAAAAATCTTATGAAAAAATACAATATTCCAACTGCGCAGTATGAAGTATTTAATGACTTGGATGCTGCACTTGAATATTTAGATACCGCACCAATTCCAACTGTAATTAAAGCAGACGGTTTGGCTCTCGGTAAGGGTGTTATTATTGCCGAAACACGTGAAGCTGCAAAGGATGCAGTTCGTTCTATGATGGAGGATAAAATCTTTGGTGATAGCGGTAACAACGTTGTTATCGAAGAATTCTTAACAGGCCCTGAAGTTTCGGTTCTTTCCTTTACTGACGGTAAAACTGTTGTTCCTATGGTTTCTTCTATGGACCATAAACGCGCTTTGGACGGTGATAAGGGTCTTAACACCGGTGGTATGGGAACGGTTGCACCTAACCCCTATTACACCGAAGATATTGCAAAGGAATGTATGGAAACAATCTTTATTCCAACAATCAATGCTATGAACAGTGAAAACAGAAGCTTTAAGGGTTGTCTTTACTTCGGTCTTATGCTCACACCAAACGGTCCTAAGGTAATTGAATATAACTGCCGTTTTGGTGACCCTGAAACTCAGGTTGTTCTCCCCTTACTTGAAAGTGACCTTTTAGAAGTTATGCAAGCTACCACAAACGGTACACTTGATAAAACAGAGGTTAAATTCAAGAATGGTGCTGCTGCTTGTGTTGTTATGGCTTCAAGCGGTTACCCGCAAAAATACGAAAGCGGCTTCGAGCTTAAGATTGAAGAAAGCGTTGCAGATAAGGTTTATGTTGCAGGTGCAAAATTAGATAATGGTGTATTAAAAACTGCAGGTGGCCGTGTTCTTGGTGTAACCGATACTGCAGATAATTTAAAGGAAGCTTTGGAAAAGGCTTATAAAAATGTTAATTCTGTTCATTTTGATAATGCTTTTTACCGTAAGGATATTGGCGCAAAAGCAATGGAGGTACTTAAATAATGGTTTACCGTATTTATGTTGAAAAGAAAAAGGAATTAGCAAACGAAGCAAGAGGTGTTTTAGCAAACATAAACGGCTTATTACAGATTAAATCTGTTAGCGATGTTCGTGTAATTAACCGCTATGACGTTGAAAACATTGAAAAAGAACTCTTTGATTATGCAGTAAATACTGTATTTTCAGAACCTCAGCTTGATATTGCTACAAACGAAATTGATACCAATGGTGCTACAGTTTTTGCAACAGAATTTTTACCAGGTCAGTACGACCAACGTGCAGATTCTGCCGCACAGTGTATTCAAATTATTTCCCAAAAAGAACGCCCAACCGTTAAAACTGCAAAGGTTTATTGCCTTTACGGTGATATTTCTGCCGACGAGCTTGCGGCTATAAAGAAATACGTAATCAATCCTGTTGAATCAAGAGAAGCAACCCTTGAAACCTACGATACCTTAAAGGTTAATTACGATATTCCTACAACTGTTGAAACTCTTGAAGGCTTTATTGATTTAGACCGCAAGGGTCTTGAAGACTTTGTTAAGAATTACGGTCTTGCAATGGATGCAGATGATATTGCATTCTGTCAGGATTACTTTAAGTCAGAAAACCGCAATCCTACAATTACCGAAATTCGTATGATTGATACCTATTGGTCTGACCATTGCCGTCATACCACCTTCTTAACAAATATTGATAACGTAACCTTTGAAGACGAACTTTTACAGAATACATACAATGAATACTTAGAAGTTCGTAAGAATTTAGGCAGAACAAAACCAATCTGCCTTATGGATTTAGCTACCATTGCTGTAACACAACTTAAAAAAGACGGCAAGCTTGATAAATTGGATGAATCCGAAGAAATTAATGCTTGTACCGTTAAAATTGATGTTGAAATTGAAGGCAAAACTGAAAAATGGTTATTACTCTTCAAAAACGAAACCCACAACCATCCTACCGAAATTGAACCCTTTGGTGGTGCTGCTACTTGTATCGGCGGTGCGATTCGTGACCCGCTTTCAGGCAGAAGCTATGTTTACGGCGCAATGCGTGTAACAGGTGCTGCTGACCCACTTAAGAGCGTTAGCGAAACAATGCAAGGTAAATTACCTCAAAGAAAGATTGTTACTACCGCGGCTGACGGTTATTCTTCATACGGTAACCAAATCGGTCTTGCAACGGGTATTGTTGATGAAATCTATCACGACGGTTATGCTGCAAAGCGTATGGAAATCGGTGCAGTTATTGCGGCTGCTCCCGCAGAAAACGTACGCCGCGAAGTGCCAACAGATGGCGACGTTGTTGTTCTTTTAGGCGGTAGCACAGGTCGTGACGGTTGCGGCGGTGCAACAGGTTCTTCTAAGTCACATACATTAGAGTCCCTTGAATCTTGCGGTGCCGAAGTACAAAAAGGTAACGCTCCTGAAGAACGCAAATTACAAAGATTATTCCGTAACCCCATTGCTACAAAGATGATTAAGCGTTGTAACGACTTTGGCGCAGGGGGTGTTTCGGTTGCTATCGGTGAACTTGCTGACGGTCTTGTAATCGACCTTAATGCAGTTCCTAAGAAGTATGACGGTCTTGACGGTACAGAGCTTGCTATTAGTGAATCACAAGAAAGAATGGCAGTTGTTATTGAAAAAGAAAATGTAGATAACTTCTTAAAGCTTGCCGAAAGTGAAAACCTACAAGCAGTTGTTGTTGCTGAGGTTAAGGCAGAACCGCGTCTTGTTATGCATTGGAACGGTAATACTATTGTTAATATCAGTCGCGAATTCTTAAATTCTAACGGTGCAGAAAAGCATATTGACGTTGCCCCTGCAAAACCCGTTATTACAAAGAAAACTGTTGAAGGTACCTTTACCGAAAACTACAAAAAGTTGGCTGATGACCTTAACATTTGTTCAAAACGCGGTCTTTCCGAACAGTTTGACTCGACTATTGGCGCAGGTACAGTTCTTATGCCATTCGGCGGTAAGAATCAGTTAACGCCAATTCAAGCAATGGTACAAAAGATTAGTGTTGAAAAGAAGCACACTAACGATTGTTCACTTATGTCTTGGGGTTATAATCCGTTCATCACAACTGACAGCCCATATCACGGTGCATATTTAGCAGTTATAGAATCTGTTTGTAAGCTTATTGCAACAGGTGCTGAATTTAAAGATGTTTACCTTACTTTCCAAGAATATTTCGAGCGTTTAGGTAAAGACTCTAAGCGTTGGGGCAAGCCTTTGGCAGCACTTTTAGGCGCATTTAAGGCACAAATGGAATTCGGTATCGGTTCTATCGGCGGTAAGGACTCTATGAGTGGTTCTTTCGAAGATTTAGACGTACCACCTACCCTTGTTTCATTTGCTGTTACAACTAATAAGGTTGACAATATCGTAACTAACGAATTCAAAGCCGCAGGTAATAAGGTAATTATGTTATCACCTGAATTTGATGAAAACAATCTACCAAAAACCGATTCTATGCTTAAGCTTTTCGCAACTGTAACCGAGCTTATGCGCTCTAAGAAGTGCGTTGCTTGTTATACCCCAACTATGGGTGGCGTAGCAGAAGCAGTTATGAAAATGTGCTTTGGTAACGGTCTTGGCTTTAAGTATGCTGAAAACGTTTCACTTGATAAGATTTTCGGTTACAGCTACGGTTCATTTATTCTTGAAGTTACTGAAGACGTTTACAGTGAAAATGTTATTGGTACTGTAACTGATGACGGTAAAATAACACTTGCAAACGAAGAATTAGACCTTAACGAACTTCTTAACATTTACGAAGATAAATTAGAAAGCGTATTTAAGTGCAATATTGAGGATTCCAAGTCACCTATGGAAAACTTTAATTACACTGCAACAGAACGTGTTGCTCCTGCAATTAAGGTTGCAAAACCAAAGGTATTAATTCCTGTATTCCCGGGTACTAACTGTGAATTTGACTCTGCTAAGGTTATGCGTGATGCAGGTGCAGAGCCTGAAATCTTTGTAATTAACAACCGCACAAGCGACGGTATTGCAAAGAGCGTTGATACCTTTGCAAATAAGCTCAAAGAATCACAGATGATATTCATCCCCGGTGGTTTCTCGGGCGGTGACGAACCCGACGGTAGCGGTAAGTTTATTACTGCATTCTTCCGTAACGCTGCTATTAAAGAACAGGTTACTGAATTACTTGAAAAGCGTGACGGTCTTATGTGCGGTATCTGTAACGGCTTCCAGGCATTAATTAAACTTGGTCTTGTTCCCTACGGTAAGATTATCGATACCGACGAAAATTGCCCAACACTCACATTCAATACTATTGCCCGTCACCAATCAAGAATTGTTAGAACAAGAATTGCTTCTAATAAGTCACCTTGGCTTTCTGCTACAAACGTTGGCGATATTTACAATGTTCCGATTTCTCACGGCGAAGGTCGTTTCTTGGCAAGCGAAGAATTAATCAAAAAGTTAGCTGAAAACGGTCAGATTGCTACACAGTACGTTGATTTAGACGGTAACGCTACTTCTGACGTTCACTTTAATCCTAACGATTCTATGTATGCTATTGAAGGTATCACCTCACCTGACGGCCGTGTATTCGGTAAAATGGGTCACTCCGAAAGAAAAGGCTACGGTCTTTACAAGAACGTTCCCGGTGACTATGAAATTAAGATGTTTGAATCTGCAGTTAAATACTTTAAGTAAGGGATGATTTTATGGCTTTCTTAACTGATATAGAAATTGCACAAAATTGTAAAATGAAACCAATTACCGAAATTGCCGAAAAAGCAGGTATTGAAGCTAAATATTTAGAGCAATACGGTAATTATAAAGCAAAAATTGATCTTTCATTAATGAAAGAAAGTAAAAAAGAAAACGGTAAGCTTATTCTTGTAACGGCTATTACCCCCACCCCTGCGGGTGAGGGTAAAACCACCACAACAATCGGTCTTGCTGACGGTCTTAACCGAATTGGTAAAAACGTTTGCGTAGCACTCCGCGAACCCTCTTTAGGACCTGTTTTCGGTGTTAAGGGCGGTGCTGCAGGCGGCGGTTATGCTCAGGTAGTACCAATGGAAGATATTAACCTTCACTTTACAGGTGACTTCCACGCTATTGGTGCTGCAAATAACCTTCTTGCTGCCATGCTTGATAACCACATTCACCAAGGCAATAAATTAGGTATTGACGTTCGTAAAATCACTTGGAAACGTTGTGTAGATATGAACGACCGTCAATTACGCTATGTAACAGACGGTCTTGGTGGTAAGGTTAACGGTGTTCCACGTGAAGACGGTTTTGATATTACCGTTGCAAGTGAAATTATGGCGGTTTTATGTCTTGCAAGTGACATTACCGACCTTAAAGAGCGTCTTTCAAGAATTATTGTTGGTTACACTTATGACGATAAGCCTGTAACCTGCGGTCAGATAAACGCTCAAGGCGCTATGACTGCTCTTTTAAAGGAGGCTATTAAGCCGAACTTGGTACTATCTTTAGAAGGTACTCCCGCACTTGTTCACGGCGGTCCTTTTGCTAATATAGCGCACGGTTGTAACAGTGTTACTGCTACAAAGATGGCATTAAAGCTTGCAGATTATGCAATTACCGAAGCAGGCTTCGGTGCAGACCTAGGCGCAGAAAAATTCCTTGACATTAAGTGCCGTATGGCAGGTCTTACACCTTCTGCAGTTGTTCTTGTTGCTACTGTTAGAGCACTTAAAATGCACGGTGGTCTTGCTAAAACAGAGCTTGGTAATGAAAATATTGAAGCGCTCGAAAAAGGTATTCCAAACCTTTTAAAACACGTTTCAAATATTAAAGACGTTTACAAGCTTCCTTGCGTTGTTGCTGTTAACCGCTTCCCGACCGATACCGATAATGAAATCGAATTCATTATTGCAAAATGTAAAGAATTAGGTGTTAATGTTATTCTTTCGGACGTTTGGGCAAAAGGCGGCGAAGGCGGTATTGAACTCGCAAACGAGGTTGTTCGTCTTTGCGAAGAAGAAAAGGGCGATTTCACCTATTCTTACGAGCTTGACACAACAATTGAAGAAAAAATCGATGCTGTTGTTCGTAAGATTTACGGCGGCGACGGTGTAATATTTACACCTAACGCTAAAAAACAAATTGCTTCATTAACAGAACTTGGCTTCTCTAACTGCCCTGTTTGTATGGCAAAAACTCAGTACAGTTTTTCTGACGATGCCACAAAACTTGGCGCTCCGACCGGCTTTAAGGTTACTGTTAAGAATGTTAAAATTTCTGCAGGTGCAGGCTTTATAGTAGTTCTTACAGGCGATATTATGACTATGCCGGGACTTCCTAAGGTTCCCGCAGCTGAAAGAATTGACGTTGACGAAAACGGCGTTATTTCAGGTCTTTTCTAAAAATAAAAAAGCACTCACAAAATTGTGAGTGCTTTTTTATATAGATTATTTAATTAGTGCTTTAATAAGCTTTTTATCCTTTGCAAAGAAAGGTACAAAATATTCAAACGAATTTAAGAAGTGTTTGTTTTCGCTTAACATTTCTTTAATAGCGGCGGTTGCCTTTTCGTTTTTATAAGCTGCAGCAGTTAAAAGTGCTACCAAGGTATTAACGGTATCTCTATCGCCCTTAAGATAAGCATCCTCTGCTACATCGTAAAACTTTTTAATTTGCTTTTTGGTGCCTTCTTCAAAAAGTCTTACAAGTCTTGGAACTAAATGCTCACCAAAGAAATTCAGATAAAGGAAATTACCGTAAACTGCGATATGATTTTTGTATTCATCCTTAAGGGCCGGGAAAATATCAAGCATTTTTTTAGAAAAGCCCGAAATATTAACTACATCGCCCTTAACAGCGGTTGGTAATTCAATATTCGTATTAGCGGATCTGGTGTGTTTAATACCAAATTCTTTACGAAGTGAGTTAGCGAAATCAATACCAACACTTGAAGCGTCCTTAGCGTTCTGAGTATCATCAAAAAGCCAAGAATTAATTTCGGTAAATTCACCGATGTTACCTTCGGTAATCTCTGCAACGGACAAGGTATACATTTGTTTTTCTTCGTCATACTTTACAGAAATCGCTTTGCTTTCACCTACAAAAATATCATCCTTAGCAGTAATATTATTTGCCTCAAAAAAAGGTGTTAATTCGTTAATTACATTTTCAAAATATCTGTTATCCAATTAAAATTCACATCCAAAATCAAATATATTTAACATTATACTACATTTAAAACGATTTGTCTATTGTAAAATGTAAAATTTTAAAGTATAATATTAACATTAAAATATGGAGTTTGAAAATGAATCTTGCGAATATTAAAACTATTGAATCTATTTTAAAAAAAGAAGGCTTTTCTTTTAAAAAATCTTTGGGACAAAACTTTTTGATTGACGAGTCTGTTTGTCCCCAAATGGCTGAGTCTGCTTGTGACAGTGAAATGGGCGTATTAGAAATAGGTCCCGGTATCGGCGTACTTACTGCCGAGCTTTCAAAGGTTGCTAAACGTGTTGTAGCAATTGAATTAGACGACCGTCTTAGAACAATACTACCTAAAACCTTAGCCGATTGCGAAAATGTTGAGGTAATATTCGGCGATGCCATGAAGCTTGACTTAAAAGAAATAATTAAAGAAAAATTCAGCGATTGCTCTAAAGTTTGCGTTTGCGCTAATCTTCCCTACTATATTACTTCTCCAATTATTATGATGTTGCTTGAAAGCAGATTGCCTATTGATAATATAACCGTAATGGTTCAAAAAGAGGCCGCAGAGCGTCTTTGTGCCGAGGTTGGCACCAGAGATGCCGGTGCTGTTACAGTTGCTGTAAGCTACTATAGCGAAGCTGAAATACTATTCCACGTCGGCAGAGCTTCTTTTATGCCGCCACCAAATGTAGATTCTGCAGTAATTCAGTTAAAGATTCGCAAAAATCCGCCTATTACAGTAACTGATGAAAAGAAATTCTTTAGTTTTGTAAAGGCTTGCTTTGCACAAAGAAGAAAAACACTTGTAAACACCGTTTCAAACACACTAAATGTTAGTAAGGATACTTTAAGAAACGCTTTAATTGAAGAAGGAATTTCTGAAACTATACGAAGCGAACAATTAACAATTGAACAATTAGCAAAAATAAGTGAAAAAATATAGGAGTGGAAAACCACTCCTATATTTTTATTGTGTCAGAAAATTTGAAGGAATAAATAAGTTTTTCTTTTACGGGTTTTTCAAAAATTTTCTCACAAGCTAAAGCATAAATTGATAACTGCTCTGAATATGCAGCCTTTAAATCGTTGATATTGTCTACCCTATCTGTTTTAAAATCAAGTATAACAAGACCGTCGTCTTCCACAAAGCAAATATCAACCGCACCCTGAATGATAACCTTCTCGTTTTCATAAATTTTATCTAAATTTGGATTAATTTGCGTTGCAGGTACTTCGGTTAAAAAGCGCATTTCACGTTTTACAAGTGATGAATTTTTAATTCTTTTAAAAATATCACTTGCAAAAAATTTCTTTAGGGCATTTTTATCAAGTGAATTCATTTCGGTTTCACTAATATATTGCCATTCATAAAGTCTTTCAATTTCGCAGTCAATATCATCATATTTTTCAAAATTGAAGAACTGCATTATCTTGTGCATTGCAGTACCTCTGCCTGTAGCCGAAATACCGTCACTGCTTAAAAATGCGGGTTTACCTGTAAACAAATAATTATCGCTTTCTGCTTTATTTGCTATTTCTGAAACCGAGGTTTTGGATTCAATATTTAAAATTTCGCTATAAGGGTATTTGTAAGAAATATTTTGTTTAATTTCATTCGCTATGCCATAATCAATGCTTATTTCTTCAACTTCAGTAATTTCGGTAGCGTCAAAAAGCGTTTGGGCATCAATTATATTGATATTAAGCGGCGAATTAGTTTCAAGCGGAATAATAGAACTGCCACTACCCCGTAATTGCTTTCCGTTTGGATGCAAAAGTGATGATAGCATTAGCCAATCTGCATAGGATTTTGTTCTGGAAATTACCGAATAATCAATTTTGCCGTTTGAAGAAATTAATAGATTTTTATATTTTTCTACAGTTTTTTCAAGATTTTTAATTGAAGAAAGCATATAAAGCTTATCCTGCGTTCTTGTAAGCGCTACATAAAATAAACGCAATTCTTCTTCAAGCGAGGTCTTTTTTCTATTGTCCAAAATTATTTGACGCGAAATAGTATTGTATTTTGTTTTATCATCCTCATCAAAATACTTAAAGCCTAAACCAAGCTTTGTATCAAATACACATCTTTCTCTTACCTCTTGGTCATTAAAATAAGAGGCCGTGGAAGCAATAATACAAATAGGAAACTGTAAGCCCTTTGAAGCATGAATAGACATAATATTAACGGCATTTGTATGAGCCGAAGCGATTGCAGACTTTATAGAGCTTGACTGATTATTAATAAACCTTACAAATCCACCAATATTTGAAATATTACCTTGTGAATATTGTGCCGCATAATCGCAAAGTAAAAGTAAATTATTTTTTCTTCTTTCGCCGTCATCCATGGCGCTTACAATATTAAGATATTCGGTTTCGCTTAAAAGCTTTGAAATCAGTTTAGGTAAACTATTAGTTACAGAATACAAACGATATACTTCTAGTGCTTCAAGAAAGCTTTTACACTTAACATTACCGTTTTGCGAAGCAAAAATAACCGCAGAATATAAGTTACCGTCTTTCTTATTTGACCTGATTTCTGCTAATTCATCAGGATTGAAGCCAAATATCGGCGAAAGCATAACACTAAGCAATTCTACATCAGATTGAGGATTATCAATAACCTTTAATAAAGCTAAAAAAGTAGAAATTTCCAATGTATCTGCAAAGCTTTCAAGATTTAAGTTAATTGGAATGTTGTGCTTTTTAAGCTCGGCTACTATTTCAGGTGCTTTATTACTCATTGAGCGCAAAAGTATTGTAAAATCGCTGTATTTTGCTTTTCTAAGGGTGTTATCATCAAGCTTAATACATTCTTCACCGTCAATAGTATCACGAATAATTCTTGCTATATTTCTTGCTTCTAATACAAGTGAGTTTTCGTTAGAATTAGTGCAATCAATAATATCATAGCAAACACAAGGTGTTTCAGTATTGGGATATATAGCCGATGGAATTAACTGTTCGCCATCGGTATAATCTATATCACCTGTCTCCCTTTGCATAAAAATAGAGAAAAAGAAATTAATATAATCGCAAACTGCGGATTTTGTTCTAAAATTATTACCTAATATAATTTTTTTAGAATCATCCTCATTAGATTTTTCAATATCAATGTAACGGTTTTTCTTATTTAAGAAATTAGATGGATTAGCCCCACGGAAAGCGTAAATACTTTGCTTTACATCGCCAACGGCAAAAAGATTCTTTTCGAAATTTGATAATACATAGAAAAGCATATCCTGTAAATCGTTGGTATCCTGATATTCGTCTACCATTACCTCTTTAAATCGACTTAATAGCTCGGTAGAATCGGGGTTTACGGTAATTTCACCATTTTCTGATTTACACAACAGTTTAAGTGCTAAATGCTCGGTATTATGGAATGTAAATTTATTGTTTTCTTTATATTCATTAAATACCTTGCTTTCAAATTCCTTTAATATTTCAACTAAAAGCATAATTGGTTTATTAAGCTTTTTGAACTGTGAATCAATAAACTGAAAGTCACCATAAAATATTTTTTCTAACTCTTCAATTGGCTTTTCGCAGAGATATTTGTATGTTTCCTTTGCCGCAGTAATATCTTCTAACCCGTTAAGTCCCCTTACACTTGGCAGAGATAAAGGTTTGAACTGGCAAAGTGAATTATAAAAGGTGTCCCATTCATTTGTTTTAGCGGCATCAATTAAATTTGAAATTTGTTTAGCAAAATCAGAAAAAACACCTAAATAAGAATCAATTGCCTTTTGAGAAACAGATATTAAATCAATACAATTTGCAATTGATTTTTGCATTGATAATAATACCTTTTCTGCCTTTTGAAAAGCAAGCTTATACCAAACATTCTCACTCGAAAAATTACCGCAGGAATATTGATTTGAAAGTAAATTAAACCATTCGTCCGGAAACGGCATTTGTCTGGAATATTCATAAATTGAAAGAACCGTTTCAGCAAAATTGCCTTCGTCGAATTCAGCACCAACAATATCTAGTAATTCGTGGAATATAGGATTGTTTTCCTCTAAATACCTATTTATAATTCCATAAATAACATTTTGGTCAATTTCCTTTAGCGAATAAGCATCTACTATACTAAAATCGGGAGAAATATCAAGCTTATCGAAATTTTCGCGTACTAAATCAATACAAAAGGAATCGATAGTGCAAATTTTAGCATTACTTAACAAATGTTTTTGTAATAATAGTCCGGTATCAAGCGGATTAATTTTGCATTCTTCATCAAGCCTTTTTTCAATTCGTGAACGCATTTCTGCGGCGGCGGCATTTGTAAAGGTTACAATTAAAAGCTCGTCTGCGCTAATATTACTTGCTTTGTCTTTAAGAATAGAAATAACTCTTTCAACTAAAACTGCAGTTTTTCCCGAGCCTGCGGCGGCAGATACTAATATATTACCTTTTTCAAAAATGGCTTTTTCTTGTTCTTTTGTAGGTTTAAATGCCATTTTCATCTGCCTCCTTCATTTTTTCAAACACTTCACTATTTTTAAGATTTGGTACTTTAAATGCAGATTTATTTTCAATACCGCATACCGATTTATAATCACAGTAAGCACAAGCGGCCGATTCCCTGCCATCAATTGGTGAAACCGAAATATCGCCGCCCAAAATTTCCTCACCTACATTTGCAATCAACTTTTCTATATGTTTGAAAATTAAATTAAATTCTTCGTCGGATGCAAATGAGGTTAATCTTTTAGAATACGAACCGTCCTTATTTAAAGCCAACGCCGGAACATATTCGCCCTTATTTTCCTTTTCCATAGCGGTTACAACACTTAAATCCGCAAGAACTAAGCCGTTCATTGCCATACCGTCATCATTAAGGTCACGCTTTGAAGGCATATAAAGTATACCCGCAGGTAAATATTCCTTATGCTTTGTAACGGCGTATAGATATAGTAGCATTTGCAGATTTAGACCAAATAAAACATCAGGTAATTTGAATTTTTTACTACCTGTTTTATAGTCAACAACACGTACATAACCGTCATATTTATCAACACGGTCTATACTACCGTTTATAACTATTTTGCCACCGTTATAATCGAATTCAAGCGGTATTCCGTTAGGACCTATTTCAAGCTCACACGCCACAGGCTTAAAATCACTTTGAGAGAATTCAAGTGCTAAGTGGTTTACCACCTCTTTAAGTGAACGGGAAATTTTAGTAATTATAAACTCGTGCTTAGCATTACGGATAGATTTAAAACCAATAATACTGTTAAGGTATTCGTTTATATACGAATCGGTAAGATTATTTAAAGTATCTTGGTCTAAATCCTTAATACTTTCCTTATATTCGGTAATTAAACGCTCAAGTACATAGTGAACAATGGTGCCTCGTTGTAAAACATCAAAGTCTGCGGGTTGTAGCTTTTTAGCTTTAATACCGTATTTGCAAAAATACGAAAATTTGCAACGGTTAAATGTATCAAGCTTTGTGGCTGACATATAAAGATTTTTACCGTAAAGCTTTTCAGCATTTTCCTTTGTTATAGAGCCGTTGTTTTTAGATATTTTTTGAATAAAATCTTGCAAATCGTTATTTTCAAAAGCAAAATTTATTGTTGCGGTTTCATTTTTATTATCTATTCTACGGCAAAATTCAGAAAAAAGCGCCGATTGAGTTTCAGGAACGTTATCATACACTGTAAGGTTTTTAGGTTCTTTCGTAACTACAGGATTAAGATTATTTAAAATTTTAGTTACAAAAGCCGAAGGCTCTAGCGCTTCGCCCTTTAAGGTTGCAGCCGAATAAGAAATAAATATTTTATCTGTAGCACAAGAAACATTACTGTATACAAGATAATCTTCTTCTATTGAAGAAAAAATAGAATTATCCGAAATTTCAAGACCTAATTCAATTAGTTTTTTTCTTTCTGCTACCGCAAATATTCCGGAATTTTCAGTAAATTTCGGAAAAACACCTTGATTCGCGCCAATAATAAACGCAATTTTGGGTCTTGATGGACGAATTCTGTCAGCCGCACCAAAGGTAACTTCATCTAAATTTTGCGGTGTTATGCCGATAGTTTCTAAAGAAACCGCGAGTGATAACGCCTCGAAAAATTCTTTTTTGGAAAGTGTTTTTTCGCCAAAGCATACTACAAGACTGTCTAAAATCCCGTTAAATGCATCAAATCCCTGCTTTAAAGCTGCGGTAGTAAAAACATCGTCTGATAGGTTATACCTGCCGCAAATATCCTTTAAAGCAGTTGTAAGATTACAGTCATCAAATAAATCAATAATGGCTTTGCACATTTTAGGGGCATTATCTTTAAAGTTTTCTTTAAAATTAATTATCGGTTTAATGGCTTTTTTTCTAAGAATATTAATTGCTTCAAGCTGCTTTAAATCGTCTTCACTAGGTTCATCGGTAACAAAACCGCGAACATTCATATCCCAATTTTCAAGCCACATACTGCCATTTATATTCCAAAGATATGCATAGTTTTCTAAAAGTGAAATTTCACTGGTATTTAAAACACTAATTCCTGATTTTAGAAAATCTAAAATGTTTTGAGTAGAAAAATCAAGTGCATTAATTGCATTTTCACATAAAACCGACATCGGCAGTGATGAAAGTGGTATGCGCTTGTCCGAAAAATATGGAATATCGTTCTTTTTGCAGGCGTATTCTATTGCTTGTTCGTATTTTTCGGTATCTCTTGCAATAATTACAAAATCGCGAAAACGGTAATTTTGTGTTCTTACAAGTTTTCTTATTGTTCTTGCCGTAAATTCAGCCTCATCAAAAACTGTATTAGCTTTGCAAACAGTAATGGCTGTTTCGTTATCTAAACAATAATCATTACCGGACATAAGGCGTTCAAGATTTGTTAAACTATTTGAAGCATAGCGTGGTTTATCTAATACAATAGGTTGTCCTACCTGAACACCGAATTTATTTGCAATCTTTTCAATTTTTTGAACAGTAATTCGTATATTTGTAAAAATATCGAATTCTCTTTGGCAGTTAATATCATTAGTAAGGCAAATATAAACATCCTTTGCCTGTGAAATTATTCTTTCTAAAAGCTTGAATTGCCCGCCTGTAAAGCCCTTAAAGGAATCTAAAAATACGGTTTTGCCCTCGAAATAGCGGTATTTAGAAAGATTATCGTATAGTCTTGAAAGATTATCAGACGGGTCGATAAATTTTTCAAGCGTAAGTAAATCGTAATTTTCGTATATTAGTGATAGGTCTAAAAGCTTATTTTTAAGTGCAATTCTATCGGTACCTTCTGCAGCGTTTTTTAAATCCTTCGGTTTAATTGCATTGATTTTAAATTCAGTTATTGTTTCAAGCATGGTTTTTGCAAATTTAACCGAGTTTGCATATTTGCCCCATAATTTTAATTCGTTTTTAGAGGCATTTAATGCTTTATTCATAAAAATAACTTTATCTGCATCGGTTAAAACTCTAGCACTGATTCCACCTACTTTAGCAGACACCTCGTCAACCAAACGCGAAAAGCTAAGTACAGTTGTTTTTAAAGCGAAGCTATCACCTAATACCTTAAGAACTTCCCTTTCGCTTTCATAAGAAAACTGTTCAGGCACTAAGAGTACAGTTTCTTCCCCAATATCACTTAAATCTTTGATTTTTTTAAGACAAGTATAGGTTTTACCCGAACACGGCAAACCAAAAATAAAATTTAGCACATTATCACCCCTTGAATTTAATATACAATATCAAGTGTCCCAAAAACGTCACTTTAAAATAAAATTTAAAAATAAAAAGCCAATTATCGCAGGTATTCCTAAAGAAGAACTGCCAATAACTGTATATTCGTTAATTGGCAAAGAAACGCCGGTAAACCTTCTGGTGAAATGCATTAAAAATAATATAAAAACACCAAAAATAGCATTAGATAATATAAATCTTAATGGTTTCCGACTTTTAATTGCTAAAATTAAAATAATAGTATAACTTACACATAATAATGTAATAACACCGTATTTTAAAAAATCCATAATATCACCCATTTATAGATATGAATTTTTTAAAATAAAAAGACATATTTTATTAAAAAACCGTCCCAAAGAAAATTATTTGAGACGGCATTTTTTATTAATCCTCAGTTGTAGACGAAATGTCGTTTTCTTCTGTAATTTCATCAAAATCATTTATAGATTCAAACATAATATCATCATCTTTTCTGGTGATTTTTTTAATTACAAAAATAACAAGAAAAACAATTAAGACAATTGCACCTAAAAGTGCAATGGCAAGTGCTAAAACAATAACCTTGCTATTTGTGGAAAGAGAAGCAAACTTTGTTAAAATATTTTCTTTCTGTTCAGGCTCAACAACTACTTCGTCTGACTTTTCAAATTCGGGATAGCGTTGCATTGTGCCCTCAAGCGCATCATATCTGTAAATGTTATATTTTCCACCCGAATAGCAGTAAACATAATAGAAATCCGAATATTTTTCATCATTACTTGAGAAGCATTCAACATTAAAATCAGAAATAGTTATATTAGAAGTAAACAAATCATCGGGCGCCTTATATTCTTTAGGGAAATTTGCGAAAATGTATAAATTATCCGCAATAGAGAAATATTTTAAGCGTTCAAACGCTTTTTTCTCCTCATTATAAGTATACGGTAATAATTCTTCACTTTCGGCAGATTTTAAATAATAGAGTGTAAACTCATTATTTTCATCAACTGCAACCTGTACATCAATATCATTATACTTAACAGTAGTTGCGGTAAAGCCTTTAAATAAGGTTACACCCGAAATATCGGTTACAACAGAATATGGCTTATCTTCAATTGTGGTTTCAAGCTTTTGCTTAATTTCATCTGCGGCTTGTTGCTGTTGTTCTTGCTCGGTAAGCTCGCCCTCTGCAAGTCGGGTAACAACAATAGTGTATTTCTTTTGTGTTCCGTTTGCCGCCTGAACAGTTACAACAACATTGTTTTCACCAACCTTAAGGTTAGTGTTACCTGCAACGCTAACTACCTTTGCGCCGCCGTCAGCTGTGCGCGCAGTTACATTAACCTTTGTAACTGTATTAGAAACCTTTGCGGTATATGATGTTGTATTAGCAGAAAATTTTGGCGATATAGAGCCTGTGTTAAGTGAAAGAGATTTAAGGTTTGCGTTTGAAGAAAGCACCTTGTCCTTGATTGTAAGAGTTGCACTAGCGTTTGATAAATAAATATCTTCAACGCCATCTGAGGAAACACAACATTCAGTAGTTTTAAATATTGCAGCACCTACATCAGTTGATGTAAATGTATAAGTGAAGGAAAGCGATTTTTCACCGCTTGCCGCATTGGCATCATGAATAACACCGGCTGAATTACCATAAATCAACTTACTAGAATCGTAAATCAATTTATATTCATAAGAATAAATTGGCTTATCAGAAGTTAATGTTAATGTTACGGTTATTTTATCACCTATCGAAATAGCGCTAGAGCTAAATGCTAAAGTGGTTTTTCCGGCTGCGGATATATTTAATGTAAAAATAGAAATAAAAACAAAAATTGAAAGTAAAATTGATATAATTTTTTTCATTTTAAAACCTCAACACAAAAATTAATTATTTAGTTGTTTAATATCTAAAAGATGTAACCTAACAGCAGCAAGATCCGCAGCTGAAATTTTGTTATCATTATTGGCATCTGCACCATATAATTTCTTTTCATCATTAATAATAACTAACTCCAAAATATGCAGTCTAATGGCAGCAAGGTCACTAGTTTTTATAGAACCATCATTATTAGCATCTCCCCTTAAAAGTGGAGGGGCATTTGTAGAAATAGTTAATTTACACGCGGTTGTAGCGTGAACATTAACTTTGTAGGTATTTGTAAAACCTGTTTGTGATTTTACAGTCAAATCAACTACATTATCGCCTTTATTTAAATTGTGTGTTGATGCACTAACAAACTCAGTACCATCAAGCAATTCTATGTATATATTGCTATCACCATTCACTGTCATTGAATATTCGTAAGTAAATCTTGTGTAACTTGGTGTAAGACCGCTTGCTTTAATATTCTTAAAGTAATAGTTATTTAATTTGTTAGAAACTTCGGGATACGGAGAAATTTCTGTTGGTAAAGAATTATCTTTATAAACAGGAATTCTAAATGTAAGCGCTTTGTCTTTATGTTCAGAATACACCTTACTTAATGTTTTTGCAGAAGAATGTGAATCCGCAACATTTTGAGCATATTGATGACTTGCATTTGCTGAACCAATAATATTGTAGTTCTTATAGAAATATGTGTTTTGGCCAACATCAATATATTTTGTACGATATAATTTTGCGCCTACAATAATTGATTTTGATCTTGTTGTCCACACGCTGTTTTTTGCATATAAAAGTCCATTTCTAATTACTAATTCTTTTTTAT
>JAZRMY010000010.1:0-6470 GCA_045647925.1 Acutalibacteraceae bacterium | reverse complement strand
TGTTTTGCGTTTTATGAAAAAATATGGTATAATATCTTTTGTAGTTTTGGATAAGGAGAATGGTATGCGACCAATGATGCCACCACCTCCGGGAATGCGCGGGCCTATGCGTATTGGCGGTGGACCTCGCGGTTTTTTAACCGAGGAAGAAAAAAAGAACAAGCCAAAGCTTACAAAAAAGCTTTTGTTCAGAATATGTAGTTATTTAAAGCCTTATAAATGGCATTTTGCATTAGTTTTTTTAGCTCTTGTAATATCTGCCGTATTAGGGCTTTTTCCGTCCGTTGTAACAGGTAAGATAGTAGATTCTATTATCGATAGCACCACCACAATGGCATATATTTTAAAGCTTATTGCGTTAGCATTTGTAATACTTACCGCATCACAGGTGATAAGTGTTCTTGAACAGTACATAAACTCATGGATTTCGCAAAAAATAATTTATGATATGCGCAACGAAATGTATGACCATTTACAGCATATGCCACATTCCTTTTTTACCAACGAAAAGCAGGGCGACATTATAACCCGTATGAATAGCGATATCGACGGTGTAAGCTCGGTAATATCGGTTATGCTGACTTCGCTATTCAGTAATTTTTTAACTGTTGCGGTATCTGTTGCATATCTGTTTTATATTGATTGGAGATTGGCAATAGTTGGTCTTTTGGTTTTACCGCTTTTAATTTTTCCGACGCGTAGCGTAAGTCTTAAAAGGTGGGAATTAGCGTCAGAGTCACAAGCAAAACACGATGAATTAAATCAGCATATAAATGAAACACTTTCGGTAAGCGGTTCGCTTCTTGTAAAACTTTTCACCAAAGAAAAAACGGAATATGAGAAGTTTAAAAAAACAAACGATGAAACAACCAAAATTACAATAAAGGAACGCAGGGCTGGCAGTTGGTTTCACGTGTTGCTCGGTATGTTTATTCAGGTAGCGCCTTTAATGATATATTTTGCGGGCGGTTTCCTTATAATCTCTAAAATGGATACCGGTCTTACGGTGGGTGATATTACAATAGTGGTAGCGCTTGTAAACCGTCTTTATCAGCCGGTAAGAAGCCTGCTCGATTTACAGGTAGATTTTGTTCGTTCTTTGGCACTCTTTACCCGTATATTCGATTATCTTGACCAAAGCCATGAAATCGAAAATCCCGTAAATCCGATAACTCCCGATATGAGCAATCCGTCGGTCGAGTTTAGGAATGTGTATTTCTCTTATAACAAAGAAAAGCAGATATTAAACGGAATAAACTTTAAGGTGCCAAGCGGTAAAATGTATGCAATAGTCGGCACTTCGGGTGCGGGCAAATCTACTATAATCGGTTTAATTCCGCGTCTTTACGATACAAAAGAGGGAAGCGTTTTTGTAGCTGACTGTAATGTAAGGGATTATGATTTATCCTATTTGCGCAAAAATATCGGTATGGTAACGCAGGACACATATCTGTTTAACGGAAGCATACTCGAAAATCTTTTGTATGCAAAGCCTGAGGCTACGATGGACGAAATAATAGAAGCTTCAAAAATTGCAAATATTTATGATTTCATTATGTCACTGCCCGAAAAGTTCGATACCGTTGTCGGAAATCGCGGATTAAAGCTTTCGGGCGGAGAAAAGCAAAGAGTTTCCATTGCCCGTGTGATTCTCAAAGACCCTAAAATACTTATTTTAGACGAGGCGACCTCGTCACTTGATTCGGTTTCCGAAAGCCTTATACAGTCGGCTCTTGACCGTGTAATGCAAGGCAGAACAAGTATAGTAATAGCGCATAGACTTTCAACCGTTATGGCAGCGGACAAGATAATGATTATAGAAAACGGCGTTATCACCGAAACAGGTACGCACGATACACTTTTGGAGCAAAGCGATGGGTACCGTCTGCTTTATGAAACCCAATTCAGGAAAGTAATCGATTACGAAAACAGTAAAAAATAAATTTTAGTTGACTTAAAGCACGATACGTATTAAAATTAACAAAAAGCGAGGTATAAAAATATGAGTGAAATTAATAATAATGAGTACAATCCCGATTTAGTAACCCTTTCTGATGATGACGGTAAGGAATACACATTCGAGGTGCTTGATGCTATTGAAACTGACGATGGCAGATACTTAGCACTTTTACCGACCTATGCAGACCCTAAAAAAATGCTTGAAGAAAGCGGCGAATTGGTAATTGTAAAGGTTGGCGAGGATGACGGCGAAGAATATTACTATGAAATCGAAGACGACGACGAATACGAAATGGTTGCCGACGCTTTTATAGACCGTCTTGAAGATTTTTTTGAAATCGATAATAAATAATTAATTTTATTAAATTTAACTGAAACGAGGATTTTTCGTTGCGGCGAAGACGAAATGCCGAAGGCGTGTATGTTACACTCCGAAGGCATTAAGGCAAAGCTACAACGGAAAAGACCGTTTCAGTTCCTGCTCTGTTCGCGGACCGTGACTTATATAACCCTACACTTTTATTATTGGGGCCTTATCTTGTGCGATGGGCTTGCAGACCTCCCGCGGCTGTGCCGAGTTCGGAAGAAGGGAGCGCGAAGTCGTGCAGACGGCACCCACCTGGCTTTTTTGGCTAGGTTATTTTAAGCACATTACGGCAGAGCGGGACACACTTGTAAAAAATACACCGATGTTTGATACATCGGTGTTTAATTTGAGGAAGATTATGAAAAAATTAAAACTGCTTTTTGAAGTTTTCTGGGTTTTCTTTAAGATAGGTGCTTTTACCTTTGGCGGCGGTTATGCTATGATACCGCTTATTAGCCGAGAAACCGTGGAAAACAAAAAATGGATATCTGACCAGGATATTCTTGATATTGTAGCAATAGCCGAATCAACACCGGGACCTATTGCAATTAACAGTGCAACATTTGTCGGTTACAGGGTTGCCGGTACCTTAGGCTCGGTTTTTGCTACACTTGGCACAGTAATACCATCGTTTATAATTATTTTAATAATTTCGTTTGTATTGGATGAATTCCAACATCTTACGGTTATTAAATATGCTTTTGAAGGGATACGGGCAGGTGTATTAGCGCTTGTATTAAAAGCATTCTGGACTATGTACAAAAAAGCGCCAAAGAATTTGATTTCGTATATAATATCTGCATTAGCATTTATTCTTGCGGCAATTGTTAAGCTTGATATTCTCTACTGTATAATTATTTGCGCGCTTATAGGTCTTACATCCTCTATAATTGCAAGAAGGAGGATGAATAAATGATTTACTTAGAATTATTTTTAACCTTCTTTAAAATTGGTGCATTTACAGTCGGCGGCGGGTACGCAATGCTTCCCTTTATTCAGGATGAGGTTGTAGCGCATAAGTGGTTAGCGCTTTCGGAAATAGTAAATTTTATTGCGGTAAGCGAATCTACACCCGGACCGTTTGCAGTTAACATTGCAACCTACGTAGGAAGTCAGGTTGGCGGAATATTAGGTTCGGTTTGTGCAACACTTGGCGTGGTACTCCCCTCTTTTATAATTATTCTGATAGTAGCAAGAATTTTTGAAAAGTTCAAAACAAGCAAACTTGTTTCGGGCATTATGTGCGGACTTAAGCCTGCCGTTATAGGTCTTATAGGCTCGGCAGTAATAAATATTGGTAAAACGGTTTTTATACCGAATGGTTTTAGTTTTAATATTTTCAGTAATTCCGCGCTATATGTTTCTATTGTAATCTTCGCCTTATGTGCGGTACTTGCATTTAAAAAGATTCATCCTATTTTAATAATTTGTTTATCTGCGGCACTTGGTATTGCAGCGGGCTACTTAATTTAATACTAAATAAAAAAATGCTTTTCGGTTAAACCGAAAATCATTTTTGTTTTTTTATTTTGCTTTTTTTGCTCTTGCTTTCTTCCATACAACCCACAAAGGAGCAGATACGAAAAGTGAAGAAATTGTACCGGACAAAAGACCGAATGCCATAGGAATAGCAAATGTACGAAGACTTGTAAGACCGTAAATTTCGGCAACTACAACGATTGTTACTACTGCAAGAATTGTTGTAACGGTGGTTACGATGTTTCGTATCATAACCTTATTAACACTCATATTAACAAGTGCGCCGATTTCCATATCGGGATTGAATTTTTCATTTTCACGAATACGGTCGTAAATAACGATTGTATCATTAAGTGAATAACCGAATATTGTAAGCACAACAGCGATATAGTTAGAGTCAATCTGAAGACCGAAAATAACGCAAATGAAGAAAGAAACAAGTACGTCAAACACCAATGCACAAAGCGCGGTAATTGCAGCGGTTACACCGCCTATCTTTCTAAAGCGCCAGCCTACATAGATTATAACCAAAACAGCTGTAATAAGTACTGCAACCAAGCTTTTTGCAAAGAAGGAGCCTGCGATTGTAGGACTTACCGAGTTAGAGTTGTAAAGTTCAATTTTATTATCCTTAAACTTTTCGCTTAAAGCTTTTGTAAGGTTTTCCTGAACTTCTGCAGAAATAGCATTTTTACCTGATAAAGCAATTTCGAAGGTCTTAGTATCACCTGCTAAAGATGTGCTTTGGGTAAAGGTGTATGCTTTATCTAACTTCTCATCAATAACCTTTTTAACTTCTGCCTCTTTGATTTCGCCTGTGTAAGAATAGGCAATCTTTGTACCGCCTGAGAAGTTAATATCAAGCTTTACGCCAAAGATTATTGCCATTATCACACCAATAATAAAGAGCGCAGCATAACCTATAAGTACTTTTGGGAGTAGTTTGTTAAAATCAATCTTAAATTCACGCATTTTTATTACCTCCATAAAGCCAAGGCTTTCTAAGTGCATTAAACTGAGAAACACCCTTTAACATTAGTTTGGAAGCAAAAACACCCATTATAAGGTTGAAGATAACACCTACTAAAAGTGTATAACCAAACGAATAAATAGAGCCTGTGATTGATGTGCCGAAGAGTGACATCAAGGGCGCAAATACCTTAGTAAGAATACTGTCAGGTGTGCCGAATGCACCCATAAGAACGATAGATACAATAACGATAGTTACGTTACCGTCAATAATAGCGCTCAAAGAGTTTTTAAAGCCTGAATCTATTGCGCCGTCAATAGTTTTGCCTTTTGCAAATTCATCGCGAATACGTTCAGAAGCGATAACGTTACAGTCAACACCAACACCGATAGAAAGAATAATACCTGCAATACCGGGGATTGTAAGAGTAAAGCTATCAGCATTAGCAAAGTAGCCTGAAATACAAGCAATTGAGCCTGCTAACTGACCTAAAAGGGCAATTGAAGCAACTACACCGTTAAGGCGATAACGAAGAACCATAAGTAAGCATATAACCGCAAATGCAATAGAACCTGCGATAAGCATTACTTTAAGAGCATCCTGACCTAAGGTTGGAGATACTATCTGAAGCTTACTGTCATCAACAGTAAGTGCGAAAGGTAGTGAACCTGCATTAATTTTATCGGCAAGTTCTTTTGCTTCATCAGCATTAGCCATACCTGTTATGTAAGCATTACCATTTGTTATTACGCTGTTAACGGTTGGAGCAGAAATCATCTGGTCATCCATCCAGATAGAAATGGTTTTATTAAGCATTTCCTGTGTAGCAGTTGCAAACTTTGCTGTACCTGCATCGGTAAAATCAAGATAAACTACATAATTATTATTTTCGTCAAGACCGGGTTGAGCAGATTTAATATCTGCAGCACCGCTTAAAATAACATCTTTATTATCTTCGTTTCTGCAGAAGGATAAAAGGGCAGTTTCGCCTAATTCCTGTACTGCTGCCGCAGCGTCAAAATCACTTTCATCTGCAGCCCAGGGGAAACGAACAATAATTTGATTGTTGTTATTGTCAGCGTAAACCTCATAGTCTGTAATGTTATTGTTTACAAGACGGGTTTCAATAATTGCTTTTGCCGAATCCATATCTGCTTCGGTAATATCAACATCAGCTTTATCGGGTGAGAAAACAGCTTCTACACCACCCTTGATGTCAATACCCCAACGGATATCGTTGGCACCTTTAAAAATAATTTCTCTGGTATCACCGTAGTAATTGTCAATGCCGAAAAAGGCGGTATAAGTAAGCGCCAAAATCAGAATGAAAACCACAAAAAATACCAGTTTGCCTGTTCTTTTGGACTTCATTGGCATATCCTCCAAAAATATATGATTATTTATTAATTATACATAATTTGACAACTAAAGTCAATTATATATTATTTGAGCAACTTTTCAAGTGAAGCATATTTTACTGCGGTACAAAGCAGTCTGGATGCTTTTGCTATATCCTCAACAGACGGGAAAGAAGGAGCAATACGGATATTGCTGTCCTGAGGGTCTTTACCGTAAGGATACGTAGCACCAACGGTTGTTAAAATCATTCCTGCTTCTTTGCAAAGCGCTTCTACACGTTTCGCACAACCGCTCATTACATCAAGACTTATAAAATAGCCACCTTTAGGCTCGGTC
>JAZRMY010000009.1:0-1181 GCA_045647925.1 Acutalibacteraceae bacterium | reverse complement strand
AAGTTGCTTCATCCGGTAGTACACTTGCAAGTATTCAATTCTCAAGGCGAAATCTACCTCCAGGAGCGTCCCGACTGGAAGGACATCCAACCAGGCAAGTGGGATACAGCCGTAGGCGGTCATGGGGATTTGGGCGAGAGTGTGGAAATGGCTCTTAAACGTGAGGTAGAAGAAGAACTAGGCATCACGGATTTTACTCCAGAACTGCTCACTACCTATGTATTCGAATCGGAACGGGAAAAGGAACTAGTCTTTGCTCACAAAGCCGTGTACGATGGCGAAATCAAGCCTAGCGACGAACTGGACGGTGGTCGTTTCTGGCCGTTAGAAGAAATTAAGGCCAATCTAGGAAAGGGCATTTTCACCCCTAACTTTGAAAGTGAATTCCAAAAACTAGGATTTTAAACTTTTACGTAAAATTTCTGCCTTTATCTATTGCTAATTCAAAAAAAAGCAGTACTTTTGTGTTGTAAAACATAAAACTAGACATTTATATATGTTTTTAAAGGTAGAAAGATTGATTAGTTGGGTGTTTTATCAGTTCATTGATAACAACCCCGTTGGTGCCTGGGGAATTGGCATCAAGTAAGTAAGGATGACGGCAAGAGAAGAAACTCCTGCCGTTTTTTGTATCCTAAAACACGCCGACGTATTTTTAAAACGCCTCGGCGTTTCGACTAAAACGCGGCGGCGTTTTAAAAAAACGTCGAGAACCCTTTCCTAAGTTCTTGTAGAACTTAGCCTAAAACGAAGAAAGAAGGTGAAACTATGCGAAAAATATTCACAAAATTATGGAAGATTAAATAATTAGTCTTATCTTTGCACCGTTTTATGCTTTGAAGCACAATTACAAAACATAAAACAGCGCAGTTCTACAAGAACTCGCTCCCCTAAAATCATTAGCCAAATAAATTAAAAACATATTTTTTTATTTACTAACCTAACAGATTTTTATGAAGATTAAAAACCTAGTTCAGAAGGGTAAGTATGTCTTGGTAGCAAGCATACTTGGAATGGCAACCCCTGCGTTGGCCATTTCTGCAGATGCGGTTAGCTCACAGCCAGCTGTGGCACAACAGACTGCAAAGATCAAGGGTACTATCTTGGATCAGAACGGTGAACCTATCATCGGTGCCAACGTTCTTGTAAAGGGTACTACCAATGGTACTATCACTGACTTC
>JAZRMY010000008.1:0-1704 GCA_045647925.1 Acutalibacteraceae bacterium | reverse complement strand
GATTTGCTTTTGACAAATGGTTTTATGGGATTTGATGAAAAAGGCATTGTCGCAACGGGATTGGGCTTCGGTGCCGAAAAGGGAAACAAAATAGTTTCTGAATTTTTGAAAGACTATGATAATATTCCGTTTGTTTTACCTGACGGCAGTTATGACTTAACGCCTTGCCCCGATAGAAACACGGAAGCACTTAAACGACTTGGTATGGATATAAAAAACACAAGCCAAACGTTTATGGACATAACCTTTTTACCGGACGAGTATCTTTGCCCGATGAACTATTATACAGGTAAAAAGACAATAACCGAAAACACATATTCGATACACCACTATTCTGCTTCGTGGACGTCGGTTGTTACCAAAAGAACAACAAGAATTAAGAGAATAATCGGTGTTAGGCTGTACGATAAAATTTACGGAAAATTTTTGCAAAACTGCAAATGGCTGGAGTGGTAATTTTGCCCGAAAAAATAATAAATAAATTAAAAAACAATATTTTACCTCAGTGGAAGATTTGTTTTATATCGGCGGTTGTTATCGGTTTAATTACGCACCTTTATAAAATCACAAATTGGCTTCCCAATTGGGATTCGCTTGTCTTCAGGTATGACGCGCAAAATATGCTTTCAATGGGAAGATGGTTTTTGCCTGTGGCTTCGGGTATTAGTTCTTTTTACGATTTACCTTGGGTTACAGGTCTTATGGCCATATTGTTTCACGCATTTGGTGCGGTTGCAATAGTTGAAATTTTCAAGGTTAAGAAAACCGTAACAGCTTGTCTTATCGGTGCTACAGTAGTTTCATTCCCAACGGTTACGTCGGTTATGATGTATAACTACGTGGCAGACGCTTACGCGCTTTCTTTCCTTTTTGCCGTTTTGGCAGCACTTCTTTTAACAAGAGAGAAACCGAAGTATATAACTTCGCTCATTTTAATTGCATTGTCTGTAGGAATTTATCAAGCCTACATAACCGTTACAATAATGCTTTTGCTTTGTTTCTTGATAGTTAAAGCCTTGTCTGATGACACAAAAATCAAAGAACTGTTTATATACGGCGCAAAGTTTTTAATTACAGGTGCCTTGGGAATGGTGCTTTATTATTTGGTTTTAACGTTACTTTTGAAACTGACAAAAACAACACTTTTGGATTATCAAGGCTTTGGCGATGCGGCGTCACTTTCGGGATTAAACCTTTTCGCCTCGCTTTACACAATCAAAGAGTCGTTTTTCGGCTATTTCTTTGACTTTTCAAACGGCATAAACGTCTTTAGCGTTATCAACGTTATGGTTATTTTGGCTTCGCTTATTTTCTATATTACCTTTATAATCAAAAATAAAATAGGCGTGCCTAAGACCTTGGTTATCGCCGTTTTGGTGGCTTTGCTTCCGGTAGGGGCTAGTGTGCTCAGCATTATAAACAGTGCCATCGATTATCATAATCTGATGAAAATGGACTTTTTGATTTTTTATCTGCTTTTCATACTCATTTATGAAAAAATTGACTTTGGAAATATAAATTTCCAAGCAATTAAATCTTGGACTGTTTTGGTTTTATCGACGGTCTTGATTTTCAACTACATAATTATTGCCAACGTAAGTTACCATAAACTTAATATGGCGTATGAAAAATCAATCGGCACCTTAAATCGAATTGCCGACAGAATAGAGCAAACCGAGGGTGCTACCGATTGTGAGAGTGTTT
>JAZRMY010000007.1:0-1129 GCA_045647925.1 Acutalibacteraceae bacterium | reverse complement strand
CATCCTTCACGCTACTTGGCTGGTTCAGACTTGCGTCCATTGACCAATATTCCTCACTGCTGCCTCCCGTAGGAGTCTGGACCGTGTCTCAGTTCCAGTGTGGGGGACCTTCCTCTCAGAACCCCTATCCATCGAAGACTTGGTGGGCCGTTACCCCGCCAACTATCTAATGGAACGCATCCCCATCCGCTACCGATAAATCTTTAATATAAAAATCATGCGATAAATATATACCATCGAGCATTAATCTTCCTTTCGGAAGGCTATTCCCGAGTAACGGCCAGGTTGGATACGTGTTACTCACCCGTGCGCCGGTCGCCGTCTGAAGTTAGCAAGCTAACTCCTCCGCTGCCCCTCGACTTGCATGTGTTAAGCCTGTAGCTAGCGTTCATCCTGAGCCAGGATCAAACTCTTCATTGTAATAATATCTTTTTTGACCATAAAGGTCAGTTTAATCTGTCAGGACAACCGAATATATCAAGAGTCTTTCAATTACCTATTATATATATAAGTATTGACGGTTCTTTTCTTTTACCCGAAGTTCATTAAAGAACTTCGCTCTTGTACTACTTGTTTGTTTATGAAAATCTTTCAAAGAACTACTCTCGCTCACTTTTTAGCGAAAGCGGATGCAAAGATAATAACTTTTATTAATACAAACCAAATCTTTTGAAGAAATAATTCGAAAAATATTAAGTCAACATCTAAAACAACGCACTTCCCTTGCGAAAGCGGGTGCAAAAGTACACACTTTAATATTACTAACCAAACAAATTAACAACTTTTTTATGCTAAAAAACATACTTTTTAGCTAAATGGCTGATTTTGAATTATGATTTATGATTTGTGATTTATGATTTTAAAAAAGGGCACATGCTATATATACCTTATTATATATTATATATAGGGATTTTTATGAAAGTAGCTTTGCGAGGTCGCAGATATAGCTTTGTGAGCCAACGAAGCTACCTTCACAGGGCAATGAAGCTATATTCATAAAATCCCTATATATAATATATAATAAGGTATATATAGATTAGCTCTCTTTTTAAAAATCATAAATCATAAATCAAAATTCATAATTCAGAATCAGTCATTTAGCTAAAAAGTATGTTTTTTAGCATAAAAA
>JAZRMY010000006.1:0-3211 GCA_045647925.1 Acutalibacteraceae bacterium | reverse complement strand
GCCGCTGCTTGCCACGAAGGTGCGATTGAAATGATAAACGGCAAGGCTCGTCTTACCAGAGAAGATTACTGCGACGGGCTTGGGGATTGTCTGCCTGCTTGTCCTGTTGATGCAATCTCGTTTGAAGAGCGTGAAGCACCTGCTTATGACGAAGCGGCTGTTCTCGCCGCCAAAGCAAAAAAGAAAAGCCCTTTACCTTGCGGTTGTCCAGGTACGCAATCGAGAGCAATTCAACGCGAAGAGCACTCCTGCCCCACAGTTAGCTCGCCTATTGCCAGCAGGCTTTCACAATGGCCTGTGCAGATAAAGCTTGTGCCTGTAAACGCACCGTATTTTAACAGCGCAAATTTGCTTATTGCGGCAGATTGCACGGCTTATGCCTACGGCAATTTTCATAACGAATTTATTCGCAATCGAATCACACTCATTGGTTGTCCTAAACTCGATGACGTAGATTATGCCGACAAACTTACGGCAATTCTTGCAGGCAACGATATTAAAAGCGTGACGGTCGTTCGTATGGAAGTGCCTTGTTGCGGGGGAATTGAAAATGCCGTGAAACGCGCTTTGATTGCAAGCGGAAAAATGATTCCGTGGAGCGTCGTTACAATCTCCACGGATGGAAAAATATTGGAATAACAAAGTATAGGTTGAAAAATTTCGTGAAACGTGCTATAATGACAATATAAACGCAACAAAGGAAAAACAGTATATGGAATACACCTTACAAGAAAAATACGATTTGATTAAACAGCACTTATTAAATACGCAATCCAAGAACCCTATTAAAATCGCAAAAGAATTGATGAATAAAGACTTTATCAATATGCACGGTCCTGAACATCATTTCCTTGACGGTGCGGCGTTTTTGACTGCGTATAAAAATGCAGGCGGTGATATTGATTTACCGACTTGTATGGAAACGCTCGCAAAAAGAACGATTATGATGCCAGGCGCAATGTGCGGATATTGGGGTGTTTGCGGTTCGGTAACTGCGGTTGGCGCTGCCCTTTCCGTTATTCATAAAACAAGTCCTTTGAGTACGGACGATTATTACAAGGATAATATGGAATACACTTCCGCCGTGATTTCTAAAATGAGTAAAATCGGCGGTGCGCGCTGTTGCAAACGAAATGCTTTTATCTCTTTATCGAATGGCATAAAATTCGTCAAAGAGAAATACGGCATCGAAATGGAAACGGAAACGATTGCATGCGACTACAAACTGAAAAATTCGCAATGCATTCAAGAAAGATGTCCGTTTTATAAAAATTGAAAACGGGAATAGAAAAGAATTTCCCCATTCTCTTTTCTTTGTTTACTGCGTAGCAAAATTTGAGGGGTGACGGTTGATTTTTCCGTCACCCCTTGTCTTTTATTATCATCCCGATAAATTGGAATTTATCTCTCGGTATCTATCAATACAGCTCTGCACGGTGAGCCTTCTGCGCCCGCCAAGTTCAGCGGAGCAGCATTCAAAAAATAAACGCCCTCCGAAACCGCCGCTAAACGAATCCCCTCAAGCAAAACAACATTAGTAGACAATAGTGCAAGATGTACCGCCATTGGTGCGTTTTGCGGTCCGACTGTCTGAGACTCATTTCCCAGAAGTAAAATATTTGAAGATGCAAATACCTTTGCCGCCTCTAATGATACTTCTACATCTCCTTTTATCAGAATTCTCTTTGCCGCTTCCGGATTATGCTTTTTCGCTTTTTCAATAATTTCCGTGGCGTCATTATCGGTAACAACCCCACTATGCTCCGCTACGTAAGCCATTCCGATAAATGTCTCCAAAGACATCTCATCCACGGTTTTTCCGTCTTTAATAAAATGACACGGTGCATCTATATGCGTGCCGTTGTGCGCACACATACTAAATGCCGTCAAATTATATACTTCGCCCTTTTCCATCGATTTGAGTTCCTTTTTCTCCGGCATCGGATCGCCGGGATACACTTGGCAGCCGAAAACTTCTTGGGAAATATCGTAGATTTTCATTACCTATTCTCCGTCAACTTCTTATTTATCGGTATTATATCACATTCCTATCGATAATTCAATCATTTTGCTTTTCTTTGTTTACTGCGTAGCAAAATTTGAGGGTTGACCGTGTTGGTCAACCCTTTTTTGTATAAAGAATAACCCGCGTTAGACGCGGGGTTCAGAAAATGTTAAACATATAATTCTTGAAAATAAAAACTCCTTTTGGTATAATAAAATTGAGGTCTGCAAACCCAAAATAAAAACCAAAAGGAGGACATTCAAGGTGAATGACATACATAGTTTAGCACATTCGAAGTGGAATTGCAAGTATCACATAGTATTTGCGCCTAAATATCGTAGAAAAACAATGTTTGGGGCAAAAGGAAGAGAAATAGGAGCAATTCTACGAGAATTGTGCAAATGGAAAGGAGTAAATATAATCGAGGCAGAGATATGCCCTGACCATGTGCATATGTTGGTTGAGATTCCCCCGAAGATGAGTGTTTCAGGATTCGTAGGGTATCTCAAAGGTAAAAGTAGTTTAATGATATATGAGCAATGGGGGAATCTCAAATTCAAGTATCGAAATAGAGAGTTTTGGTGTAAAGGATACTATGTAGATACAGTAGGAAAAAATACTCAAAAGATAAAAGAGTATATAGAAAATCAGTTGAAGGAAGATAAACTCGGGGAACAGCTACGGATAGATTATCCAGATAGCCCGTTCAAGGAGTAATATGCAAATGGCAGACCTCAATACCCTTGTAGAGGGTGGCTGGTAGCATAGGGCTTCGCCCGCATATGAAATACCCCGCGTTTTCACGCGGGGATATTTATTAATATTCGTCGGATAAGCCGAGCAAGTAATCTGCTGTGGTGTCCAAGCATTGACAAATCAAGAAAAGGGTTTCCAAGGACGGAAAACTTTTTCCTGACTTATAATCGGTAACGCATTGTTTGGAAACGTTGATTGCCTTGGCTATTTCCACTTGCGTTTTACCGCTAATTTCTACTAATTCATTAAAGCGTTCGGTAAATTTCATATATAAATTATACCGAAAAACAGTAAGTTAATGCTTGACGGTACGCTATAAACTGACCAAGCTGAGCTTGGAGGCAGTAAAGTGTCTTATTGTTCGTGTTTGTAGTTAGTATCACGCATACCCGTTTAGGGATATTTATTTTTTTATAAAAAATACTTGATAAAATGTTGTAAGTGTGCTAT
>JAZRMY010000005.1:0-1010 GCA_045647925.1 Acutalibacteraceae bacterium | reverse complement strand
TATCCGACATTATAATGAGGGTTGGGCAGATGGCTACAAACTCAATATGAAATACTGGGAAATCTGGAATGAAGCTGATCTTGACCCGGACGATTCATCTAACAAGCGCACCTGGGGCGGAACAAAAGCAGATTTTTTTGATTTGTTCGGAATTACTGCAAAGCACCTTAAAGACCGTTTTCCTGATTTGAAAATAGGCGGTCCTGCGCTTGCACATAACGAAGAATGGGCAGAGGATTTTCTTCAGGAAATGCAAAATAGAAATGTACCGCTTGATTTCTTTTCCTGGCATATTTATTGCACAGAGCCTATGCACATGGCTCAAAAAGCAGAAAGAATAAAAGCTCTTTTAAACAAATATGGTTATGAAAATTCAGAAAGCATACTCAACGAATGGAACTATGTGAAAGGGTGGGAAGAAGAGTTCGTTTACTCTCTTAAAGCAATTCACGGCATTAAGGGTGCATCATTCACATTGGCTTGCATGTGTACTTCTCAGCATTCTCCCATTGATATGCTTATGTATTATGACACTCGTCCCTCGGCTTTCAATGGTGTTTTTGATTTTTACACTTATGAAAAGTTAAAGGGCTACTATGCTTTTTATTGGTATGGTTTCCTTTATGATTGCGAAAAAGAAATTGCTTCCCAAAATGAGATTGAAAACATCTATTCTCTTTGCGGTGTGGATAAAAACGGAAAAGCGACAATTATACTTACTTATTATAGCGATAATGTTGGTTTGCCTGACAAAGAGATTTCATTGGATTTGGGTGAAAAGGGGTCATACGATATATATAAGGTTGATAACGAGCACAGTGGTGAGCTTACAGAAGTTACTGATAATCTTTCCTTTGAACTGGAGCTTTTCAGTATGGTGCTTATTAAAGAAAAATAAAAATCATTTTCATATTTTGGTATGAGTGGTATAATCACTTCTATAAATTCCTATTTATCAAATATATCGTTTATTTAATCGGAGGCTTATCTTATGTTCAAACTAATTCCTC
>JAZRMY010000004.1:0-47094 GCA_045647925.1 Acutalibacteraceae bacterium | reverse complement strand
CACGGCATTTTATATATCGTTTCTATTTACGAAACACCGAATTTATTCTTTATTCTTTCTTATTTATTATTTAAAAAACGGTTAAAAATTACGAATTACGCATTACGCATTAAAAAAAGCACCCCAAAGGGTGCTTTTGATTATGCATTACGAATTATTTCCGCTTCGCCGTTTTCTACGGTTTTTGCGGTAATTGTAATTTTCTTTATCTTGCTGTCGGACGGGGTTTCGAACATTAAGGGTTGTAAAACGCCTTCAATTATAGAACGAAGACCGCGAGCGCCTGTTTTACGTTCGATTGTAAGCTCGGCAATCTTTTCCAAGGCTTCTTTTTCAAACTTAAGCTCTACGCCATCCATTTTAAAGAGTGCCTCATACTGCTTTACAATAGAATTTTTAGGCTCTACCATAATTCGCACAAGAGTTTCCTTATCCATACCCTTTAATGCGGTAATTACCGGCATACGACCTACAAGCTCGGGTATAATACCGAACTTAACTAAATCCTGATGGGTAGCGGTCATACCGAGCGCTTCGGCTTCCTTGCTTTTGGGTGACTTAACATCTGCGCCAAAGCCTAGGCTACTGCCGCCGATACGGCGTTCAATAACCTTTTCAATACCGTCAAACGCGCCCGCGCAAATAAACAGAATGTTAGTAGTATCAATCTGAATAAATTCCTGTTGTGGATGCTTTCTGCCACCCTGAGGCGGAACGTTCGAAACAGTACCCTCTAAAATCTTAAGAAGTGCTTGTTGCACGCCCTCGCCGCTAACGTCACGCGTGATGGATGCATTTTCAGACTTTCTTGCAATTTTATCAATTTCGTCTACATATATAATACCGCGTTGGGCTTTTTCAATGTCATAATCTGCCGCTTGAATAAGACGAAGAAGTATATTTTCAACGTCTTCACCAACATAACCCGCTTCGGTAAGGGTAGTAGCGTCGGTAATAGCAATCGGCACATCCAAGCTTTTAGCCAAGGTTTGCGCCAAAAGGGTTTTACCTACACCTGTGGGGCCTAGCATAAGCACATTGCTTTTACCAAGCTCAACATCGCCGTCAGTCTTCTTAAAAATACGCTTGTAGTGGTTGTAAACCGCAACCGAAAGGGTTTTCTTGGCTTCATCCTGACCTATAACGTATTGGTCTAGCTTCTCTTTAATTTCCTGAGGCTTTGGTAAAATAAACTCTTTTTCCTCGCGTTTTTTCGAGCGTGATTTTGCGCCTAGCTCATCCTCAAACAAAAGTGAACTGCAAAATTGAATACAATTGTCGCAAATATATACGCCCGGACCCTCTACAAGACGGGTTACCTCGTCCTGTGATTTGCCGCAAAATGAGCAGCAAATTTCCATATCGTTTTTATTAGGCATTATATTACCTCTTTGTAATTACTTTATCAATAAGTCCGTATTCCTGCGCTTCGGCTGCAGTCATAAAGTTATCGCGTTCGGTATCTCTTGCGATTTCTTCTAAGGACTTACCTGTATTTTCTGCCAAAATTCTGTTAAGGTTGGCTCTTGTTCTTTCAATGTGCTTAGCGTGAATTAAAATTTCAGTTGCCTGACCTTGAGTACCGCCTAAAGGCTGATGAATCATAATTTCGCTATTAGGAAGCGCCAATCTTTTACCCTTTGCGCCTGCGGCCAAAAGGAATGCGCCCATACTAGCCGCCATACCCATACAAATAGTGCTAACATCACACTTAATGTACTGCATAGTATCGTAAATAGCCATACCTGCGCTTACAGAACCGCCTGGGCTATTAATGTAAAAATTAATATCTTTTTCAGGGTCCTGACCTTCAAGATAAAGCATTTGAGCAATAACAATGCTTGCGGTAGTGTTGTTAACCTCGTCATTAAGCATAATAATGCGGTCGTTTAAAAGACGGGAAAAAATGTCATAAGAACGTTCTCCGCGGCTTGTTTGTTCTAAAACATAAGGTACTAAACTCATAATAACTCTCCTTTATATATTTACAAAAGGTGCCGGCACCGTATAGTGCCGGCACCAATATACCGTAAATATTATGAACTAAAATGCAGTTTTATAATCAATTATTCTGCATCTTTCTTAGTTTCTGTCTTTTTGGTTGTGGTTTTCTTTGCTGTAGAAGTTGTTTTCTTAGCGGTAGAGGTTGTCTTCTTCTCGCCTTCGGTCTTCTTAGCAGGAGCTTTCTTTGCAGGAGCCTTCTTTTCGGTCTTAGCTTCAACCTCGGTAATTACTGCATTTTCCTTAACAAAGTCAATAGCCTTACCTACTGCAATATCCTTAGCTAATTCTTCAGCAGGGATAGCATTCTTAACTGCATCAACTTCCATACCGTACTGCTTAGCCATTTCTTCGAAACGAGCATTGATATCTTCTTCAGAAGCTTCAATTTTTTCGAGTTCAACAATCTTTTCAAGTGCTAAACGGAACTTAACCTGAGCTTCTGCTTGAGGACGGAAGGTCTTTCTGAAATCTTCCATAGAAGTATTTGAATACTTAAGATATGTCTGAAGGTCTAAGCCCTGCATCTGTAAGCGGTATGCAAATTCTTCAACGCTCTGGTCAAGACGGTTTTCAAACATTGCTTCAGGGATTTCGCCCTTAATGCTGTCAACAATCTGAGAAACTAATTCGTTTTCTGCTTCTTCATCGTTGAATTTTGATTTCTGTTCTAAAGCCTTTGCCTTAAGGTCTGCCTTTAAAGCGTCCAAAGTATCAAATTCGCTTACGTCCTTTGCAAATTCATCATCAATTTCAGGAAGCTCGCGAAGCTTAATTTCGTGAAGCTTAATTTTAAAGGTTGCTTCCTTGCCTGCAAGGTTTTCTGCGCCGTATTCTTCGGGGAAGGTTACTGCGATATCAAATTCATCGCCTGTGTTTTTGCCAACGATTTGGTCTTCAAAGCCGGGGATGAACTGACCTGAACCGAGTTCTAATGAATAGCCTTCGGACTTGCCGCCGTCAAACGCTTCGCCATCCTGGAAGCCTTCAAAGTCTATAACAACGGTATCGCCCAAAGCAGCTGCGCGGTCTTCTACAGAAACCATACGAGCGTTGCGCTCTGCCATGGATTTAACCTGAGCGTCGATTTCGCTATCTTCAACCTTTGCGATAACCTTTTCAGCCTTTAAGCCTTTATATTCGCCGATTTCGATTACAGGATAAGTAGTAACTGCAACCTTGAAATCTACGCCTTCTTCTTTAGAGATTGAAACCATATCAAAATCCATTTTGTCGTTAATTACATTAAGACCGGATTCCTTAATAGCAGCGTCAACAGTTTCGGGGTAGAGAATGTTTAAAGCATCTTCAAAGAATGCTTCTTCGCCATACATTTTCATAACCATTGCGTATGGAGCCTTACCCTTTCTGAAACCGGGAACGGAAATTTTATTTTTTTGTTGGTTGTAAGCCTTTTTAATGCCCTCACCAAAAGTTTCAGCATCAATAACGATTTCAAGCTCGTATCTGTTGGTGCTAAGTTGTTTTGTTGCCTTTAAACTCATTTTTATACCTCCGCATAATAATGCAAATTTTATATCTCGTAGTATTATACCACAGTGTTACAATTTTTTCCACATATTTTTTTAAAAAGTTTAATTTTGTTAATTTATACTATAAAACGCGGCGTAAAGTCTATACAATCGCAAGAAATTAACTCAAAATTAACGCCGTCGTATTCTTTTACAGCGTTATTGAACCCTGCGCCGTGAATATGGCCGTTAAAAACCTTCTTAATATTATGCGCCTTTAAAACGCTGAAAATCTCCTCGCAAACCTGATTGCCGTAAACGGGCGGATAGTGTAAAAACACCAAAATAGGCAGACCTGTTTTTTCGGCTTCACAAAGCGACTTTTCAAGTCTTCCAACCTCACGCGCGATAATTTTTTTATCTGCCTTATCGTCATAAAACCAACCGCGTGTTCCTGCTATTGCATAATTTTCGGCAATAATAGTATTGTTAAAAAGAATTTCAACATTTTCTATTTGGTTGATTTTTAAAAATTCGTTTAATTTTTTAACGGTAGACCACCATAAATCGTGGTTACCCTTTAAAAGAATTTTTTTACCGTTAAGCTTATTTAAAAATTCAAAATCCGCCTTTGTTTCTTCAAGCTTTAAGCCCCACGAAAAATCACCCGGAAGAACAACGGTATCTTGTGGCTTTACAACGCGGTTCCAATTGGCTAAAAGGCGCTCGGTGTGATTATCCCAACCGCGAAAAATATTCATCGGCTTATCGCTTCCAAAGGATAAATGTAAATCCGAAATGGTAAAAATACTCATATTGCTCCTCCTTTACATAATTTTTTTTAAAATGAACAAACTATAAAAGACCTAACGGTCAGAAAGGACTTGATTAATTTGTCAGACTGTAGATGCGAAACTAATTACTGTATTTCTTGTAATGTTAAAAACTGTGTTTACCATGCCGCTAACGATACCTGTAGCGCAGGTAAAATTCAGGTAGGCAACGGTTCTGCCGCTCGTGCAGAGGAAACCTGTTGCGACACATTCAAGGCGAAGTAATTAAAATCAAGTTAGAAAAGCCACTGCTTGCAGTGGCTTTTTATTTTAAATATTAAGTGCGCTGTAAACCGCGTTTAGCATATCGTCCTTTTCGCAAATTTCTTTAAAGCGAACGGTTGCATTTTCAAGCGCTTTAATAGGTTCGGGAATTTCGGTTTTAGTGATTTCGGAAAGCAAACGAACAGTATCAAATTCACTTTCTGCCTTTTCGCTTGATACCGCAGAAAGTACGCTGTTTGCGAACTTATAGGGGGAAGCGGTAGAGGCAATAACGGTCGGTCTGTCGTCACCTGTTGCTTTTTTGTATTGCTCGTAAACATTCATGGCAACTGCGGTGTGAGTATCGCAAAGATAACCGTATTTTTCGAACAAATCTTTAATAGTTTCTTTTGTCTGCTCATCATCACAGCAACCGCCGAAGAAAAGCTCGCCCATTTTATTTTTAATTTCTTCACTTACTGTGAAGGTGCCGTCTGCCGATAAATCGCTTTGCATTTTAGCAACCGCTTTATCGTCATTACCCGAAAGTTCGAAAAGCATTCTTTCAAGGTTACTTGAAATCAAAATATCCATAGACGGAGAAATTGTTGTAAAGAAGCTGCGGTTACGGTCATATTTACCTGTATTTATAAAATCGGTAAGTACGTTATTAGCATTTGAAGCGCAGATAAGTTTATTTACAGGCACACCCATTTTTTTAGCGTAGAAAGCTGCCAAAATATTACCAAAGTTACCTGTTGGAACAACAATGTTAAAGCCGTCCTTCAAATAGTCATCCTCGCGGTCAAGCAAATCGCAGTAAGCCGAAATGTAATAAACAATCTGCGGAGCAAGGCGACCCCAGTTAATAGAGTTTGCCGAAGAGAACTGCATATTATTTTCAGCTAACTTTTCTTTAACTGCATTATTTGTAAATATCTTTTTAACGCCTGTCTGAGCATCGTCAAAATTACCCTTAATAGCGCAAACGTGAACGTTTTCACCCTTTTGGGAATCCATTTGAAGTTTTTGCATCGGGCTTACGCCGTCACTTGGGTAGAATACCATAATTTCGGTATCCTCTACATCGCAAAAGCCTTCAAGCGCGGCTTTACCGGTGTCACCCGAAGTGGCAACCAAAATAACAATCTTTTTACCGTTTGAAACCTTTTTTGCGGAGGTTGTAAGCAAATATGGTAAAAGCTGAAGTGCTAAATCCTTGAAAGCGCAGGTAGGTCCGTGCCATAATTCAAGAATATTTGCATTTTTACCTATAAGCGAAATGGGGGCAGGCTGTTCGTTATCAAAGCTGCCTGTGTATGCGCCCTTAACGCAATAATCAACCTCTTCCTCAGAAAAATCGTTAAGGAAGCTTTTAAGTATATATTTTGCTCTGCCAATATAATCAAGCTTTGCAATTTCCTTAAAATCTGCTTCGGTAAACTTAGGGAAGGTATCAGGCACGAAAAGGCCGCCCTCAACCGAAATACCCTGTGCTATTGCATTAGCCGCAGTAACCTTTACAGATTTATCTCTTGTACTTACGTAATTCATATTCGTTTCTCCTAAATAAGTATACACATACATTTTAATATACTATTAGCCCTTTGTCAAAGGTTTAGCATAAAATCATTAGCATTTTTATAAAAAATTTTATAGAGTAAGTCTTCTTTTAACCCTTTTTTCTTTAAATTCAAATATAAATCGGGTATTTTTGAAATATTTTGCATTTCATTGGGCATTTTTGCGCCGTCAAAGTCGGAGCCTACTGCAATATTATTTTCAAGTCCCATTTCGCATAGATGGTATATATTTTTATAAATTTTATCGTAAAAATTATCCCCTAAAAATTCGGGATAAAAATTAAGTCCTATAATACCGCCTTTTTCGCACAAAAGTTTTATTTGCTCGTCTGTTAAATTGCGCTTGTGATTGCAAATACTTCGGCAATTACTGTGAGAAGCAAGTATTTTATCCGCCCTGTCTATTACCGAATAAAAGCTTTTATCGTTAAGGTGGGAAACATCAACCGCAATACCGATTTTGCTCATCTCTTTAATAACGTCTTTTCCAAAATCGGTTAAGTCTTTATCGCTTTTAGCACCGCCTGCAATTGAATTTTCGCCGTTCCAGGTAAGCGTTAAAAGCTTAATACCGTCCTTTTGAAGTTGGTACAAGCGGTCAATGTCGTTTTCTATTACGCTTCCGCCCTCAACCGCAAAAATTGGGTTTACTTTTCCGCATAAGTTCTTTTTTAAATGTGAAAGGGCGTTTTTGTAAAACAAAAAGGGATTCTCTCTTTTTTCTTCAATCCATATAGCAAAGGTTTGGGTCCAATTTTCAAAGCATTCGCCCAATTTTGCCGACACCGCAAGGCTGTTATTTTCAAACCCTTCGTTTTTTACATACATTTCATAGGCAGTATCGCAGTGCAAATCGAAAAAGTCCATTTTTTCACCTAAAACGCGTTAGTTATGTAGTGAAGCTTATAACCCATAGTGCCGTCTTGCTTTTCAAAAACCGTAACCTCTGCAACGTCAAACCTTGGTTGCAATTCACATTCGGTTTTTCGTATAAAATCCTGCGCGGTTTTAAGTATGCGGTTTTGCTTGAAATCATCTACCGCCTGCATGCCCGATACAAGACTGTTTTCCTTTCGGGTTTTAACCTCTACAAAAAGAATATACTCGTGGTCTTGGGCTATAATGTCAATTTCCCCGTATTTACAGGTGTAATTTTGCTTTATTACCGCAAAACCCTTGCTTCGCAAATAATTGGCTACTCTTTTTTCGCCCTCAAGCCCTGTTTTGCCTATGTTCATTTATTTTCACCCAATATATTTTTTAGGAATGATAATCTGTGAATTTCGCAAGGACCGTATTCTTTAATTAAATCGGTATGCAATTTAGTGCCGTAGCCCTTGTGCTTTGCAAATTGGTACTCGGGATATTTTTCATCGTATTCTAAAAGCAGTCTGTCACGGCTTACCTTTGCTAAAATAGATGCCGCCGCAATTGACATTGATTTCTGGTCACCCTTAACAATAGTAGCAGCGGGCACTTTTATGTCCTTAGGTAAACGGTTGCCGTCAATCAAAGCAAAGTCAACGCTTTTAAGACCGTTTATTGCCCTATTCATAGCAAAATATGTAGCGTTTAGAATGTTGTGCTCTTCAATTTCTTCAAGTGTGCCGTAAGCGATACAGTAATCCACCGCTTTTTCTATTATAATGTCAAAAAGCTGTTCTCGCTTCTTTTCGCTTAGCTTTTTAGAGTCATTAAGACCCTCGATTTCGGTGCCTTCGGGAAGTATTACCGCCGCCCCGCAAACAGGTCCTGCGAGGGGGCCGCGACCCGCTTCGTCTACACCGCAAATAAGGTTAAAGCCGCTTTGCATAGCGGCTTGTTCGTAGCTGTAATCAGGCATTTTCATCTACCCTTTCCAAAGATATATTTCCGATTTTTTGGTTTCTGTATTCTTCTAATAGCATATTTGCCGCTCTTTCGGTATCGGTTTCGCCACCGCGAATAACCATTCCGCGTTTTTTACCTATAAGGCATAATAAATCATAGCTATCAACCGAAAAATCCAATTCGCCGTAGCGTTTTTCCAAATAATCGGGATAATTTGCGCTCAAAATTTCAAGCAAACGCATTGCCAAAAGCTCGGTATCTAAAATCCTATCCTTAACAGCCCCTGTAAATGCCAAATGCTCACCTACGGTCTGGTCCTCAAACTTTGGCCATAAAACACCCGGGGTATCAAGCAATTCCAACTGCTTATCAATAGTAAACCATTGGTTACCCCTTGTAACACCGGGTCTGTTTTCAGCTTTTGCACGAGTTTTGCCCGCGATTTTATTTATAAATGAGGATTTACCAACATTAGGAATGCCAACAACCATAACTCTAAGCGGTTTGCCAACCATTCCTTTTTGCTTGTATGCTTCAAGCTTATCTGCTAAAACGGTTTTAACCGTATCCTTAAAAGCGTTTATACCTTTACCGCTTTTACAGTCAATCGCAATAGCGGTGGTACCGTTTTGCTTATAATAGTCAATCCATTGCTTTGTAATATTGCTATCTGCCATATCACATTTGTTAAGTAAAATTATATGTGGCTTATTGCCTATAATCTCCTTTAAATCGGGGTTGCGGCTGCTTTGGGGAATACGCGCATCCACAACCTCTGCCACAGCGTCAATAATAGGTAAAATTTCTTTTATCTGACGCTTGGTTTTAGCCATGTGGCCGGGAAACCATTGAATACTTTGTCTGTTTTCGCTCATTTGTTATCAAGCCTTCCAATTCGGTTAAATGGGAAAATTCTGAAAACTGCATGGCCTAAAACATAACGGGTGTCAATCATACCGTTGTCCCCTATTTCAGAGGAGCGGCTATCAAGCGATACTGCACGGTTATCGCCAAGTACAAATATACAGCCCTCGGGTACAATCATAGGGAAATCTAAATCATCCTTACGTACTGTAAGGCTTGAAATATAATCTTCGTATAAAATCTTACCGTCTACATAAACAATGCCCTTGGCAAAGTCTATATCTACGGTTTGGTTTTCGGTTGCAATAACACGCTTAATAATAGGACCTTGGCTTGTAAGACTGCCTTCTACCGAGTTTTCGGCATTACGGGAAATTACCACAATATCGCCATTTTTGGGCTTGTAGTTAAAATCACTTATTATTATGCGCTCACCCTCTACCAAGGTGTTAAGCATAGAGTTACCGTCAATAGTGGCAACTCTGAAAACAAAGGAGAACACTAAAACTACCGAAATAAGCGCCATAACAACAACATCAAGCCATTCGAAAACGCTTGATTTTATTGTGTACTTTTCTTCCTCGGGTTCTTCCTCGTCAACATCGGTGTATACATAAAAACCTTCGGTGAAGTAATCGTCATAAGTATCCCATTTTTTCATAAGTATACCTCTAAAAAATAAAAAATAAAAAATAATAAATAAGAAAGAATAAAGAATAAAATCGGCGCGCTGTACGCAGAAAGGGTTTATTTTTTATTCTTTAGAAAAAATCAAAGGGGGACAAGGTATTTACCCGTCCCCCTTCCGTGATTAAATCTTTTCTTTAACCTTGGCAGCCTTACCAACTCTGTCACGTAAGTAGTAGAGTTTTGCTCTGCGAACTTGACCCTTGCGTACGAGTTCAACCTTAGCAACTGAAGGTGAATGTACAGGGAATACACGTTCTACGCCAACACCGTAGGATACACGGCGAACTGTAAAGGTTTCAGAAATACCGCTGTTGTTCTTAGCAATAACAGTACCTTCAAAAATCTGAATTCTTTCCTTTTCGCCTTCCTTAATGCGAACATGAACCTTAACGGTAGAACCGATTAAGATTTCAGGAGCGTCTTTTTTGAGCATGTCTGCTGTAAGTTCCTTAATTACGTCCATCTTTTTTCCTCCTTATTTTTGTACCAGATGTTCTTAACATAAATGCCAGAGGACCATCCGCTTCAATGTCGATTTTTCGGCAATGAACCCACCCGTAAGGACCGGGTGAAATCAAATGCTCGTATATTCTACCACACATCTTTTAAAAAATCAAGCATTATTTTACAAGAATTCCTCCATCGCCCGAAAGAAGAATTAAAATATCCTCTTCTTCAAGGGTTGTTACATTAATATATACAAGTATTTGCTGCCCGTTATCGTCACACAAAAATTCGTAACAGCGCTTCTCGCCCTCGGGCGTAGGGATAAGCGATAAGGCGGTTTTTGTCACGGTTAATCGGTCGCTTACTATAAGCTTTGCTTCTTCCAAAGTGAATTTCGGCGTTTCAAAGGCTCTTTCCTTGTGGTTGCTTAAATAACCGCTCGCTTCGTAAAATACTATTTCGCCCGTATCCATAGCAACGCCTACCTTAATTAAATCGGTATAGCATATTGTTCGGCCGTCAAGGTATGCAAAATTTATAACACAAACGCCCTCGTCGGTAAAATAATAGTTTTCGCTAAAGCCTACCATATCATTTTGGCTTAAAAAACGCTTAGCCTTTTCGCGCGCTTGTTCGTAATTTAAAATATAATCATTACGCTCGCCGCTTTTTCGCATATAAACAATATATCCGCCCGCTTTGCTTACTGTAATATCAATATTATTGCCCGAAAAACGGTAAACGGGTATTTTTCCGTTTTCTTGTGTTATAAAACTTATATCGTTTTCATGGCATTCGGCAAATAAGGCGGCTATCTTCTTTGCGGCATCCACAGTAACCTCGTCGGCGCCTTTTAGCATTTCGGCCTCAGAATTTAGAATATGGTCTGAATAAGGTCCGTCGTAAACAAGGGTTGGTAAATCGGTAAGCTCGCCCTCTAAATCGGAAAAGGAATTTAAAATACTGTCGTCTATTTCGTTATCAATTTTATTGTCTAGTTCTTTTGCCCAATATTCAAGGTTATTGTAATTGATTTGAGCATCATTTATAATGGTGGAAATTTTATCTGCCGCATTGCTTAAAGCGGTGATGTTTTCTTTATATTCCTTTGGGAATTCCTTATTGGAATACAGCTCACTCGAAACCGACATAGCGTAATTACCCACCTGTGACAAAAACAGGTTAAGGGTTTCAAGGCTTTGGTTAGACGGCAGCTGCGCCAATGCATTTTTGGAAATTTCCGTCTCGCCCAAAAGCTTTACTGCCGCCTGCCCTAAATGCTTTGCGGTATTTATATATTGTGCTTTTTCAAGCGTTATCTTTATGTTATTTACTGCCTCTGTAAGCTCACCCAGTGAACGGGAATAATTGTTTTCAATCTGTAGCTTGTATTTTTTGTTTTTTATAAACGCTTTTATATAAAATCCGCTTATTACAACTATTGCCGCACTTAAAAAGGATATTACTCTTACTATACTTCGTCTTTTCATAAAACAACCTCCGTATAGTATATCTTTAACAGTTTTTCCAAATTTTATCCAAAATAAAAACCGACTGTTATTCAGTCGGTTTTTTTGTAAACGTATCTTTTATAATTGCGCCGGTAACTACTACCGCTAAAATTGAAAATAAAACTATTCCTATTATAGAAATAACCTTAAGCACCGTAACCTTACCGCTCACCTTAAACTGTGAAGAAAAAACATCCTCTATATAATCGGTGGTGGTGTTAGCAGCAGTGTAAAAGCTTAAAATTTCCTTTTTGGAATTTGCAACCGTAATGTATTGGGTTAAAATATATTCGCCGCCGCTATCGGTCGTTTTAAGTTCTATTTTCAAAAACTTTTTATTACCCTTTTCAAAAACAGTGCCATTAACATCTTTAAAGCCTGTCAACTCTTCGGTGAGTTCAAGGATTTCGTTATCATCGAGCGCGAAAAAGTTGCCTATTTTTTTTGAAAAAGCATCGCTTATTTCGGTTTTCCTTATTTGTTTGGTGTTATTCTTATTTACTGCTAAATAGGTGATATTATTATCCTTTACATAGTCTTTTAATTCGGCTTCGGTTATACCTAAAATTTCGCTAACATAATTATTGGCCGAACCGTGAACATAAAAGGTTTCCTGACTTTTAGCAGAAACATTAAACGAAAGCAAAAATACAGCACAAACAAAAATTATAATTTTTTTAATCAATTAAATCACCTTGTTTTGTTTTTTTGCTGCAGTAACGGTGTTTTGCATAAGCATTGCAATGGTCATAGGCCCTACACCGCCGGGAACAGGGGTAATAGCCGCGCATTTATCCTTAACGGCGTTAAAATCAACGTCGCCCACAAGTTTACCGTCAACACGGTTAATGCCAACATCAATTACAACGGCGCCTTCTTTTACCATATCGGCAGTAACAAAATTCGGTCTGCCTACTGCCACTACAAGAATATCCGCCGCGGCGCAAACCTCTTTTAAATTCTTTGTTTTAGAATGGCAGATTGTAATGGTTCCGTTTTTGTGAAGAAGCAGCATTCCCATAGGCTTACCAACAATATTGGACCTACCTATAACAACACAGTTTTTACCTGTTATATCAATACCCTCGTAATTTAGCATTTCCATAACACCTGCAGGGGTGCAAGGAACAAAATCATAGTCGCCAAGCATTATTTTGCCTACATTTTGCGGATGAAAAGCATCAACATCCTTTTCGGGTGAAATTGCGTTTATAACTTCATCCTCGTTAAGATGTTTCGGGAGCGGTAATTGGCAAAGAATACCGTTTATGCTTTCCTTTTTGTTAAGTGTATCAATAAGTGCTAAAAGCTCTCCCATAGTTGTGGTTTCGGGTAAAGCGTATTCCTCTGAAATAATACCAAGCGCCTCGCAAGCCTTTTTCTTATTTGCAACATATACCTTAGAAGCAGGGTCCTCGCCCACTATTATAACTGCAAGACCTGTTGTAATGCCCTTTTGCTTCAAATCGGCAACCTCTATGGCTACTCTGTCCTTTACAGTTTGCGAAATAACCTTACCGTCTATAATTTTATACATTTTCTTCCTCCGCATTTTCAGAAAATTGTTCTACATAAACCTCTTCGGGCTTTAACTTTTTGCGAATCATAATAATTGCGGTAACACTTGCTATGCAAAGCAAGAAGGCTAAAAGGCAAGAAACCTTAATTGGACCTAGCATTAAGCTATCGGTTCTTAGTATTTCAATAAAGCCTCTGCCAAAGCCGTACCAAGCGCAGTACATTAAAAATGTTTCGCCGCTGAATTTACGGTTTTTACTTAAGCGGTTTATTATAAAGAAGCCTGCAATACACCAAACCGATTCATATAAAAAGCAAGGGTGTACAAGACCTTCGCCCATTTCCTGTATAGTTCTTTCGCTTTGCATTCCCCAAAACGAGCTGCCCGTAAAGCTGCCGTAGGCTTCCTGGTTAACAAAGTTACCCCATCTGCCAATGCCTTGACCTATAAGGAAGCCGAGGGAAGCTAAATCGAACATATCGGTAAACTTTATTTTGCGGATTTTACACATTACAAGACCCGATACGAACGCACCTATAACACCGCCGTAAATGGCAAGTCCCGAAAAGCCCGAAGAATCGCCAAAGCCGAAAAATTCGCCAAAGCTTTCTAACTTTTCACCGTCAAAAATAACATAGTAGGCTCTTGCACATAAAATCGCAACAGGTGTTGCCACAAGCACCACGTCAAGCATACGGTCATTATCTATTCCAAAGCGTTTTGCGTTGGTAATGCCGTAAATCAGCGCCAACATAAAGCCTAAAGCAATTATAATTCCGTACCAATAAATATCCCAATGCCCATCACCTATCGGTATAGAAAAGGCGATTGGCTTTAAAGCTATATCAATACCGAAAATCGTAACATTATACATCTTCATTTCCTCATTTTTTAGGATTAATTACCGAAAGAACGGTTTTTTCGTTATCTAAAAGGCTAAGCCTTTTGTAAACATCGTCCGCGGTAACGGATTTTAAATATTTAACCTCGTCAAACAAGCAGCAATCATTAACCGCGCAGTCCACAAATTGCATTGCAATACCCTCTACACTGTTGAAAACGCGTATTGCGTTGCCGTACATTCCACAGCGAACCGCAGAAAATAGCTTTTTGTTTATGCCGTCTTCCTTAAGGCGCGTAATCTCGTCCTTAATTTTTTGTGCAACTAATTTCGGGTCTACCGATTCACCCTCGAAAATTACCGACGAATAGCCATCCCCCGTGAAATATTCAAAGGAAAACTCATCGTTTATAAGACCTTCGTTGGTGAGCTGTTCGTAAAGCGGTGAAGAATCCCCCGCAATAAGCTCAAGCAAAATGCCGGTGCAAACACGCTCTTTTACAGTCGGTTTTTTGGCGGCGTTTTCCTTATAGCCAAAGCAAAACATCGGTTGAGCTACTTCAAGTGACTGTTCAACATAATCGGTAGTAACATTTTGGGGTTCGTTTGGCATAATGCGTTCGATTTCCTTTTTGTCACACGGCTTTATGCCCTTTTCAATTAAATCTAAAACCTTTTCGGTTTCTACATTACCTGCAATACAAATGAACATATTTGATGGATTATAGAAGGTATTGTAGCATTTGTAAAGTAAATCGGCGTTAATGTGTGAAATAGACTGAACCGTACCCGCAATATCAATTCTTACAGGGTGGTTTCTGTACATACTGAGAAGCATATTAAACATTACGCGCCAAGCGGGGCTATCGTCATACATGGTGATTTCCTGACCGATAATGCCCTGTTCCTTTTGTACAGTCTGCTCGGTAAAATAGGGCGACTGAACAAAATTAAGCAATATATTTAAGTTTTCATAAAATCTGTTTGAGCAGGAAAATAAATAACAGGTTTTATCAAACGAGGTAAAGGCGTTGGCATAAGCGCCCGTTTCGGCATATTTTGTAAAGGCGTCGCCATCCTCACTTTCAAAAAGCTTATGCTCTAAAAAGTGGGCAATACCCTCGGGTACTTCACATTTTTCGCCGTCAACCGAAAAGCAGTTGTCAATCGAGCCGTATTTGGTGCCGAAAATTGCATAAGCTGAATTATACTGCGGTTTTTCAAGTATAAATATTTTAAGGCCCGACGGATGCTCTGCTTTTACATAGCCTTCGCCGAAATCACTTTCAAAATATTCTTTTAGCATATCGGTCCCTCCTTCGGCAAAAGCTTATAAATTGTATGCAATTTAACACCCTTTGCGGCGTAAATTACATCCTCACGGGTTATTTTCTTGATTTTTTCTGCAATATCCTCGGGCGAGTAGAGGTTTTGGTTGTTAATCTTTAAGGCGTACCATAAATCAAGTGAATTCTGGCTATCGTAATAAGTGCTTAACGAATCGCAAATACTTTTTATAGATGACTCGAACTCGAAATCCGAAAACTCGCCATTTTTAATTATTTCAAGCTGATTTAAAATTTCTTGCTGCGCTTTTTCGGCATTAGCCATTTCCACGCCCGAATCAACTGTTAAAAGTCCCTTGTATCTTACAGATGAAGCCGAACAGTAATAGCAAAGACTCATTTTTTCGCGTACATTGGAAAAGAGTCTTGAATAAGGTCCGCCGCCGAAAATATCGCACATAACCATAAGCGGAAGTGATAAATCATCATCGCCGTACATTTCACAAGAAAAGCCCATAACAAGCTTGCCTTGCTTAACATCCATTTTTTCAAAAACGGTATTTGGCTTATCTAAAGCCTTTGTGGGCGCGCAAAGCTTACAGTCGGTAATATTAAAGCGTTCTACCGAATTGAATCTTTCGCCTATATCCTCAAAAAAGCGGTTAGGCAAAGCTGCGCCTACTACATGAACACGCAAAAAGGCAGAGGATAACATATTTTTCCAAGCGTTATAAAGGCTTTTGCCGGTGATTTTTTCAACCATTTCAACGGTGCCGCATTTTGGAAGACCGTAAGGTGAGCCTTTATACATTTCGCTTATAAGACGGTTTTTGGCATAAATGCGCTTTTCGGCAATTTCGCCCTTTATGTGCTCTATTGCCTTGCGTTTTTCTCTTTTAACATCGTTTTCCAAAAATTCGCCGTCTTGCACATTGGGGTTAAAGATAAGCCCCAAAAGAAGCTCGCTTGCCTGTTTTACAAGTGAGTCACTATCAAAGGTGAAGCGGTCATCAATAACCGAAACCGTTATACGAAGCAATTGGCAGTCGCCGTATTTTTCGGTGCTGGCATCAAGTCTTGCGCCATAAAGCTTATTAAGCTTAAAGTTTAAAGCAGAAAAGGAAGGGTATTCCTTTCCGCTAGAGGTTAAAACAAACGGCAACAAGGCGTTTTCTGCCACATTTTCTTCTTTTAGCGGTAAATAAAAATTAAAAGATATACTTGTGGTATTAAAGCGTTGGTTTTCAATAAACAAACCCTCTACACCGTCTTTTAACTTTATAATTTTTTCAAACATTTGTTATCTCCTGTTCACAATGTGTTTAAAATAATAGAGTAAAATATATTATATCATAATTAAATATATTTTTCTACTACTAATTGAAAAATTGCAACCAATATGTTAAAATACCTTTTAAAAGGAGGGGTTTTATGAAAAGACAGCATAAACGCGGTATTCGTATTCAAAACAGAATAATAATATCTGCATTGCTTTTAGCCATACAAATCCTCTTTTTGTTTGCAACCCTTTATGATTTTTCTTTAGGCTCGGTATGGTCGTTTGTTATATCAAGCTTATTGGGTGTTATAACGGTTGTTTTAATACTTAACAAGCGTGGCAACCCCGACCATAAGGTTGGGTGGATAATATTTATCCTCATTTTTCCGATTTTCGGAATTTCGGTTTATCTTTTGTGGGGCGGGGGCAGAGTGTTACCCCACCTTAAAAAGAAAATGCGTATTTGCGAAGCTCATTACCACCACTATTTAAAGGATAATGAGGATGCCGAAAACCGTATGAAATATTTTGATATTTCACATTCGCGTCAGGCAGATTATTTAACAAACGAATCGGGCTTCCCGATTTATGATAATACCTCGGCAGAATATTTACCCAGCGGCGAAAGATTTTTTTCTCGCCTTTTGGAAGAGCTTGAGAATGCTCAAAAATATATTTATATGGAGTTTTTCATCATAGCCGAGGGGTATATGTGGGAAAGCATATATAAAATCTTAAAGCAAAAGGCGGCAAATGGGGTTGAAGTTAAGATAATTTTCGATGATTTCGGCTCAATCAAACGCCAACACAAAGACTTTTTAACAAGGCTTAAGGGCGACGGGGTAGAGGTTTCGGTATTTAACCCCATATACCCGATATTTAACAACTTTATAAACAACCGCAACCATAGAAAAATCGTTGTGATTGACGGTAAAATTGCCATGACAGGCGGCGTTAACATAGGGGACGAATACATCAACCGCCAAAAGCGCTTCGGTCATTGGATGGATAGCGGTGTATTAATAAAGGGAAATGCTGTAAAAAGCTTTCTTTGTATGTTCCTTACAATGTGGGAATTTATTACGGGTAAGCGGATAGATATTAAGCCCCGTTTAGCCGAAAGTAATATTGTGGATGACGGTTTTGCCCTGCCTTACAGCGACGGACCGCTTAACGACCGCAATCCCGCAGAGGGCATTTATATGCAGATACTGAATTCGGCACAAAAATATGTGTATATAATGACGCCGTATTTGGTAATTGACAATATGATGACCGCCGCATTGTGCTTGGCGGCAAAATCAGGCATAGAGGTTTGTATTGTAACCCCTCACATACCCGATAAAAGCTATGTGCATAATGTTACACAGTATAATTATCTTGAGCTTTTACGAGCAGGGGTTAAAATTTATGAATACACACCCGGCTTTTTACATTCTAAAATCTTCTTGTCGGATGATTGCATTTCAACCATTGGCTCTGTAAATATGGACTACCGCAGCTTTGTGTTTCATTTTGAATGTGGCGTATGGCTTTGCAATAAGGATACGGCGCTTGATATTAAGCAGCATTTCCGTGAGGTATTGGCGCAGTCCAAGGAAATCAAGCTTGAAGATTGGCAAAAGCGCCCGATTATTAGAAAAATTAAACAAGGTTTGCTTCATATTTTCGGTCCTTTAATGTAATTGACAATTTGGAATTTTATTGGTATAATAAATTACAATTATAAATGAAAGGCGGTTTTAAGATGAAAGGCTTCTTAAAATTCTTTGTTTCCTTACTTGCGCTTTTCGGTGCGGCTATAGGTGCGCTTGCTGTTTTTGATAATATTAAAAATAAAAACCGCATAAAAGGCGATTATCTTGAAATAAACGACGTTTACGAGCAAGAATAATTTTATTTAAAGGACTTCGGCGAGAAGTCCTTTATTATTACCCGAAAACGCCTGTTTTTTGTACGAAACGCCGAAGTTTTGATAAAAAACAAGATTTTTAAATATAAATTTATGCAAAATGTACAAAAATGCGCAAAATTATACTAACAGTTAGGGCTTGAAAAATATTAATTATTAGTGTATAATAAATACCTATTAACAAATATTATTTAAATTTTTATATTACGGAGATGTTATAATGGCTAATATTACCGCTTCAAAGCTTTCTTCTATGATTGAAAAGAAGCTTTCGCACAATTTCGGTGTTACACCCGAACAGGCAAGTGACGAGCTTTTTTATAAAGCATCGGTTTTAAGCTTGCTTGAAATTATGAATGAACGCCGCGCTGAATTTAAAAAATCTGTAAGCGAGCAAAATGCAAAGACTGTTTACTATTTAAGTATGGAATTCCTTATGGGACGTTCCTTTAAAACTAATCTTTACAACCTAGACCTTACCGATACTATGGCAAAGGCGCTTAAAAAGTTTAATGTTAAGCTTGATAATCTTTTTGAATTAGAGCCTGATGCAGGTCTTGGTAACGGCGGTCTTGGAAGACTTGCTGCTTGTTTTTTAGACGCTCTTTCAAGCGGCGGATATTCGGCAATGGGTTACTGTATTCGCTATGAATTAGGTATTTTCCGCCAGAATCTTGTGGACGGTTGGCAGACAGAAATGCCTGATTTCTGGTTGCCCGGCGGCAGCGTTTGGCTTGAAGCAAAGCCGGGAAGCGCTGTAGATGTTAATTTTGACGGTAACGTTAACGATTGGTGGGAAAACGGTCTTCACCGCATAGAATACACCAATTACCAAACTGTACGCGCGGTACCTTATGACCTTATGGTTGTAGGTAAGGACGGTAAAACCGTAAACGCGCTTCGACTTTGGAGTGCAGAATGTCAGTCCTTTGATATGTCGGCATTTAATCAGGGCGACTATTTACGCGCAATCGAGCAACGCGCTATGACCGAAAATATTTCCAAGGTATTATACCCTGCGGATAATCATATAGAAGGTAAATCCTTACGCCTTCGTCAGCAATATTTCTTGGTTTCTGCATCTATTCAGGATATACTTAACCGTCATTTGCGTCAGTACAACACACTTGAAAATCTACCCGAAAAGGTAGCAATTCATATTAACGATACCCACCCAACCCTTTCTATACCCGAGCTTATGCGCTTCCTTTTGGATGAATGCGGTTATTCTTGGGAAAAGGCTTGGGAAATTGTAAAAGGCACAGTTGCTTACACAAACCATACCATTATGCAAGAAGCGCTTGAATGCTGGCCCGAAAGCCTTATTCGCGAACGACTTCCGCGTATTTACCAAATCATTAAGGAAATTGACAATCGCTACCGCAAGGAAGTTATAGAAAAAACAGGCGATTTCGACCTTGCAGAGCGTACTGCAGTAGTTTCTAACGGCATTGTAAGAATGGCTAACCTTTGTGTTGCTACCTGTCATTCGGTAAACGGTGTTTCTAAGCTTCACAGCGAAATTATTGTTGACGAGCTTTTCAAGGATTACGCTAAAATGACTCCCGAAAAGTTTAAAAATGTTACTAACGGTATTGCTCACAGACGTTGGCTTTGCTGCGCTAACCCCGAGCTTACCTCCTTCCTTAGTGAAACTATTGGCGATGATTTTATAAAGGATGCCAGAAATCTTGAAAAATTAATGGCATTCGAGGATGATAAGCAGGTTCTTACCCGTTTAGAAGAAATTAAGTATTCAAATAAGGTAAGATTTGCAAAATATGTTAAGGATAAGCACGGCGTTGTTCTTAACCCCGATTCAATTTTTGATATGCAGGTTAAGCGTTTGCACGAATACAAGCGCCAACACCTTAATGTGCTTAATATTATAAGCGAGTACTTGTTTATTAAGAATAATCCTAACGCAGAATTCACACCTAAAACCTATATCTTCGGCGCAAAAGCAGCACCGGGTTATTTGTTTGCAAAACAGGTTATTCAAATGATTTACAAGCTTTCCTTATTGCTTGAAAACGACCCTGTAGTTCGCGATAAGCTTAAAATCTTCTTCCTTTCTGATTACCGCGTTACAATGGCAGAGCTTATGATACCCTCTGCAGATATAAGCGAACAGATTTCTTTGGCTTCTACCGAGGCTTCGGGTACAGGTAATATGAAGCTTATGATGAACGGCGCAATTACCTTAGGTACAGAAGACGGCGCAAACGTTGAAATTCACAAGGCTGTGGGTGACGATAATATTATTATTTTCGGTATGCAAACACCTGAAGTTTTAGCCCTTCAAAAGCGTGGCTATTCACCTTATGAATACTATAATAACAACCCTGAGCTTCGTCAGGCGCTTGATTTTATAGGCGCAGGCTTCTCGGGTCAGTCGTTTGATGATATTTACTATTCACTTAAAAATCACGATAATTATATGGCACTTGCTGACTTTGCCGATTACCGCAAAGCGCAAGCAAAGGCAAGCGAGCTTTACCGCAACCGTGACGTATGGAACAAAATGTCACTTACAAACACCGCTAAGTCAGGCATTTTTGCTGCTGACCGCTCTATTGAAGATTACGCAAGAGATATTTGGAAAGTAGAACCGGTAAAATAGTTATGAATTATTATCCGTATGATTCAAGAAATCCGTTATACCGTAATAAATTTGGCGCCTTGGCCGAGGGGGACACCCTTCGGCTAAGGCTGTTGCTTCATAATAGCAACAATATAAAATCGGCATTTTTGGTTATTAAAGACGATGATGATAATTTCTGCAAAGAAATTGCTTTGTCACCCGCAGAAACACTTGAAGATTACCGCTTTTATGAATGTGAAGTAACCCTTGATGAAGGCATTTATTGGTATAGCTTTAAATATACCACTGACTACGGCGAATTTTTTGTTACCAAGGACGAGCATTCGTTGGGTACCGTTTCAAAAAAATGCGGTTCTTCTTGGCAAATTACGGTCTATAAAAAGGATTACTCTACACCGGACTGGCTTGACGGCGGTATTATTTACCAAATTTTTCCCGATAGATTTTATAATTCGGGCAGTAAGAAGAAAAATATTCCAAGGGACCGATATATTTGCAAGGATTGGTATAGTCAACCCGAATTCAGACAAGAGGATGATATTAAATTTTTAGGCAATGATTACTACGGCGGCGACCTGCTTGGAATAAAAGAAAAGCTTCCGTATCTTAAGGAATTAGGGGTAAACTGCATATACCTTAACCCTATTTTCGAAGCGCATTCCAACCACCGCTACAATACTGCCGATTATTTGAAAATAGACCCGCATTTAGGTAATGAAAAGGACTTGGAAAGCCTTATAAAAACAGCGGAAAAGCTTGGTATTTACATTATTTTGGATGGCGTTTTCTCTCACACGGGGGACGACAGTATTTACTTTAACCGCCAAAGCCGCTATGAATCAAACGGCGCATATAATTCCGAGGATTCGCCCTACCGCAGTTGGTATACCTTTAAAGGCAGTCGTGACGATTATAACGCTTGGTGGGGTGTACCTACCCTTCCTGAAACCAACGAAAACGACCCCGATTTTACCGAATTTATAACAGGCGAAAACGGCGTTATTAAGCATTGGCTTAAAAAGGGAGTTAAAGGCTTCAGGCTTGATGTTGCAGATGAACTGCCTGACGAGTTTTTGGATAAAATCCGCAAAGCACTTAAGAGTGAGAGTGAACAGAACTTCCTTTTAGGCGAGGTTTGGGAGGATGCAACCAATAAGATAAGCTACGACAAGCGCAGACGCTTTTTAAGAGGAAATCAGCTCGATTCGGTTATGAATTATCCCTTTGCAAACGCTATTATAAGCTATTTAAAGGGCGGCAACTCGCGTGAGCTTATAGATACGGTTTTGGAAATTTTAGAAAACTATCCGCCACAAGCGGTTAAGCTTTTAATGAACCACATTGGCACACACGATACACCCAGAATTTTAACCGTTTTAGGTAACGACGGCGAATATATAAACGACCGTGAATGGCAAGCAGAATTCGAATTAACGCTAGAAGAATATAAAAAGGGTGTAGCACTTTTAAAGGTTGCCGCTGTTTTGCAGTATACCTTACCCGGTGTGCCGTCACTTTATTACGGCGACGAAGCAGGGCTACAAGGCTGTGGCGACCCATTTTGCCGTGCGGGCTACCCGTGGGGTAAAGAGGATATCGGGCTTTTAGAGTTTTATAAAAAGCTTGGCACCTTCCGCCGAAATAGTGATGTTTTCGTATCGGGCGAATTTATACCCGTTTATGCTAACTTTGGCGAAATGGTGTATATAAGAAAAAGCGAAAAGGCATCCGTTTTGGTGGCGGTAAGCCGTTGGCACGAGCAAACAACCGTTACTATACCGCAAGAATTTGAAAACGCAAAGGTAATTTTCGGCAACAAGCCGAGCGGAGAAACACTTACCTTAAATCCTTACGGCTTTACTATACTCGAGCTTAAAACAAAATAATAAAAGACGGCTTTCGCCGTCTTTTTTATTTTACTATCGCAATAAGTACATAGCGTGCATCCTTATAAGCTGAGGAGCAGGTGGAAAGGGTTACTATATTATCGCCCTTAGTATATTCCACCGAAGACTTAAAGTTAGACTTTTTCTTTACTAAAGCCAAATATTCCTGCAAGGATTCCTCGGTATGCTCAATAATATAGCAGTCCGATGTGGCGTCTGTTACAAAGCCTGCAAAAACTTTAAGCTCGTATTCTTTTTCGGGTGTTGTGTAATAAATTACAGGGTGCTTTTCGTAAAAAGCTTGCTTTCTATATTCTGAAAGTGAGCCGAACATACTGTCATTTTTCATATTATGGCCGTAAATAATATAATTTCGGTCGTGGCCAAAGTCAGCGTTTCGGCAGTCTACAAAAATACTCCCCGCCGCATTGTATTTTCCGTTAGGCATTGTTTTTAAATATTCGTTATTGTCTTTACTTTTAACAACGGGGTAGTTGATTTTTGTGTCGGGCGAATAAATCCAACCCGTAATATCTTTGTAGTCGTTTTTAAGACTTTCAAAATCTATTGCCAAGGTATCCTCTGCTTTAGCGGTATCCTCAGACTTTGAGGTGACTGCCTGTGAAATTATATCACTGTAAAGGTCCTTTGCCTTACCTTGCTCGTTAAAATAGGTTATTATTTTAAACATAGAAAGGCAAAACACCCCTAAGCAGACAATTGTTATAGCTATGCGTATAAATTTATTCAATAGAATTCCCCTTGTTTTGCTGAATTTTTATTCTCTTGTTAAAACATTTTTGCCGTCAAGCAGGATTACTCCCAAGCCCGCGCCAAAGCTACCGCCTTGCTTTATATATTCCGCAAAGCCTTTTTGCATTGATGTTTCTTTGGGAAGTTTATTAACGTCCCCGTCAAAATGCATACCGAAAACACGCCAAGCGTTATCAAAGGTATCGGTTTTATGGGTTTTAATTATTTCAAAATTTTTAATAAAATCTCCTGTGTTAGAATTATCCCCAAACACCGCTTTGTGCGGTGGATACAAAAGCCACGAATGACAGGTCACAGGCAAAATTCCGCCCGAAACTTCATCCTTAAAAAACTCATAAGCCTTATTAAAGGAATCTACACACATTTCAGGCTTTAACGGGCCGCAAGACGGGATGTGACACGCAAGAACAAAATCGCCTTTTTTAACGGTATAACCCTTTATAGTTGTATCATCTTCTTCAAATTCATCAACATTAAACTGCAGTCTTCCAAATGCAAAACGTCGCATATCCAAAAATCCTTCGTACCACCCAATAGGCTCTACACCGAATACGCCGTACACCTTTTTAGCTTCATCAAGCTTATATTTAAGGTCTTTCATAGAATTTATAAAAATTTCTTCACTAACGCCTTTTTCTCTGTATTTTTCAAGTAAAAAAGGCATACATTCAATAACAAGAAGCGCATTGATTGTATATTTATGTAGGTCTTCGCTTTCAAGCGACTGTGCTTTTTCGATTGCTTCGCTAAAAGCGATTTCACCTTGCATATATGCTTTAGCTAAATCGAAAATCTTATTACCTGCAAGTGTTTTATATTCAAAATATTTTTCTTGCTGTTCTTTGGAAAATTCTATTTTTTCAATTATGCTTTCAACAATCATATTTTCTCCCCCTAGCCTTTGCAAAAATTTTAACACACTAAGCTTTAAAAAGCAATAAAAAAACCGCCGGCCAAAGCCGACGGTTAAAAATTATATAGTAAACTGTAAAACGCAGAATGCTGCGTAAATTCCAAGTAACAAAACGCCCTGCCAACGAGAAAGCTTTTCTTTAAGTAATGTAGGAACGGTAAGTACAAGCATTACGGCAAGCATAACAGGAATGTCTAACACCAAGGAAGAATTTATACCGCCAATAAGTCCCGAAACGGGTACGTCAAACGGATTAAGGGTTACAGCAACACCGCTTACAAGAACCAAGTTAAATAGGTTAGCGCCTATAATGTTACCGAGTGATAATGAGCCGTGGCCCTTTATAAGTGAGGTTATAGCTGTTACGAATTCGGGAAGTGAGGTTCCAAGCGCTACGATTGTAAGGCCTATAACCTTTTCGGAAACACCGAATTTTTCTGCTATAATTATTGCATTGTCTACAAGTAAGTCTGCACCAAAAGCAATAACCGCCGCGCCAACAACTAAAAGTAAAATATCCTTTAAAAGACTGTCCTTAGTGCCTTTTTCTTCCGATTCAACAACATGGTCCTCGCCTGTTGTAGCTTCCATTTCGGTTTCGGTTTGAGTATCTGCCAAAACAGAAGAAGTATTTTTCATACGCAAAACGGTAGATACCATATAAATTACAAATACAGAAAGAAGAACAATACCCATTAAAAGTGAGAAGGTACCGAACACATAAGCGCCAAGACAGTAGATTACTGCCGCGCCGAAGAAAAAAGCAACGGGAAGAATCATACTCTTTCGTGCGGCCGCGCCCGGCTTTATTGCAATAGTTAATGCCGCAATTAATGAAGTATTGCAGATAATTGAACCAATTGCATTACCGTAAGCGATTGACCCGCTGCCCTGAAGCGCCGCACCCGCGGAAACCATAACCTCGGGAAGTGTTGTACCGATTGATACAACGGTTGCGCCTATTAAAATTTCGGGCAAGTGAAAACGTCTTGCAATACCTGTTGCGCCGTCAACAAACCAGTCGCCACCCTTGATTAGCAAAACAAAGCCTACTGCTAATAAAATAATTGGAACTATCATTACATTAACCTCTCTTTAAACAAATTTAAATCCCCGCACCTATCGATACGGGGATATTGGCTGGGGAATAGGGATTCGAACCCCAACAAACAGAGTCAGAGTCTGTCGTGCTACCGTTACACAATTCCCCAAAATTTTGTAACAAGAATATTATAACCGATTTTTCCGTGTTGTCAAGTAATAAATTGAATTTTTTCTTGAATTCAATAGGATAATGTGCTAATATGTATGTACTCGGGGTTTTAGCGCAGTTGGTAGCGCACCACACTGGCAGTGTGGGGGTCAGGGGTTCGAATCCCCTAAGCTCCACCAAATGAAGAAGCACCTGCTTTTAAGCGGGTGCTTTTTACAAGAATTTATGTTATATTCTTCTACGGAGATGATTTTTTGTTTAGTGTTATTTTTGATATGGACGGCACCCTTTTGGACACACAGCGCATTTGTATTCCCGCTTGGGATTATGCCGGCGAAAAGCAAGGCTTTGAAAATATGGGGAAACATATACCTAATGTTTGCGGTATGAATAAAAACGGGTCGCTAAACTATTTAAAAACCAACTTTCCAACCCTTGATACCGATGCTTTTGCAATAACTGCGCGTCAGTACATTTTAGACAACGGCAAGGTTGAATATAAACCCGGCGCCGAGGAATTACTTGCCTTTTTAAAGCAAAACAATATTAAAATCGGTCTTGCTTCGGGCACTTCCAGAATTTCGGTAGAGCATCACTTGAACGAGGTAAAAGCTATAGATGCTTTTGACGCTATTGTAGCGGGAACTGAGGTTCAAAACGGAAAACCTGCGCCCGATGTTTTTCTGTTTTGCGCCGAAAAAATGGGTGTAAATCCCGAAGATTGCTTTGTTTTTGAAGATTCCGAAAATGGAATTAAGGCAGGTGTTGCCGCAGGTATGAAAACTATTGGCATTCCTGATATAGTGAATTTTTCTGCAGCTACTAAACAAATCTTGTTTAAAGAGCTTGAAAATTTGCACCAAGCAATAGAAGTTTTAAAACCATATTTAAAATAAAAAACGCGGAACTGCTTTAGTTCCGCGTTTTAGTTTTTCATTATTTATAAGAGCTTTCGGTAGCACCGTCAAACTCAACCTCGCCCAAGTATTCAACTGGGTCAAGACCAACATAACGGCACATATCGAACATTTCTGCAACGGTGTTAATATTAACATTAATTCCGTTTTCAAGGCGGTCAGCTTTAGCAAGAATTTCTTTTTCGCCGTGGGTGTAAATTCTGGTTTGACCTTCGCTCTTTGGTGATTCACGAAGCTCCTGCAAGAAGGTGGAGAAATGCTCCTTAATTGCAGCAGGGTCGCCAAACACTTTGGGGTCAATGGCAATAAAGCCGTGGCAGGTGCCGCCCTTGCCGCCTATATGGGTGTGGTTTGAAGTCATACCCATTGAAATAATAGAGCAGAAAAGTTCACAGAACATACCGTAGCTGTAACCCTTGTGGCTACCGAGTTGTTCGGTTTCACCGCCGAGTGGCATAATACCGCCGCCGTTTTTAGCAACAATGTTTGTAAGAACATCCTTAGCGTCACTGCTGCCCTTACCCTGTGCATTAAGCGCCCAGCCTTCAGGTAAAGCCTTACCTGCTTTGTTGTAAACTTCAAGCTTACCGCGTGTTACAACGGTGGTAGAAGCATCGAAGAAGAAATCATACGGCTCTGCAGGAGCGGCAATAGCGATTGGGTTACTGCCGAGCATTGCCATTCTGCCAAAGGTTGGAACCATTATAGCTTCACTGTTGGTCATAGCCATACCGATAAGACCCTCATCACAAGCCATTTTTGCATAGTAGCCTGCAATACCAAAGTGGTTGGAGTTGCGAACGGTAACTACTGCCATACCGGTTTTCTTTGCCTTTTCAATAGCAAGGTTCATAGCCTTGTGAGAAATTAATTGACCCATACCGTCGTTACCTTCAATAACTGCAGAAACGGGAGTTTCAAATACAACCTCAGGCTCAGCTTCAACCTTAATTAAGCCTTTTTTGATACCGTTGTGGTAACGAGCCAAGCGCTGCATACCGTGAGATTCAATACCGTAAAGGTCGGAAAGAAGCAATACATCTGAAATAATTTTGCTTTGTTCTTCTGTGAAGCCGTACTTTTTAAAGCAGTCTACACAAAAGCGTTCAAGCTGTTCGTAGGAATAGTTTAAATACTTTGTCATGTTTTCATACCCCTTGAAATAATATTTTGTAATATTATACCGTTTATATATTCTGCAAGTACAAAAGATGATTTTTAAATTAAAAAAGCACCCCGAAGGGTGCTAATTACGTATTACGCATTAAGAATTACGAATTAATGAAACATCGTCTGTACGCCGTCTACAAAATCGCCTGCAGCCTTTAATAATTTTGCTCCGCCTTTTTCAATATTCTTATGGTCCTTCATCATAACCTTACCTACAACAACTGCCGCGGCGCCTGCTACCATACCTGCGCCCAAGCCCTTCATAAATGACATTGAATTGTTTTGCATTCTTAAAAACCTCCTTTTAAAACTATTGTTTCCGCACATAAAAATTTTATTTATTAAAAAAATTTACAATTTATACTATATTTTTTGTTTTGTTTATAGTATAATGATTATAATTATTTTTAAGAGGTTATGTTTATGGGTTTACTTAATGCGCTTTTTGGCAATTACAGTCAAAAGGAAATTAAAAGAATAATACCTTTGCAACAAAAGGTTTTAGCTTTAGAGCCTGAATTCAAGGCGCTTTCGGACGAGCAGTTAAGAGGCAAAACACAGGAATTTAAAGACCGTTTAGCTTGCGGCGAAACTTTGGACGATATTTTACCCGAAGCCTTTGCGGCGTGTAGAGAAGCAGGCGACCGTGTACTTGGTATGCGCCATTTCCCTGTACAGATTTTGGGCGGTATAATTTTGCACCAAGGCAGAATTGCCGAAATGAAAACAGGTGAAGGTAAAACCTTGGTTGCTACTTTACCCGCTTACTTGAATGCACTTTCGGGTAAGGGCGTTCATATTGTAACTGTTAACGATTACCTTGCAAAGCGTGACTCGGAATGGATGGGTAAGCTTTATAAGTTTATGGGATTAACTGTTGGACTTATTGTTCACGGTATGAACAAGCAAGAAAAACAGGAAGCATATAATGCAGATATCACTTATTGCACAAATAACGAATTAGGCTTTGATTATTTGCGCGATAATATGGTGATTTATAAAACCGAAAAGGTTCAGCGTGAGCATAATTTTGCTATTGTGGACGAGGTTGACTCTATTTTGGTGGACGAAGCAAGAACACCGCTTATTATTTCGGGTCAGAGCGATAAGTCTACCGATTTATATACAAGCGCTAACCGTTTTGCAAAGTCGCTTAAAATGGTTAAGGTTAAGGAAATGAATGACAAGGAAAGTGACGAAAGCGCAAATTACGACGGTGACTATGTTGTAGATGAAAAAGCAAGAAGCACTACCCTTACACCCGAGGGCGTTAGAAAAGCCGAAGAATATTTCGGCATTGAAAACCTTAACGACAGTGAAAATATAGCAATAGCCCATCACGTAAATCAAGCTATCCGTGCGTACGGTATTATGAAGCGTGATGTTGACTACGTAGTTAAAGACGGTGAAGTTATTATTGTTGACGAATTCACAGGCCGTCTTATGTACGGTCGCCGTTATAACGAGGGTCTTCACCAAGCGATTGAAGCAAAAGAAGGCGTAAAGGTTGCAAAGGAATCCAAAACACTCGCTACCATTACCTTCCAGAACTTCTTCCGCCTTTATAACAAGCTTTCGGGTATGACCGGTACCGCTATGACCGAGGAAGCCGAATTCCAACAAATTTATAAGCTTGATGTTATTGAAATTCCAACCAACAAGCCGATTGCCCGTGTGGATGAAAATGACGTTGTTTATAAAACCGAAAAAGCCAAGTTTGAAGCAGTAATTGAAAAAATTATTGAGGCTAACCAAAAAGGTCAACCCGTACTTGTAGGTACTGTAACTATTGAAAAATCCGAGCTTTTGTCGGCTATGCTTAAGCGTAAGGGCATTAAGCACAATGTACTTAATGCAAAGCACCACGAAAAAGAGGCCGAAATCATTGCCCAGGCAGGTAAATTGGGCGCGGTTACCATCGCTACCAATATGGCGGGTCGTGGTACCGATATTATGCTTGGCGGTAATGCGGAATATTTGGCAAAATCTGCTTTGCGCCATGATGGACTCAGCGAAGAAATGATTATCGAGGCTACGGGCTTTGCAGAAACAACCGATGAAGAAATCCTTGCAGCGCGTGATAAGTATACTGAATATTACAATAAATTCAAGGCAGAAATCGCACCCGAAGCCGACGCGGTAAGAAAAGCAGGCGGTCTTTGTATTATAGGTACAGAACGCCACGATTCTAGACGAATTGACAATCAGCTGCGCGGTCGTGCAGGTCGTCAGGGCGACAACGGTAACACCCAATTCTTCGTATCCTTGGAAGATGACCTTATGCGACTTTTCGGCGGCGAACGTATTTCTACAATAATGGATACAATGCGTGTAGACGAAAACACCCCGCTTGAAAGCGGTATGCTTTCCAAAACTATTGAGTCTGCCCAAAAGAAAAAAGAGGGTATGAACTTTGCTATCCGTAAAAACACGCTTCAGTATGACGATGTTATGAATAAACAGCGTGAGCTTATTTACACACAGCGTAATAAGGTGCTTGACGGCGAGGATATTAAGGATACCGTTATTAAGATGATTGAACAAACAATCGATTCCTACAGTTCAATTTTCTTGAGTGATACTATTCACGATAATTGGGACCTAAAGGGACTGAGAGATTATTTCTTGGGTTGGATAACCACTCCCGAGGATTTACACTTTACCCCCGAAGAGCTTGGAGAAACCTCCAAAGAAGAGGTTGCACAAATGCTTAAGGACAGAGCGCACCAGATTTACGAGGCCCGCGAAGCTGAATTTGGCTATGATATGATGCGCGAAATCGAGCGCGTTATGTTGCTTAGAAGCGTTGATACTAACTGGATGGATCATATTGATGCTATGGATCAGCTCCGTCAGGGTATAGGTCTTCGCGCCTACGGTCAGCACGACCCTGTTATTGAATACCGTAATGATAGCTACGATATGTTTGAAGCTATGACCGATACTATTCGCGAACAAACTGCAAAGCTTGTTTTATCTGTGCGAATCCGTAAGGATGAAGAGGTAAAACGCGAAAAGGTTGCTAATGAAACAGGCGAGGGTAAGCCCCAAACCGTAAAAGGTAAGGGCGCCGTTGGTAAGAATGCACTTTGCCCGTGCGGAAGCGGTAAAAAATATAAACGCTGCTGCGGAAAAGATATGGATTAACAAGAAAGACGGCCCCGGCCGTCTTTTTTGCACTAATAAAACGCTTTATTTTATATGTAATATGTGATACAATTTTTACTGTCCAAAATGTTAATTTCTTGAAAGGAAAGTTATGAGGGTTATTATTTCTTGTCTTAATTCAAAATTTGTACACGCTTCGCTTGCGCCTTGGTGCTTGGCGGCGGGTATTCGTGAATTTTCTAAAAAAGCTCACGATGTTTTGATTAAAGAAAGCACTATTAACGGCGACACCGAAGGCTTTGCGCGAAAAATTGCAGACCAAAAACCGCAGGTTGTTGCTTTTTCTTGCTATATTTGGAACATTACGAAAACCTTGGAAATCGCTCGTTTAATAAAGCAAAGCTGTGACTGTAAAATAGTTCTTGGCGGTCCCGAAGTGGCGTATCGCCCAAAGGATGTACTTGAAAGATATGAGTTTATTGATTTTGTTCTTTCGGGCGAGGGTGAATGGACTTTTCCCGATTTTCTTGATAATTTAAGTGGGGATTTATCTATTGTTGCGGGGCTTACATATAGGCAAAACGGCGAAATAATTACCATTCCCGAAAAGGAATACCGTGATACCCCGCCGTCACCGTTTAGTGATGAGTTTTTTGAAAAACTCGGTGGCAGAATTGCTTATATCGAAACCGCAAGAGGATGTCCGTATCGCTGTGCATTCTGTCTTTCGGGAAGATGCTCGCCGCTTCGCTTTTTTGATTTGGAAAGGGTTAAAGAAGATATAATAAAACTTGCAAACTCCGGCACACAAACGGTTAAATTCGTTGACCGCACGTTTAATGCAAATGAAAAGAGGGCAAACGAAATTCTTCTCTTTATTAAAGAAAACTACGGCAAAGCAATACCCGAAAATGTGTGTTTTCATTTTGAAATTGCGGGGGATATTTTAAAGGAAAGCACCCTTGAAATTTTATCAGCTTTGCCTTACGGCGCGGTTCAGCTTGAAATAGGAATGCAGTCATTTAATGAAGAAGTGCTAAAAACAATTAACCGCAAAACCAATACGAAAAAGCTTATCGAAAACATAAAAAAGCTTTTAAGCTTTGGTAATATGCACATCCATATCGACCTTATTGCAGGGCTTACGGGCGAAGACCTTGCAAGCTTTAAAAATAGCTTTAATATTGGCTATTCTCTTAAAGCGCATATGCTGCAAATGGGCTTTTTAAAGCTTCTTTATGGGGCAGAAATGCGCGAAAACAGTGAAAAATACCCCTGCACATTTAGCGCAGAGCCACCGTACGAGGTTATATCTACCCCGTGCCTTTCGGCTGACGAAATAAAAATGCTCAAGAACTGTGAGGATGCTCTTGACAGGCTTTATAACAGCGGCCGTTTTCTCTTTACGCTCGAATATCTTACAGAAGAGGTTGGTATTTCCCCGTTTGATATTTTTAACGATTTTGGCAACTGTGTAAACGGAAACAAAATGAAGCTTTGCGATTATGCGGAAAAGCTTTATAATTTCTTTAGCGCAAAATGTAACCAAGAAATATTGCGCGAAAAAATCCTTTGTGATTTGCTTTGCTGTTCCTCGTCGGTACAAATTCCCGAGGTTTTAAAAATCAACGACCCGCTTTATAAAAAGGCTAAAAAGTATTTTACCGAAAAGGTGAATAAAAACATAAAAATCGCAATTCTTTATAGTGAAAATCAAGTTTTCGCAGTCGATCAAAGCAAAATTAAAAACCTTCATAACCGATATGAAGGTGAATTTTATGACGTCGATGAATTGCAAGACTTGTTTTCTGAATGATTTAGCGGCGGGTTAAAAAAGACGGCTATTCGCCGTCTTTTTCCTCGCCTTCCTCTGACGAGGAAGGGGGACCGCTTGCGGTGGAAGGAGAGAAAAATTAAAATCTCTCCCTCAGTCTTTTTGCTTCGCAAAAATCCAGCTCCCTCGTCAGAGGGAGCCTTGTTTATTCCCCGTCTTTTTTACACTGCGTTCCGTCGTGGATTATTTCGTAATTATCTTTATAAATCAAATCGCTTATAAAGACAAATTCATACCCCTCGTCTTTGAGGCATTTGAGGATGTTTGGAAGTGCGGCGGGTGTGTGGTCGGCGTCGTTGTGGAAAAGAACGATTGAGCCGTTTTTCACTTTACTTGTAACTCGGTTGCAAATGCTTTCGGGGGTAGCGTTATCTTTCCAGTCGAGAGAGTCGACGTCCCACTGAATTGTGTACATATTAAGCGCAGTCATTGTTTCGATAAGCGCGTTGTCATAATCGCCGTAAGGTGGGCGCAAAAGTGTTGGTGTTACGCCGGTTATATCGGCGATTTTTTTATTGCAGCTTTCAATTTCATCTCTCATTTGTTCGCGGGATAACTGCGGCATATGTGGGTGGGTGTTGGAATGGTTTTGAATCTGATGTCCGGCGTCGCTTAGTGCCTTTACCGATTCGGGATATTTATCTACCCAAGCGCCAACCACGAAAAAGGTTGCGGGAACTTTGTATTCGGCTAAAATGTCTATTAATTGCTGCGTGTCGTCATTTCCCCATGATAAAAGCAAAAAGGTACAAACTAACAACAAACGAACAACCGCCCCCTATTCATAGAGGCGGTTGTTTGATTTTTTAAGATACAGAAATAGTTGTTGTTTCTGTGGCTGTTGCTTCGTTACCACTTGAATCTTTAACGTATACTTCAGCAGTATACGTACCATTTAGAAATGGCGTAGCAAACAATTCTTTATCCGACACCTCTCCGATATAAGTTCCGTTTCGGTATAGCTTTATGGAATATGCCACATAATTTTCAGAGCCACCAGAAGCTTTTATGGTGACACTTACACCTTTTTGTATTGAATTCGAAGTAGTTTTAATAGCCATGCCTATACTTGCACTAACTTTTAATGGTTTTTGTTTAACTACAACAGTACATTTTGCGACATATCCTCCGTCTTTGGTAGTGACTGTAATTGTTGCAGTTCCAGGCTTTTGAGCTGTTAGTTTACCACTTGATGAAACAGTTACAATGCTATTATCACTAGAAGACCAAGTAATTGTTTTATCAATAGCATTTGAAGGAGTAATTGTTGCAGTTAATGTTTCTGAATCACCTTTATATAGTTCTACTGAATTTTTATTCAAAGAAACATCCGTAACGTGTGGTGTGAAAACGGTAACATTACAGGTAGCAGTATGATTGCCATCCTTGGATTTTACAGTAATAACTGCCGTTCCTTCACCTCTTGGAATAACATAACCTGCTGATGAAACTTCAGCAACAGATGAATCACTGGTAGACCAAGTCATTGTTTTGTCATAAGCATCAGAAGGTGAAATAGTCGCTTTTAGGACAAAAGAGTCACTAAGTGTTAAAAGAATATTTGTAGTATTTAATGATATACCTGAAACCTTTTGATATGTCTTTGTTTTATAAAATGTGCGAGTTCCGTTGCTATTAGTTATTGTAAGAACGCCATCGGAAACAGAAATACCATATTTATCCCACTCTGATTTTCTGTCAGCATAACCACCATAGCCTGAACTAGATGAATTAGTGTTGAAATTCGTTAAATTAAAAGATGATGTGCTGATTGTGAAATAGTCGCTATCATTTAAGCCACCTTCGCTAGCAGTTTTTATTACGATATATGAGTTAGGACTATTTTGTAAATACCATATTCCAATAGCCTCTCTATAGCAAGTATCAAAATATCGATCCTTTGTTCCCTTTTCTTTAACAAATTTGTTATTATTTATGTAAATGCAATTATTGCCTAAAATAACTTTTTCTTTATTCAGACATTCATTCCATTTTTTATATACAATTTCAAGAGAGCCAGCCCAAACTGCGCCTGTCTCTTTATTAGTATACTTTCCTGGATAGATAGTGTAGCCTGGCACAATAGGGAAATCGCTCGTACCATCCATTGGCAGAGAAAAATTATGTGCAACAATAGACATGGCAGAATCGTCCACATAATCATATTTAGAAACGTCGATACACACATCAGCATATCCACTTAAATACCATCTGCCAGAATATTTTTCTACAATTTTATCATAATTTGTGCTGTTCGATTGATTGCCTTGCTGTTGATCGTCGGCATTATTGCTGTTGTCTGATTGACTATTAGAATTATTTGAGTTGTTAGAACTGTCATTTTTGTTGTTTTGTGGCGTTGCGGTTTTATCTTTTTCCCATTTTGCTGTTAATGTAATATTTTCATTTACTTCTGAATCAAACTTGTATTTTGAATCATTATTAAACCAACCAACAAATTTATAACCCTGTTTAATCGGCGTTGGTGGCTCTGTCATTTTGCCACCCTTTATAATTTCAACGATTGCCATTTCCTGACCATTTTGGTAATCGAGCATAACAAGAACTATCTCGGTGTCCTCATTTATGTCATAACAAGCGGTCAATATTGTGTCTTTTGACACGATATTATTAAAATCATAGGCAACGCCATCTAGTTGCCATTCCACAAAAGTGAAACCTTCTTTTTGTGGATCTTTTGGCTTAGTAGCAGATTCACCCTCTTTTACTACTTGCGAATCAATCACAGTACCGCCCATGCTGTCAAAAGTTACTGTATAACTGACTTTTTTGGAACAACCCGAGAAACATATAGTCACTACCGCAAAAATCATTAGTATCAACGAACATTTAATGAAACATTTTTTCATTTTCAAAACCCCCACAATAAAAAAGGTGCATAACCGAAGTTACGCACCCGAAAAATGCTCGACCTCGATTTGCTACCACACAAAACTCCACACTCCACACAGAAATGCGAAATAAGAAGTCAGCACTTTTACCGAAGTAAAATGCCCACTTCTGTGCGGAAAAATACATTTTAGAGTTTTATGTGGTGAACACATTATAACACATATTACCTTTAATGTAAAGGTAATTACGGAAATATTAAAATAATGTGTTGATACCCCTTAGCCGCCGCCCCCAATAACTAATGGCTCTGCCGTTAGTGATATTGGGTTATTGACATTGTCAAGCCCCCGTTTTAATCATCTATAATATCTGCAAACACGCCAATGGGGGCAATGACAATGGAAAATAACGTAACAATATCAACGCACAACGGCAGCCAAGTGGCACGTCAACACAATTTGCGAAATCCAAAGGTTATCGCAAAGGAAGACCACATTGACCCGAACGGTCATTTTGAGGTGTGGTTGGACGAAGACCCAAAAACCGCCTACGAAAGACTATTCGGGAAATCCGTAGAAGAATATAACGAACGTCAGACACGTGAAGACCGCAAGATTACCGACTATTACAAGCAGATTTGCGAAGATAAAAAGAAAAAGCCCGTTTATGAGCTTATTATTGGTATCTATGGCAAGAAAGCAGACGGCACACCTATTTGCAGTAAGAATGACGGCAAAAGAATTTTACGTGCTTTTGTTGAGGATTGGGAAAGAAGAAATCCGCAATTAAAACTTTGCGGCTTGTATTATCATTGTGACGAGTCTGTAGGTATGAACGGGTCGCAAGTCGGACATGTTCACATTGATTATATTCCTGTCGGTGACGGGTACACTCGTGGAATGAGTATGCAAAGCTCGTTATCCCGTGCGTTAGAACAACAAGGATTTGAATCGCAAGGACTAAACAACACGGCACAAATGCAATGGGAAAGCCGAGAAAATCAGTTTTTGGCAACCCTTTGCACCCATGCAGGATTTGAGGTTATACGTGGCAATGGCAACAAAGAGCATTTAGACACCGCCACCTATAAAAAGGTTAAAGAACTTGAAAATTTGCAAGAGAAACAAGCGGCTTTGGTGCAGAGCATAACACAAAAAGAGCAAGAATTTCTTGAGCTACAAGATAATTTTGAAACCCTTAAGGCTCAAAAGAGCTTATCCCAAGCGGTTTTGGAAGCTTATGCCGAACCCGACTTAAAAATCGAGGTGCAACGCACTCCTGCAAAGAAGAATCCAATTACAAAGCAAGAAACCCCTGCACAAGTAACGATGGCAGAAACGGATTATCTTGTGCTGAAGGAACGAGCCGCCGCAACTACGTGGATTAAGAAAGCGATTGAAGAACTAAAATATATGGGTGCAAAGTTAACTCGTGAACTCAATCAGCGCCGTAGGGTTGCGGAGTTGCAAGAGCGAGCAAATTCAGCCGAGATAGAAGCCCGTGCCGCCGAAGTGAACCTTGCAAACGCCAAAGCCGAGATTGCCGATTTGCAACAACAAGCGTGGGAACAGCAAGAATGGATGGAAAACCAAGTTACCCGAAACGGCAAGAGTATTTGGGAATTTTTTATGGACTTTATAACCAAACAGCACGAACGTGAATATATAGAACGTGACGAGCGATAAAAAATCAGGTGTATCTCTTAAGGTACACCTGATTTTTTATGTTTTGGGACAGCTATGTGGGTTTAGTTTGGGACACGGATGTGGGTATGTAAACGAAAAGGACGTAGGCGTTTTCGGTTGAAATATCCCCCGAAACACCCACGTCCTATGTAGGAAACGGAGCTAAATGGACAGACTTCTCCCTTTGAGTGTTCAAAGGGGAGAAGTCCATAAGCTTAAGTCACGTCCTAGAGGTGAGGTTTCCGTATGCTTTTTTATTTGCCACCCTGACTTGTCAACCCATTGCCTGATTGACGAACCATTTACGCATCTGTTCTGCGTGTTAACAGGCTCAACCCTGCACCGATACATAATTGTGCTATGCGTGTGCAACCTCTTCGCTATTACCCTGAACCTTTTAAATATGATTACTCACTTGCATCTCATATTTTCACAATGGGGCACCGAACTGCACCGATTTAGGTTAACAGCCCGTAAGCTAACAGCCATTATCAGCCACTGTCTATTCTTTTACTTGCTCACCAGTATTTTTCGCAATATAAACGAGTATCAAGCAACAAAACTTGTAGGAAACACAGGGTGGAGTGTCCCACACGCTTCACATTTTTTTAGGAGTGGTCGGTAGACCTGCAATTTTTAAAGAGATTTGCTCCAAAACTCTCTGTGATTCAGTTGTAATGTCCTGTGTTGCTTTAATAATGCCGCCAATTAGCACCAACCACGAAATAGATACAATTTAATTTAATATTTGGTCAATGGTTATGGTTAAGGATACTTTTTGAAAACACCATTACAAGACAATAATAATATAGAATATTGTTTTTGGCGCTTTTGCCCCTCACTCCGAACACCTAATCGATATAATAATTTTTGTGATTGAAAACACATTTTAAAGTAGGGTGTCTTCGCAGTCCTAAAACTTGCGACAGACAGGCATTTTTCCATTTCAATCCACATAAAATTGAATATCGAAGTAGCGTAAAACAGCTACATATTAAAATAAGTTTATCGGAAAGGCGGCAAACCTATGAGAAAGGTTACCATTGAGTTCGAAGACGTTTTCGAAGAAGGTAAGAGCTTTGGAGATTGCCTTAACGATCTCCTTGATACATACTACTCTGATGAGGGTGCGGAAGCACCCTCTATTTTTTTATACTTTTTTCAAACTAAAGCTTGAGTTTGTACCCACCGTTTGATATAATAGGTAATGAAGATACAAAATAAGATTTGGAGGTACAATATGATAGAAAATAAGAAAAAGGAGAAAGTTTATTCAACAGCTCTTTATATAAGACTATCAAAGGCTGATGAGCGTAAGGGTGCAGACCGATTTTCAGAAAGCATAGAAAATCAAAAGATTGTTTTGCACGAATATATTGACTCGCGAATCAATGAATTTAATCTTTACAGGGAATATATTGATGATGGTATATCGGGTACTGATGATTTAAAGCGACCTGCATTTATGGAAATGATAAATGACTTAAAAGCAGGGCGTATAAATTGTATTATAGTTAAGGATTTATCAAGATTTGCCCGAAACTATATACAAGCAGGCGAGTATATGCAAAATACTTTTCAGTTATACCCAACTCGATTTATAGCTCTTTTTGATAATGTTGACGTTGCTGACGGCGAATTCGATATGAACGCTGTTTTTAAAAATGTGCTGAATGAAGATTATTCCCGCCGTTTGTCAAAAAATTTAATATCCACGTTTAAAATCAGGGCCTCAAAAGGTCAATTTATCGGTGCTTTTGCAAGTTATGGGTACAAGCGAGACCCTGAAAACAAAAACCACCTGATAATTGATGAAGCAGTTAGTGGTAATATTAAATTTATTTTTGAGGAATTTTTAAACGGTGTCGGCAAAAATACTATTGCAAAGAAACTTAATGATATGCAAATCGTGTGCCCCTCGGCTTACAAGAAACAGCAAGGCTTAAATTATCAAAATTACAAAAAATTAGAATCAACAAATAGTTGGACTTATTCGACCGTTCAACGCATTTTGCAAAATCGTGTTTATTGTGGCGATTTAGTTCAGCACAAAACAAATCACAGCAAATTCAAACCTAAAATAATGCCAACCCAATATAGTCCTGAAAATTGGGTTATTGCCGAAGATAGCCACGAGCCAATTATTGATAAAGAAACATTTAACAAGGTTCAAGAACGCTTGAAAACTGCAACACGAGATATAAATTTCACTCAAAATATTTCTATTTTCGCAGGACATTTAAAATGTGGTGATTGTGGTCGTGCTATGGCTAAAATTCAAAACAAATATAAAGATAAGGTCAGCACACGATATGTTTGCCGTTCTTATAAATCTAACGGCGAAACAACAAAAATTTGCTCAGCACACTCAATAAACGAGGATATATTAAAGGAACATATTATTGCAGTTTTAAATCAACAGATTGAGAAATACAAGAATTTAGAAAAAACTTTAAGCGAAAGAAAAGACAAAAAGGTGAAAAACAAATCATCAGAAATCGAACTGCGTATCAAAGAACTACAAAAGGCATTGGAAAAAATCAATATGCAGATTGACGGATATTATGATTTGTTGGCTGAGTATCGCATCAACCCCACCCAAAAGAGAGAATATGACCGTATGCGTGATAGGATAAACGAAAAAATCATTGAACGCGATACATTAGAAAATGAGCTAAAAATTTGTGAAGAAAAATTATCTGCTGACCCAAGGATAGCGTTAAACAATCCAATTATTAAAGATTTAATTCAACACAAGAGATTTACCGAGCTAACAAAGGAAATTATGGATGCCTTTGTTTCGACAATTTGGGTGCACGAAAAAATAGAAACCAACCCCGAAACCAATAAGGAAGAAAGCAACCTTAATGTTGAGGTCGGTTTCAAATTCGAGAAATTGTAATCAATTTATATTTTGTACCTTTTTACTATTACCCCAAGCGGCGTCAAAAGAAATTGCAACTTGCTTTTTATCGGTCTCAATACAGTAAATGGGCAAAAGGCGGTTTTGGTCGGCAGAAATAGTTACAGAGCCTATAACTGCAACCGCAAGCGCAACTACTACGCAAATTGCCATCATAAGCTGTTTTTTGGTTATTATAAAAAGTTTCATAAGAAAGCACCTCAATATTTTATATGCCAAGGTGCCTGTACTATATTAACACAATAAAAAGAAATGCTTCCCGTGAAAATGGGAAGCATTTCTTTGTGTCTATAATCCAAGAAAAAGAATTAAAATGTACGCACTTTTTCTGCCTTTACAACGCGCAAACGCTTACGGCGAAAGCGGCTTAAAAGCTTTTCTTCAAAGGCTACAAGGCGGTCTTCATGGAAAATGCACCAAACAACCGCAGCTACCATTATTATTTCAAAAATTGTAATTAAAGTTTGTGAAAAAGTCATTTGTTTTACCTCCCGAACATTTGTTCGTTAATCATATTATACTCAACAGATACATATTTGTCAAGCACTTTTTGAAAAATTTTTTCTGTTTGTTATGGGTATATTATAACCTGTTCAATGTCCGATAAAACGGACTTTAAAAATATTAAAATATTTTCATAAAATCCTTTATTTTTTTGCGTTGTTATGATATAATGTACTATGTATAATTATGTTGACTTAAGGAGGGCGAAAAAATGCTTAAAAAATTAGCAGCAGCAGTTTTATGCTTAATATTAATGTTAATGCTTTGCGGTTGTGATTTGTTCACGGCTGATACTGCGGAATTATTATCGCCGCCCTCGCTTTCGGGTGACCTTAAATATATTTCCCAAGCAATAAAGCAAAGCGCGGGGAATGGCTATACCTTAAAATATCCTTCACGCGGAAGCTATCGTTCTGCGGTTGTGCAAAAGGATATTAATAATGACGGTGTGCTTGAAGCCTTCGCCTTTTACAGTATGACCGATGGCGATGTTACTACAATGCATATTAATGTTATTCATAAGGATGGCGACAGTTGGATATCTGCCGGCGAACAGCATTTGGTTGCGGGAGGTGTGGACAAACTTGAATTTTCCGACCTTGACGGCGACGGTGTGCTTGACATTGTGGTTGGTTGGGAAATTTACGGTGCTAGTGAAAGGCAGTTGGCAATTTACAGCTTTAGTGAAAATGTAGTTACCCAACGAATGCTCCAGAAATATACCGACTATGTAGTATGTAATCTTGATATGGATAATAAAAACGAAGTGTTGGTTATAGATTTCGATTCTGCCGAGCTTAAAAACACAGCATCGCTTTACACTATCAATGACGACGGTATGACACAGCTTGGCAGATGCTCACTTGACGGTAAGGTGCAGTCGGTTGGCGAGCCTGTGCTTTCACAATTGTCTTCGGGTAAAAATGCAGTTTATATAGACTGTGTAAAGGGTCTTGGCGCTATAACCGAGGTTATATATTTCGAGAACGGTCAATTACTTAATACACTTTATGATTCCGAGCTGCAGGAAAATTCCAAAACATTGCGTTCGGTATCATTTACTACCTATGATATTAATAACGACGGAATTTTAGAAATTCCTGTTCAGGAAAATGTACCGTCGGTAGCGGGGGCGGAGGTCACCGAAAAGCTATACCTTACAAAATGGTGCTCCTTTAACGGCGAAGCGCTTACCAATCAGCTTACCACAATGATAAATGTGCTTGACGGATACTATTATATTTTACCGCAAAAGTGGGTTGGCAATATTGCAATTTTAAAGGATACTGATAACAGAATAAGAGAAGTTTATTCATACAATAATGAAGACCTTACGGTAGGCGAAAGTCTTTTGTATTTACGCGCATTCACTAAAAAGGAATGGCAAAGCGGCAAGTATAAAAATTTGGGACTTACAGAAATTTCACAAGATGACGAAAGCGTTTTTTGTTGCAAAATTTCAGATAAAGCAAAGCTTGAAGGCTTAAGCGTGGAAACCGTAAAATCTAATTTTGTAATTTACGATAAGGAGTGACCGATTTGAAACGAATTATGATTGTTGAGGATGAAGCCGCAATACGCGAGTTTGAGGCTATTAACCTTAAAAGAGTAGGCTATACCGTTGTGGAAGCGGGTTCGGGCGAAGAGGCGCTTGATATATATGATAACGACCTAGAGGGTTTTGATATTGCGCTTTTGGATATTTCAATGCCGGGTATGGACGGCTTTACCCTTTGTAAAGAACTACGCAAGAGAAGTGAAACACTTGGTATTATAATGCTAACGGCCAGAACTCAGGAAATGGATAAAATTAGCGGACTTATGATTGGCGCAGATGATTACATTACAAAACCATTCAGCCCTACAGAGCTTTTGGCGCGTGTTGATTCGCTTCACCGCAGAGTAGAAATGTATGCACCTAAAACTGCAGTTGTTTCGGATGATATTACATTAGGTGAGTTTACACTTAATTTAAGAAGAAGAACCTTACTTAAAAACGGCGTTAATATTGAGCTTACTCAGGTAGAATTCCAGATGATTGAGTATTTCTTTAATAATCCCGATGTTGCGCTTGACAGAACCGATATTTTAAATAAGGTTTGGGGCAGTAACTATTTTGGCGAAGAAAAAATTGTAGATGTTAATATAAGAAGACTTCGTATGAAGGTTGAGGATAACCCTTCTACACCAAAGCGTCTTGTTACGGTGTGGGGTATGGGTTATAAGTGGAATACCAATTAATTATTTTTAATTATTTTTAGAAAAAGGAGGAAGCAGAATGCATTTAGAAATTAAGTTTAAAAGTATAACACTTAAATGGTTTTTTAATATCTTTCTTGTTATAGCAATTGTAATTTGTGTTGCAGGTACTGCTTTCTCTATTCTTTTTAATGCACTTTATACAGACCGTATGGAATCGCTTGCTAATGATTACGCTTACGAATTTTCGGCGCTTTCCAATACAACCCATAAAAACTTTAAGGATACGGCAATAAACATTGCGGGTGAATTTAAGTTTAAGGACAAATTGGAAGTTCAGGTTATTGACATTAACGGTCAGACGATTGTTTCCACTATGGGATTTCTTGATGATAACAGTGATAACCTTGCAGAATACCAGAAAGCCAAGCAAAACGGAAAGCCCAGTGTATATAAAGGAAAAACGGAGGACGGCGAGCCTATAATGGCAACCACAACCGTTATATACAGTAAAAACGGTATAGCAATGGGCGCTTACCGTTGGATAACCTCAATGGAAGCGGCAAACAAGGTGATGTACGGTGTAACGGCATTAGTTATACTTATATGCTCGGCAATTTTAATTTTCTGCGGATTTTCGGGTATGTTCTTCATTAAGTCAATCGTGCGCCCTATTCGAGATGTTAGCAACGTAGCAAGAACTATTGCTATGGGTAATCTTGATGCAAGACTTGAGGTAAAAAAGAACGACGAAATCGGCGAGCTGTGTGACGCGATTAACTATATGGCGTCCGAGCTTCATCAATCTGAAAATATCAAAAATGATTTTATATCATCGGTTTCGCACGAGCTTAGAACTCCGCTTACGGCTATTCGCGGTTGGGGTGAAACGGCAAAGATGTCGCTTGACAGTGACCCCGAGCTTGTAAAACGCGGACTTGATGTGGTGCTTAGTGAAGCGGACAGACTTTCAAGCCTTGTTGAAGAATTGCTTGATTTTTCGCGTATGCAAACAGGCAGATTGGTTTTGGTTTCGGGACCGATTAATGTTTTACAGATTCTTAGCGAATCGTGTGATATGTACACAGAGCTTGCAAAAAAACAGGAAATTGATTTTGTGTTTACTCCCCCACAGGATGACTATACCGTTATGGGTGACTCTAACCGATTAAAACAGGTGTTTATAAACATTATTGATAACGCGGTTAAGTATACCGAAAGCGGCGGTCAGGTGCTTGTGGATATAACAAAAGAAGAGGGCTGTGTAAGAGTAAGCGTTATTGATACGGGCGTAGGTATTCCCGCACAGGATATTGATAGGGTTAAGGAAAAATTCTACAAGGCCAATAAAACCGTTCGCGGTTCGGGTATAGGTCTTGCGGTGGCGGATGAAATTATTAAACAGCACGACGGCCTTTTGTTTATAGAAAGTACCGAAAATGTTGGCACTACTGCTACAGTAGTTTTACCGCTTTATGAGCCCGAAGAAATCCCCGAGCAAACAGAAATTGAAGAAAGGCAAGAAACAAATGGCTAAATATACAAGTATTGGCGGTCAGGCTTTAATAGAAGGCATTTTAATGAAAAGCCCCGAAAAAACCGCCTTGGCAGTACGAATTCCTGACGGAAGCATTGATGTTTCCTATATGGAACAGGAAAGCTTAAGAAAAAAATATAAAATTCTAAATTTACCAATCATCCGCGGTGTCATAAGCTTTGTGGAATCTATGCTACAAGGCTACAAGGCTATGATGATTTCGGCAGATAAATCGGGCTTTGCAGATTTAGAGGAAGAAGCCTCAAAGGAAGAAAAGAAGGATAACACCTTACTTCTTAATATAGTAATGGTAATTGGCACAGTTTTGGGTGTGCTTCTTTCGGTAGTATTATTTATGTATTTACCGCGACTTTTTGTTTCGGGTATTGAATATGTTTTTTCTACAGAAATTAAATCCAAGCTTTTGCGCTCGTCGATAGAGCAGTTTTTAAAGCTTGCAATATTTGTTGGTTATGTGTTTGCAGTTTCCTTTATGAAGGATATTAAAAGGGTATTTATGTACCACGGCGCCGAGCATAAAACAATTTTTGCTTACGAAAATGGCTTGGAATTAACGGTTGAAAATGTGCGTACCCAAAAACGCTTCCACCCACGCTGCGGCACCTCGTTTATGATTTTAATGATACTTATAAGTGTTATTATTTCAACAGTAGTACAGATGATATTCCCAACGGTTTACAGTATTCGTTGGCTTTGGGTTATTGCTAAAATTTTAATGATACCTCTAATCTGCGGTATTGGGTTTGAAGTACTTAAATTCTGCGGCAGGTATGATAATATTGTAACCCGTATAATTTCGGCACCGGGTATGTGGCTACAAAGAATTACCACAAAGGAACCCGAGGATGATATGATTGAAATTGCTATTGCGGCACTTAAGGCTTGCGAGCCTGAAGAGCCTGACGTTCAAAGAAATAAAGAATGCTGTTAGCGGAAATTTACACAAAAACAAAGCAAGGGCTAAAGCAAAGCGGAATTGAAGATTTCGGCTTTGAAGCAAAGCTTATTTTAAAGCATTATTTAAATATTTCGGACGCCGAGCTGCTTTCTCGTTCCGATTGTGAAATTACAAAGGAACAAGAAGAACGAATAGCAAATGCAGTCAGCAAAAGAAAAGAACGCTATCCGCTTCAATATATTTTGGGTGAATGGGATTTTTACAAATACTCCTTTAGCGTTGGCGAGGGTGTTTTAATCCCCCGAAGCGATACCGAAATTTTAGTGGAAAAGGCAGTAGAATATTTAAAGGGTAAGAGCAATCCGCAAGTCCTCGACTTATGCGCGGGGAGCGGTTGTATAGGTATTAGCATTGCAAGAGATTTTCCACAATCTAAGGTTACCTTGGTTGAAAAGCTTGATAATGCATTCTATTACCTTGAAAAGAATATAAAATTAAACAATGCTATAAATGCTAAAGCCTTAAAGGGCGATGTTTTAAAGGGTGACGGTAGTGACGGTGTTTACGATTTAATTGTAAGCAATCCGCCATATATTCCACCAAATGAAATGAACATAATATCCCCTGAAACAAGGTTTGAGCCCGAAACCGCGCTTTTAGGCGGCGAGGACGGAATGCTTTTTTATAAAGCGATTATTGAAAATTATAAAAAATCCTTAAAAGTCGGCGGAATGCTCGGCTTTGAGGTTGGCATAAACGAGGATGAGGCTGTGGCAAAATTATTAAGCGATGCCTCATTCCAAAACATAACCGTTACAAAGGATTTAAACGGTATTAACAGAGTAGTTACTGCAATTAAATAAACGGAAGGAAGATAAAAATGGCTTCAAAAAACACATTAGGTAAAACCGCTGTAAGAGTGGTAGAGGATGATGAAAAGCAAAAAGCCCTAAAAACCGCTATGGACCATATTGAAAAGCAGTTTGGTAAGGGTGCAGTTATGCGCTTGGGCGAAAATGCCGCAATGAGCGTGGAGCATATTAAAACAGGTTCACTTATGCTTGATGCCGCACTCGGTATAGGCGGTATTCCAAAGGGCAGAATAATTGAAATTTACGGTCCCGAATCCTCGGGTAAAACCACCGTTGCGCTTCACTGTGTTGCAGAAGCCCAAAAAGCAGGCGGAACTGCCGCATTTATTGACGTTGAGCATGCGCTTGACCCCGTATATGCTTCACAGTTGGGTGTAGATATTGATTCGCTTTTGGTATCTCAACCCGATTCGGGCGAACAGGCTTTGGAAATTGCAGAAGCACTTGTGCGCTCGGGCGCTATTGATATAATTGTTATCGACTCGGTAGCGGCTTTGGTTACTAAGGCCGAAATTGAGGGTGAAATGGGTGATAGTCACGTAGGTCAGTTAGCAAGACTTATGTCACAGGCACTTCGTAAGCTTACAGGCGCACTTTCAAAAACAAATTGCGCCGCAATATTCATTAACCAGTTGCGTGAAAAGATTGGTGTTATGTACGGCAACCCCGAGGTTACAACAGGTGGTAGAGCACTCAAATTCTATTCATCTGTCCGCATTGATGTCAGAAAGATAGAAGCCATAAAAGACGGCTCCAACATCATTGGTAACCGTACAAGAGCAAAGGTTGTAAAAAACAAACTTGCTCCTCCATTTAAAGAGGCAGAGTTTGACATTATGTTTGGTGAAGGTATTTCCAGAGAGGGTAATATCCTTGACATTGCTGTTCAGTACGATATTATCCAAAAAGG
>JAZRMY010000003.1:0-1239 GCA_045647925.1 Acutalibacteraceae bacterium | reverse complement strand
TTGGTCAGCGTGACGGGAGTCAACACCTAAACGAACGTGAATTTCAACTGTTTCATCAAATTTAGCAGTACCTGTTTTTACAGCAAGTTCTACTGCTTCGTTAACATCGTAAAGCTTACCGGTTTCAATAAGCTCTGCGCTTGCATTATACTTTTTACCGTGTTTCATTTTTTACCTCCAAGTGGTTAAATCGGAATTTTCCTCCCACGAGAGAAGAATTAATCTACTACTTCAATACCCATACTGCGAGCAGTACCTGCTATCATACTCATAGCGGATTCAATGCTTGCTGCATTTAAGTCGGGCATTTTGGTTTCAGCGATTTTTTGAATTTGTTCTTTTGTGATTTTAGCAACCTTTGTTTTGTTAGGTGTGCCAGATGCGCTTTCAATACCGCAAGCCTTCTTAATAAGAACAGCAGCAGGCGGAGTCTTTGTAATAAAGCTGAAAGAGCGGTCTGCATAAACAGTGATGATTACAGGAATGATAAGACCTACGTCATTCTTAGTTCTTTCATTGAATTCCTTAGTAAACGCCATGATGTTTACGCCGTGCTGACCAAGAGCAGGACCTACCGGTGGAGCCGGTGTAGCCTTACCTGCAGGGATTTGTAACTTAATGTAACCTGAAATTTTCTGAGCCATTTTTATTTGCACCTCCATTATTCGTGGTAACAGTGTTTTTTAACACTTGGCGGAACGGTCATATTCCGTCCCTCCCACCGTGACACAATATAATTTTGTGTCGGAACTTAATAAGCATTTCTGCGAATTAACTTAATCTTCTGCGATAGAAATTTGGTCAAGCTCTAACTCAACCGGTGTTTCTCTACCGAACATAGAAAGAACAACACATACGTTATTGTTTTCGGTATCAACCGTTTTAACAACACCAGTGTAGCCTTCCAAAGGACCGCTGATAATTTTAACATTATCGCCTTCCTTGTAACCAACCTCAACGCTGTGCTTTTCTACGCCGAGAGCGGCAACCTCTTCTTTGGTAAGCGGTACCGGCTTAGATCCGGGACCAACAAACCCTGTACAACCGCGTATGTTTCTTACAACATACCAACTGTCATCGGTAACGATCATCTTAATAAGGACATAACCGGGGAAGATTTTACGTTCGATTTCGCGCTTTTTATCTTCCTTGATTTCAGTAACAGTTTCGGTAGGGATTTTAATATCGTGAATTAAATCCTGCATACCGCGATTTTCAACAACAGTTGCTAAATCGGTT
>JAZRMY010000002.1:0-2966 GCA_045647925.1 Acutalibacteraceae bacterium | reverse complement strand
CGACGAGGAACTGTTTGCGGAGGCTAGGAAATTTTCGATGAGCCATTCGGGTTTTTCCGGTCGTACTGCCGAACAATGCGTAAAATACCTTATGGGAAAATAAAGAAAACAGAGAAAAAAAAATGGAGGTGAGCTTAGGATGGCAACAAAAGATAACAGAATTAAATATAACCTGATGTCAGGAATTTTATATCAAGTTGTCTTGATTGCCATTAGCTTCCTTCTTCCAAGACTTTATCTTGAAAATTTCGGCTCAGAAGTTAATGGAGTTCTTTCCACTATTAAGCAGATTTTTGCATATATGGTTTTGCTTGAATCGGGTATAGGTCTTGCGACTACCCAATCACTCTATAAACCGGTTGCCGAAAAAAATCATAACAAGATAAGCTCTATTATCTCAGCAACACATAGTTACTATGTTAAAGTCGGTATCATATATGCAATTATTGTACTTTTAATCGCTTTTGCATATGAATATATTGTACCAACGAGCATTAAGCCGGGTTTGATTTTCGGGATTGTAATACTTACTGCCCTTCCAAATCTGTTCAGTTATTTCATGCAAGCTAAATACAGAATACTTTTAGAGGTTGACGGCAGAAAATATGTTATAACAAATTCTGAGACGATTTTGCAGCTTGTTTCAAACATTGCAAAAATAGTTGTCATATTACTTACCAACAATCTTCTGCTTATGCAGCTTTCATACTGTATAATATCTCTCTTGCAGCTTCTTTACATATATATTCACGCTAAAAAAAGATATAAATGGTTAAGTGTTAAGTCACAGCCTGATTATGAGGCAATTTCTCAAAGGAAATCTGTTTTGGTTCATCAGGTATCAGGAATGGTTTTTAATAACACCGATGTTTTGCTATTGTCATTTTTATGTGATTTTAAGGTGGTTAGTGTTTACACAATTTACAACATCTTCTTTTCACAGGTGCAAACATTTATTACAAGCATTATTTCAGGGTTCAGCTTTGCACTTGGTCAGATATTCCACACCGACAGAGAGAAATTTATGAAGGTATATAATGTGTATGAAACACTTTACATTATGTCCGCATTCATCATATATACACTGATGGCAGTGTTCTTATTACCGCTTATTCAGATATACACAAAAGGAATAAACGATGCGAACTACACCAATGCGCTTTTAGTAATTCTTTTTGTTGTTATGAACCTTTTATCAAACGGCAAGCTTCCTTCAAACCATGTTCTTGAATATTCGGGAAAGTTTGAAGAAACACGTTCCCATGCAATTTGGGAAATGATTATAAATATCGCAGTTTCAATAGTTTCAATTTTGAAATGGGGAATTTGCGGTGCAATAATCGGCACAATTGTTGCGCTTTTATACAGAGGTGCAATGATGATTTATTATTCAAACAAAAAAGTGCTTGGCAGAGGAATGTTCCATACATATAAGCTTTGGATAGTAAACGGAGCGGTTTTTGCACTTGTAATGGCAATCTTTTTTGTAGACAGTTTCAGCGGTCTTTCATTTATCAGATTGCTTATAAAAGGAATCATCCATTCTCTTTGGATAGTGCCTTTGTACATAGGAGTAAACTTTGTATTTTTCAAAGGAGCATTCAAAAACTTAATTGAATTATGGAGAAATAAAGCATGAGTATTCCAAAAGTGATTCACTATTGTTGGTTTGGAAAAGGCGAAATGCCAAAACTTGCAAAAAAATGTATTAAAAGCTGGGAAAAGTATTGCCCGGGGTTTGAAATAATCTGTCATAACGAAGACAATTTTGATTTGTCGCAAAATCGCTATATGCGCGAGGCTTATAACGCCGCGAAGTGGGCGTTTGTCAGCGATTTCGCAAGGCTTAAGATAATTTATGATAACGGCGGAATTTATTTGGATACCGATGTTGAGCTTATAAAACCTATTGATGATTTGCTGGATAATAAAGGTTTTATGGGTTTTGATGAAAAAGGTATTGTTGCAACGGGACTTGGCTTTGGTGCAGAAAAAGGAAACGAGATAATCGGAGAGTTTTTAAAAGACTATGATGATATACCGTTTCTGTTGGAGGATGGTAGCTTTGACCTTACTCCTTGTCCTGACCGAAATACAGATGCCTTGATGCGGCTTGGTATGGATGTTAAAAATACAAACCAGACTTTTATGGATATGGTTTTTCTTCCAAGAGAGTATCTTTGCCCGATGGACTATTATACCGGGAAAAAGACTATAACCCGAAACACATATTCCATACATCATTACAGCGCTTCATGGACATCGGATGTAACGAAAAGAACAACACGGATTAAAAGGATTATCGGTGTTAAGATGTATGACAAGCTATATGGCAAGTTTTTGCATAAATTCAAGTGGTTGGAGTGGTAATATGCCTGAACAAATTATAAATAAAATCAAAAAGAGTATTTTGCCTCAGTTGAAAGTGTGCTTTATATGGGCGCTTGTTATGGGACTTATTGCTCATTTGTATAAAATAACAAATTGGCTTCCTAACTGGGACGGACTTGTTTTCAGATATGATGCGCAAAATATGATTTCAATGGGAAGATGGTTTCTCCCGGTAGTGTGTGCACCAAGTTCCTTTTATGATTTGCCATTTGTTGCAGGTCTTATGGCAATTCTCTTTCACGGACTTGGCGCTGTATGCATCTGCAAAATGTTTGGTGTCAGAAAAAATATAACAGCAGCGCTTATAGGTGCGGCAGTTGCCACATTTCCTACCGTAACATCTGTGATGATGTATAACTATGTGGCAGACGGATATGCTCTTGCATTCCTTTTTTCGTGTATTGCGGCGGTGCTAATCACAAAGGATAAGCCTTGCTATATTGGTTCTTTGGTATTGATAGCGCTCTCTGCAGGAATATATCAGGCTTACATAACAGTTACAATAATGTTGTTGCTTTTAAGTTTGATTCTGGAACTGATTTACAAGAATACAGATGTGAAAAAAGTAATATTCA
>JAZRMY010000001.1:0-1073 GCA_045647925.1 Acutalibacteraceae bacterium | reverse complement strand
ATCAAAAGACAAGCAGTTTTTAAGTCTTTTTATAAATTTCTTGAATTATTCTGCCTTTTCTGCATTTTTTGCCAACTTATGAAGCCGTAAATATCATTAAACAAGAAAGCCACAAAGCAAACGACAACGGAGATATATCTTATATCTGAAAGACTTGCTAATATCCACAAAACAATTAAAACAATATCATTTGAAGCATAAGCAAGTGCAAAATACGGACTTCTGCGAAACGTAAGATATACTGCAGCAAAGCTGGTAGCAACCGAAATTGTGCTGGGTATAATATTTTGCGTATTAAAGTGCTCTAAAACAAAATAAAATACTATAGTAACGATAAACGTCAATATCCACATCAAAAAACTTTCTTTTTTAGATATTTTATTGACTTTAACCTCGGATTTGTTTTCGTTGTACGGATTTTTCAACCAAGAAATCAGCGCAAAAATCGCCATCGGCAGTGTCATTCCAAGATAGGTAATCATCTCGCCGTAATATGCGAATTTATAGGATATTATTCCATAAAATATGCTGAATATAATCATTAAAACTTGACCCAACGGATTGCCCTTGGCGTTGAATATAAGTGATGTTACACCAACGAGGGATGCCAATAGTGTTAAATAGCTAGTTCTATCAAAAATAACGAAAGAAATGATTATTAAAGATGTCGAGGCAGTCCACAATATCATTTCAGCTTTTGAAAAATAGTTAAGTAGTTTTCTCATTTACACCTCAAAAAATAAGCATCCGAATACACATCTTCAAAGACCTAACGATGTGTAAACGGATGCTTTTTGCATCTTGCTACCCGGTGGCAGCTTCGATTATTTGTTTGTTAATTACTTGCTCGCCTCTTCAATAGCAACCGCTACAGCAACAGTCATACCAACCATGGGGTTGTTACCTGCGCCGATGAGACCCATCATCTCTACGTGAGCGGGAACGGAAGAAGAACCTGCGAACTGAGCGTCGCCGTGCATTCTACCAAGTGTATCTGTCATACCGTAGGAAGCAGGACCTGCTGCCATGTTATCGGGGTGAAGTGTTCTACCTGTACCACCACCGGAAGCAAC